>JACZKP010000153.1 GCA_014860005.1 Verrucomicrobiota bacterium | reverse complement strand
ACAAATATTACGCCACGAGTTTCGGTCAACGCCTACTGTTGGCGGGCTTGAAACTCAAAGAACATTTGCTGCTGCCGGCGTTGGCTGCCGCCTGAAAATGTTGCGCACTTTGCACGACATTTTCTCATAAAGGGACTAAGGCGAATTTCTACGGACCTTTTGACTCGGGATGCACGTGACTAGTCGTTCACGCGGGCGGTCTGGTCGCCGTCGGACTCGCGTGCGGAATCCTCGCGACCGATTCGGTTGACGAGCAGTACCCCATCCTCAGCCCCTGCAATCTGGCGCCAGTGCGGTTCTCGATCACAATCTGGCAGCCATTGACCAGATGGAAGGTTTTCTCGTTTAGGAGATTCCGCGCTTTCACGGTTTTGCGGCTGGCATCAACTGCTGCTCGACCTCGGGCTGCGTGTCAAGAATGGCTGGCAGATATTCGAGCACATCGTGAGCGAGCACCCGATACTGCCGGTCATTGTCATGACGGGACAAGCGAACCAACAGTTCCCCGCCGCGGAGGCTGGCGCACGCCTGCTGATGGAAAAGCCACTGGACGTGCAGCGCCTGCTGACAACAATCCAGGCGTTGCTGGCTCAACCGGCGGAAGTGTGAAGGCACCGTCAGGGTGAGCGGACGGGTGTTTCCGGGGCGGAGCACCCGGGGTTGGATGCCTTTAGCAAAGGGTTCGCCAGTAGGTATAGTCCCACTACCAGTTTGCTCTCCCGCGAACGAAGGTGTACAGTGTTAGGTCATAACGTGCAAATGAAGCATGGGCAACCAAACGCCGGGCGCTGAACCCATGAAACCAGATTTCGTCGGCGCTCGTCCCTGATTCGGCGGCAGAACCTATGAAGCAAAGAAGGACACAAACATGAAGCAAAAGACTCTTGCCGCGTTGGTCGCTCTGGGACTGGCCTGCGCGTACAGCTTGACCGCCGATTCTGCTGGCACTCGTGTCAGCATTACCGGGGAGGGAGCCTGCGCCAAATGCCAGTTCAAGATCGGCAATGAATGTCAAATCACTGTTACCGTGGCGGGCGAAGGCCAGGATGTCACCTATTACCTTAAAGAGAATGAGGAAACCAAGAAACTCGGCAAGCAGCTTTGCTCCGAACGTAAACAGGTGAAGGCCACCGGTACGATCAAGACCGCGGACGGTAAATTCGAACTCACGCCCACCAAGGTTGAGATCGTAACCGCCGGACGCCCGGACTCATTGTAAGTTCATCCCAAAGGCGACGGAGCAACTCGTTTCGCGCTCCGGAGCCGGGTTGTCGCCAAGCCGCCCGTGATTTTCCCGGGCGGCTAGTTTGTACCGGCGGGTTTCCCGCCGGGCAGTGAGAAGCTGGACGCTGGTTGCAAGCCGGCGCGATAGTTGAACCGGTCGTTCGGCGCGGCGTCGCCGTTGAGGGTAAAATCGGTCCAGTCGCCCGCCGCGATGCAATTGTCCGCCCATTTCAAGTCAAGAGAGGCGGGCGGGGATTTCAAACCCAGCGCCGTCCAGGGAACAGCCAGCTCCAGTTCATTTCCCTCCTTTCGCCAGAGCACTTCACCCTCGGATTTCCACGCGAACTTCCCGGCATTATTTCGTTCCAGTGAGCCGGTGCCGGTGCGATTGATCACGAAATCGTAACCAAGCCAGCCGGTCTTGGTGTCGGTGTCCAGGTCGAGGAACAGCAGCATCCAGTTCGTACCTTGCGGCGGAGTGATCGGCTCACGGGTGCGGACATAAAACCATGCGGTCTGTGGGTCCCAACTGAATTTCGCCGCCACGATATCGTTTCGCCCCGTGTCGTTGCGGTAGGTGACCTTGGGGTCCCAGCCGCGATGTTCGCGACGGACGGGATCGCCGAGGGTGTCGCGAAACTCCGGTTGCACCGCGCGCCAGTCATCGAAGCGGCCATCAATCTCGATGCGGCCGGGCGTGAGCAGGGGCAGGGGACGCGCGCCCTTGTAGCGGCGCACGTGGCTGGCGAGCTGGTAGTAGTAATCATCACCATGCCCGCCGCGCATGGGTTCGATGTCGCGGCTGTGTTCCTGGTCGAACTGGTCCACGAACATCACCGGCAGTTTGATGCTGTTGAACTCGGCGAAGCGACCCATGATCCACTCGTTCCAGCCGGTGACGAAGATGAAGCGCGGGTCTTCCGCCAGGGCGCGTTTCCATTGTTCAGTTACGTTGTGACCGTAACGAACTGCGTTTGGGCGCGAATCAGTTGCACCTTGGTGATAGCTGCGACCATGCGCACCCGCCTCGCTCATGGAACCGAGCCGGCCTTTCACGGCGTTCTGGCCGACGCCAACCGACATCTGTTCCTTCTGGCCGGCGGAATTGGTGAAGACGTGCTGGGGATAAACTTCAAGCCAGCTCCACATGTCCGGTTTGGTCTGGCCGCGAAAGTAATCCGGCTGCGGCGCGCGGAAGGTGAAAAACTCGAGCATGGATTGCGTGTCGGCATCCGTGTGCGTGAGGCGCAAGGTTCGGTCACCAGCGGTGGCTGCGCCATCAGTAAACGCTGTGCCGCGGTTGAACTTCTCCTCCGTATGGCTCCACCAACCGATGCGGCCTTTCGACTCAGAGGCTTCGAGATAATACGTTCCGGGTGGCAGCGGTTTCTGGAACTTCAACCGAAGCCAGTTGTTATCGCCCACATTCTGAAATCGTTGCGAAAGCAGTAGTTCACCGGCGGGTCCGTTGCTGCGCAAAGTCAACGTCACCGCACTGGTCGTGGTGTGCCATGTGGCGAATCGCGCATTCACGGCAAGCAACATGCGCTCACTGGTGAAGCTTTGACCGAGCGTATGGCCGGATTGAAGTTCCGCAGGTGTTTTTTGGTGCGCATTTTCTTCGCCGGTGAAGATGAGTTCCGGATCCGCGAGAATCAGCGGCTTGCCTTCCCAGCGAAACCACAGGTCAGGATGCAGTCCGGGTTGATAAAGATCGCGCCACAATTCACGCACGACTTTGGACGGACTCCAGAACGGCGTGAGGAAGGCAACCTGTGGCGTGCGGTTGCCCAAACGTCGCATGTCCGCCCAGACGCGCAGCAGAGCGCGATACCAATCGCGGTAAGTGATCTGGTTGGTGACATCGAAGATGACCACATCCACCCCGGCGTCACCAAGCATTTGGGCGTGTTTACGGAGAACGCCATCGTCGTTCGTGAGGTAGTAGCCAAACAGTGACTCACCCCAATGATGCGGCGCGTGCAGCGGCCCCCATAGCGGGCTGTCGGGCTTCTGCATCGCGTCTGGATCGGCGGCCAGAATCTTTGTCACATCGAACGGGCCGCCTTGGATGTGTTCGCCGAGCCATAGAAAATAAAAAATGCCCACCGTGCGGTCGCCGCGTGGCGCGGGGACTTCGGGATAAGTTGGCACGGCCCGGCCCAGAGCATCGGTGGCGACCCAGGTGTCCGAGTAATTGTCCCACTGGGCTGCACCAAAAAGCTTCAGCGGCGTAAGCAGCAGAAGGATCAAGAGCAGGCCCTGACGGGGGATTGGTCTGTCGCTCGGCGAGGACTTGGTGGTGATTCCTGTCATGATTGCTTCATGGTTGTTGGTAAAGCAGGCGAGCCACTTCGCGGCTGGCCGCGATTGTCTCGGCGTAAGGGGTGTCGGCGATGTCCACGAAACCGATCTGATAATTTTCCTCGTCGTAAACCCGGCCCGTGGTGGGTTCGTCCATCCACTGAAACCAATGCGTGCCGACAAACTGTGGATGCTTCAAGGCGCCAAGCACATAGTCCTTGTAACTCTGCGCCCGGGCGGCCTGGTTCTCCACGGGCACCAATCCGGTGTGAAACATGCCGCGGTCCAGGGCGCCGAAATGAAATTCACCGATGATCAGCGGCTTGTCACTGCTCGGATTCTTGAATTCGGCCACGCTGCGCTGGTAAAGATTGTAACTGATCACGTCGCAATACTTGCCCGCGGCCAGATCCGCCAGGTCATTCACCCACGCGAAACGGCAGCCCAGATAAAGTTGGTGGGGCGCAACGGCCTTGATCGCATCACGCACAGTTCGAAAGTAAGTTTCAGCCGACCTGGTGTAGAATGCGGTCAGATCAGCGCGCGCCTTCCATTCGTCCGGAGCGTTGCGAGTTTCGAGCAGCGCGTCCCAGGAGGTGTGGGTCGTGCCCCAAGCCGCGTTCAATTTCTCGATGTCTTCGTATTTGGCTTTCAAGTCCGCGATGAATTCACTCTTGGCGGCCTGATCCGGCGGCGACCTCAGCGCCGCCAAAGCCAGGGAACTCTCATTGCCCCACGACATTTCGTTGTCGGAGAAATAGCCGATGCACCAGGGATCATTCGCACTGGTGTTCCGTTTCCCCGCCATTGCGCGGTGCAGGCTGTTGGAAAAGCTGGGATCAAACACATCCGGGAACTTGCCCCAATAACCTTCGCTGCCTTCGATGTGCCGCGTGCCGCCCGAGCCGATGTTGTCCGTGTAAGGCGTGCGCCGCATGAGGAACACTGCGGAATCCGACCAGTTGGCGATGGTGTTGAGCCCCCAACTGCGCAAACGGAGATGAATCACCTCCGCATACGTGATTCGCCAGTCGGGGCCGTATTTGCGTTTCAAATTGGCCGAGGAGAAGGCGAAGGATTGTGGCGAGCGCCCGGCGTAATGTCCCTTGAGCGCGTAGCCTTTCGACAGAAATTGCCGAAACTCATCCTGAGCGCCGGGGAAGTCGTCGAACCAATGAGCGCGTTCTTCAATGGGCGTGAGATCCATCAGGCGCACACAATCAATGCCATGAGAGAAGAACAGCCGGCCTTCGGGGTCCACGAGCCACCATTTGCCATTGTGCTTTTGCGTGCGGAAGAAACCGGTGGCTTGAAGCTGAGGTCCGTTGGCCCAGCTACCGTATTGGTTCCAATCTTTTGGCCCGGGCTGCACGGCGAGTTCTCGCGCCTCGGTTTCGCGGCGCTGCTGAAGCTCGGTCAGCGAATGAACCTTGCCGGGCCAGTCCTTGTGTTTGTACTGGCCGAACGTGTCAATCAGTGGAAAGAAAAGATCGGCATCCGTGATCCAGGCCGTGGGCGGCGTGTAACTGCCGCTGGCACGAACCTGGCCAATCTCGAATACGTGAACTTCCTTGGGCTGATTCACGAACAACAGGATTTGGGTGATGTTCGACGCGTTCACCGTGCCCGGTCCGCCGGCCGACACGGGATACCCTCGCAGGCCGAACAGTTTCCCGCCCAAAGTGTCATCGCTGGCGCGACGCAGAGAAACGCGCAACGTGCCGCGCTGGCCGGCGTTGAGCGTCAGCGAGCCATTGACGCAGTTCCTGGTGCCGTCCGCGCCGGGATTGTCCACGCGACAATTCAACGTGGCGCGGTTGGTGCCCACATTCCGCACCTGCACCACCACATCCGCGAAGGTTGACAAGTTCCAGTGCTCACCAGGCGCGGGTAGAGTGACGCCCGGCCAACGCTGCTGCGTGCCGGTGGTGAATCGCAACATCGTGCCGGTGTCGGTCTGCACGACCGCAACGACCGCGTCGCTCGTTCGCAGGTGTGTCAGGTCTGTCTGGGGGGCAAAGTGAAACAAGATCTGGTCTGCCGAGATGGCGGAGGTGGCCAATAGCAGACCGGCAAGCACCTGACTTGGGAAGGTATATGTTTTCATGAAGTTGACGACTTTGGCACGCAACATTTCCAACGCAAAAATCCCCGCGCCCTCCGAGCGCCTGCGCAGTGGTTGAAAGCCTGATCAACCGCAGCCCAGAGTTCGCCTCGCCGTGCGAGGCGCAGACAGTCAGCCTCAAAGCGTACGCAGTTAAACCAGTGCGTCAGATCCCGATCCAGTCTTGATACAACTTGTCGAGACCGACCTCCTGCGGATCGCCAGCGAACATGACGACGCGGTGTCTCAGTAGAACGGATTGGCCGGCGGGCAGTCGCCAAGGTTCCTTCAACCAGTTGAATGGCATCGGCGAGATGTTGCCGTAATCGCGCGTGAACCACGGGCACGGCGCCCACGGACTCTTGGGGTGATCCATCAACGCGATTCCTTCCACGGGTTCGCCCTTGGCCTGCGTGCGTTTGCCGTAGAACGCGCACCAGCGCGCCGGTTTGCCCAAGGTCTGTGGCTCGCCCTCCAGGCCCTCGCTGGAAACCAACCGCCCACCGCCCCACGGAGAGAGGTCGTTCGCCACGCGGATGGCGAACAACGCGTGGTTGGTCTTCTGAATGGTTACGTCCACCACGGCGCTCCACTTGATTTCGACATCCATGATCCGCAGGCGTGGGCTGTTTATCGTAAGAGTGAATTTCCGTTGATCGGTCATCTGCACCGGCTGACCGGGCCGTTTCCACTCACATTCATCCACGATCACCGCCGAACGTTTCGTGGCCTCGGCTACTTTCGGTCCCTTGGAGATAACCTGGCCGCGCTCCAAGGTGTCCTGCCAATAGTTGCCGCCGTTGACCTGGTCGCAGCCAAAGAATAGCGAACGATGATGCGGCCACGGCAGGGAGGATTCCGAGGTCAACGACAACCCGGAAACCGGCCCCAAGACCGGGAAGAAGTAGGGATATTTTTGGGTCGGATGCGCGCGGTAACTGGTGAGCGGTTCATTGTTCCAGCGCAGCCAGATGTGCGGGCCGATCTGGTAATGGGTCAGTTCTTCCGAGTCAGGCGCGGCGCGCCGGGCAGACTGGGGTGGGGTGGTTTGGCCCTTGACGGTAAATGCCGCCGGCACCGCCGCAGCGGCGACGACGGACAAACGCACAAAATGACGACGGTTGATTTTGGATTTCATAATGTCAGTTTCTTGAATTGCCAGATGGCGGCAGTTTACTGCGGCAACTTAACCCCAAAGCGCGCGTCACACTTTACCCAGTTTCTTAAGTGCGGCGAAGCTGCGTTTCACCGCATCCAGCGGATCTTTGCTGCTCTCGTGCTCGACAATGTACCATTGTGTCCCGCCCTTGCTTTCACAGAACGTAAAGACCCCCTGCCAGTCCACTTTGTCCTCACCGATCACGGCTTCCGGACCGCCGCCATTGGCTTTCAGATGAATGGTGATGGCACGACCGGGATACTTCTTGAGCACGGCCACTGGATCGGCGCCGCCCTCATGGCAATTGCTGGTGTCCAGTTGCATCACGACCTCCGGCTTGGTGTTGCCAAAGAAAATGTCCCAGGCGCTCTCGCCGTCAATCAAATGGAAATCATGCGCGTGCGCGTGGTACCCCACCCACATGCCTTGCGCCTTCGCCTTGGAAACCGCTTCATTGAGTTGCTTCGCCTTGTCGAGCCAGTCCTGCTTGGTCTTGCCCTGCATCCACGGGACGATGAGGAATTTGTTCCCAAGAATGCGGTTGAACTCGATGGTTTCCGCCAGTTTGTCCGGGAGGATGGATTCGTAGGGGGTGTGGGTGCCGCACGTGATCAGTCCGAGATCATCGAGTAACTTCCGCAAATCTTTCGCGCTGCGACCGTGGTAGCCGGCGAACTCGACGCCCTTGTAGCCCATCTTCGCAATCGCCGCCAGCGTGCCGGGCAAATCCTTGGCGCACTGTTCACGGACGGAATAAAGCTGCACACCGACCGGTATTTTGGCGCTGGCGGCGGTGGCCAGGCGCGCAAAGCCGGCGCTGGCGGTCAGACCCGCGACGCCGAGTGCGGTGCGGCGGAGAAATTCACGACGAGGCATTTCAGAGAGGAGACTTCCATTGCTTTTCATAGCTTAACCCTATTGCAGACTTGTTTGAGGCGGAGGTAATTCATCCGCCGTTGCGATCAACCCTAGACCGCTGAAGTCTCGTGGTCAATACGCCACAAACGGCCAACATCCAATGGCCATTGTTTCCTTTCGCGCAAACGCAACCTGCGGGGGTTCCCTTGAGGAAACTCAGTGTGCAATCCTCTTGGTAGCTCATGGCCTTGAGGTGAAAAGGATTCCAGACAGTGCTTCTGCTTCGACTCTATTGTGCCGGAATCTTTTGACTGTGCTGACGGCCATGCTAACGCCCCGGTTCCAGGGGGCAACTCGATATTGGTCAAAAACATTCACCCTTGAAATTCTGCCTTCTTGCCGGCTTGTGCCTTTGAACAATGTGTACGTCTGGGTGCGGCTGTGACAGAATGCCTGGGTGCCCCGCCCAACATTCGAAGCTCCAAGGCCTGCTTAACATCAGTAATGGCCTTCTTTGCTTCTTTGTAGTGCGGATCTATTTCCAATGCCTTCTGGAAGCAAGCAAGCGCCTGCTCATAACGTTCTTGGGCTCGGAGCACCAAACCTAAGTTGAGGTACGCCTCATCAGGACAGCCTTCCTTGCGACAAGTCGCCTTGCGGTGCATTGCCGCTGCCTCCCGAAATCTGCCTGCCTTGGCCAACAATATTCCGAGGTAAATGTGACAATTCATGCGGAGATTGCGAGTTGCTATCCCCTGGCGGTACCAATACTCGGCTTGCCGGAAATTCCCCATTTCTTGGTGGAGATGCCCGAATTCGGCTAAGACCAAATGACGGCGGTTCGTCCCGAACAGGCGCAAAGCCCGCCGCGGAGCGCGTAACGCTTCGGAGTACCGCCCAACACGATAGAGTGAATGTCCGTACCAGACCCAAGCCACGTGAAAATCCGGGAATTGGGCCAGGAAGAGTTTCGCAAGCTCGATGGTATGGCTGAAATGGTCTTTGTCATAAGCGCGCGAAATCTCTCGCCAACCTCTGTTAAAATCATGCGCTTTGGCAAAACTTGCGGAGTCACCGGACAAAACTTCCATGGCCTTTTCGACATCTTTTTTCGCGACCATCGCCTCCTTGTTATCCGGGTTTAACTCCAACGTTCGCTTAAAACATTGGACCGCCTTCGAATAGCGTCCCTGCGCGCGAAGCGTGTGGCCGAGGTTCAAATATGCATCATCCAGAGGACCTTGAGCGCATTGCACGGCCTTGCGAAAGCAGGCTTCCGCACGCCCGGGTCGTCCTTTTTTGGCGAGAAGTTTGCCGAGGTCAATATATCCCCGGGTATAGCCAGAATTAAGTTTTAGGGCTTTGCGAAACCACGTGATCGCCTTGTTGTAGTCGCCTCGGTGGCTGTGCAGGTCGCCCATTTGAAGAAATGCGTAGTGCTGGCGTTCGCGTGGGAGGATTCGAATGGCTCTTCTTAATACCTGTTCCCCTTCATGATAGCGGGCCAGTTCGTAGAAAATGATTCCCGTCAGCACGCACCCGAGATCATGTTCCGGGAAATCGTGGAGAAACCTACGGGAGAGTTCCAGCGCGACGCCGTATTTGCCAGCGGTCCACGCATTGAACGTCTTGCGGTATGCTGTCTCGCACTTGTTCATGGTTTGTTTGACCGTGCTTCTATCTTGGTTAACCTCCCAAAGCAAGTAGCTGCTCGAGCCATCCTTTCCGAGCGCGGCTGGGATCGGCAAAGCATGAGCATACCCGTCGGAATCAAACTGCGGTTGATGGTGCAAACAACTCCGCCACCACCAGTCCAAATTCTGGCAGCAGCGATTCGGTCAACTGCTCGCGCCCGGCCAGAATGCACTTGAGCGCCAGTCCGTAGACGCCGCAGTGATAGACTTCCACATTGTCATAACGTGGATCAATCATCCACAACCGTGGCACCTTGATGTCCTCGTAAATCTGCTTCTTGATCACCGTGTCGGTGCGGTGATCGTCGGAACTGACGATTTCCGCGGCCAGCCATAATTTGCCGGTCGCCGCAGTCACGAGCGCAAGATCAGGACGAAGCGTATTCGTGGGACTCACGCGAACCTGCGCTCGGGGTTCAAGCAACCGCGCGACTGAGGAGTACGCGAGACTGGTGCGCAAGGCCGTTTGCAGGCGGACCAAAACCAGTTCATGCCGCGCACCGGGCGGGAGGCGCAGGGTGATATCGCCGGCCAGGATTTCCTCGTAGGGATCGCTCACGGGCGCAGGGTAATCTCGAAAAAACGAATGCCGCAAATTGAATCGCTAACGGAGCGCCGATCTCCGATCCGGCGTGTTTCAAATCAGACCGCATCGAACCGGGTCGGAGACCGGCGCTCCTACCGTTTCAGTATCCCGCGAAGAAACCTTCCTGTGTGCGAATGCTTGTTCCGGGCAATATCCTCCGGCGTGCCTTCCGCCACGATTCGTCCGCCGCCTTCGCCGCCTTCCGGTCCGAGATCAATCACCCAATCCGCTTCGGCGATCAGATCCAGGTTGTGCTCAATGACTATGACCGAATGTCCGGCGTCCACCAGCCGCTGCAAAACCTCCACCAGCCGCCGCACGTCCGCCATGTGAAGGCCGATGGTGGGTTCTTCGAGGATAAATAGATTCGAGGCGCGTGATGCGTGATGCGTGATGCGTGAGTCAGGGGCGGGTTTTAATCCGGTCAACAAATGCGTCACCAGCTTCACCCGTTGCGCTTCGCCGCCGCTCAAGGTCGGACTTTGCTGGCCGAGCTTGAGGTAATCCAACCCGGTATCGTGCAAAGCTTCGAGGGCGCGTTTGATTTTCTGCACGCTCGAGAAAAACGCCATCGCTTCCTCCACTGACAAATCCAGTACCTGCGCGATGGTCTTGCCGCCGTATTCGATGTCGAGAGTTTCGCGGTTGAACCGCGTGCCGTTGCAGGTCTCGCAGCGCACGAAGGCCGGTGGCAGGAAGTTCATCTCCAGTTTGATCTGGCCCGCACCCTCGCACTCGGGACAACGGCCCTGTGCGCTATTAAAGGAAAACCGGCTGGCCGAATAACCGCGCATCCGCGCCTCGGGCACTTGCGCGAACAGCGCGCGGATGTCGTCAAAGAAGCCGACGTAGGTCGCGGGAATCGAGCGCGGCGTGCGGCCGATGGGGGATTGGTCCACTTCGTAAACGGCTTTGAGCGATTCGTGACCGGTGATGCGTGATGCGTGATGCGTGATGCGTGAACCTCGGCGAGGAGATTTCCTTGCCAACGCGGACTGCAATGCGGGCAGGAGACATTCCCGGACCAACGTGCTTTTGCCGGAACCACTGACTCCGGTGACCAGCACCAGTCGTCCCAGAGGAATGTTGACCGTGAGGTCCTGGAGATTGTTCACTGCCGCATTGCGCAGGGTGAGCCGGCGGTTCGTGGCTGCGTTCGTGAGAACGCGGCTCTTTGAAGCTCCAGTTTGCCGCGAACTCACGTTCGCAGCTACGGCTCGGCGCATACCGCGCGCGGGGAACTTTTTCTCCGCGCGCAGACACTGGCCGGTGACGGAATCCTTATGCTTGGCCAATTCCACCAAAGTGCCACTAGCCACGACCTGTCCGCCATGCACGCCGGCGCCCGGACCGAGGTCAATGATGTGATCCGCGCGGCGCATCGTGTCCTCGTCGTGTTCCACCACGACAACTGAATTGCCCCGCGCGCGAAGCTTCTGCAGCACGTCGAGCAACTGCTCATTGTCCCGCGCGTGGAGGCCGATGGTTGGTTCGTCCAGCACGTAAAGCACGCCGCTCAAGTTCGAGCCAAGCTGCGCCGCGAGGCGGATGCGTTGCGCTTCGCCGCCGGAAAGCGTCGGCACGCCGCGCCCGAGTTGCAGGTAGCCAAGGCCGACTTCGTTCAAGAATTTCAGTCGCTCGCGAATTTCGGGGATGATGTCCCGGGCGACCTCGGCGGCACGGCCCGTGAACTTGAATTCGCGGATGAAGTCGAAAGCGGCTTCGACATCGAGTGTGGAGAAGTCATCAATCGTAGGAGCGCCGAGCACCGCCGCGGCCAGTTTCGCACGGGCAGATTTTCGAGCCGAGGCGGTGCTCGGCGCTCCGCAATGCAATCGCACCGCTCGCGCCAGCGGGTTCAATCGTGCACCGTTGCATTCCGGGCAAACCTCGCGCTCCTGCGCCCAACCCCACCAGCTTTCTTCGATGGAGTCTGCATTGGCGCCTCGCTCCACGTCCGGCAAATAAAACAATTCGCCGAATCCACGGCATTTCGGACACCAGCCTTGCGAGGAGTTGTAGCTGAAGTTTTTCGGGTCGAGCGGCTCGAAGGAGCGGTTGCACTTGGGACAAGCGCGCTCGGTGGAATGCACGGTCAGCTTCTTGTGATTGTCCAACGCGCACAATGTGCCGTGGCCAAGCTTGAGGGCTTCGTCAGCGAGTTGTAGGCGACGACGTGAGGAGTCGGAGTCCGATGTGTTGCGAGATTTCCGACTCCTGACGTCGTCACCTACAACGCCCACCACAATTTCCACATCATGCTCGCGAAAACGGTCGAGCCGGAATGGTTTGCTCGTGTCATAGATCTTTCCATCCGCGCGGATTTCCTTGTAGCCGTGCTTCGCGGCCCAGTCCGCGATGTCGCTGTGAAAACCTTTGCGATTTTTCACCACGGGCGCGAGAAGTGTCAAATCACCGCGCTTCCTCAACTCGATCTGCAACGCCCGTTCCAGTTCGTCGCGCGTTTGCGGTTCAACCGCGACCTGGCAATCCGGGCAATACTGCGTTCCCAGCCGCGCGAAAAGCAGGCGAATGAAATGGTAAATCTCCGTCACCGTTGCCACCGTGCTCTTGCCGCCGCCGCGCGTGGTGCGTTGCTCAATGCTGACCGTGGGCGGAATGCCGGTAATCAAATCCACATCGGGCCGCGCCATCTGCTCCACGAACTGCCGCGCATATACGTTCATCGAGTCCAGAAATCGCCGCTGGCCCTCGGCAAACAACAAATCAAATGCCAGCGTGCTCTTGCCTGAACCGCTCACACCGGTGATGACGACGAATTTGTCGCGTGGAATCTCAAGCGAGAGATTCTTGAGGTTGTGCTCGCGCGCACCGTGGATGCAGATGGCGTTGGCGGTTGAGATGTCAGTTTCCTTGAACATGCCGAATGTGATTCACTGCCGGCTAAATCACGGCTTCTTTATCAGAATCAGTCCCACGCCCGCCGCAGACGCCACCGCGCCACCAATGAGCAGCCACTTGGCGTTGTCACTCGGCGCGCCGGTGAAGGTTTCGGTAACTTTTGATTCAATGGAGTCCTTGGCTTTGAATCCATAGACGAGGGCGATGATGCCGCCGACCAGCAGTGCGATTCCAATGATGCGTTTCATGTTTTGCCTTGGGTTGGTTGGTTCAGGACGCTTTTAAGCGCGTGGCCCGTGTGGCTCGCCGCGCAGGCCACGATATCCTCGGGCGTTCCCTGCGCGACGATTTGTCCGCCACCGTCGCCGGCTTCCGGGCCGAGGTCAATCACCCAATCCGCGCATTTAATCACGTCGAGATTGTGCTCGATGACGATGACGGAGTGTCCAGCATCCACGAGCCGCTGGAAGACTTTCAGCAGCACACGCACGTCGTCGAAGTGCAGGCCGGTGGTGGGTTCATCGAAAATAAACAGCGTAGGACAGGCGTCGCGCCTGTCTCCATCTTCCCCGGAAGACCGGGTAGCAGGCGCGGAACTGAAATTGGAGACAGGCGCGACGCCTGTCCTACGTTGAACGCTCTCCGCCAGATGCCGCACCAATTTGAGCCGCTGGCTTTCACCGCCCGAAAGTGTGTTGATCGGTTGTCCGAGCCGCAAATAACCAAGGCCGACTTCCTGTAGCAGTTTAAGGCTGGTGACGGCGCGCGCGGCGGGTTTTGAATCCGCGAACAAGGCGAGAAATTCAATTGCCTCGTCCACGGTGGCTTCGAGCAGGTCGCCGATGGACCAGCGTGGCGGCGACGCCTCGTCGCCTTGGGGTGGGTGGATCGTTATCGGCGCATGTTTTCTGATTGAGTTCGAGGCGTGCGAAGCGACGGGGGCGTCGCTGCCACCATCCCGCGACGAGGCGTCGCGACTACCAATCGTCACTTCTAGAATATGCTGCCGATAGCGGCGGCCATTGCAGTCCGGGCAACGGATGAAGATGTCGCTCAGGAATTGCATCTCAATCTTCTCGAATCCCGCGCCACGACACTTTTCGCACTGGCCAACGGCGGAGTTGAAACTGAACGCACTGGCGTTTAACCCGCGTTGCTTGGCGACTTCGGATTGGGCGAAGACTTCGCGAATGTCGTCGAACGCGCCGATATAGACCGCGGGGTTGGAGCGTGGCGTTTTGCCCAATGCGGATTGGTCCACGAGCACCACGTTACCCAAGTGTTCATGCCCGCTGATCACGGCGGCAGGCGCAGCGGAAGGCGCGGCGTTAGCGTCGTCTGAACTTGATTCCGTGTCAGTGTCCAATCGGTCGGAGGCCTTGACGGTGGTGGCTGGCTCTTTGAGCTTTTCGTTCAGCGCGGGGTGGAGGATGTCGCGGATGAGCGTGCTCTTGCCCGAGCCGCTGACGCCGGTGACGGCGACGAGACGGTTGAGCGGAATCTCAACGGAAAGGTTTTTGAGATTGTGCCGCGTGGCGTTGGCGATCTTTAGCGTAGGACAGGCGTCGCGCCTGTCACCAATCGCCATTGAAGTTTGAGACAGGCGCGACGCCTGTCCTACGGGGCGGCGTTTTGGTATCTCAATCTGCTTCCGCCCGCTTAGGTATTGACCGGTGAGCGAGGTTTTTGATTTCAACAATTCGCGCAACGAGCCTTGAAACACCACCTCGCCCCCGGTCGCGCCGTGACCGGGGCCGATATCCACAATTTGGTCCGCCGCGCGCATGACGCTGGCTTCGTGTTCGACCACGACGACGGTGTTGCCGGTGTCGCGGAGCTTTTCAAGAATGCGCACGAGGCGGTCCGTGTCGCGTGAATGCAGGCCAACGCTAGGTTCATCCAGCACGAACAAGGTGTTCACCAGTCGCGTGCCGAGGCAGGTGGTAAGATTGACGCGCTCGGTTTCACCGCCGGAGAGGGTGCGCGTGGGACGGTCGAGCGTGAGATAGCCGAGGCCGACTTCGTCCAGGTAGGCGAGGCGGGTGCGGACTTCGCTCAGCGCGTGATGGATTGGGTCGTTGGCTCGCGCGTGTGATGCGTGAGACGTGATGCGTGACTTGGCCAGTGAATCAATCAAGTCAAGCGCATCACGGATCGGCAGAGCGTAGAAGGCGGGGAGAGTGAGGCGCGAGGATGGAGGATGGAGGATGGAGGATGGCGACGGTACACGCGGAGCATTTTCCATCTTCAATCCTCCATCCTCCATCTTCAGCAAATACAACAGAGCCTCCGGTTTCAACCGCGCACCCTGGCAGTCCGGGCACTTGGTATAGGCGCGATAACGGGAGAGCAGCACGCGGACGTGCATCTTGTAGGACTTCGTCTCCAGCCAGCGGAAGTAGCCTTTCACGCCGTACCACGCGCGCGGCCATTCGTGTTCTGCGTCAATGCCGTAATCCTTTTCGCCCTGGATGATCCATTCTTGATGCCCGGTGGAAAGCTGATTGAAGGGCAGATTCATCGGGACGTGGCGTGCCTTGCAGAACTTGGTCATGTCGCGCTGGCAATCGGCGCTGAAGCCGCCGCGCCACGGTTTCACCGCGCCTTGAGCCAGCGTAAGCGAGCGGTCGGGAATCGCGAGGTCGTAATCAATGGTGATCGTGCGGCCAAAGCCTTTGCACGCGGGGCAGGCGCCGAGCGGGTGGTTGAAGCTGAACAGGGCGGGGGAGGGCGGGGCATATTCAAGGTCACAGGCCGCACAGTGCAGACGATTTGAAAACGCGCGAGGATGGAGGATGGAGGACGTAGGATGGATTTTCCAAACAGTCAACCTGCCTTTGCCGAAATGGTAGGCCTGTTCGCAGGCTTCCACAAAACGGGCGCGAGAAGCGGGGGTGAGTTTCACGCGGTCTTGGACCACGGTGAGGGTCGCGATGCGTGAGGCGTGAGGCGTGAGGCGTGAACCGGCTTCGTCCAATCTCACGACTTCGCCGTTCACCAGCAGGCGTTGGTAGCCTTGCTTGGACACCAGAGCCAGCGATTCGTCCAGCGGGAGTTTGTCTGAAAGTGGGAGGTCGAAGGTGATGAGGATTTCCCGACCTGTGCAGCCGCCGACGTGAGGAGGCGGGTTTTTAGTACTGGTCGCGTCTATCCCAGTCCGCCTCCTTACGTCGGCGGCTACAACAATTTGCCACACGTTTTGCGGTGAGTCTTTATGCACCGGCTGGCCGCAACCGCGACAGTGCAGTTGCGCCAGATGCGGCCAGAGGACTTTCATGTGATCGCAAATCTCCGTCATCGTGCCGACGGTCGAGCGCGTGGTGCGGACGGAGTTGCGTTGTTCAATGGCGATGGCGGGCGGGATGCCTTCGATGCTGTCCACCTGCGGCTTGTCCATGCGGTCAAAGAACTGCCGAGCGTAAGGCGAAAAGGTTTCGATGTAACGGCGCTGGCCTTCGGCGTAAAGCGTGTCGAAGGCGAGCGAACTCTTGCCCGAACCGCTCAAGCCCGTGATGACGATCAGCCGGTGCAACGGCAGATCGAGATCGAAATTCTTGAGATTGTTGTGCCGGACTCCGCGCAGGCGGATGGCCGGCGTCGGTTTTGGCTCGGGCATCGCGTGACGAAAGTAGGGCGGACAATCGGAAAGTCAAACCGCTGGCGAGGTGCGGTTGGCGCCAAAGAAAAACGGAGACCGGGCGAACCCGGTCTCCGGTGGTGATTTCAGCGGATGGCGATTACGGTTGCACCAGCCGGAAGTAGCGATCCACGCCCGTGAGGGGAATGGTCACCGTATAGGTGTCGCCCACGGCCACCGGCGTGGCCCCCGTGGGTTGCCAGTTGGCAGGCGCGAGATCTTCGGTGGCCCACAACTCCAGATTGGACTCGCTGGAAGTCCAGGAGATGACCACATCGGTCCCGCTGAGGCCGATGCTCAACTCCGGCAGGCTGATGGCCGGCAAGCCGCTGAGGTCGCGGTAATAGGTACTGGCGGTGTTGGCCAGCGTCACCCCGTTGTCATGCGACGTGGTGGCCAGGCCCACGTACACCGTTTCCGGGTAGGCGGGCGACGGTGTTTCGTTGTAGAGACTCAGCCAATTCACACCATCGGTGCCCCAGTAGAACGCGAGGGCGTCGCCGGTGCGGGTGATGCGCAGCCAGGCGTTCGGGATGGGCGAAGGCCGCGGCCGCGACGCATCAGCGATGCTGGCGCTGGCGGCCCCCTTGACCAACCGCCACTGCATGGTAATCAGATTTTGTCCGGCGGTCGGTGTGGCGGCCACCAGATAATTTCGGGAATTGCCATCGAGATCTTCCCGGACCATCAAGCCGGCTTTGGCCCACTCGTTCGGTCGCGTCAGACCGTCCACGCGGACTTTGACATCAAAGTCACCCGTAACGGTTTGGTGAACAAAGTGCATGCCGTCCGCTGTGTTCCAGATATCGCTGCCGCCGGCGCGAACATAGAAGCCGTCCGTGCCGATGGCCTGGGCGAAGCCGGACATGAGCGGATCGGTGAACACGGGCGGGTCGCCCGCGAACGTGCCGACGTCCTGGTTGAAGGGCCACGTTACGACCGTGCTCTGGAGCGTGACGGTGTCCATCACGTTCGGCCCGGCGCCGCGGTCGGTTACGTTTTTCACCTCGACCGAGAACGCACCGCTGACCGGCCCGCTGAGGCTCAACATTACGGCCCGGAGGTCCGGTTCAAGCGTGGCCGACGTGACCGTGATGGCGCCGCCATTGACGGTGTAATTAGCCGTGTCGGAAGCGCTGGCTTCGGCGACGCCGCTAAGGTCGCTGAAGTAAACGCCGATGCCATTGCCGTGGAGGCTGCCCACGGTGTAAGCCACCGGCTTGGTGCTGTCCACGATGACTTGCACCGCGGGGGACGTGGTCTGGTTCCCGAGACCGTCCGTGGCGCGGGCGGTCAGGGAGTAGATTCCTTCGGGCACGGTAGGCCAATTGAGGCTGAACGGCTCGGCGGTGGCGGTGCCAAGGAGGTTCGTACCCTGGAAGAATTCAACCAGCACGATGGGTGTCGGACCACCAAGCGCTGCGGTGATCGGAATGGTGGCATTGGCCGGGAAGGCCTGATTGTTGACGGGCGAACTGATCGTGATGGTCGGCCCGCTGGGTGGCGGGACAAGGAAATCCCACGTTTCCGGTTCGCCGAGGCCGCCGTTGGCCGTGGCGGGTGCCGGGGCGGCCGTATTGCCGGCGGCGCGGTTGCCCGCCTCAATGACAATCTTGTCAATGAGTGTGCCGTCTTCGCGCTGCCAGATGATGAAGCGATGGAGACCGGCGCTGGTGTTGGTGAACGTTAGCGGATCGCTCCCGGTCGCACGGTCGCTGCGCCACTGCCAGCCGGCGGCGGGCCAGCCTGAGAGTTGCGACTGGTTGACGTCGGTGGACATGCCCACCATGTAGTCCGTGGACGGGTCGCTGATTCCGACGGCATCATTAAAGCCCACGAAGATGGAGTCATCGTTACCCGCGGTGGCGGTGTTTTCATTCCAACCGCGGACCCAAATGATGTGGCGTCCAACCTGGGTCATGTTCAGATGGAAGACCAGCGCGGAGCCAGTTCCGAACAGGGTGGTGCCAGATCCGCCGGTGCCGCCGGTGCCAGCGCCGTTCGGTACGAGCATGTAACCTGAGCCGGAGTAACCGGCGGCGGTGGTACGGAGTTCAAACAGGTCTCCGTCGCCGGCCATCACCACCTCCTGGGCATTTTCGGCCTCCATGATGATATAGCCATCCGCACGCTGCGCGTATTGCGGCGCGGCGCCGGCGTAGAAGAAGTAGTCGGTGCTGTTCGGCGCCACCGCGTTGGGCGGGCAACAGGCGAGGTCCACCACGTTGTTGACCACGACTTTGTAGGTCGTCCCTGGGGTTTGCGGATCAGTGATGAGAGTGACCGTGCGCTCATCCACGCCCAACACGGCGCCGGAGATGTTCAGGGTTGCTCCACCCGGGCTGGTGGTGATCTGATAATTGGCCGTGTTTTGCGCGCTGGTTATGTCCATCCACTCGCTGAAGAGCAACTTCACCTCCGTGGGGTTGATGTTGATCTTGGGAGTGATGTAGTAGCGGACCGTGGGGCGGTCGCCGTCCTGGGTGACCGTCAGCAGGGCGTTAGCGGTGGTCACCACCTGCCCGTAGGGATTGGAGACGCGACAGGCGATCTGGAGTCCATTGAACGTGAACGGCACGCGGGCAAGCGTCAGGGTTGCGTTTGTCGTGATGCCGTCGGCGATGGGGGTGCCATTGGTGAGCCACTGATAGAGATACGGTGTGCTGCCTCCAGCAGCGGCGTAGAAGTTGACCGTGCCGCCTTCGACCACCGTGGAGTTCGTGGGCTGAAGCGTGAAATGCAGCGCGCCATCGTTGACGGCGGTAAAGGACGCCATCACGCCATCCACGGTCAGCGTGGTGTCGTGACTGGTAAGCGCCAGCCCGACCTCGAGGGTTGCTGGCAGGGGGCCTTCCCCGCTGAGGGACGAATCGTAGTAGGTCCAGAGAGTCCAGTTCGTACCAGTCGTTCCGTAGTACCAATAGAACGTGTCGCCGATGCGCTGGAGCCGGAGCCAGGAAGGATAGACGACCGTCGGACGGGCGACCACGCCACCTTGGAGTCCGAGGTTTAACGGGACACCCGCTGCGTCGGAGGAAGTGCTGGCGCCACCCGTGAGGTCGCGGATTTGCGGAGTGTACGTGTTTTGTGACGGGGTCAGCGGTGTGAATGCGGTGAAGGCGTTGCGCGCTCCGGCGGCGGTGCTGGGGCGGGCCATCAGGCCCATCTTGCACCACTGGTTCACCGTCGGAAGCGACAGGCCCTGAATCCTATAGTCAAAGTTGCCCGTGACCGTCTTGCTGAGAAAGGCGAACTGATCGGCTGTGCCCCAGATGTCGCTACCCCCGGCGGTCATCAGGATTTGATCTCCCACTGCC
The DNA here is from genome assembly GCA_014860005.1 of Verrucomicrobiota bacterium. Next base: position 37,277 of record JACZKP010000153.1, on the reverse strand, counting down.
CGGGCGCTGAAGGCCTGCGAGTTGTTGATGCGGGTGAGGAGGTCAAAATTGTTCGCGCGGAAGGCGTTGGTGCTTGGGTCCATGACGTTGGCGGCGGTGGAAAGGTCCGCCAGATTCTGGACCACCAGCGTCATTGCGTCCGTTTCCGGCATCGCGGCCGTTTGCAGCGTGATGTGCGTGGCATCATTGACATCCACGGTGGCGGAGTTGACGGCCACCGGCGCGCCCGTCGAGGTAAACAACAGGTAATTGGCCGTGGCGGTGGCGGTGGCGGTGGCGACCGGTTCGGAAAGCTGCACTTCGACGGTCTGTTTGAACAGGCTGCCAACCGAGGCCACAAAGGGTTTCATGGTGTCTGCCGTAACCGTGAGCGTGGCCACCACGCTGGTGATGCTGCTGAAGTTATTGCTCACCACCACGGCGAACTGGGCGTTGTTGTCGGCGGGGCGGAGGACCGGCAGCGTGTAGCTGGCGGCGGCGGCACCGGGGATGACTTCGCCATTCATATACCACGTGTAGGTATAGGGCCGGGTGCCGTCGGCGACGACACTCAACCGGGGCTGGGCTGACTCGGGGGCAATGACCGTGGCCGGAAGGTCGGAGGTGAGGAACACGTTGCCGTAGGTGTTAAACGTGGACACGTACATCGCAGGAATAATGTAAGGCCTCGTCGCCGCCTCGTTGTTCGCGGGATTGGGGGGGAAAGGCTGCCCGGCGGTGGCCATGCTTGGCGTGAACCACGCCAAAGTCACTCCGTCGCCACCGGTGCCGTCACGATAAACTGCTTCGATGTAGTAACGCTTGCCAGCCTCCAACGCAATGGTGCCGGACAACTGATTGCCTTGCGCACCCAGGTTCCAACGCCCCGTCGAGCCATTGTAATTGCAGATTTCGCGCTTGGAGGAACGCTGATCGGTCGTACCCAGATAAAGGATGCTGTGGTCGTCCGAGGCGATGCCGAATCGGTAGTTGCCGGTTTCGGGCGCAGTCAGATAGCCGATGATCTGGCCCAGGTAGTTGTCTTGCAGCGGGACCAAGTTCCATGGATAACTGTTCGTCGTCACCGTGCGCTCCAGGACGAACATGTCGTTGGTGTAGGAAGGGGCAACGGAATTGGTGTTGGACCAGGTTCGCAGCGTGGCCAGGTCAGTGGGGGCCGCGTCCCAAGTACGATGGGAAATCCCGCCCGGAACCGGCGGGTTGGCAAAGGTGGAGAGCTGACTTGCGGGGATAAGGAACGGTTGGGTGGTTGCCTGGACGCTCGCGTTTTCCGTGGGCAGTGGCGACCCGCTGGGGGTCTGCCAGAACACGCTCACGCCGTCGCCGCCGGTGCCGTCGCGATAGACGGCCTCAATGTAGTATTGCTTGCCCGCCTCAAGCCAGATCAGCGCGGACTGCTGATTGGCCAGTTGCGCCCCGATGTTCCATTGGCCGGTCGAGCCGTTGTAATAGCAGATTTCCCGCTTCGAGGAACGCTGATCGCTGGTGCCCAGGTAGAGGATGCTGTGATCGTCCGAAGCGATGGCGAACTTGTAGTAGCCGGTTTCCGGAGCGGTGAGGTAGCCGATCATCTGGGCGCTGAAGTTGTCCCGCGCCGGGGCGAGGTTCCATTGGTAACTCGTGGTGGTGATCACCCGCTCCTCGGTGAACAGGTCGTTCACGTAAGATAAAGCGGTGGACTGGGGATTGGACCAGCGCCGCAACGTGGGCAGGTCGGTGGGGCGAAAGTCCCACGCGCGGAAGGAAATGGCGCCGTCGGCGATCAGCAAGTTGGTCTGGGTGTTGGCAATGGTGTTCGGGGGCAAGGCCATGTCTTGAATGCCGTTGATGGTGAGCACATGCAATACACCCGGCGCCAGCAACCCGGTATTCAGGATGACGGTGCGCCCGTCCGCCTGCAGTTGCGCGCTCTGCACCGCGCCGCTGCTGAGGACATAGTTGCCCGGGCTGGTGGCGGAGGCGGCCGTGATTTGCTCCGAAAACGCAACTCGAATCTGCGTGGGATTGCTCGGGGCGACGGTGGCGCTGACCAGTTCCGGCGCAATGTTATCCGCTTGCACCGAAAGGGTCACCGGGCCATAGAGCGTGCCATTGACGCGGACGGAGAACGCCACGCCGTTGTCGCTGCTCCGTGCGCGGAAGCGGTGGTAAGTCTGATTCGCCCCAGTGATGTCCGTGGAACCCCGGCGCCATTGCACCGTGTAGGGAGGCGCCAGATTCAGGTCCGCAAACAGCATGACCTCCATACCGTCGTAAATGGTGATGTAATCCCCAGGAGACGAGGGCACAATCGCCGCGGCATAGGGGCCGGCCACCACCGTCGGATCACTCGGGCTGAGCGTCGGCTGCAGGTAAAACGTCGGCATCGGGCGTTCCAGTTCGCCGCTGGGAAGTTGCCAGCCCCAACCTATGTTGTCGCCACCGGTGCCTTCCTTGTGAAGGATTTCCAGATAATACTGTTTGCCCTTTTCGAGGGACACAGGGGCGGACTGCTGTTCGGGATACTTGGCCCAGTCGCGGGCGTTGCTCCAGCCTGGAACGGAGGCGATCAACTGTTTCTTGGCCGGATTCAGCGAGTCGGCGGCGTCAGTCGTCAGCCAAAGCTGGGTTTCGTCATCGCCGCAGACCCAGAAGATGTACTCGCCGGTTACCGGTGGCTCGATGTAGCCGGGCACGTAACTGCCGTAATTATCATAAAAGGCATTCTGGAACTGAGGATCGGTCTCGGCCAGGTGAGGTCCGGTGCTCAGATACGGAATGAATTGGATTTCACTTGGCGTGTCAGGAAAGATGACGGTGCCAAAATAGTTGGTGCCATACAGGAGCTCGGCGACGGTGGTGCCGGGCATGTCGTAATACAAGTATCGCTTGATCCAGCCAGCATGGGTGGTGAGTGTGGTCGTCCACACAAGGGCGAGGGCGAGGAGGAGGCAACGGAGGGTTGTTTTTTTCATACGCATGACCCCGAGGGTTTTGAGGCTTTCGCTTGCGCTATTCCAAGCGCTGGTTGGTTTCCCGAATCTTTTTTTCTCGCGAGAGAAACTGTTTCCCATTTGCCACCATGAACGGCTCATGGCAGCGACGATGTCTTTAGCAAAAGCCCCGACGTGAAGCAAGAGATTTCTGTGAGCGATCGGGCCGTCGAACGATGCTGAAACTGGGTTCAACTTTACCTGTCTTCGGAAAGCCCAACGGCGCGCTACCGTTCGCCGCCATCAGAACCGGTACTGCACCCGGAAGACTCCGGCGGTGTCCCGGCCTCCGTCGTCGAGAGCCGCGATATCGTCATCGGCAATGATGTGCAGAAAGCCGAGGCTGAGCCGCAGATTCGGCGTGGCATACCAATTCAGCGTCGCGGTGAGCGAACGAAATTCCTGGGACGACCGGCTGTAGTCAGTCAGGCCGAAATCGTAGAAGTCGCGGTCAATGTCGGCGTTGGCGTAACGCACCGCGACTTCCCAGGCATTTGGCCCCGTCGGCGAGACGCCGTGCTGGCCGAAGATACGTCCGTCGTAATGCTCACCGGTGATCATCCACGAAACTGTCGCCTGCCAGGAAGTCTGCCTTCGAGAATTGGCTTCGCGAGGGCGGGATAAACACCGGAGTCCGGATGCTCACCGGTTTCATGTACCATGACATCGGCAGCGAATACGCCTCCGGCGTGAAACTTGAGCTTGTCATCCGACGAAGTCCAACGCAGCCCTTCGGTGGGACTGACGATCCAGCCCTCGGCATGTGTCGCCTTGGGGGCGATGATCAGGAGCGGGAGGAGCAGGAGGATTACCCAACGGGGAAGCGAACTGCCGGATCGGCAATTCTCATTTTGCGGAGCGCGGCTGTGTGCGAAGCACCAGCCGCAGCGCTGCGACAGTCCAAACAGCCTCAAACTTGCCGGTCTGCTGCGACTGGTCGAGACGACACAGTCGCGCTCCGGGGCAAAATGAGAATTGCTGCTGCCGGGTTGGACGCCGTTGGCGGATCTGGGTTGGCGGCGCTCATGGCAAAACTCTGCGCTCGGAGATGTTTCGGAGCAAGTGGATTTTAGGGTTCAATGGGCAGCCTTGACGTTCTGATGGCGGGCCGTTTTTGGCTTTTTGGATTGACGAATCAAGGAAGCCAGCTATTTTTTCCAACGACAATAAGTCTCAAAAAAACCCACCATGAAAAGAAAACTCCTCTCCTTCCTCACGGTCTCGCTCCTGGCGGGAATGTCGCTGCCGGCTGCCAATATCGCTTGGGTGAGCTTGCACTCAGCCGATAACACTCCAAATGGAAATGCGACCAATGCCGGGTTCACCAACGCCCCGGACGCCGGCTACACCCGGCTGCTGGCTGCCAACGGCCATACGGTAACCCGGTTTGTCACCGTGGCAGACATTCAAAATCAGCCTGATCTGATAACCGCTTTCAATACCAACGACCTCGTTATCATCAGTCGTTCTGTCCCTAGCGGCCATTACGACATTGCCGAGGAAACGGCAGCCTGGAACACCAGTGTCACAGTGCCCCTGATGTCCATCAACGGCTACGTGAACCGGAACAACCGCCTCGGGTTTAACACCGGCGACACCATCCCCGATGTGAACAGCAACCCCATGCGGCTGCGCGTGCTTTACCGGGCTCATCCGATTTTTGCCGGAGTGGCTCTGAACGACACCAATCTCATGGTGAATCCGTTTTCCTCAATTCAGACGCATACCAATGCCACCACGGGCGCAACGCAGGTTCAACGTGGAGCGTCGGTTGTGACCAGCGCGCCCATCGGCGCCATGTCCATCCTGGCGCGCGTTGGCACGCCCGGTGATGCCGCGTTCAATGGCATGGTGATTGGGGAAATAGCTCAAGGGGTGAGTTCGTCCCACGGACGTGACGTGTTTGCCGCCAAGCGGCTGGTATTCATTACCGGCAGCCGGGAGTTGAACATCACCGGCGACGCCGCAGGAATGTATGACCTCGAGCCCGATGGTGCGCAGATGTTCCTGAACGCCGTGACCTATCTGACCACCCCGCAGCCTCCGCTTCCGCCAGAATGTACCACGCCACTGGTTGGTGGCGTTAATCTGCCCGAGGGCGCCCCGTGGACCTTCAACGCCGGAGTCGTCGGCGACCTGCCAAGGACTTATCAGTGGTATAAAGACGGACAGCCGCTGCCCACCGCCACCGAAGAGACTCTGGTGTTCACCGCCCTGACTTTGGCAGATGCGGGCGCATATCAATTGTTCGTCACCAACGCGGGAGGATTCGCCTCCAGCACGATTGCCAGCCTGGCGTTTGCAACCGTCCCGCCGGCCAGCATCACCAACGGTTTAATCGCCTATTGGCCGTTGAACGAAGTTCAGGGCACCAAGACCTTTGACTTGGTCAGCACCTACGACATGAATCTGGTCAACATGGGGCCAGGCGACGTGGTCCCCGGAAAATGGGGCAATGCCTTCCAGTTCAACGGCACAAACGCTTTGCTGGAGCGTATCAACAACCCGGGCGATGCCCTCCCTATTTACAACCACCCTGACTTCTCCGTATCGCTCTGGGTAAACGGTCTCGTGCAGGGCGAGGTCGGGAAGAGTGACCGGCGGGTTTTCTCCGAAGGCTCGTTAACGAGTGGTAACCCACTTTTCAACCTGGGCACGCATAACACAGGCGCGGACGGCACCTTGGACATCTTCATCCGAAACGACGGCGGGACTGCCAACCCCAACCACGCTCATTCGGCTGCGTCGGCATTTGACGGCAATTGGCGTCACATCACCTATGTGCAACGCGATATTGGCGACGGCAACATGAATGCCCAGGTGTGGATTGATGGCGCGCTCGACTCCGTGGTCTTGACCCCCATCCGTCCCCTGACCGTGCAAGCCACGGCCATCGGGGCCGTCCGCCGAGCGGCGGCTTCCGCCTGGTATTCCGGGTTAATTGACGAAGTGGCGGTCTGGGATCGCGCTTTGTCAGCAGAGGAGATTCAGATTCTGCAGGTGACTTCCATTACCAATCCTCCGGTGCGTCTCATACCCTTGGCGATCAGCAGGTCTAAGTCTGACGTGCCAGCCGTGGTCGCGGGCGGTTCGACCACACTGCGCTGGGAGGTTAGCCGGGATGTGACACAGGTCACAGTCAACGGCGTGGATATGACGGCTAGTACGCTTTTCGGCTCTGGATCGCTTCCCGTGACCCTGAACGCATCCACAAACTACGTGCTGACGATCAGCCGGGGAGGGGACACGCTCTCCGCGACCACCAGTGTGGCCGTGGTGGATGGCGTCAGCCCCGCCGCGTGGGCTTTGCTCGACAACTTTGACCAGACGCCCCTCGGCATCCTGGCTGCCAACGGCTATTGGAATGAAGCCACGCCGAACGCCGCGCAAGTGGTGGATACCAATGCCAATCACGCCCTGCGCACCGCCACTGCTGGCAGCGTTTCATTCCTGAATCTGCAAGACCTTTCGGTGAATGAAAACCAGGCGCGGACATTGTTCTTCCGCCTGATCCCAGGGGCGGACACGGCTGCCGGCATCACGAATATCGTGGGCCTCACGGACAAGAGCCAGCGCAGCTATGGCGATGCGTATCAGAACATCGGTCCCGTGCTCTACGTCGCGGCCTTTACCAACGAACTCGCCGGCGTCGTAACCAATGGTTGGTACATTGGCGCCCGCAACGGCTTTACGCCCTTCGTCGGCAGCAATCCGATAGATTATCTGGCCGAACCGCTCGAGGCCGGGGCGGTTTACAATGTCTGGATTGATGTCACCAACGCGCCGTTGGCCCAGTACTCCCAGGATTTGACTACGGTGGATGTGTTTACGGTTTACATCCAGAAGTTGGGTGACCCCACCCGGACGGTGGCCTTCCAGGATTACCGGAGTGATCGCGATCCGGAGTCGATTGACGTGGTGCTGGGTGGCGTGTCGCCGTCACTCGACCAACTGGTGGTGCTGGGCAACAACGCGACCCACAGTGCGTTGTTCGACGACTTCTATCTGAGTTCCACAACCTACAATGCGACGGTGCCGCGACCGTATGAGTTCACCGGCGTTCTGCCAGGCTTGCTCACTATCTCAGTCTCGGGGGCTCAACTCGAGATTGGCTGGACCGCGGGAATCTTGCAGCACGCTCCCAGCGTGACTGGTCCGTGGGAAGACGTGCCGGGTAATCCCACGTCGCCCATCTTGGTGGCGCCTTCGGGTGACGCGATGTTCTATCGCACGCGCCAGTAGGCTGAGTTTGAACAGAATTGATTCACAAGCGGCTGACCTCGGGTCAGCCGCTTTTTTTAATCAACTGCACTTTCGCCGAGCAAGGCTTTGCCCGCCTCCCGCCCATAAAGCCCGCGATTGCTTTGATTGAACTCGAATTTCAGGTCCACCTCCAGATCCTGCAGCGTGATGAGCTTCCAACGGACGGGAATGAAAGCCGTCCTGCCTACGCGTTCGGTCCGTTCCAGTTCATACGCCAGCAGCAGATGCAGGGCGTCGTGCGTGACTTTGGGGCTCTCGGACGGCGAGTAGTAAAAGGATCGCTGCGTGGTGTTGGCGGTGGTGGCGCTGTAGGTCTTCAATTCGAGATAACACGGCACCGGAACATGAATTTCCAGATCGGGATAGCCGGTGCTGCGCGCGTTGCCCGCCGTCGTCAAAGGCGTGCGGGCGTCGAGGCCCGCCTCCGTTAACGCCGCCTTGATGAAGCTTTCCAAGGCGTTGCCGGCCTCATTTGCCCGGGAAGCGAAGAGACCCGCGGCGCGCGCCGCCGTCGTGGCGGCGCTGGCGGCCGTGGTGAGTCTCGCGTGCAATGTGGCGTGCGCGGGATTGTTTGTATCGAAATCGAGGATGCGCTGTCCCGTGGTGGCAAGGATCACTTCCTTGAAGGGAATCTTTTTGGCTGGGCGAGTCAGTTCGGTGAGCTGGGGTAGCAGACTGGAGTTGGTGGCCGCTTCCGCCAGCGAAGGCTGCGCGCAAAAGATGGCGGCCAGCAACCCGGCAACGCAGAGGCGGCAAAAGCGACGGACGCACGGGTGTGGCGTTGGTAGCGGCATCAACCGCAGCGTAAAAGTTTCGATTTCAGAGTCAATGCCGGCTTCCGCAGCGGGTGTGATTAAAAGTGGGTGAGCCGCCCTGCGGCTGGAGCGCCGGCTTGCAGCCGGCTTTGAGCGGGGCGAAGCATAAGCGGTCAATGGTCGAAGCAAACGCGGCCATACTCGGGGACTCGCACCCCAAAAGCCGGTCGCAGACCGGCGCTCCTCACCCGCTTTTAATCACAGCCTTCCGCAGCGCGGCTGGCAAATCACGATTGACCAACGCAAACTCCGCGAACATGATTTCGCCATGAATCGTCGCCATTTTATTCAAACGACCGGAATGTTCGCCGCGGGAATTTCACTCGGAACCGTCACGGGCTGTGCCACCAGCGGTCGCCGCCGCCGCAACTGGTTTGACATTTCGCTGGCCGAATGGTCCCTTCATCGGACGATCCGCAACCAGAAGACCATGACCAATCTCGATTTTCCCCGGGTCGCGAACCGGGACTTCGGCGTCAGCGCGATCGAGTACGTGAATCAGTTTTTCATGGATAAGGCGCGGGACGAGGCCTACCTGAAGGAACTGAAGACGATTTGCGAAGGCGAAGGGGTGAAGAGTGTGCTGATCATGTGCGATGGCGAAGGGAATCTGGGTGATCCTTCGGGCGAGCGTCGCGAGCAGGCGGTGAAGAACCATCACAAGTGGGCGGATGCCGCGAAATTCCTCGGCTGCCACAGCATCCGCGTCAACGCGGCCACGGGCAACGCGGGCAGTTTTGCAGAACAACAGAAACGCGCGGCGGAAGGTCTGGCGAAGCTGGGTGAGTATTGCGCGACGCTGGGGCTGAATGCGATTGTCGAGAATCATGGCGGGCTTTCTTCGCACGGCGGCTGGCTCGCGGGCGTGATGCGGATGGTGAACAAACCCAACGTGGGCACGCTGCCGGACTTTGGTAATTTTGTCATCAACCGTCAGTCCGGGGAAGAATACGACCGCTACCAGGGTACGGCGGAGTTGATGCCGTTCGCCAAGGGAGTGAGCGCGAAGTCGCACGACTTCGACGAAGCCGGCAACGAAAAGAACACGGACTATCGGCGCATGCTTCAAATCGTGAAGGACGCCGGCTATCGGGGTTACGTGGGCATCGAGTATGAAGGCGGCGGCTTGAGCGAAGCCGAAGGCATCAAGGCCACGAAGCGGTTGCTGGAAATTGTGCGGGACGAACTGGCCTGAAACTCGCGCGGTCAGGGCGGGAATTCCATGAGCCAAGGTTCGCGCCTTGAAAGCCTGTACCGTAGCCGCCGACGTGAGGAGGCGGAAAGCGTTGCAAACAGAGAAAGTCCGCCTCCTTACGTCGTCGGCTACCCGTGGCGCGTTCACGGGAAAGCGGTTTCAATCGCAGCCCGACAGGCGCGGGGTTGCTCAGGGTTTGCGGAACAGCACAATGCGGTTGGTGTTCGTGCCCTTGCTCATGTTGTCCACGCCCCAGCAATTCGCCGTCTTGGTGAATTCCTGATCGTTGATGAGCACCAGCACGGGTTCGAGCCCCCCCGCGACGCCGCACGGCAGAACGTGTTCTTCCAGTTTTGTTTTGCCGGCGTGAACTTCGCCAACTTCAAACGCGATGTGACCGCCTGTTTTCAAGACGCGGTGCAACTCGCGAAGGACTTCAGTCATCACTTCGCGCCAGGCTTCGAGCTTTTTCGGCACGGTCAGTGCCACCGACTTCGGGTCAATGCCGAGAAACCAGCAACGCAGCCAGTTGTCGTCCGCGTATTGGACCACGTCGAGAAACGGCGGCGAGGTGACGACGAGCGAGACGGATTCAGCGGGCAGTTCGTGGGTGGCGTGGGCGGGAGCGTTCACAAACCGCGCCGACGCAGCCACCTTCTGCAGCGTGTGGCGAATCTCCGGCGTCACGTCGCCGAGCAGTTGTTTGGATTTCTTGAGAAGGATTTTGACCACGTCGCGTCGCGGCGGGGTTTGATTACGCTTCGCGTTGATCTTCTGTTGGGACTTGACGGATACGGCTTGATTGGGCGGCAGCGTATAGACGGAAAAAAATCCGGACGAATGGCCGGTCAGGCGATTGAGTGAGACCATGCACAACCAGTCATCAAGCGGATCCAATGGAGCGCCGACCACCGTGTCGGCTCGTTGAGTGGTGACTGTCAAACGAGCCGAGGCGGTGCTCGACACTCTGCTCGCGTGTGCCATCACCCGGCGCTTCAGGAAGTATTTCTTCAAGGCGCAAATTCCCCGCAGCGTCTCCGGGTGATAAAACACCAGCAGTTCCTCCGGGAATTCATCGTGATCGGCCAGATTGATTCCCTGCAACCGTGCTGCGAGTTCGCTTAACGCTGGGGGCCGCAGGCGCGGACGCGTGAAGGTCAGACTGAGGGGATTGATGTCGTTGCCGAAGGGCAGCCGCCCCAACAACGCCGCCTCAATCGGCGTCGTGCCCCGGCCCATGAACGGATCATAGACCGCATCGCCGGGTTGCGTGAGCCGCTCAATAAAGAAGCGCGGGAGTTGCGGTTTGAAACAGGCGCGGTAGGAGACTTCGTGGAGCGAACTCGCCTGCCGTTGGCGCGCGGTCCAAAACTCGTTAATGAACGTTGGTGTCGCGCTTGTCGTGCCGTTGACTTGTTGGAAAGTTGTGGTGACTTGGCGTGTTGCCGCGCCGAAGTCGCGGAACCCAGTCAACTCCGTATGCAGGTTTGGCGGGCGGGCGGGGCACGCCGGTGTTTCCTGCCACAAGCTCAACTGACTGGCTTCCAGGCTGGCGAACTGGGTCGGATCATTGATGGTCGGTACGCTCACACGCTTTCGTTTCAGCAGAGCACTGCCGCGTGATTGGCGCAAGTTGCTTTGCCGTTAAAATAGAAACCAAAATGAAGCCGAAATGGGACTTGCCAAGCGGATGAGGCATGACTAGTCTCTGCCTCCCATTTTTGGGAACGCTTTGCCGGTGGGCGGCATAATGGTTTGTCACCCCGCGAACAAAAGACAATTTATGGCAGTTCGAATCCGCATGAAACGCATCGGCGCAAAAAACGCACCGGTGTTTCGTATCGTTGTAGCTGACAGCCGCAGTCCGCGCGATGGCAAATTCATCGAGGAACTCGGCACTTATTGGCCGCGCAAAAAGAGCGACAAAGTTGCCTTCGACTTGGAGCGCGCCAAGTATTGGTTGAGCAAAGGGGCGCAACCGAGCGAAACCGTTGCCAGCTTCATCAAGAAAGCGGCCAAGGCCGCGGCGACAACCACCGTCCCTGCTTGATTCTGCGGCCATGCAGGCCTTTTTGGAATACGTGGTCAAGGGGTTGGTGCAGCATACCGACGCCGTAACCATTACGCCGGTCGAGCGCGAAGGCACGACCGTGTATGAACTGCGGCTGCATCCTGACGATGTGGGCAAAATCATTGGCCGGCAGGGCATGACCATCAATGCCCTGCGGTCATTGCTGTTGGCGGGCAGTGCCAGGAAAGGGTTGCGCTGCTCGTTGGAAATCGTTGAGGACACGCCGGTCCGACGAAACAGCTAAGAAGTTGCGGTTGCCCGGTCGCTGGGCGACTAACGACTACGCCTTACGGGCATGAAGATTGACGTGCTCACGCTATTCCCCGCAATGTTTGTGGGACCGCTGGATGAAAGCATTATCAAGCGGGCGCGGCAGGCGGGTTTGTTGGATTTGCAAATCCACAATCTGCGGGATCACGCGCACGACCGGCACAAGACCGTGGACGACCGGCCATTTGGTGGCGGGCCGGGCATGTTGCTGAAACCTGAACCGATCTTTGAAGCGGTGGAGCAGTTCGCGGGGCAAGGCGCACGAATCGTGCTGCTGTCGCCGACCGGCCGCCAGTTCAATCAGGCCATTGCCTCTGAATTGGCGCACGTCGAACATCTGGTTCTGGTGACCGGACATTATGAAGGGTTCGACGAGCGGGTGCGGGCGCATCTGGCGGATGATGAACTGTCCATCGGGGATTACGTGCTGACCAACGGCGCGCTGCCGGCGATGGTGGTGATTGACGCCTTGGCGCGCTTGATCCCGGGTGTGCTGGGCGATGATGAGAGCGCCTTGGACGAGTCGTTCAGCCGGGGATTGCTGGAATATCCGCAATATACCCGACCGGCGGAGTTTCGCGGGATGAAAGTGCCGGAAGTGTTGCTCTCCGGCAACCATGCCGAGATCGCGAAGTGGCGGGCGCATGAAGCGCGCCTGCGAACGAAGCAACAAAGACCGGATTTACTGGGTTGAAGCGTGGCAAATGACCGTTGACCGGATGTATGGCGCTAGTCACCTGACATCCACCAAAAAACAAATTTTATGAACCAGGCATTGTTGGACAAAATTGAATCGGAACAGTTTCGCAAGGACGACGCGAGTTTTGGCGTGGGCGACAGCGTCCGGGTGCATACCAAGGTCGTTGAAGGCGACAAGGAGCGCATCCAGATTTTCGCCGGTGTGGTGATCGGCAAGCGCGGGCGTGGACTGAATGAGACGTTCACCGTCCGCCGCATCAGCTACGGCGAAGGGGTGGAACGCGTGTTCCCTTTGCATTCGCCGCGCGTGGACAAGATCGAAGTCGAGCGCGTTGGCGCGGTTCGCCGGGCCAAACTTACTTATCTCCGCAAGCGGATTGGCAAGGGTGCCACGCTGGTGAAGGAAAAACAGACCAATCCGAAGGCAAAAGTCGCCAAGCCCGCGGAAGCATCGGTGTGATCCGGTTGCCCGCCCAGCGGTAATGCTGGGGGGTGCGCCGCAGTGTGGTGACCCTCGTGCGCGCTGTGGTTGGTTCCCGGCTGCCACCCAAGGTTCAACCCGGGGCCAGTCAGTTCATCGCTGGAGCTGAGTGGGCACTTCCGCGATGGTTGTGACGGTTTCTTCTCGCGTCGCGAGATTCCGAATTCGCACCCGTGAACCGACTTCCACTTTCGCCGTGTGTCTGGCTTTTAACTCCTGCGCCCGCTTGAACTGCTTGTCAGGTTTCGCGGATGTCAGCGGGTATTCCACGGCGAGGCCGGCGCCACGCAACTCCTGAACCAGCCTGAGCGAATCGGGGCGGAGGGATTCGTCTTCGATCAACACGAAGGCATCCACTGAGGCATCCAGCTTGGGCACCAGGCCGCGCGCTTTCAGAAGTTCCAGCAGCACCACGTCGCCAAACCCAAAGCCCAGCGCGGGCAGATCCACTTTGCCGCCGCTGATAAGTTTCACGAGGTTGTCATAGCGTCCGCCGCCCGCGATGGCGCGAAACTCCCCCTTGCGATCAAACGCCTCGAACACCGGCCCGGTGTAATAAGCCAGTCCGCGGATGACGTGATAATCCACCTTCACGAAATCGGCCATACCGCGTGCGGCCAGATTCTCCAGGATTGCCTTGAGTTCCGGCGTGGGCTCGCCGGCCTCAATGAAGCGATTCAACTCGTCCAGTGAGAATCCCAAGGCCGTGAGTTTCTCGTCGCTCTTGGCCGGGTCTTCCCGCTCCAGCTTGTCCACGACCTGGAAAAACTCGTAGGCCTTCGTATGATCGTGACAACGCGCAGAGAAATAATCCTGCCACGCGTTGCGACTGCTGAGGCGAATCACGAAATCCTCAGCCGTCAGACCAAACAGGCGGAGCGTATCTATCAGCAGCGCGATCAATTCCGCGTCCGCCGCCAGATCCGTCTCACCAATGATGTCGGCGTTGAATTGAAAGTGTTCCCGCAACCGGCCTTTCTGCTGGCGTTCGTAACGAAACAATTGTGGCAGGGCAAACCATTTGACGGGCTTCTTGTAATTACGCTCGTGGGCGGCAACCATGCGCGCCAAGGTGGGTGTCATCTCCGGTCGGAGCGCAATTTCGCGGTCGCCCTTGTCCTTGAAATTGTAGAGTTGCCCGACAATTTCATCACCGCTCTTGGTGGTGAAGAGTTCCAGCGGTTCGAGCGGTGGTCCGTCGTATTCGCGGAAGCCGTAGCGGTGGGCGGCGTCGCGCCACTTGGTGAAAATGTACTGCCGCACGTCGGCGCTCCACACGTCCTTGTGGGGCAGCGGTTCGGGATAAAAGTCGCGAAAGCCGGGCAATCGTTCCATAGATTGCCGCAGAGCTTAGAGGGGAGGAGGGGAAAGCAAAATGAAAAAGGCGCCGACAAAGTTCCGCCCGCGCCTCTCGCTTGGTAACAAACTCACGCCGGCGGGGCCGATGGCTCGGGCGGTGGGGGAGGCAGCCGCAAAACTTCGGCCCGCATTTCCTTGCCCGGTTTGAACTTAACCACCGAGCGCTCCGGAATGGGCACGTCGGTTTCCGGGGCATTGGGATTGCGCCCAATTCTTGCCTTGCGAATCTTGACTTCAAACACGCCGAAGTTGCGCAGCTCCACCTTGTCGCCTTTGGCGAGCGCCTCCGCGATGTAATCCAGCGTCTTCTGGATAACCTCCAGAACCTGTTGCTGAACCAGACCCGTTTCGTTGCTGATGCGAATGACCAAGTCACGCTTTGTCAGTGTCATAAGGTTGGGTGGTGTTTGGGTTGTTGTCGGTCTTGGTGAGTCTGTATAAAGCCTTTGCCTCCAGCGGTCAAGCAAAGAAAAAAGCGTTTTTACATCCGCTCCGGATAAGTACCGGGTGCCGGAACCTGCGAAAAGCCCGCGAACTTGGCCAATTTGCCGCAGGAAGGCGTTGGGTTAAACCAGCCGGTTTCTACCAGCCTGCTTTCTGAAAACACTCCTTGCTCCTCGCAGTCCGGCCTGGCCGAAGGCCGCCTCTGCCAGTTCGTCCGACCAGTGGTTGAATTGAGCCTGACCATCTGCTGGCGGAGTTTCAAGCGATTGACTTTGCTGTGGGCAATTCGTCTTCGCGAATGAACAACGGGACACTGGGAAGATGATAGACCTCGGTGATTCCCGTGCTCCGCAGGGCGGCCCAAACCGGATCAGCCTCGACGATCTGACTCTTGAGGCACACGATATGAGAACCCAAAACTAGGAAGCCGAAAAGCAAAGTCCCGATTTGCGTCCGGGTTCGAACCTCCAGGCCGATGATCGGCGTCACCGGGATGCCGGTGCGGGCGGAACTTTCCCCCCAGCGCCGCGATGAAGGAAGTCATCATCTTCGTAAAACCGCAGCCCAGGCGGTCGTCAAACACGGGGTTGAGCGGACCCTCCCGTGCTTCAGTCCCCTCGGCCGACGGATAGCCAAAGTAGGCAAAGCCAACCTCGGTGCCGCGGTCGTCTTTGGGGCGCAGGTAGGCGCACGGCAGGAACAATCCGGTGAAGCCTGCGTGAGATAACCGGCCAGACTATGGGCGATTAGCAAGTCGTACGCGAACAACATGCGGCGTTCCTTGTCCTTGGGAACCTCCACCGACTGCTGTTTAAGAGCGTAAAGCTCGCGCTCGCCGCATTGCATGACCAGGCCGAATCGCTCGCCATACTGGCTCTCACGGAGGCCGACCAACCCGAAGGGTAGAAACTGACTGAGACCTTTCAGCAACTCCACCGGCGGCGGGAGCAGGGCTACCGGGCGCTGAGGCGTATTGACATGCAGCTTGTGATTCAGAGGATTCATGTTGTCGCGTTAACACTACCGACCTGATTGCAGCCAGCGTCTGGATCATCCCGGTCGCGTGAGCAAACGACGGGTACGGCTTCAAAACACCCCGGGATGGCTGCTCCACCACTACCCGATAGAACCTCACCTTCTCCCCCGTAACTTGGGTGTTGAATTACTTCACGCCTTCCGGCCCCATCCACACCCAGTACCCCGCATACACACTCTGCCACTGCCGACTCACGACACTGGAAAAGCTGGCGGAAGTCGCTCCCTCTCCCAGCGGGAGAGGGCGGGGTGAGGGAGAGCGCCGCAAAGGCTTGGCATTGCCGGATGAATCAAACACGGCTGTAATCAAGAGCGTTCTCCCTCTCCCTTGATCCCTCTCCCGCTGGGAGAGATTTTCCCGAAGCGACCTTTCGCGCTTTGAAACCATAAACGCGGAGCACCTCCTCTCCCGGCCTGCGGCCACCCTCTCCTCCATTCGGAATGGAGGAGAGGGACGGGGAGAGGAGGCGTTCCGGTTAATGGAGACAGCCGGCAGGCGACGACTGGGATGTTTGCCGTTATTGCGCGAAGTCGCGTCATTGTAACACGACACGAAAGGCAGATGAGGTGTCGCGAGCGGTTGGTGGCGCACCTTGGCAGTCGGAGCCACAGCGGGCGTCGCAGGCAGGCGGAGCGTGGTCTTCATGTTGTTGGTTTTTCAGCGGGTTTTGGCGGACACACGGAGTTCACCCCCAAAACCCGCCCGCCTTCCACCCGGAAGGAGATTCATGCGCCCTACCTCATGGCACTTGCAGCCGGTAGAAGCGCTGCGTTCGATTCGCGCTGACAGGGTCGGTGAATTGCGCGGTGCCGCCGGTGCTGGTGCAGACTTTCTGCTTGGTCCAATGCACCAGGTCGCTGGAGGCTTCGATCACGTAGCGCGTCCCGACCTCTTCTGGTTCGGTGAACGTGAGTTGCAGGCCGCTGGCGTCCTGCGTCGCCCCGGTGAAGGACGGGCAGGCGTTGGTGTAACCCTGACATTCCACCACCGTGAGGAACTGGTCGGCGGCGACATTCGGGATTTCCTGCACGATCCCGGAGGGCCATTCAATGCGCAACGTCGTAACACTCGTCGCGTCGCCCAGACCGAAGTGGGCCAGCAGGCCATTTTGTCCGGCATAGCTGTTCTCGCAACTGATCTCGCGCATTTGCCAGAATGTCTGGCCATTGACGGTGGCCTGGACCCGAACCTTGGCCCCGATGCCCGACCGGTTCGAGGCCCGACCGTCCAATTTGACGTTGAGCCAATGGTTGGCGTTGCCATTGTTGCGGTAGAGCAGGTTTCTTTCAGGCTCGGCGTTTCCCACAGCGATGAAGAGGTCGAGAAAACCATCCCTGTTGATGTCAACCCAAGATGGGACAGTCTGCCTTCCCCCGTCATAGATCAGATTGCCAACCACAATCTGGGTGAACGTGCCATCCCGATTGTTTCGAAACATGCCGTTCCGAGGTGCTCCGGAATATTGTCCGGTGAAAAACAGGTCGATCCAACCATCATTATCGTAGTCGCCCCAGCTTGCGGCACCCATGTTGTTAATCGGCTCCGTGACGTTAAGTGCGGTTGTGATATTGGTAAACCCTTCCGCACCCGAGTTGTGAAAGAGTTGCGGCATCCAGACATCAATGGCGAGCGGCTGCGAACAGAAGGCATCTAGCCAGCCATCGTTGTCATAGTCAGCCCACCATCGGAGTATGGAGCTATCGTGCAAACCCGTAGGTGTGACGGCCACAAAAGTTCCGTCCTCTTGGCAGCGCCACGTGGCGTTGAAGATATCCCAAGCGCCTCCGCCCAACGGAATGGGATGGACTAGGGACAATTCCTGGCGGCCATCGTTGTCATAGTCCACAGAATGACAGCTGTCGTTTCGCAATTGGTCATTGACCAGCGACCCCACCTCGGCCGTCGTCATCTTCGTGAAGGTCCCATCGCCATTGTTCCGGAACAGGCAATCATTAGCCGCACCGCCCAAGTACGTGCCTTTGGCCATGAACAGGTCGAGGAATCCGTCGTTGTCGTAATCAAACCACCACGGGCAGGAGGCGCTCTTCGTATCGGATCGCAATTCCGAATCTATGACGGCGGTGAAGGTGCCGTCTCCATTGTTATGGTACAGCCGCTGGGCGAGGACGCCGCCGTCGAGATTGGCAACAATGAGATCTACATTGCCATCGTTGTCGTAATCAGCCCAAGCCGCTCCCCACACGCGCATCGAATCGCCGGTGAGCGTGGCAGACGCGGGTACCTGACGACTGAAATTCGTGCCGTGGAGGTTGTAATAAAGCGCGTTGTGAGTACTTCCGCTAAGGACGGCATTGGCCACGAACAGATCGGGATAGCCATCTCCATCATAGTCAGCCCAGTTACCAGAGATGGATCCTTCGCTGTCAGTGACAATCACTCCCGTCGTTATCTTGGTAAACGTGGGGTCCTGGCCCTGGGCGGTCAGGAGCAATCCAAAGAGGCCGGCGGCGAGGACCGGGCCGGCCCGGCATATCCGCCACGCGCGTGCGCTGAAGTAGTTGAGGAACAGTTGGTTCAGTTTGAGTTTGGTTTTCATAGGTTCTTTGGTTTTTGTCCCGTGCGGATTCACCCCACACGGGGGGTTCATTGGGTACTACGGCATCTGCTGGAAAACCTAACGGGGGAATGAAAGAAAAGTAACGAGCGCTGAAACGCCGACCCTCTTGAACCCGTTTCAAAACCTCGTAGCGGCGTCTCGGCAGAGCGCCGCGCTCTTTTCCAACAGAAGCAAGGTGGCGGCGCTCTGCCGGGACGCCGCTACGCCGGAGCGGTTTTCAAAGAGCCGATCTTCACTCCACGGTCACCGCGATCAGGAAGGGAGCGGCGGTGGTGGTCATCCGCGACACGAAATCAAGGCTCACCACTGGCTTGTCCGGGTGCGGGTTTTCCCAGGAGCTGTGGAAGATGCGCAGCCGCGTGGGGTGAATCTTCGGGAAGGCGTGCGGCCCTTCCCACGCCACTTGGGCGAGGTCAGTGTCGGTTCGGGTATCCGCGTGCGTCCACCAATGGCGAACATGGCGGCCATAGAGGATTTCGCACTCCTGCCGGGTGCCATCGGCATAATGCAGGACCAGGGCGCCGATGGCCTTGCCTTCCGGCGCGCGACCAACGCTGCCCATGATCGCGTGCAACGTGCGTACTCGCTGCCTGAGCTTGATCTGTTCCACCGCCCGCGGGTAATCCCACCATAGAACATCCCTGGAAGCTTGAGCCAGTTGGATCAGCCCGCGCATGTCAAAGGGCACGTCCTGAAAATGCACCAAGCCGTTCGGTGCGTTCCGCAAGTCAATCCCCATGTAATCGCTTACCGGATCGAGGTAGCTACATTCGTTCAAGACGCCGGTGTAGTGCGCCGTGAGGTCAATGAGGTGGGGCGGCGTGGCGGGATCACGGACCGGGAGCATGGATCGGTCAAAGGGCAGTTCGACCGTGAGCGTGGCGTTGGTGTCGTCCGCTTCGCGCTCGGCGGCCAGCCGTTCCCGCCAGTATTGGTCGGCGTAAAGGCGCATCCGTTCCCGAAGCGGCTGGGCGGCCGAGCCAGGGTATTCCGCTTCCGTCCAAGGGAAGGCCTCCCACTGTCGCAGCTTGGAATCCCACCAATCCGTGACGATGCGACGTCCGTCGGGTGAGAAGCCGGCAATGTTACCCATCTCAATAAATCCACGGAAGGCCAAGAGCTGATGCCCGGTTTCAACATTCCAGATTTCCAATGTGGGTGCGTCCGTAGCATAAGTGGCGGCTTGGGTTGTCCGCAGGGCCACCCGCCTACCATCAGGGCTGAAGTCAAAAGTAGTACCAATGCCACGTAGTTTCCAGGAGTCCAAAATCTGGCCTGTGTGGACGTTCCAAATGCGCAGGGCACGATCGTCTCCAGAGGAAGCCACCCGGATGCCATCGGGGGAGAATAGGGTGCAATACACGTAACCTGAGCCTCCCGGGAGCGATCGCTCCAATTGGCCCGACTCCGCACTCCAAATGCGAGCAACGTAATTGTCGGCCACCACAATGTGCCGGCCATCGGGACTAAGGTCCAGGGATTCAACCAGTTTCGGCACCCGTGCAAGCACGCCCAGTTCCTGCCCGGACTCTGGGTCCCAGATGCGAACCGTCCCGTCGTAACCGCCGGTGATCAGGCGGTGACCATCCCGGCTATAGAGCACACGGTCAATCCCGTGGTTGTGTCGCCGGAGCACACGCAACAGTCGCCCGGTTTCGACGTCCCAAATGGCCGTTTCACCGAAGCCATCGCTGGTGGCCAACTGCCTGCCGTCCGGACGCAAGGCCAGCGCCAGACACATACGGTGCAGCCGCCGCAGCCGCACAACCTGGCGGCCACTCTGGGTGTCGCGGACGGTAATCCAATCCGGCAGGTGCGCGTAGGCGAACCGGCGGCCATCGGAGGTAAAACTAATTCCCCAAGGCAAGCCGACCTGATCTGAGATCTCCCGGCCCGGTTGAGCGCTCCATACCTTGACGCCGCCATTCGCACTCACCGAAGCCAGCAGACGGCCATCCGGGCTGAAAGCCAGATCATGCACGGCTTCGCGATGGCCCTGCAGTTTCAGCAGTTCACGACGGCTGGCCAGGTCCCAAATATGAATCGTGGAAGTTCCTCCCCGGGTGGCTAATCGCCCTCCATCCGGACTGAAACATCCGTGGTTTACGCGGGTGGGGAGGGTCATGATCACCTCACCTGTCCGGGCATCATAAACGGCGGCGGTGGCTTCGATTCCGCTGGTCCAAAAGGCGCGTCGGTCCGGGCTGAATGCCGCTTCCTGGTAGTGCCGCTGCGGAATTTCACCCAAATCCCGGACCAGGCCGTTTGTGGTCATGAGCCGGTAGCGGTGGCCGATGAAGCGGGAGCCCACCGCAATGCTCACAAACCGATCCGCTGCTGAGTCCGGCAGTACAGCGAGGGCATCTTGCGCGGCAACCGACATGCGCACCAACACGGTTCCGCGAACAGTGTCGTACGCGACGGCTTGATCCGCCGCGGCAACCACCAGGCGGCCGTCCCCGGTGAAGAAAACCCGCTGGCCCCCGGCAATAACCGGAAACTGTGCCAACGGCTGGCCACTGGTTGCATCCCAGATGCGCATGGTGTCATCCGCCGCCAGGGCCGCGATGCGTTGCCCATCCAGACTCACCGCGAGACGCCGTACCGCATGGAGGTGACCTTCGAGTTGAAGCCGGGGAGCTGAACTGGCGATGGGAACAAGCTCGACCGTGTTGCCGCGGGCCAGGACCACACCCGACCAGGCAGGCAGCCAAAGAATCCCAGCTTGGATTTCATTCGTTGCGCGCAGACTCCACAATGGCCTGCCCGAGGGCAGTTCCCAAACCTGCACGATGCCGCTGGGATGAACCGTTCCTACGCGCCGGCCGTCGGCGCTGAACCCGCACTTCCATTCTGGAGGCTTGAGTTGAATGACAGAATTCGTGAGCGGATCACGGGCGTGGTCGAGGGCGAGCACCTCGCGATGACATTCGCCAACCAGATGACCCCATTCCCAGTGGCGCAAATGCGGCGGACATTGGAGCAGGGATTCGAGCGCCTCAACCACGTCGCCCTTCTCAATGTGCGCCGCCGCCAGTTGAATGTTTGCCCGGTAACGCTCCTGCTCGCGGCCTGCCTGCGCCAGCTTCATGCGCGCCACCGTCATGGTGGAAATCACCGCCAGGGCCGTCACCACCATCGCCAACGTCGCCAACGCGGGTTTGCGCCGGCACCAACGCCAGAGGTGCGTGATGGTGCTCACGGGCCGGGCCAGGATCGGTTCACCCCGCAGGAAGCGCTCCAGTTCGTCCGCCACTTCTGCCGCCGAGGCGTAACGTTGTTTTGCCTCCTTCTGGAGACATTTCAGACAGAGGGTTTCGAGATCACGCGGGACGCCCGGGTTGAGGACGCGGGGCGATACCGGTTCGTTCTCCAACACCTGGCGCACGGCGGCACTCACGTTCTCCGCCATGAACGGTGGGCGACCGGTAATCAGGTAGTAAAGGATCGCGCCCAAGCCGTAGATGTCGCTGGTGGGCCCGCTGGTCTTGTGTTTCCCGGCCGCCTGCTCGGGCGGCATGAAGTTGGGCGAGCCCAGGGCCTGCCCCGAAACCGTCAGGTCCGAAGTCGAGCCGGTGAGACGTTTGGCCAGACCGAAGTCGGTGATGCGCGGTTGATCGAAGGCATCAATGAGGATGTTCGATGGTTTCAGGTCGCGATGGAGCACGCCTTGTTCGTGCGCATAATGGATGGCCCGGGCAATGGTCTGCACGTAACCGGCCGCCGCGCGAGCAGGCAACGGATGGTCGCGCACCAGATCCACCAGGCTGTGGCCCGGGACGAAATCCATCGTGAAATAGGGCAAGCCGTCCTGTTCTCCGATTTCGTGAATGGCGACGATGTTCGGGTGTTGGAGTTGAGCCGCCAGTTCGGCTTCCGCGCGAAAGCGGCCCAAGGCGACCTTGCCGGCAAACTGGCCGCCGAGGAGCATCTTGAGCGCGACCACGCGATGCAGGCTGCATTGGCGGGCCTTGTACACCACGCCCATGCCGCCATGCCCGAGTTCTTCCAAGAGGTCGTAGTCCCCAAAACTGCCCAGTTGTACCGCGTCGTCGGTTTCGGCGGACTCGCCGTCGCCGAGAGCCTCCCTCATGAGACACCTGGGACAGAGACCCAGCGGCGCATCCGCGGCAATCGTGGCGCCGCACGCGGGGCATTTCCTCTCGGACAATTGACTGGAGGCGGTGTTGTTCAAACTGGCAAACGCAGTTCAACCAGGGTTGCGCAGTTCCTAACGCAGAGGCACTGAGAACGCAGAG
Source organism: Verrucomicrobiota bacterium (assembly GCA_014860005.1). The sequence continues at coordinate 14,835 of JACZKP010000153.1, read as the reverse complement.
TCTCGCAAAGTTTCAGCCTCATGAGGTGGTTCTCCGCGTTTCTCCGCGTCCTCCGCGTCTCTGCGTTAAGGATGTGCGTTCTCATGGTTCCCCGACTGTTACTACGGCAAAGGCCGCGTAACCTAACAATTCATCCGCCCAACACCCGAAAGAGGTAGCGCATTTCTTCGTCAATCTCGACCGGGCGGCTGACTGTATGGGCAATCTCTTCCCGGACCAGTTCACGATAACGCCGACGAAGGCGGTGAACGGTCATGGTGAGGGCGGCTTCGCTCAGACCCAGTTGCGGGGCGAGTTCGGCGTAACGCACGCCACTGCGGTCGCCGAGCAACACGTCTTTGATCTGACGGAACAAGCTGGCCCGTCCACTCTCGGCCGCCTCCGTCTCCAACCGCTGCAACACGGTGTCCAACAACGTCAGCGCCCAGCGCCGCTCGAAGAGTTGCTGCGGGTCGCCGGGATCGGCTGGCTCCTGGGCGTAGCGTTGCTCCGCCAGCGTCGCGTCCAGCGACAGCAGCGGATGGCCAGCGCCGCGTTTCAGCCGCCCGGCCAGAGCTGCGGCGTCCGCCACGAAATGGTTCAGCGAGGCGAGCAGGTAGGAGCGGAAGCGGCCCTTGTCGGGATCGGCCACCTGAAAGAACTCCCGCGCCAGCAGGTGGGCGATGAACCCTTGCACGAGGTCCTCCGCATCGGCGGGCTGATGACCGCGCCGCCGCAGGAAGGCGTAGAGCGGATACCAATAGACGGAGCAGAGTTTTTCAAGCGCCTCCCGGGCGCGGGCAGGGTCACCAGCGTGCGCCGCCAACACCACACTCCAGTGGGTGGATGGAAACACCTGGGCCGGGAGCGGGGTCATAGGCAGGGAGAGTTCACCCAGGGAAGCGCCAACCATGGCACTGCGCGATTGGGCGGATTGATTGGAATGTTGCTTGGCCAGGGAGCAGTTGCAGTAAGGGCCGTTGCTACCCTGTTGGGAGTCACTCTTCGAACCGCAAGTGCGGGAATGCGGGACGCAACACAACCAAAGTCTCCCCCCAGCACCGGAAGGCGAGGTTGCCCGGATTCCGTTGCGTCCTGCTCCACCAGATGCCCAGCCGGATTCATACTCAAACGGCCAAGGGAGTCAGTGGCTCAAAGGAGCAAGCTCAGTAAGGACGCTCGCTGATTTGCGGCTCGCTTGCGGCTCAACTCAACCACAACCCGCGCGGAGCGTCAAGGTTCACAACTGACAGGTTCACAACTGACGATGTGCATGGGAAGGTTGTGGAGGATTTGATTACGTGCGTATGCGCGGTTGTATCACCACTCACTTTGATGAGTCGTTATCCAACTTCTCCCTTCATTACCGGCTCCACCCACTTCCCGTGCTCGCGGATCAAATCCACGAGGCGATCCACGGCTTCGGCTTCGAGGATGTTGAATTTGATCGGCGTCTTGCCGACGTAGAGATTGATCTTGCCGGGCGCGCCACCCACGTAGCCGAAGTCCGCGTCCGCCATTTCGCCCGGGCCGTTTACGATGCAGCCCATGATGGCGATCTTCACGCCTTTTAGATGCTCCGTGCGCGCCTTGATGCGGGCGGTCACAGTCTGGAGATTGAACAGGGTTCGTCCGCACGACGGACACGCGACGTAATCGGTCTTGAACGAACGGCAACCCGCCGCCTGCAAAATGTTATACGCCAGCCGCAGGGATTGGCCCGCGCCGGGTTCGCCACGCACCAAAATCGCGTCGCCAATGCCATCGGCCAGCAATGAACCGATAACGACCGACGCGCGGAGCAGGGCGATTTTTGGTTCGAGGAGGACAGGCGTCGCGCCTGTTTCCAATATTTGCGGCATTAAGTTAGAGACAGGCGCGACGCCTGTCCTACGGTCCAAGCAATCCTTCAGCAGGATCGGATTGTTCCGCCCAAGCCGTTTCAACTTCGCCGCGAGCAATCGAAACGCAGTGATGACCGGGAGATTCACGCCATCCTTCACGGTGACTAGTTGAGTGTCGCAGTTGATCTCGAAGTCCTGCGTTGGATCAATCTCCGCGACGTTCGAGTCCTCATAGACCGCCTCGGGCTTCACATCGTCCTTGGGCCGAATCTTGGGCGCGACCTTGTCCCAGGTCGCGCGCGTGACGACGACGCGGATGACTTGTTCGCCGCCACATTTAACCTGCTCGTTGAGTTCGATCTCGGGGGTCTCGCGGCGCGCGAAATGGAACGGGTCGAACGGGAAATCGTGATGCGTGATGCGTGATGCGTGACCAGCCGGCGTCAGCTTGGGAATCTGCGCCAGCAAATCGCGGCAGACTTCGATCTCGCGCGGGGAATCTTCCGTGAGCGAGACGCGAATGGTGTCACCCAATCCGTCGCACAGCAGCGAACCGATGCCGATGGCGGATTTGATGCGGCCATCCTCGCCTTCGCCCGCTTCGGTGACGCCGAGGTGAATCGGGTAATTCCAATCCGACCCCTCCTGCTCGAGTCGCGCGACCAGCAGGCGATAGCACTCGATCATTACCTTGGGGTTGGACGACTTCATCGAGAACTTGAAGTTGTGGAAGTCGTGCTGCCGGCAGATGCGGGCGAATTCCAGCGCGCTCTCGACCATGCCCAGTGGCGTGTCGCCGTAGCGGTTCATGATGCGGTCAGAGAGCGAACCGTGGTTCGTGCCGATGCGCAGGGCGCGCTGGAGACGTTTACATTCGAGCACGAGCGGCGTGAACTTTTCTTCGATGCGCCGCAACTCCGCGGCGTATTGCTCGTGGGTGTATTCCTTGATCGCAAACTTCTTGGAGTCGGCGTAGTTGCCGGGATTGACGCGCACGACCTCCACCCACTTCACGGCCTCCATCGCGGCCTCGGGTTTGAAGTGAATGTCCGCTACGATGGGCACGGGACAATCGCGCGAGCGCAACTCAGCGACAATGTTCTGCAAATTGGCGGCGTCCTTCACCGTGGGGGCGGTGATGCGCACAAGCTGGCAACCGACGGCCACGAGATCCAATGTCTGCTGCACGCTCGCCGCCGTGTCCATCGTATCGCACGTGATCATGGATTGCATGACCACCGGATGGTCGCCGCCAATGATTACGCCGCCGTGCGCGGGATCGCCAATGACCACCTCGCGGGTCCGGCGACGCTTGAAGGCGTAGGGGGAGTCGCAGTAGCGCATGATCGCGCAGTGTTAAGGCGTTTCTGGGGCGGACTGTTTTTGCTGTTCTTCGATCTGGTGGCCGCCCTTGAACATGGACCGGAACAGGGAAAAGCGTTTCACATCGAAGAACGTCACATAAAGCATGAAGGAAATCAGCAGCACGGCAAACGCGGTGGTGGTGTATTCCACGAACTTTTGACTAAGCGGGCGACGCCGTATCTTCTCGATGATCGCCATCATGATGTGCCCGCCGTCCAGGACGGGAATGGGCAGCAGATTCAGGATCGCCAGATTGATATTGAGCAACACGAGAAAGCTCAAGGCCAGCCGGTAATCGGTGTTCACCTGGGCCGCGAGAATCGTAAGGATGCCGACCGGCCCGCTTAAATCCTTTGCGCCTACGCCGGTCTGTTTGGAGTGAATCAGGGCACTGATGGTTTTGATGGTCTTGTCAAACACGTCACTAACCTGTTCCCAAGGGGTTGGGCCGGGCTTTTGCACCACGTAGGTCTGCGTGGAATTCGAACCCAGCATCGCGCCGATGCGCCCGACTTTCGTGGTGGGATCTTCCTTCGGGATCACGGTGAGCGTGAGCTTCTCGCTGCCGCGTTGGACACGCAATTCCGTCGGTTCACCGCCGCGTTTCTGGATGAGGCTGATCAATTGCTCGCGGCTGGCCACGGGCATGGCATTGAAGGTGAGAATTTTGTCGCCCGCTTTCAGGCCGGCGGCTTCCGCGGCGCTGTCGGATTGCACTTCGATGACCTCCGGATGGTCGCGCGGATCAAGGTTCAAGAGCTTGAGCCCCACCGCCTCGTGAACTTTGGCGGTGAGATGATAGGTCGTTTGCACCTCGTCACGCTCAATGACCACTGGCATCACATTCGTCCGCGCCAGAATGGTGAACATGGACACATCCTGCCACGACTTCACGCGCTCGCCGTTGACGGAAACAATGCGGTCGCCTTCCTGAATGCCAAGTTTTGCCTCCTCCGACCCGGGTTCAACGTAACCGATGATCGAAGGATTGACCGCGACGGGCAGGCCCACCAGATAAATCACCCCCGCCAGCACAAATGCGAAGACGATGTTCATGAACGGGCCGGCGAATGCGACCAGGATTTTTGACCACGGCGACGCCGGCGGAATCACCTCGTCTTTGTTGGTTTCGCCTTCCAACGACTCCGACGTGATCATTTGCGGCAGCTTCACGTAGCCGCCGGCGGGAATCCACCGCCAGGAGTACTCAATACCGTCGCGCTTCCAGGAGAATACCTTGGGGCCAAAACCGATGGCGAACGCCTCCACCTTCATGCCCCGTCGGCGCGCCATCCAGAAATGTCCCCATTCATGGACGAATACCGCCGCCCCGAACAGCAGGAGCATCACCAGCACCACGTAAATAATGTTTAGAACAGTCATGTCTTGTAATTATGCCGATTACCGGCACTCGTTGAATCTAGCGACCTTGCGACCATCTGACAACCGGCGAATGGAGTCATCGCTGGCAGTCAAATTACCCGCAAATTACGGCCTCGCGCCGCGCCCAGGCGTCGGCTTCGAGGATTTGCGGCAGCGTCGGATGAGATACGACACGATGTTGTTGCATCGTTCGCCGCACGATTTCGGTGATTTGCGGAAAATTGATCTGCCCATTCACGAACGCTTCGACCGCGACCTCATTGGCGGCGTTCAATACAGCAGGCAGAGTGCCTCCCGTTTCGCCGGCCTGGCGTGCGAGGTTCAAGGCGGAAAAGCGTTCCAAATCCGGGGCTTCAAAGGTCAGGCTGCCCAATTTCGGGAAATCCGTCTGGACGCGATCACTCACAACACGATCCGGATAGGTCAGGGCGTATTGAATCGGCAGGCACATGTCCGGGGTGGAAAGCTGCGCCAACAGCGAGCCGTCCACAAACTCCACCATCGAATGAATCACACTCTGCGGATGCACCAACACATCCACGCGCGCCATCTCAATGTCGAACAGCCAGCGCGCTTCGATCATTTCGAGGCCTTTGTTGAACAGCGTCGCGGAATCAATCGTGATCTTGCGGCCCATGACCCAGGAAGGATGCTTGAGCGCGCGTTCGACAGTGATCGCGGGGAACTCCTCCATCGGTGTGTTTCGGAACGGGCCGCCCGACGCCGTGAGCCAGAGTTTGCGCACGGAGGATGAGGGTTTGCCGTCGAGGCACTGAAAGATCGCTGAGTGTTCGCTGTCCACGGCCAGCACCCGCACGCCCTGTTTACGCGCTTCCGTCATCACGATCTCGCCGGCCATTACGAGGATTTCCTTCGAGGCCACAGCAATGTCCTTGCCGGCGCGAATCGCTGCCAGCGCGGGCTGCAATCCCGCCGTGCCGACAATCGCAATCAACACAATGTCCGCCTCCGGTAACGTGGCGAGTTTCAACAATCCTTCGGCCCCGGAGAAAACTTCGCAGGCAGTGCTAAAGGTGTCGGCCAGGTCTTTGGCCTTGGTTGGATCGGAAATTGAAATCGCCTGCGGTTGATGTTTGCGCGTTTGTTCCAGCAGCAACTCGGCATTGTTGCCCGCTGCCAGGCCAAGCAGACGAATGCGATCCGGCAGGTCTTCGGCGACCTTCAGGGTGCTGGTGCCGATGGAGCCGGTTGAGCCGAGAACGACGACGTTTTTCATGGTTAGGTCAGCACGTGCCGCAGATAAAGATACATGATCGGTGCGTTAAACAAGAGACTGTCCAGCAAGTCGAGAATGCCGCCAATTCCAGGGAACAAACTACCCGAGTCCTTCACGCCAGCTTCGCGTTTGAAAATTGATTCAATCAAGTCGCCTATGACGGCGGTTGAGCTCAACAAAATCCCGAGCACCACCGCGTGGAGCAGCGTCATGCCCGGCATTTGGCCGGCAAAGAAGTGGGTGAAGGCCACACTCGCCCCGGTGGAAACTACAATCGCTCCGCCAAAGCCCTCCCACGTCTTCCCCGGACTGATGCGCGGAATCATCTTGTGTTTGCCAATCAGCGAACCCACCGCGTATGCCCCCGTGTCGCTGAGTTTGGTCACCAGCATGAAATAGAGGACGTAGTAATTGCCGTGGTCGCCGATGCCGGGGAAGAAGTTGATTTTCTGGATGAAGTTCAGCAGCCACGGAACATACATCAGGCCAAACAACGTCGTCGAGATGGCGAGCAGGCCGTGCGCGTTGCGGCGGGAAACGAATTGCCGCACACACAGGCCCAGCACGAATAAAATCAGGAAGCTGGTTTCAAAATCATTGACGTGTCCGGGTGCGCCGTGTGTGCCCAGGTGCCCGGTGAGGTTGAAGAACGTCCCCACCATCAGCAGAAGGCTACCGGCCAGACCGCACCAACGGAAACAAGCCAGTCCGCGCTTCTCCATCAGGCCGTAAAATTCCGCCAATCCAAAGCCCGCAAGGAACACGATGATCAGCAGGAAGACCGAGTCGGACAGCAGCCGGTTGCCGGAGAACAACGCCCCAATGATCACCGCCCAAAGCACCAGCGTGCTAAGCAGCCGGCGCATGAAGATTTTTGCCTTCGAGGGTTGGGATTGAGCAGCAGGCATCACTGACATTCGCGACAAGCTAACAACCGGCGGGAAAATTGCCAATTTCCAATTCCGATCTGTGATCGCAAGCGTTAACTCGTCCGCGCCACCGTCCGCTGGCCTTCCCGTTCCAAACTGACCATGCGTCGGATCAGGCTGTTGTAGTGCGAATGGGCGCCCGCTCCCAAGCGCGCCTCCAGCCGTGAATAGAGTTGGTGTTCAAACGGCTCGGCACAGCCTCGCTCCGGCACTGGCACGCCGAGACCTCGCAGGCGCGGCGCGGCGATAAGCACCAGCAATGAGAAGTCCGTCTCACGAGCTTGCGCGAGATCATTCAGCCCCTGCCGGACCAGGTCTTCGCCCGGCAACAATGCTTGATTTGAGGTCATGACGGATGCTTTGCGTCGGATTAAACTCCGCCAAAGCGCCGATGCCGTCGGGCGTAGTCTTCGAGCGCCTCGTAGAACTGCGGCTTGCGAAAATCCGGCCAGAGCGTGGGCGTGATGACCAGTTCGGCGTAGGAAATCTGCCACAGCAGAAAATTACTGATCCGCATCTCGCCGCTCGTACGGATCAACACATCCGGGTCGGGAATGTTGCGCGTCCACAGGTGCTGTGAAATCACCTGTTCGGTAATGTCGGCCGGCTCGAGTTGTCCCCGGCGCACCTTCTCCGCAATCCCGCGCACGGCTTCCACAATTTCGTTCCGGCCGCCGTAGCTCAACGCCATGATCAGCGTCAGCCCGTTGTTCTTGCCGAGCGTGTGAATGGACTTCTTGAGATGCTCCTGAACGTTCTCCGGCAGGCGATAAATCTGCCCGATAACCTCCAGCTTGACGTTGTTCTTGTTCAGTTCACTCGTCTCGGTCTTGAGATAGTGAACGAGATACTTCATCAACGCATCCACTTCGTCCTTGGGACGATTCCAGTTCTCGGCGGAGAACGCGTAGAGCGTGAGATACTTGATGCCGAGTTCACCCGCCGTGCGGATGATCGTGCGCGCGGACTCGGCCCCCTGCCGATGCCCTTCAACGCGCGGCAAGCCGCGCTGCTTGGCCCAACGCCCGTTGCCATCCATGATGATGGCAACGTGCTGAGGCAACGTGGCCCTGGCTTCGGGGCTTAAATGCGGGGTGGTGCTCATGCGGCACAGCGGAGGATGGAGTAATGGAGTGACGGGGTGGTGGAGTGATGAATCAACGCAATCCAGCCCAACTCAACGCTCCCACACTCCAGCACTCCAACACTCCATTTCATAGCATGATCGTCTGCTCGCGCGCCGGTCCGACTGACGCAATCGCCAGCCTTGCGCCCGTCAATTCTGCAATGGCCTTGAGATACGTGCGCGCTTTCGCCGGAAGGTCCTTCCACTTGCGCGCTTTGGTGGTGGGCGTGCGCCAGCCGTCAAACTCCGCGTAGATCGGTTCACATTGCGCCAGTAACTGCACGTCGTTCGGCACGTAATCATAGCGCTTCCTGCCGATGCGATAAGCGATGCAAACTTTGATTGTCTCCACCGTGTCCAACCCGTCGAGATTCGTCACGGCCAGGTCGTCAAGGCCGTTGACCATTGTGGCGTGGCGGGTGGCGACGGAATCAAACCACCCGCAACGCCGCGCGCGACCGGTCGTCGCACCAAACTCGCGGCCCATCGCGTGCAGCATATCAGCGATCTCGGCGCTCTCCGTCGGCAACGGGCCTTCGCCCACGCGCGTCGTGTAAGCTTTCATGACGCCCACCACGCGATCCATGCGATGCGGCGGCACGCCCGAACCGGTGCAGGCGCCACCTGCCGTGGTGTTCGACGAGGTCACATAAGGATACGTGCCGTGATCGAGATCAAGGAACGTGCCCTGCGCACCCTCGAATAAAATGTCATCACCCCGCCGCATCGCGTCGTGCAACAGCACCACCGTGTTGGCCACAAACGGCTTCAGGAAATCGGCTGCCGCGCGGTATTCCGCGTGAACTTGTTTGAAGGAAAGCGGCTTGGCGCCGAGCGCCTTGAGGACTTCGTTGTTCTCTTTGAGCCGGCGCTGCAACTTTTCCGCGAACTGCTCCGGATTCACCAGGTCAATCATGCGCAGGCCCACGCGCGCGGCCTTGTCGCCGTAAGCCGGGCCAATGCCGCGTTTGGTGGTGCCAATCTTATGTTTGCCCTTGAGCACTTCGCGTTGCGCGTCCAGTTCGCGATGATACGGAAACACCACGTGCGCCGTTTCGCTCACCACCAGATTCCGGCCAATCTTGACCCCGAGCTTCTGCAGCCCCTTGATTTCGTTCACGAGACCGACCGGATCAATCACCACGCCGTTGCCGATGACGCAAAGCTTCTGCCGTCGCAGAATGCCCGAAGGGATCAGGTGCAGAACATATTTCTTCGGTCCGAGAAAAACCGTGTGCCCTGCGTTGTTGCCGCCCTGTGTCCGAACGACCACGTCGGCGCGCTCGGTCAACACATCAATGATCTTGCCTTTGCCCTCGTCGCCCCATTGGGCGCCGACCAGAATTGTATTTGCCATTGTCAGATCTTCCGTTGTGAGGGTCCAGAATTCAGTTTCGAGCACCGGCGACCGGGCGCCAGCGAATCAGTACCAAACCCTGAACTGCGCCAATAAAAATCCCCGAACTCGCATTCGGGGCAAAGCTGGCTGTCTTTGCGGTGCGAAGCTAGAAAAGCCGTGCAGTCGTGTCAATCGTGGAAGTTTTCGTTCGACTCCAAAGCACCAAGTCTCAACACTCACCCCGATGCAGTCGCCGCCCGATTACCACATGCACACGCCGCTCTGTAAACACGCCAGCGGCGAACCGGTGGATTACGCCCGCCACGCGCTCGCGGTTGGCCTCACCGAAATCGGCTTCTCCGACCATTCCCCCATGCGCCGCGACGACTTCGACAACTGGCGCATGTTGAACCATCAACTTGATGAATACGTCGAGAAAGTGCGCCGCGCGCAACGCGAGTTCCCGCGGCTCACCATCCGCCTTGCGCTCGAAGTGGATTACCTGCCGGGCCACGAGGACTGGATTCGCGATCTCACCGCACGCCATCCGTGGGATTATTTCATCGGCTCGGTCCACTACGTCTCGGACGATTGGGCGGTGGACAATCCCCACAAGCTTTCCGAATGGAAACACCGCGACACCTTCGAAGTGTGGGCCGCCTATTTCCAGCGACTGACGATGGCAGCGGCCAGCGGCCTGTTTGAAATCATCGGTCATGCGGATTTGCCAAAGAAATTCGGCCATCGTCCCACACGCGACTGCACGCCGCTTTACGAGAAATTCCTGACGGCGGCGCGGCAAAATCATTGCGCCATTGAACTCAACACCGCCGGCCTCCGCAAAGATTGCCGCGAGATTTATCCGAGCCGCGAGGTCCTTCAACTCGCGTTTCAGCACCACGTGCCGATCACGTTCGGCTCGGATGCCCACGCGCCGGCAGAGGTCGGCATGAATTTCGCGGAGGCCCGACAACTCGCCCGCGAAATTGGCTACCGGGACTCCTGCCGGTTCGTGCAACGCGGGCGTGAGTTGGTGAAATTCTGAGCTTCGATCGCTCCCGGATATTGACAAATCAGTTTGGTCCCAGGATGCTGCGGGCGCTTGATTGGTTTGCCTCGGTAGCTCAGTTGGTAGAGCAGTTGACTCTTAATCAATTGGTCCCAGGTTCGAGTCCTGGCCGGGGCACCATTCCTTCAACAGCTTGCGCAATTTCGGTTTTCGTCAAAGTCCCGGAGTAGTATCAAACTTAGTATCAGCCCGTTTGAAAACGGCTGGTTCATTCATCGTGCTCCGCCCGGTTAAGGACGTCCGAGAATAGCCCAGCGATTGATCGCTGGGGTGCTGGCGCACGGCCACCCGAGCCCCGGCAGGGACGAAAGAAATTGTTTTTGCGTTCCGGGGCGTTCTTTCGCCCCTCCGGGGCTTCGTCGTTTTGCTACCCGCAACCCACGATTAAACCGTGAGCTATTTTCGTTCGTCCTTACCGGGACTTTGGAATCCGCGTTCATCCTTCTCCTTCGTGGTTGAACCGGAAATTGTGCAGCAATTGCGTGGTTGATGCTGACATCAGGTTTTGGGACGTTGGAACCGTGAACCCGCCAACTGATTCAAGACTGGCAAAGACCAGCCGTCGTAGATTCGTCGCCGGAACTGCGGGCGTGTTGGCGCTGGCGTTCTCGCCCGGCGGGCGGCGATTGCTGGCTGCCGTAACTGTCCCTTCACTGAACGCTTTCATCGAGAAAGTCGTCCTGCGTCGCGGACGGGATGGCGGCGGCCCGACATGGTTTCATCCGCGCGCGTGCATGGTGCGCGGGCCGGACGGTGCGATGCCCTTGATGGCGCTGCAGACGATCTCCGGGCGGACTATTATGAACCGGTGCATTGGATGACTTCGCGCGATCTGGGCCGGACCTGGACCGAGCCGCAACCCGTGCCGGCGCTGGGCCGCGTGAAGCAGACTGAGGTTGCAGAGGAAGGCGTGTGCGATGTCCTGCCGGAGTGGCATGCCGCGACGAAAACCGTGCTGGCCGTGGGTCTCGGGCTAATCACGACGGCCGGCTTAATCCCAGCCGGTAACATCTGTGGCTGATGGGGTGGACTATTGTCCTGACCAACGTGCCCCGCGCCGTCTGGCCAGCCAAAGCCTTGGCTCCACTGTATCGCCTGCGGTGGCGCAGCGAGATGATTTTCAAGGCGTGGAAAAGTCATCTGGGTTTGCACCCGTTCTAGGCGCGCAGCGGCTTCCTGGTGTGCCACTCCGTGATGACCAAACTTCGGTTCGGTGGGTTGGGGTAGCGTTTCTGCCAAGCGTTGGAGTGGCTGGGGGCTACGCGGCGACACATTAGGTTGACGCGTATGGGCTTTGCCGGAGGTCGCTGACTTTCATGGACACGAACGGACTGCAAGGAGCGGGAAACAATCGAGCAACAGGCGCGACAGTTGCCCGCGGCGAAAACGCTGGAGAAAATCCAGCTCTACGAAACACAACTGGAGCGACAAATGTTCCCGGTGATGAACCAATTGGAACGGCTGTAGCGGATGCGGCAGGCAGACCGCCACCAGTTGCTCGATCAGCGGCGCTCTTCCGAGCCGCCGCTACGCAGTGTTACTGCCGCGCTTTCGGCAGCGCTTTGGTGCTGGCATAGACGGCGTTCTTGCCGAGAATTTGCTCGATGCGCAGGAGCCATAGCCGCCGACGTAAGGAGGCGGGAAACTCAGTCTCTCCCATCCGAACGGCTGAGCGAACCCGTTGCGATCGGAACGCAGAACTCAGGCAGAACTCATGATTGCCGCATTTCACCGCTTCCTGTAAAACCTCCCCATGCCGAGCCGGGAAAAACTCCTCGAATTCACCGCGTGGTGCGCCAAGCAAATCACGGGCGACGAAAAGGGCCAGGCCCAAATCTTTCTCGACCGCCTCTTTCAAGCCTTCGGCCAATCTGGCTCCCTCGACGTCGGCGGGCATCCCGAGTTTCGTATTCGCAAATCCAACGAAGACGGCGGCGGCACGGCGTTTGCCGATTACGTCTGGAAACCCGTCGTGCTCATCGAAATGAAAAAGCGCGGTGAGAACCTCCAGAAGCATTACCGCCAGGCGTTCGATTACTGGACGCGCCTCGTGCCGAATCGCCCGCGCTATGTCGTGCTCTGCAACTTCAACGAGTTCCGCGTCTATGATTTCGAAACCGACCTCGACACGCCCAAAGACACCCTCGCGCTGAAGGATTTGCCCGACCGCTGGGGACCGCTCGCGTTCCTTTCCGGCCTGAAACCTTCGTTCGAGAGCGACCGCGAAGCCGTCACGCGCGAAGCGGCGGACAAACTCGCTTTCCTGTTCAACCGCCTGCTCTGGCGCGATGTGGAACACGGCCTTGCCCAACGGTTCATCCTGCAAACTCTCGTCGCGCTTTTCGCCGAGGACATCGGTCTGCTCGAAAAGTACTTTGTCGCCCGCCTGCTGGAGGACTGCGATTCGGGCAAGGACGCTTACGATCTGCTCGGCGGTTTGTTTGAGGCCATGAACAACCAGCGACCGGCCGTTGGCGGACGGTTCAAAGGCGTGGCTTACTTCAACGGCGGCCTCTTTGCGCAACCGGCCCGGCTGGAACTACAGGACACCGAACTCGTCTTGCTGCGCGAAGCCGCCAAATCCGACTGGTCCAAGGTCCAGCCGGAAATCTTCGGCACGCTGTTCCAGCACTCGATGGAGGCGAAGGAGCGCCACGCGTTCGGCGCGCATTTCACCCATCCCGCCGACATCATGAAAATTGTCGGCCCAACCATTGTCGAGCCGTGGCGCGAACAGATTGAAGGAGCGAAAACCCTCAAGCGCCTGCGCGAACTGCTCCAGCGGATGCATCATTTCCGCGTGCTCGATCCCGCCTGCGGCTGCGGCAATTTCCTGTATCTCGCCTACCGGGAACTCAAACGCTTGGAAGCCCGCATCTACGAACGGATGGCGGAATTCAGCCGCGAAGCCGAGCCGGGCCAGATGCGGTTGAGCTTCTTGAGCGCGCAAAACTTCTACGGGCTCGACATCCTTCCCTTCGCCGTCGAAATCGCCAAGGTCACGATGATGATTGCGCGCAAGCTGGCGATTGACGAACTGCACATCACCGAACAACCGCTCCCGCTCGATAATCTCGACCAACATTTCATCGCCGCCGACGCGCTGCTCACGCCCGAAGGTCTGCCCGCGCAGTGGCCCAAAGCCGACGTCATCATTGGCAATCCGCCGTTCCTTGGTGCGAAACTCCTCAAGCCCGAACGCGGACCGGACTACGTGAACACGCTGCGCCGCGCCTACGCCGAAGTGCCGGGCATGGCCGACTATTGCGTCTATTGGATTCGCAAAGCGCACGACCATCTGCCGTCTTGCACCGCCGCCGATCCCGTGTCGGGCCGCGCCGGACTTGTCGGCACGCAGAACATCCGCAACAACCAATCCCGCGTGGGCGGACTCGATTACGTCGTGAAGACCGGCACGATTGTGGAAGCCGTGGAAAACCAACCGTGGTCGGGCGAAGCCAACGTTCACGTCGCCATTGCCAACTGGGCGAAGACGCAGGACGTACGTCTGCTGCCGCAGGCGCGCAAGCTTTGGTTCAAAGTCGAACCGTCCGCCGCTGGAAAGAAACTCCGCAAACGCGGCAGTGGCCCGGCCTCCAAGGAATACGAACTTGATGTCCGTGAGTGTGACTTCATCAACTCTACGTTGTCGGATCAATTTGATGTTTCCGGCGCTGCGGCACTGCGATGTAACACAGAGCCTCAGCAAGTTTTTAACGGACAGTTTCCACGCCACCACGGATTCGTCATTGAGCCGGATGAAGCGCGAAAATTGTTGCGAGCTGATCCAAGGAATCGCGAAGTCGTTCATCCGTGCTTGATCGGGCAAGAGTTGGTCACGTCAGGAAAACCTGAACGCTGGGTGATTGATTTTCAGAAGATGGACGTCCTGCAAGCTCAGACCTACGCAGCTCCGTTTGCCAAGATTCGCGAAACCGTGCTACCGCACATTGAGGAGTATGCGCGTAAGGAGCGAGAGAAGACGGGTTTGGAAACCGGCCAAGACCAAACATGGCTGAAGTCTTGGTGGCAGCATTTTCGTTGTCGCAAAGAACTGGTGGATCGCGTCAGCAAGTTTGACCGATACATCGTCTGCTCGGGAGTCACCAAGCGACCGATCTTCAATTTCGCCAGCAGTGATATTCGCCCCGACCATGCTCTGTTCGCATTCGCATTTGAAGACGATTACAGCTTCGGCATCCTGCAATCGAGCGCGCATTGGCTTTGGTTCATTACCAAGTGTTCAAAATTGACGGAGCGTTTCCGTTACACGCCTGAATCCGTCTTCGACACGTTCCCGTGGCCGCAGTTTGAGCTGGGTAGCAGCCGACGTGAGTCGGCTCAAACTTCTTCCACTTCCGGTGGAAAAGGAAATCAGAGCCTCGTTACCTCGGCTGCTACGATCGCCAAGATTGACGCCGTGGCCGCCGCCGCGCGGGAGGTGCGCCGCGTGCGCGCCGAGGCGTTGCGGAATTTGAAAGGCGGCCTGCGCGCCCTCTATCGCACCCTCGAACTGCCCGGCGCGAATCCGTTGAAGGACGCCCACGCCGCGCTGGACGCCGCC
>JACZKP010000016.1 GCA_014860005.1 Verrucomicrobiota bacterium | reverse complement strand
GGCTCGGGGTGGGTGGGCGGCAATGCGCCGTCATTATCGAACTATTTCGCGGGAGCATTCCCGCTGGTGGAGCAACAAATTTGGAACAAGCTCGGCGGTGGACCGGGATCGCAAATCGCCGAACTGGGCAACGCGCTCAATCAAACCGTCGCCGCGCTCGATACGCTGACCGGCCCGCAAGGTTTGTTGCGACCCGGCGTCAATGGCGCGGTGGATCCAGCCTTGGTGCGGACTTTAGTGCGCGTGCTCATCGAGGAACTGGCCGGGGAAGTAAACAGCAATCTGGCCACGGTTGTTGGCAATCTTGTCGGAGCGGAACTGGACGCGCTGCTCGCACCACATTTGGAATCCGCCGCCCCGACCTTGGCGGACTTGCGCAATGCGTGTGTGGAACTGCGCACCGCACTCGCCCAGGTGAGCGGGGCATTGACCGGTCAGTTCGGCACGGAACTCAACAGCCTCCTGAGCGATGCGCTCAACAACGAGTTCAACGCCGTCAACGAGAAGATTCGCACCAACATCCGCAACTACCTCGGCACGTTCAACGCCAACAACCGGTTTAACCTCGCCAGTGCGAATGTCGTGAAACAGAAACTGCGCCGCAGCGTCACGGACCAATTTTACGCTTCCTCGTACGTCGCCAATGTGCAGAGTACCATCAAGCAGCGGGTGTTCGATTTGAACGGCGCATTGCGTAGCACGCTGGATTCGACGTTCGGGCAGGTGAACGAAATCGTGAAAGGCGCGCTGACTTCCGCGTTCACTGATCTGGACATGGGTTTCAGTGATGTGCTCGGTTTATTCAGCGGGTTCATGGCCAGCGCGGGCATTGATGGCTACGCCATTTTCAACGGCGACGCGATGCGACAGGTGCGGCTGGACGCGAAGTTCCAATGGGCGGTGCCGGAAAAGACCACCTTCAACGCGTTCATGGAGATTAACCAATACCAGTCCGGCGCGGACGACAGTCCGTGCGGGGTGGCGGGCAAGGATGCCGCCGAGGTTATTCTCGGCGCCGTAAACGTGCCGTTTGAGTTTCTGAGTCCGGATTTGCGGGCGGACATCAATACCAAGTTCTCGTTCGACATCACGCCGCAGGGGGAATTGCAGCCCATTGGTTTCGCCGGCTCGGTGCAGAAGACCGCGGGGGAAGTTTCGTTTGAGGCGTTCTCGATCACCGACCTCGCGGTGGCGGTGGCGTTTGGCGAAGAAGAGAATTATTTGTCTGCCGCGCTGGGCTTGCGCTTTAACAGTTACAAGGCCAAGGGCGGAATCTTTTTTGGCCGCACCTGTTCGCTCGCGCCGATCATGATGTGGGACATGTTTGTGGCGGGAGCGCTGGGCAAACCGGATCCCACCTTCACCGGCGCGTATGTGTACGGCGAGGCGCACATTCCGGTGTCGGAAGCCATATTGGGAATTCCCGCCAGTTGCATGTTTCAGGTTTCCGCGGGCATGGGCTTGGGCATTTTCTATTTCATCGAAGGCCCCACCTACGGAGCACGCGGTAAACTTGCCGTTTCCGGTGACGCGCTGTGCATGTTGAGTCTGGGCGGGGAACTGAACATGGTGGGCCTGAAACAGGGCTCAAAGTTCAAACTCAAAGGGCAGGGCAGTGTGTACGTGGAAATCGGCATTTGCCCGTTGTGCGTGGAAGCCTCGCGCACGGTGACCTTCACCACCGAAACCGGCGGCGGCAAAGCCAAAGGCAGCAAACCCAGTGTGAAATGAGACTCGGGATGAACAATGCAGTTTCTGTAGGGCAGGTTTTCCAACCTGCCGGTTCACGGGGTTTTCCAACCCCGTGTTCCGGAGTACCCGGAAAAATGGTGCGCCAAATCAAGCTGCGGGGGAGTGAAACAGGCGACTGGAAAGTCGCCCGAACCGGCAGGCTGGAAAGCCTGCCCTACAGCCAGGCGCCAGCGCCTGTTCGTACGCACAGCACGCACCGCCGCATTTTTTCTATGACTCGTTTGATGAGATTTGTTTTCGCTTTGCTGTTGCTGGGTTTGCTGGCGTTGCCAACTTCCGTCCGCGCTCAGGGCAACGAGCCGATGGTCTATACGGTGGGTCTGACCGCTGAAGCCAACGGCCAGCACTGGGCGTATTTGCATTGGCGTTCAACCGCACTGGATTTGTTCGCACCGCGCAATTGGTCGGTCTGGCGCAAAGATGGCTTGCCGGATGCGCCTGGAAATTATCGCCTCGAAGCGGTCGTGCGCGTGCAAACTTCCGCCGCGGCCATCGGCGGTTTGCAACAACGCGCCCGGCTCGCGCTGGGAGAGGATCCGTTCGCCATTCGCACGGCGTTGACCGAGTTGTTCGAGGAACTTGTTCCGCAGACCACGTTGTCCGATGCCGAACTGGCGTCGGCGGTGATTCAAGGTGTGGCGGGCAAACCGGAATTGCTCGGGTCGCTGCAACTCGCCGCGCGCACGTTTCCGTCGCTGGCGATGGCGCTCGGTACGGCGCATGCCGTGCCGATTCCGGCGAATGGTCCGGTGACGTTTGAAATCCGCCATCGCCCGACGCCCGAATCCGCGGATGAAGCCGTGTTGGGTCGCGTGACCGTGAACGCCGCCGCACCGTTGCAATTGCCCGCGCCCAGTACCGTGCAGCTTGCGCCGCCGGACCCGGATCGTCCCGCGACTGCCGATCTTGCGATTCCATTGCGTTGGGATACTCCGCCGCCGTTGCGCCGTTATTCGCTGGCACAACATGGGTTCAACGTCTGGCGCGTGGATTGGGCTTACGCTGTGGCGAACAACTGGCACGTCACGCCGCCGCCCGCAAGCGCGTTGCGAAATCTGGCGCAAACGCTTGGCCCAGTCGGACGCGTGAATCAAGCGCCGGTGTTGCCAGGTCGCTCATTAGATGCTGTCGAAGCAGCCACGAGCGATCACACGGTGTTTTTTGCGACGGATCATGCCATCCGGTTTCCGGGTTATCCCGCCGTTCCGCCGCCGCAGAACGGGGACCAATACTATTACTTCGTCACCGCGCGCGATTTGCTTGGGCGCGATGGGGCGGTGTCGCCGGGCGTGTTGGGGACGTTTTGCAGTCGCATGCCGCCGCGCGTGCCGAAGGTGCTGCGCGTGGAGAATGATTATCAAAATCCCGGTACGCCGCAGCAACACTTGCGCGTCCGCTGGGCGGCGAATCCGCCAGAGGAAGACAAGGCCACGACAGCTTACGCGGTTTATCGGTGGGAAAACACGGGGCAACTCACGACGCTGGGGGGCAGTCCGACGGCCAATCTCATCGGCACCGTGCCGCACACGGGGAACGCGACGGAATTTTCGTTCCTCGACAACGGTCCCGGCTCACCGGTCGCACCGGCGGATTACGCCAAGACGTATTGGTACACCGTGCGCGCGATTGACGACACCACCAATGCCGTCGCCTGCGCCACGCCACCGTTTGGCGGAAACATTTCGGGACACAGTCCGCCGGTGCCAGGTGTGTTGCGGGATCGCACGGGACCGGGTTCGCCCGAGGGCGGGTTGCGCATTCAATGCGCGGAACCGTTCGCCGACATCGGGCGACGGGTGCCCGGCGGGGAATATCCCTCTCCCGGTCCGCTGTCCGCGACTTACATCAACGTGGATGTCGTGTTCGTGCGCACGAATCAAGATCCCAATCTTGCGTGGGTGGAGCTGGACTGGGGCTTGGCGACCGCGCGCGCGCCCGTGGGGCGGTTCGAGTTTGAACCGGGCGAAATTTATCTGCCCATCCGGCTGACTTACACGGCGGCGGCGGAGGGCGTGGCGCTTTGGTTTCAAGCGCGCGTGGGAACGGTCGGCGGCAGCGTTGTGCAAACGGAACAGTTGACCGTGAACATGCCCGCCCCCGGACCGGAAGTGGGTGTGGTGGTGAGCGTGTTGGCAGGCGTGAATTATGTCACCGGCTTGGTGGATCCTGTGTCGGGCCGGACCCCCTGCGAAGCGCACAGTCCCGTGCCGCCGGAAGCCGAAGGCACGCCGAACAACGATTTGGAAATCTCCTTCGTGCCGCTGCCGAACATGACGCAATACAAACTGTACTACCGCGTGGACGATGGCCCGCTCACGTTGTTGCGCGAAGATTCCGGCACGTTTGACACGAACACGCCGATTGTGAATCTCTGGACTTCGACGCCGCTCTACGCGGGCGAGGCGTGTTTCTTTGTGCAGGCGTTTGACCGGCACGGCAATCCCGGTCCGCTCGCGCCGCTCGGTTGCGTTGGCCTGAACTTCAAGTTCGCGCCGACCGCGCCGATGCTGGCGCCCATTCGGCCCACGGGTTCCGAAACCAATCCAGTGGCGCGCATCCAATGGTTCGGGCCGCGTTGGGGGCTGCGCAGTTTTCAAGTGTTGATTCAAGGCTTGCCGATTATTCCCGATGGCACCGTGCCGGGGTTGACGTATCAGGACTCCGTGATGATCGGGGTGCAATTTTATCGGCGCTATGTCACGCCGGATTTGCGCGATGGCTTTGGCAACGGTTCATCATTTCAGGTCGAAGTGCCGCTCGAAGCGGAAGCGGACATCCAAGTTTATGTGCGGGGCAACACCGTGACGGGCGGGCAAACGCCGCGCAGCAACAAGCAGCGCTTCACCTGGTCGCCGCCAGAGGAATACATTGGACCGAATGTGCCCTGGCCGGCGCGGAAATTGCCACCCACCCGCACCGCGACGAGTTTTCATCCGAACATCGTGGCGGAATCGAATCCGGCCGGCGGCGGTGGCATGGTGCGGATCGGGGAATTGATCGGGCGCATCTCCCATGACGTGGCGAATTCGCGCTTCCTGATCACGACGACCGATGTCACCGACCCGTTGGGAAAAGTTTATCCGCGCCTGGGCGCCGGTGAACCGCGGCGCGTGACGCCGTTCGTGCTGTATCGCACGCAAGTTCCCAGTCTGTTCTGGCCGCAGGTGCCGGGCGATGTCTCGCAAGTTTCGCCGCGCATGGAAGCCATCGCGTGGGCGACCACCGCCAACGGCTACGACATTTACGATCCGTTTGTGTACATCAAACAACCCAACGGGGCGACCGCCACGCCGACCGATCCCGGGTACATGTATGTGGTGGACACCCAACCCGTCGTGGCGCGGGCGATGTATCGTTACTACCTCGTCCTGTTGCATCCGGTCACCGGCGAAATCGAGGAAGTCCTCGTAACCAACGACATCTCGCTATGATGAATGTGACGCAAATTATTAGGGATGTTGTGCCGCGGTGGTTGAGTGTTGCCGTAGGGAACAGGCGACAGGAAAGTCGCCTGAACCGGCAGGTTGGAAGACCTGCCCTACGTAGGGCGGACATTCCTGTCCGCCGGTTCCCGGGGTTTTCCAACCCCGTGATTCTCAACCTGCCGTCTGCGTGTTTAATTTCGTTCGCTCGATTGTTTCTGCTGCTGTGCTTTTTCGCGCTGCCATTCTCGGCGTTCGCGCAAGCGCCATTGCCGCCGACACATTTTCACGTTGGCCCGGTAGAAATCACCGGTTACGCGGACCTCGATGGCGATGGCCGCGCGGACGCGGTGATCATTGATCGCGAAACCGGCACGGTGCGCGTCGGTTTTCAACTCGATAATTCCGGCGCACTGGAATGGACGCCGGGTCGCGCGGCGGGAATTTACAACGTGTCCGGCGTAACGGGGGGCCGACTGCTGGTCACAACTCGTGACACGCTCGCATTGACTTCGCCCGAAGCGGGCCGAGTGAAGCTGGTCGGAATTCTCAACCCCACCGCGCAACCGCAATTGAGTGATTGGATTCCACCTGGCATGGTTGGGCCGCTCTCGCTCGCAGCTGGGCAAATTGTAGGCACTACTTCCTTAGAAGACCTGTTGCTGACTTCGACTTGGAACGGCTCCCCCGAGAATCGGGTGCGGTTGTTTATCAACGCTGGCAGCTCGGCGTTTTCCAGTCACACCTTGCTCTCGGAAATCAGCAGTCGCGTTTTTGACCGGGGCGCGCGAGTCATGCTCACGACCGGGGCGACGCATCAGGTGGCGTATTTAGAAAACTTAAATTCCGGCACGGTGAATCTTCGCGTCGTGGCTCTGAATGAAGCGGGTTCGCCCATTCGCCTGAGCGTTACCGCCCTGACCACGAATACGCACTTTGTGCTGAATCCCTTTGCCGACGCACTCGCGCAACTGGTGACGTGGACCCCGAACGCCACGAATTATCAAGTGCGCCAGATCACTTTCGATGGGGCGAACTACGGCACGGGTACGGCGACCAATATCACTGCCCCGTTCCCGCTCGGTCGCGTCGCTTCGATTGGTGCGGGGAATGTCGCACGGCTGCTGCTCGTGGCCGCGGATGGTGCACAAGCGGTAGTGCGCAACACGCCGGACGGCACGAACTCGGCTACGTTGACGCCACCGGTGGGCGAAGTATTTACCGGCGTGGCCGCATTGCCAAACGGCGCGAATGGCTTTCAACTGCTTTCCGGCGCGGGTGTCAGCGACCGGTCACGGACGGCGCGCAGTTACAAATTCAACAGCGGCACGGGCAATTATGATCTCGTCAGCACAACAACACTCGCGCCGGTGTCCGAAGTGAGCGGCGCGGGGCATGTGTTGGTTTATTCCGGTGAACCGTTTGTCGCGCCCAACGCCCGGGTGCTGAGTCGGCAACGCGCGAATGATTGGTCGTCGGCGCCTTCGCTTGGTCCGCCCGTGATAGCGATCGGCGAAACCTTTGGCGATGATCTCATCGGATTGTCGCAACCGACAGCGGTGAATTTTGGTGTAGCGCCCGGCGGGGCCACGCATGTGCTCGCGAGCCAGTTTACGCCGGAACTTTCGGTGTTCCCGCTCGACGCGGCGACCGGTCCGGCGACGGGCGCGGTTAAACCAACGCCGTTACCCGGCACGTTCAACGAAGCGGTTGCGGTGACGCTCGTGGCTCCGGCGGGTTTCAACATTGTGTATCGCACCCAAACCGGCTCGGCTTGGCAGGCTTACACGCAGCCGATTTGGTTGCATCGCGACACTCGCTTGCAGGCTTATGCCACTGCTGGTGCGGCGCGCACGACGACACTGGACGTGTGGTACCGTTTCACGACGCCCGCCGGGGAACTCAGCACATTGGATGACGGCATTCCCGATTACGTGAAGCTGGGATTGGGTTTTGATCCCGCCGTGTTACCGGATCGCAGCGCGAACAATAACCCGAGCAACACGCTGAATTACCTGCAAATCCTCCTCGAAAACAGTGGCGTTCCGTTGCGCAACACTTCAGGCACGGCGTTGGAATTGCACGTGCGTCCGTGGTCGCACGATGGTTTGGTGAATGCGAACGTGCCGACGCTCGTGGCGGGAAGTGCGCTGCCGGACACGCAACCGAACCCCGGGAATCGCATCACCGTTCATGATGTCAGCGGTGAACCACTCGACTCGAATCTGGCCTATCACTGGGGTTATTTCGGCGCGGGCCAGACGGCGGCGTGGTTGCGCCGCATTGGCCGCGGCGGACGTTCGCAGGTGACGGTGGCCGCAACTTCACCGGCGTTCGCGCTCGATTCCGCTCCGCCCTACAGCGCGGGCACATTTTTTCAGGGTCGCGAACTGGCGGGACTCGTGGTTTTGCCGGCGTCCAGCGCGGTGACGTTCTCGCATCCGTACGGCGGCGGAACGGATGCGACGGAAGCAGCGGCATGGAAGGCGGCGGCAATTCAATTTTATCAAACGAATCTCCCGCCGAGCGTCGGCGCGACAATTGATTCATTGGAAACCGCCTCGACCTTGGTATTTGAACAATGGATCACGCGGCGCTTCGTGGCACGAGGTGTTCTGCCGCCGAGTTATCTACCCACGCCGGGAATCTTTAATACGAACCGCCTCACGCTTACGGCGTATCGCGCTTCGGAACCGGCTACACCCATTTCGGCCAACAACGCCGCTACGGGCCGCGTGCTGCCCACGCCGGAGCAACTGGCCGAACTGGAGCAATATCGCTCGCTGTCCGACCCCGGTCATCTGCTTGGCCAAGTGGTGAAAACCTTGCGCGAAGCGTTGCGTGATTCCAACGATCCCAAGCTCGCTGCGTTGCGCGCGGTTACGCTGGACGTCTATCGCATCAGCGCGCGCTGGGGCGGAGTATTTCCTGGCGCGTTTCCTAGTCCGCTCGATGCGCTGCGGGAATTTTTCGCCACCGGCGTGATGCCGCCCGCCTATCGCAATGATTGGAACGGGGGACTGCCAGCGGAAATTGGGCCATTGCTCACACCATTGACGGCGAGCGATTACACCAGCGCGCTGGAGGGACTGAATGTTTTGCTGAATCTGCCCGCACCGCGACCGGTGGTGACACGCGATTTGTTGGTGCGCCCGGATTCTGCGGGACTTAGTTGCACGATTCTGGATCGGTTCGCACTCGGTACAACCGTCGCCCTCGTGGACGCGAACAATCGTCCGTATCGGTTTCCGAATGCGTTTCACGTCGTGCCAGGACTGGCGGTGCGGGTGTTGGGTTTTGCGGACGCGCCGGCCAGTGCTTGCGCGAGTGAAACGTTGGAAGTTGTCCGCGTCGGCAGCGAATCCCAAACCCACGTCACCAGTGTGCCGTTGCCGTCCGCTGCGGATAGCGACGGCAACTTGCTGGACGATGATTGGGAACTGCTGTTCTTCGGCGGGCTGGGGAACGATCCGTTTGCGGATCTCGGCAGCGGCCATACCCTGCTGCAAAGTTATCTCAATGGCGGCGACCCGCTGTTGTTCATCAATTACCCACCGGCAAATCTGGCCTTGCCCGCCGTGCAGATTGAGGCCCTTAATCAAAGCTCGCTGCAACTCGTGTGGCAGTTCCCAGCGGCGTATGCGCAATTCCTCAATTTTCAACTGCAGGCCACGCCTGCGCTGGGCGGCGCATGGTGGGAGCAAGCGGCGGTGGTGGAGAATTTGGGCGGGGGATTCTTCCGTATTGTGGTCGCAGTTGATTCCGAATTGGACGCTGCGTTCTGGCGACTGGCGCTGAGTTTGAAGTGAGGCGATGCGAATTTTATGTCGTAGGGCAGGTTGGAAAGCCTGCCTTACGGTTTTACTGCGATGGCAAACAGTCCCTGAACGTGGCAAAAAACTCATTTTAGCCGTAGAGCAAATGTTAACTCACAGCAAAATCATGATTAAAAATTGTGTTCGACTCCGGCGCTCCGTTGCCGCTGTTCTCCTGCTGGCCGCGTCTGCGCAAGCCGCGACGATTACCCACCAAATCACGCATCATTGGGCCACCAATTACTGGGAGTTTAATCCGACCATCGCGGTGCCCGGAATTCCGCCATTTAATCAGACGCTGGGCACGCTGACCCAGGTTGGCTTCAGCATTGTGGGCGAACGCCGGACCGAGTGGGTCGCCGCCGCCAACGGCGACGGCAGCTATACCCTCGGGGCGTATGCACAGTTTCTCCTGAATGCGCCCGAGAAATCCGGACTGCCGACGCGCACGCTGGCCTTTTTCACCACGCCACAACAGTGGGCGACTGGTTGGCTGCTCGCCGGCCAGACTACCAATGGGACTATGATTTCTCTCAGTTCCTCCAACGGAATTGTCACCGAGGAGCTGGAACGGTTCACCCAACCCAGTCAGTATTTTCTGCTATCCAATGGGGCATCGGACGCTGGCGCGGTTGGCTACGGTGGGGGCGCCGGCTTCTCCTCGATTGTGCGTTTTGCCACCGCCACGGTGACCATCACTTACGAATACGAACCCATCGTCCCGCCCACGCTGGCGATCACTTCCTCCGGGTCGGGTGCGGTGTCGGTTTCTTGGACGGCGAATACTCCGGGATTTGTGTTGCAGGAATCCTGGTTACTCGCGACGCCAAACTGGACGAACGCTCCAAGCGGGGCCACCAATCCAATTGTCATCCCGATAAGCTGGTCAGCAAGATTCTATCGCCTGTCCATGGAGTAACCTTTTCTTCAGTGAACAGCTTGAGCCTGCCCGCCGCATTCGGTGCCGGTTGAGATGACGGTGTCGGTTCGGGTTGCTTCCCCAGGATTCCTCCAAACGGCAGCGCGGGAGGTGAGCTGCTTGGAGTCAGATGGATTGACCGACCTGGCGAGTTCTGGCAAACAGGGGTGGGTTCACACGGAAAACTTGAATTATGAAACGCTCCAAAACCAAACACTCGAAATCACACACACGCCTGACCGGCAGCTTGAACCAGGTGCTCGCCGATTCCTATGCGCTCATGTCGCTGACGCATCTGGCGCACTGGAACGTCGAGGGGCCGGGCTTCTTCGCCCTGCACACTGCTTTTCAGACGCAATACGAGGAATTGTTCACCGCCGTTGACGAGATTGCCGAACGTATCCGCGCGCTCGAGGCCTATGCCATTGGTGGACTTGGCAAATTGTCGGAGGTGTCGCGGATGAAGGAATTCACGGCGCCGCTTGCGCAGGAGGACTATGTGAGCAAGCTCGTTGCTGCAAACGAGAAACTCGTCGCGGACGCGATCCAAGCACGCGATCTGGCCGGTGAGGCCAATGATCAGGAAAGCCAGGATTTAATGGTGACCCGCATCACTTTGCACCAAAAGACCATCTGGATGCTCAAGAGCTTTTTGAAGGATTGATCCAGTTAAAGAAACGGCGACAGGGCCGCGGGTTGCGGTCGTCTTACTTTGCGAAACGCCCCGCGTTCCAGGGTTGCTCTGCCGCCGTCACCTCCTAACCCGGCGTAGCCGGAACCAAGAGTTTCTGGTAAATCGGGTGGCATGTCTGAACCGACACCTGCTCCCGCCAACACCCCGCAAGTCGAACTGCTGACTCAACGCTACGCCGAGCAAATCGTCGGCACTCTGGGTTG
>JACZKP010000152.1 GCA_014860005.1 Verrucomicrobiota bacterium | reverse complement strand
ATGGTGGAGAACAGCGGCGAATGTTGCGGGTTGAGACACCGAAATCCCCACAAACATTCAATCACCGCCCCAACATTCACACGCGCATTTCCACGCCATAACCAAGGACAACGCAGGGAGCCAGCGTTTCCTTACGACCACGAAGTAGCTGCTGGGAGGAATCCGTATGCTGAGGCCGCCAAGGGGAGCGAAGAGACTACGGCGGTCGAGTTGACTATCCCCAGCGTTTTGACGCTTTACCGCGATGCCGGATATCCCGACAAGTATTTGCGTAGGCGTCAGGGGCGTATGCTTGAAATTGAAACGAGGCATTGCGCAACCCTGCTTGAATATTGGGACGACGAACCTTGGGACTCGCTCACGCCAAAACTTTGGCGCAAATATCACGATTGGCGTGTGAAGCGGGTTCCTGGGTATCAGGATCCAAATAAGCAGAAAGGAACCGAAGGAAACGACGGCGGCGTAATTGAGACTGCTGAACATCAGGCAAACCAAAAAAGGAAACCGATGGCCGCACTGGAGATCGGATCGTGGATCAAGAGCGCAACACCATCATCAACGCCTACAAGTATGCATTCAATGATGGACAGATTGATGCAAATCCAGCAAAAGAGCTGCCCCGCTTCCAGCCCTCGTCAGACGTCAAACATTGCCGCGAGTTTTGCCCGCAGACCGCAGATGAGCTTCATGAAATAGCGAAGCTATTTTTTGTGAATCGGAAATCTGAGGTACTTAGGTGGCAATTGTTGTTCGAAGCCATGACCGGCTTGCGAACCGAGGAGGTCGTCGCGATGAGGATGGATGCCAAACCCGGCCAACTGGGCCACGTGCGATCTGATGGAAACATGGATGTAGGACGCGTCAAGAAGGGAGCCAACCCATTTGTCTTCATTCACGTCGGGTTTAAGGAAGTGCTCAAAGCTCACGCGGTATGGCATGCGGCACGTTATCCGAACAGCCCATGGTACTTTCCGGGGCGCGAGGAATCCGCTCTGAAACCGGTGGGCAAAAGGGCGCTCGCACATCGGCTCGGCCAATTGCGCGGTAAAATCGGCCGCAAAATAACATCACACGGCATGCGTGCCTTTTATGTGCTAATTCGCCGGAGCCAGGGCGTAAGCGACGCAATCATCGCATGGGAAATTGGTCACACAAGCGGAGGCGCCGTCATCGAGTCGACGTATGGTTCCGCGCCCCTGAACTGGCAAAATGGCGGTGGGCCAAATCTTAAATGGTTGCCCAATGAAAAACTGGCCTGGAAGTCGATCAAACCTATCGACGCCCCCTGAAATGAAATACCGTGTATTGGCTGCCTTTGATCCTCTTTGATTCAAGGGGCGGTTGCCCCGGAATTCAGGTACCTCACGGTGCCCATGTTGGAATACGAAATGGAATTGGTTGGACCAACGCGATTCAGCATTGCTCCTGTCGCAAAGTTAAAGGCGACCCCGTAATTGGCGAAGCTGTTGTGGATTTGATTGAAAGGATCACCGATGCGAGCCTGGAATGTCATCCGATCCGTTCTGCCTGATGTGATCGTCTTGCAAAATTAACTGGGAACGCTCCGAGGCGAAAATTGCCGTTGTATTTGTGCCGGGCCCATCAAAGATACAGTCCTCAATAATCGCGACGGATCCGAAGTTCAACGCCATTGCCGCTGCCGGTCCAACGAACCGGCAGGAATTGAAATCTGCACTGGCGTTGTAATTCAACCCGACACCGCCCTCCACGGTCAGATTAACCATGTGGAGCCTGCTTCCGAACAAATCCAGATTTCTAATTTTCACGGCATCCGGGATTGAGCCCATGCCTTTTATGGAGAGCCAGCTTCGCAGCATGCCAAGCTCGCTGTCGTAGCCGCATCGTGGATTCTTGTTGATGACGAGCCACTCTGTATAAGTTCCGGGATAAACCAGAATTTGAACTTCGTGAAGGATGTTGAAGGGGATGGCATCCAAAGCGGAGCGGATGGTTCGCTTGGCCGAGATGAAGGACAACCCGGTGTTCACGTCAGAGCCGTTAGTAGAGACGTAAAACGTCCTCGTGTTGGTGGTGACAAAGTTGTCCACACGAGCGGCTGATTCAGCCCGGGTGCTCTGGAACGCATACGGCGTGGTCAACACTTGTTGGCGCGGTGTGATAGGTGGGCTTCCGCCGATTTGGACTTGGAAATACCGATTCGTTGAGCCAAAAGCTTCAGAGATAGAAGCGCCGTTGGTGTCCACAGGGCCGAGGATTACGTTGAACCAACCTTGAATGATTGGAACCCTCGCGCTGAAGCCGGGGCCAGTTTGGCCGTTGAAGACTTGCGGCTCCCAAACTTTCGTGCCGCCGGAGGCGGCGCTCCAGATGGAGAACCTCAACTCGTAATCCCCGGTCGCCACCGGTATGTTGTTCGAGTTAAACAGTCGTCCCTGGTAGTTAATCAAAGGCGGCACGGACTGGGCGGCGGCGATGAGCATGCCCCCGAGTGGCAGAATGCAAACGCATATTAGAACTATTAGAGTATTCTTTTCATAAGCAGGACGTGATTCGCTTATTAAGGATTCGAAGGTAGTGGGATTATGCCCAATCGTTCATAAAATTGAGCATTGGGCCCAATGCCACGAGGCATTTGTAGCCCAAGCTCGCCATAGAAGTTTGCCGTTGTTGTTGAGCAGACATTCCACCCTACGGGAGGCGTATCGTAAGTCGGATGAGCGGCCTGAACCTTGGCAGCAGCAGTCCACAAATCGTAGCCACTTTTCTGAGCAATCCCTACTGGCCCACGCAAAGCAATGTATCGGTCATGCGCAAATGACTTCCCCAATCTCACAAATCTTGTTCCGTCTTTTGGCATCGAATCAAAAAACGCACCACTTCCCAAAGAGATTCCGGTATGTGAGAATGGCCCAAACTCTCATTATAACAAGGTAACAAGCAGCCTCCCCGCATTCAGCGGTGATTCTGGAAAGAGAAATACTTGGCTTCCGGGATCGACGGGAATCCTTCCGCCAGCTGGAACCGGTGCACTTTGCAGTTGCCTAACGAGGATCCTTGGAGTCCTCCAAACGAGTCGACAACAGCATCCCACGGATTCTGGCCTGCCACGGTTGCGCCGGTAGCTGAACTGATTGAACCTGATGCTACATGTCCGCGTATAAATAAAACTACATAGCCTTCGCCAAAAGGCTTTCTTCATTGGCCAGAATAAATTCTTAAAAACGACTTGGGGGGTTGAAGGTCTCCTTTTTGCTTGTCCAGCGGTGCTGCAAAGTGGTGAACTCG
>JACZKP010000151.1 GCA_014860005.1 Verrucomicrobiota bacterium | reverse complement strand
CAAAGAAATGAACCACCTGCTCGGCCACGAGGTGGAACGTCTGCAGGCGCTCGCGCAGGTGAACGATCATGTTCGTCCGCAAGAAATCAGACTGGCGCAAGCCCAGCAGCAGGAATTGGCGACGACCCTCCAACAATCCCGTCTCCGACTGGACGCCGCACGGCTCATCTGGAAGGGGCCGCCCGAAGCGCTGCGGTGAATGGTCCGCCCGGGTCAATGCGTTGCGGGAGACGGTTTGGCCGGCTGCGGACGGGGCATCCTGCTGAAAGACGATGCCGTTCCGCGGGCGAATTTGCACGGCAGGCATGTCGTCAATCCCGAGGGCAGCATCAAAGCGCCCACCAGCTCGTGGTCAAACTCCTCGTCATCCACTAGGACGATGCGGGACATGTCTGATGGCTTGGCATCGCCTCGGCCATCCTGGCCATGTGTGCCGCTTCGCTGCTCAGTCTGCTTTTGTTGAAGCGCCTCACCAGAGAGCCAGCACAACCTCGCTGAGAACCCGAGGGTGAATCTGCGCCGCGTGTCAGCTATAATGATTCAAGCACCATGAACGAGACCGGAACCAAAGCTGGCATCCAAAGCCTTTCATATATCGAACGGTTTTATGCGGACTATCGCCGTGACCCGGATTCGGTATCAGCGGAATGGCGCACGTTTTTTGCGAAGTCTGAAAAGGGCGACGGGGAGGCTGATGGTGCCGCAGAACTTGTCCCCTCATTCAAGCCGCGCAGCGTTTTCAATCCGGTCGCGCCGGTCGAAAGTAGCCGAACGGGCTTTGAGCTCGATCCGCGAGTGGCCAGCTTGGGCGACCGGCTTTACCGCCTCGTCCGCAATCATCGCGTCCGCGGTCATATCATCGCCGCGGTGGACCCGCTGGGAAGGGCGCGGCCCTGCCCTCCGGAACTGAAGCTGGAAACCTATGGTTTCACCGAAAGCGAACTGGACTTGCCGACGAATCTACCCACGCTGCATTTTGATGCGCCGCTAACCATTCGTCAGATTTTCCAACGGCTGCGCAACACCTACTGCCGTTCCATCGGCGTGCAGTTCATGCACATTGACGATCTAGCCGTTTGACAATGGCTGCAACGTCGCATGGAAGGCTCACAGAACCGGCTGCACCTCTCGCGCGAGGAGCAACTGCGAATCCTGACGCGCCTGACCGACGTGGTCGTATTCGAAGAGTTCCTGCGCAAAAAATTTCTTGGCGCGAAAATGTTTTCTCTCGAAGGTTGCGAAACGTTGCTGCCGCTGCTGGACCTTGTCCTCGAAAAGGCCGCACAGCAGGGCGTGAAGAAAATGGTCATCGGCATGGGCCATCGTGGCCGCCTCAATGTGCTGGCCCATGTTGTCGGCAAAGAACCGTGCGAGATTTTCCGTGAGTTCGCCGACGCCGAACCGGAGTTGTCGCAGGGACGCGGGGACGTGAAATATCACCTGGGCCACAGCGGCGACTGGACCACGGCGGATGGCCACAAGATTCATCTCTCGCTTTGTTTCAATCCCAGCCACCTGGAGTTTGTTGACCCCGTCGTAATGGGCCGTGTCCGCGCGCAGCAGGATCGTCTGGCGGACCACGACCGGCGGACGGTTCTTGGAGTCTTGATTCACGGTGACGCGGCATTTGCCGGCGAAGGCGTCGTGCAGGAGTCGCTCAACCTCGGCAAACTCGCCGGTTATTCCGTCGGGGGTGTGCTGCACATCGTCGTCAACAATCAGATCGGTTTCACCACGTCGCCATCCGAAGGACGCTCGACGCTTTATGCCACGGACGTGGCGCGCATGTTGCAAGTGCCGATTTTCCATGTGAACGGCGAAGACCCGGAAGCGGTCGCGCAAGTCGTGCGGCTCGCGATGGATTTTCGTGCTGAATTTCAGACCGACGTCTTCATTGACATGTATGGTTACCGCCGCTGGGGCCACAACGAAACCGACGAACCGCCCTTCACCCAACCGCTGCTTTACCGGGCCATCGAGGAGCGCCCCGGCGTCCGCGACGGTTATCTCAAACATCTGCTGCAACTAAAGAAGGTATCCCGGGACGAAGCCGACCAAATGCGCCGCAAGCGCCATGAGAAACTGGATCAACAGCTTCAGGCCACGCGCGCCGACAAGCGCGAAACCGCAACCCAACCACGCGGCATCTGGAAGGACTATGTGGGCGGGCCTGAGCCTCAGGACGAACCGGACATCCGAAAAACTCAGCCCACTGACTTTGCCCGCTTCAACCAAAGCCTCGCGCGTGATGACATTGGTCTAGGAAAACGCCGCGGCGGCGAGCGAAAAAGTGGCAAGGCAAATCAGGGTTGGGCGGCACATGGGCCAAACTGGAAGCCGCCATTTGGCGGAAATCAAACGCGATTTCACTCCGCCGGTTTGGCCGGACGCAAATGGACAATCGTCGCGCCCCAGCCGCCGAAAGGTTCGCTGGCGAGCGCGAAGGATTCCACGTCCGGATGTTTCGCGAGGATGGAGTGAACGGTGCGGCGCAGGTTGCCAATGCCTTTGCCGTGGATGACGCGCACGCGCAGAATGTCGCGCTGCAGACATTCGGCCAGATAATCCGGCACCAGGTCCTTGATCTCTCGCGGCTGGAACGTATGCAGGTCCAGCACGCCGTCTATCGGTAATTGGATCGGCTCATCCATGCGCCCGTAATTAAACCAAAGGAATCCCGCACGAACAAGGCGACTTAGTCACGCTTGCCCGCCGCCGGTCCGCCATGCTACGGTCGCGCCAATGGAAGCCGGCGACTGGGTTAATCTCAGCGATGACGAGTTGTTGGAGAAACGCATCTCCCAACTCGGACTCAAACTCGACGGCACGGAAGTCCACCCACTCATTCAGCGGCTGTACGATGAGCTTACGCAGAAGGGTCTGGTTTTCCACCCACCCTGCCACGTGGGCGACGAATGGTTTGTGCCGGTGGGATTACCGGCCATTTTCATCCCGTTCTTTCTCGTGCATGAACGACTGCGCAAGCTCGAACGCAAGTTGATGCTGGAGGTCGAAGGTGAAACGGCCGAGTGGTTTATGAAACTCATCCGGCACGAGACGGCGCACGCTTACTTTTACGCCTACCAGTTTCAGAAGAAAACCAAATGGCGACGCACTTTTGGCGCCACTTCCGAAGAGGAAACGCCGCAGTTCTATCGTCCCCGTCCTTACAGCCGGTCCTACGTGGTAAATCTGGACGACTGGTATGCCCAGAGCCATCCCGACGAGGACTTTGCCGAGACGTTCGCGGTCTGGCTCACGCCCGGGTTGGATTGGCGGGCGCGCTACAAAGACTGGAAAGCGCTGCACAAACTCGAGTACGTGGACGAATTGATGCGGTCGCTGGCCGGCAAGTCGCCGGTTCACCAGCCACCGTACCAACCCGCCGATCACGACTGCCTCAACATCAAGCTCAAGACGTTTTATGCGCGTAAACGCAAGCTCTACGAAGATTCGTATCCCGACTTTTACGACAACGATCTCAAACAACTATTCGCGGCGGGCGTCGACGTGGAGGGCCGCGTGAAGGCTTCCGTATATTTGCGCCATCATCGACGGCAGTTGATGGATTCCGTCTGCCAGTGGACCAACGAGAAAAAATACCGGGTCAACACACTGCTGGCCCGGTTGATTGACCGCTGCGATCAGTTGGACCTTCACATCAAAGGCTACGACCCGAAGCAAAACCTGCAGGTGTCCGCCTACATCACCACGCTGGTGATGAATTACCTCTTCACCGGACGATTCAAACGAACGAAGTAAGCCCGTGAAACACAAACTTAAAATCCTTGCCCTCTTTGACGCCATCGCCCCAACGACGCTGGATCAGGACCTGAGTGCGGAGTTGAAGACCGACGACTGGAAAACCGAGGCGAACATCCTCGCGGCGCTCAGCGAACTTGGCCACACTTTCGAGCATCTTGCGATTTTCGATGATCTGGACCTGTTGCGGCAAAAGCTCCAGAGCTACGAACCGGAACTCATTTTCAACCTCGCCGATCAGTTCAAAAACAACCGCGCCTTCGATCAGAACATCGTATCGTATCTCGAACTGCACGGCGTGCCGTTTACCGGTTGCGGCTCGACCGGGCTGACACTGTGCAAACAGAAGGGCATCTCGAAGAAAATCCTGGGCTACCATCGCATTCGCGTACCGGAGTTCACGGTGATTCCGCGTGGCAAGCGCCAGGCACGCCCCAAGCGGTTGAGATTTCCCATCCTGGTGAAGCCGTTGAAGGAGGAGGCGTCCTACGGAATTTCCCAGGCATCGTTCGTCGAGACGGATGAGCAGTTCAAGGAGCGCGTCCAGTTCCTCCACGAGAAAACCGGCAACGACGTCATTGCCGAGGAATACATCGAGGGCCGCGAGCTTTACGTGAGCCTGCTGGGTAATCATCGGCTTCAGGTGTTTCCCATTCGCGAACTCGTCTTTCAGGAGGTGCCGCCGGACGAGCCCAAGATCGCCACCTACAAGGCGAAGTGGGACGAGGAATACCGCAAACGCTGGGGCTTGCAGAACCGCTTCGCCGAAGGACTCGATCCCG
The DNA here is from genome assembly GCA_014860005.1 of Verrucomicrobiota bacterium. Next base: position 32,031 of record JACZKP010000151.1, on the reverse strand, counting down.
CCGTGGTGCGCAAGATCGAACAGACCTGCAAACGCATTTACCGGCTGCTCACGATTGACGGCTACGCGCGCATTGACCTGCGCGTCACGGCGAACAACGAGATTTATTTCATCGAGGCCAACCCGAATCCCATCCTCGCGGCGGACGAAGATTTTGCGCAATCGGCGGCCAAGGCGAACCTGCTCTACCCGCAATTGATAGATCGAATCGTCCGACTGGGCCTGAACACGGTGCGGGATTGAAGCCCCGGGAAGATCCGAAAATCGGCAAAAGCGACATGCTGTCGGGATTTCTGATCATGGTTCTCCCGAGGCGAAATACTCATGGAACACCTCGGCGAGCTTTTCGCCGTAGGCCCGCCAATGCCGGGCGGAGGGATAATCCTTCAGACCGGCGATCCAGTGGCAGTTGAATTCGTGGACGACGGCGTCAACGCCGAACCGTTCCAGCCAGCCATCGCCGAGCGAGCCGGGATTGCGGAACGTGGCCTTGGTGCTGCCTTCCGTGAACCACGTGTGTTGGCGCAGCAGTTCCTCCAGCCTCGCCATGCGCGAGAGATAACTCTCCAGTCCGGGCACGGCAGGCCGGCTGATGTGCAGTTGGCCGCCGCCGTCATTGTGCAACTCCAGCGCCAGTTGAGGCCGCCGGCCGGTTTGGATCATGGTCTCCAGCCACTTTTCCAACGCCGCATTCTCGGGCGCAAGCTGGGAATCAGCGGGCTTATCCCAATCGCGATTAAGGTCCTTGCCTAGCGCGTTGAAGCGTGTCAGGCCGCGGGCCACGCCGTCCTTGTTCGCCAACGGCAGGATGTAAACGCAGTAACGCTCGAGATACTTCCGGGCTTCTGCGTCATCTTTGAGCAGACGATCAATGAGTCCTTCCACCACCCAGTTGCCGCCCGATTCCCATGGATGCGCCCGCGCGCGGAGAAAAACGCGATGGGGCGACTCCGGGTTGCCGAGGCGCACAATCTCCAGCTCGCGGCCCTGCACGGTCGCGCCGATAGGCGTGATCGCCACCAGTGGATTCTGGCGGATGCGCGTGAGCAAGTGGTCAAGATCGGAAAGCCGGTAAGGTTCCAGGCGCGCCACGTAGAGGCGTGGCCCCGGCATCTCCAACGTTAGCTGGACGCGGATGGTGGGCAGGACATCCGTCGGCAGGGAATTCCAGTCCCGTCCGTTCTCCGAAACCACCACGGCCTTCAACTCTCTGGCGACCGAGCCGGGCCGTTCGTTCCAGACGTTGTCCAGATTGGTGAATTCGAGCGTGAGCCGTGCGCCGGGCGTGGCGTGGAGCAGAAAGTGGATATGTCCCGCGGCCCGATTCGGCGACGAGCGCTCGTGATCGTAGAGCAAGTGAACCCGAATCGTCCCATCGGAGGTGAACTCATACCAGACGGGCGAAGCGTTCTCGAAGCTGGTATCAATGAATACAAGGTTGGTGTTGGCAGCGGTGATTTGTGGAATAGTCGCAGACGGTGCAGCTTGGGCCCTCGCGGCATCGGCACCGAAGGTTCCCGGGACCAACGCACCAGTGATCACTACCGCACAGAGCGCTCTGAAGTAGAATTGTATTCTGTGCATCTGAGACGGAATGTCATGCCAGCGTATGCCAGCGTCATGGTTTGACAATGGCCGCCGCCCAATGGCCTTTCGCCGGCGCGGTGAGGATAACCGTGCCTCCTCCGTTGATCCTTTCCCGCTTGCCCCACTCGCCCTTACTGATGTCAATCCAGCGAACCTCGAAGGGCCCGTTCGCCGCCTTTAAGTCCAGTCCCGCACTGCCGCCGTCGGTGAAGTAGAGCGCGTAGGCCCGGCCCGGTTGCGCGGCGAGATAGGCCTCGTTGCTCTCACGTTCGGTGAGCATCTGGTTGGCAGGCTCAACGTCCCAGAGCTTGATCAATGACTCCAGCTTTCGCGCCGCCTTAATGCATGCGATGGCGGGTGCCGAAAGACCCAGTCCCGAATCCGGCCGATGGAATCGAACCGCCGCCGCGCCGCCGATGAGGTGCCGCCAGACCCGCTCGACGCCATCGCGGTTGTTGCCGTTGCGGCCACCGTCCGCACCGTAGGTTTTCACGGTGTTCAGGGGACGCGGTTGTTTGGAAATGTATTGTCGCACCCACTGGAAGTTGTCCCAGTGTTCCTGGCCCTTCTTCTGATTGTTCTGCGAGACGTCGCAAAAGTCGTAGCGTTCGGGATGATCGAACGTTCGTTTGTGTTCGGCGGATTTGAGATCCCAGGCATCCCACATTTCGGTCACGCAAACCTGTTTGCCGGCTTCGCGGGCGCGTTGCTTGATGCGCTCGGCCCAATACGCGCCCCACGCCTCCTCGCCGGAAGTTTCGTTGTCCATGCAGTACAATACATGGTCGTGCTGGAGCGAGTAGGAGAGCATCTTGTCCACGAACCGCTGTTGAAATTTCAAGACGATGGTGTTGTTGCGCTGTTTCGGCGTGGTGAAAAAGAACGGTTGCTTGTTCTGCCCGGCGTGATTGGGATAATCCGCGACGAAACCCGATTGCGCGTAGGTGTAGTTGATGTTGTTGGTCGGATTGTAAGGATGCGGCGGCCAGTTTTTGGTCGAGTAATCAAACCGGTCCCACACTTCGATCTGGATGATGATGTCGCGCTCGGCGGTCCACTGGAGCAGGTTTTCAAAGCGCTTCCAGTATTCGTCGTTCCATTGTTCGAGATCGTATTTGCCATCGGGCAATTTCTTGAAGGGATAAACCTCGAAGCCGAGATCGTTGCGATCACTCATCGTGTTGCGGATGTAATTCGCACCCGCCGCCTTCATTTCGTCCAAGTGCTGTTTCAGGTCGGGAATCTGAAACAGGTTGTCGTCCTTGCTGCCGCCCACGAGCAACACCGGCTGGCCTTTGAACTGCCAATAGCGCGGATTCTTCTCGTAAGGCCGGATGCGGTCGGGATTCTCGGCGGCGAACGTGGTCATCGCCAGCAAGGAGATGGCGAAGGCGCCGAGACAGACAGTCGCCGGTTGAAGGAGCGTGAGTTTCAAGAACCGCCGTTTTTTAGTGTGCGTTTGCATAATAGTTTTGCGGCAGGAGTTCTGCCGCCAGTGCGGAATGCCCTGCACATTCACCGGGCTACCGTAAGTCTCACCGGCCCCGCAGGCGAGTATGAATCTGGCTGCATTTTCCCTCGCGCTCAACGCACGACTCAGGTCAGGGCGACCGTGTTCCAAGCCACCGCTCCAGCCATTGATGAACTTCCTGGTAGAATACGCGGCTGTTTTCGCCTTTGAGAATCCAGTGGTTTTCATCCGGCCAGACCAGCAGCCGGCTCGGCACGCGCTGACGCTGAAGCAGACTCCACATCTCCAGCACGTTGTTGAGCGGCACGCGGAAGTCATTCTCGCCGATGGTCAGCAGCATCGGTGTCTGAAAATTCTTGGCGTAAGTGGACGGGCTTTGATCGAGCCAGGCTTCGGGCTTTTCCCAGAACGGCCCGTTCATCATCCGTTCGCGGTGATAAATGACATCGCTGGTGGCCCATTGCGAATACAGGCTGACCAGGCCGGCGTGGCTGATCAGGCATTTGTACCGTGTGGTCGTGGCTTCCAGCCAATTGGCGAGATGCCCGCCGTAACTCGCGCCCGCCGCCGCCTGGCGCGTGCCGTCAATGAACGTGAAGCGCCGGATGGCTTCATCCGCAGCCGCATTGATGTCGTCCGCCGGACCGCGTAACGGATCGCCGAGAATGTCGCGCGTAAACTTCTCGCCGTAACCGGTCGAGCCGACGTAATCCGTCAGGAGCACTACGTATCCTGGCTGGGCGAGCAGGTGATAGTTCCAACGGCGCGTGATCGAGTCGCGCCACATGCTGGCGTGGCCGCCGTGCATGAGCACGAGCAGCGGATATTTCTTCGACTCATCGAAAGCCGGCGGCAACGCGAGGTAACTGTGAATCGGCCGGCCCAGCTTGTTCGTGAACCAGAATTCGCGCAGCGGCGCCCAGTCTATTTTCGCGCCAGCTTCGACATTGAAGCTCGTTAACCGCGTCTGTCGTCCGGTGCTGAGTTCGACGCGATAGGTTTCCGCCGGACTGTGCGCGGCTTCCCAATTGGCGAAGAGCACCGGCGTCGGCGCTCGCTCGGGCACATTCATGGAAAGCCAGACGCCTTGCGGCGCATCCACGGCAATTCGTGTTTCGCCGCCGCTGGCCGGCGTGGACCACACGCGAATCCGCCCCGCTTCCTCGGCCATGATATAAACCGTCTGGCTGTCCGGCGAAAAAGCGAAGTCCGCAATCGAGCGATCAAAAGCGGGTGCCACCGCCGCGACGCTCCCCGTCCAGGGCCAGGCAGCGACACCGAGGCGATTCAACGTGTAATAATGCTCCTTGCTGGCGGAGGTGATGCATGCGAGCCGTTTCCCATCCGGGCTGAAGGCGGCGCGTTGATGGCTGACATCGCCGCTGGTTAATTGCCGTGGTTCGCCGCCGGTCAGCGGGACTTCGTAAAGGTGATGAATGACTTCCGTGTAAGCTGCGGCATCGAAGTTCGTCGTGGCGGTGAAGATCAGGGACTGCGAATCCGGGGTCCACGCGGGTTGCAAGTTATCGCCCGCACCCTCACCAAAACCACCACGAAAGCCGGGAAGTTGCAGTAGATGCGTGCCGACCAGCAGATCGCGCGCGGGGGCCGAGCCGTCGGCGGCAATCACGAACATGCGGGTCTGCACGTCATCGAACCATTTGTCCCAGCGCCGGACGGGAAAGCTGTCGTAAACGCGCACCTTGGATTTGGCCTGCTTGCGTTCGGCGGCGATGCGTTTGTTGTCCGCGTCATTCGTGGCGCCGCGGTGCATGGGCGCTTGAAAGGCGAGGCTCTTGCCGTCCGGACTCCATTGCGGCGCACGCGCGCCGAGCGCCAACTGTGTGAGCCGGCGCGCTTCGCCGCCGTCCACAGCAATGACGTAAATCTGCGCCGCATCGTCGCCGTCGCGTTTGGCGGTGAAGGCGATTTGTCTGCTGTCGGGACTCCACGCGGGAGCAGACTCCTTGCTCTTGGCAGTGGTGAAGCGGCGCGGCGGTGCGCTGCCATCGCCCGGCACAAGCCAGAGGTCGGACACTTCGTCCTTCTCGTCGTACGCTGATTCCGTCACCGGCACAACGACCCAGCGGCCATCTGGCGATGGAGCGGGAGCGCCCACCTGTTTGAGCAGCCAGAGCGACTCGTGGGTGATGGGTGATTTGGTTTCGGCCGCCGTAGCAGAGCTGAGGGTCAACAGGGTTGCGAGGGTGAGAAGGGGCAAAGATGATTTGGTCATGGTTGGAATTGGATTGGGATCAACGAAGGAGCGTCGGTCTCTGATCCGGCGTGTTGCGGGATTATCTTTGGAGCGCGCCGGGTCGGAGACCGGCGCTCCGTTTCAAGGGAGAGAATGCCGCGCATCGTCACCTTTCAGTTAGCCTGTGCCGGTTTCAACACTGGATCATCCAAGTCCAGCCGGTAAAGAATCTGGTTGTAATCGTAGCGCGGCGTGGGATGCGGTTTGTCGGCGAATTGCAACGTGTACGTGCCTTCGAAAATCAAGATCGGCGAATCGGTAGCGGTGAACTCGGGGTGGATGCGCGGGTTGTAGAACGTGTAGTTCTCGTGACTCAAGATCTTCACCGCCTTGCCCCACGAACCGATCGGCGACTCCGCTTCCGCATACCAGAGTTCACCGAACACGGACGGTTTGCCGAAACCTTCCATGAACACGATCACCCAGCGTTTGCGCCACGGATTCCACGCCATGGAACCACTGTGCAGCTTGACCGGTTTGCCGTCAGCGGCAGAAATCACACTCTCCTGCGGCTTCATCACCACCCACTTCGACGAGTCCTGCCAATCCTCGAATGTCGCGGGGCAGCGGAGCGTGGGCAGCGGATTACCGAAGAGCACCCACTCCTTGCCGGCAGAGTCTTTCCAAAGCGCCGGATGGCCTTCCGGCACGGGCGGTGGTTTCGGCGCGGCATCGGATTTCGTCCAGAGCACACGCAACTGCTCGAAGTTTGAAGTGGCGTCGTTCCACACGCACAAGCCCCATTCGTAGGCTTCGAGCGGAGGTTTGATTTTCACGTAAGAGGCGACCAGATGCGGCTGGCCATCTTTGTCCGGCAAACTGATGTAACCCGTGACCCAGGTTGGTCCGTCGCCGGGCATGGTGGCAATGTTTCGCGGTACGTCTTGGTCGTCGGTGAAATAGTCCAGCTTGAGACGGATCGGAGGCGTAAACTTTTCCAGCGGTTGAATGGGTGTGGTCGCGCTCGTGCCGTGAAAAAGGCCGAGCGGATATTTGGCGAGTGTCGTGTCGCCCCAGAGCCAGAACATTTTCCCGCGATGCACCGCATTCTGAATGCTGTCGCAACCCAGGATGCCCGGCTCGCGCCAGTCCAGTTCCTGTCCGAGTTTCTGGCTCTCGGCAAAGATCCCGCCACCCGTGATGCGTCCAAGCCGTTTCGCGATGATGGTGCGATTCACTTCGACCCGCAGAGTTTTGCCTGGTTCCGGCTTCAATCGCACGCCGCGATAGCCGAAACCATCCTTGCGAACTTCATAACCATTGCCAATGACATCGAACCACGTCTCGCGTCCCATCAATTCCGGCAGATCAAACGCGATGACCCCCGCGTTGTCGGTGAAGAACCGCGCGTGGTGGGTGGTGCGCAATTCGACCATCGGCACCGGCCAGCCGGTGCCACGCTCGACGACTTCAATGCGGCATGGCTGGACGACTGGCGCGGCGGCGGCGGCGATTGACGAACCGGGCCAAAGGCAGGCAAGGGTCAAAACGAACAATGTTCGAGAAAGCTTTGCGGTACGCATAACGGATGTTTTTACAGGTCTTTGACGAGAACCATCTGTGCCGTCTGAAGTTATTCGTGTCAACCGTTCATTCGCATTTTCACCCGTAACGATGCACACCTCTGTTGTCGGCTTCGAGTTGTCTCGGCGTCTGGGCAGGATTCTCTCGAAAGTGAAATAGAGAGAAAGTAGAATCCGGCGCATGGGCACGCAGCCTCATTCACAGAATTCGCAAAGCCGACGCCGGGTTCGATTCCTGTGGCTGGCTGGGCTTGCGGCGGTCGTAATTACGGGTGTCGCCCAGGATATCGAGCGCGTCACAGATGTTGCGCCGGTCTGGTCCGGACATCCGGTCGGGTTTCATTCGCTGGTGGCCAGCAACCGTCATTTCGTCGCCTTCTACGATGCCGACCGGCGGATGACGGTGGCGGCGCGGCGCCTGCCGGCAACCAACTGGAACTTCGTGCATTTGCCGGAAAAGGTCGGTTGGGACAGCCACAATTACATCACGATGGCGCTGGACAAGTACGGCCACCTGCATTTGAGCGGCAACATGCATGGTAATCCGCTGGTCTATTTCCGCTCCGAGCAACCGTTGGAGATTACCACCTTGACACGCATCACCGGGATGACTGGTCAGGACGAACAAAGAACCACTTACCCGAAGTTCTTTGAAAATGCGCGCGGCGAATTGGTCTTCACCTACCGCACCGGCGGCAGCGGCAACGGCAATCAGATTTACAATGTTTACCACCCGGCAACCCAGGAATGGCGACGGCTGCTTGACCAACCGCTCCTCGACGGCAAAGGCCAGAAAAGTGCTTATCTCAATGGACCGTTGCGTGGACCGTACGGCTACTTTCACCTGACCTGGATTTGGCGCGAAACTCCCGATTGTGCCACGTCTCACCAAATCTGCTACGCGCGCAGCCGTGACTTGGTGAATTGGGAAACCAGCAGCGGGAAACCGCTCAATCTGCCGATGACCTTCGAGACGGGTGAAGTGGTGGACCCCGTGCCCATGTACGGCGGCGCAATCAACGGCAACGTCGCCCTGGGCTTCGATGCGCAGCAGCGTCCGATTGTTTCCTATCACAAGTTCGACACCAACGGATTCACACAGGTCTATAATGCACGGCTGGAAGACGGCGAATGGAAATCGTACCAGGCCACCGACTGGACCTATCGCTGGGAGTTTTCCGGTGGCGGTTCGATTGAATTTGAAGTGCGCGTGGGGGCGGTGACGCGCAATGCCGAGGGCAGGCTCGAACAACGACTTTCCAACAAGCTTCACGGTTCAGGCACTTGGATGCTTGACGACAGCACCTTGAAGCTTGTTGGACGCGCCGTGGTCAAACCGCAGTATCCATCATCGTTGGGAAAACCGGTTTCCACCTTCCCCGGCATGAAAGTGAATCTACGTCCCGTCGTTGGCGATTCGCGCTTGTGGTTGCGTTGGGAAACTTTGGGGGCAAATCGCGACCGGCCACGCCCCGGACCGTTGCCACCGGCGAGCCTGTTGCAGGTTTATGAGATTGCGCCAGCCGGCCCGGACGCCGCCGAAGCGCAGGCCGACCCCTGAACTCGAAGCCTGGAAGACGAGCACGCCGGCACCACGGATCAAAATCCGCTAAATCTTTCTTCCCAACCGCTCCGTCAGCCGCTTCAGCGCGGGTGTTGAGGACGTGGAGCTTGCGTGAGCACCCTTTGCGCCTCCACGATGGCCGCGTCGCGCGCCTCGACGGGAGCGAACGGATTGAAGGGCGGGATTTGTTTTGCATTCGCAAGGGAAACGGCGATCCAGTCGCACCAGCGCAATTCCGATTTGCCGCCGGCGACGGGTTGCTCGTTGTCGGGCAGCGCCAGCGTGCGGCCCAGGTTCTGGCTGACTTGATTGGTGAGGGTAAACGACACCCAGCTCGGAGACCGCCATTCGACGACACCGCAGATGGTCCTGTTCTCAAGCTCGCGCGCGAGCAGCCGACGGAAGGCCGGCACACGAATCAGATCGGATTCAACCGGATTGAATTGTCCGGAGCGCGTCCACGGCAGCCGTCCCCACGTCGAATTCGTGTCGCCGAACAAGTCGTCCGCCACGGCCTGCAGGATGGCGTTGGTGGGAAACTTGAACAAGGGCGCGAGGCTGTCGGCAAGGGAACGTTCCAACTCATTCGGTCGCGTGGTCTTCAACCAGGCCGCGTAATCCGCCAGCGCCGCGGGCTCGCCGTTTTCCGCGCGGGCCACGCTGAGTTTCGCCAACAACGGTCCCCAGGGCGAAGCGCCGCCCCGCGGCGGAGGCGCGGAGTATTCCAGTACCGCGCGGCAACGTTCCGCCAAAGCCTTCAGCACGGGCAGGGCGGCGTCCGCATCCCAAGCCGCCAGTCGCAATCCCATTTCGCCCGCTGCGGACAAATCATAAGCCGCCAGATTCGTCGGGGAAATCTCAAGCGCCCGTCGCGCAAACAAATCAGCGACGGACGGATTGGTTCTTTCGCGCAACACTTCGCCACGCAGCGGCATGGGCGTGTCGGGTGGTGTCTTCTGTTCGACGCTGTAGCCCGACCCCGGCAGGCTCCGCTTGTTGATTGGCTGCACGATCAAACCGGCGGCCTCAAGCCACCGGCCCATGCCGGTGGAATCGCCCTTCAGAATTTCAAACCAGCGGTCTTGAATCTTCAAGCTGCCGTACTTTCTCCAATAGGCCCGCATCTCCGCCGTGCTTCTGAAATTCGCCTGCAAGATGGCCAGCAGCGCATCATGGGCGGTGCTGCTGACGGGGAGCACCGTGCGGCTGCGAAAAAAGTCCCGGCCAAAACCGACGGAACGGGTCAAACGCTTGTCGGACTCAACACAATCCAGCAACGGTTCGACCGCCGGATCGCCTTCGGCAATGAGCGCGGCGACAATCGGATCCTGGGCTGGGATTACCCAGCCTGGCTGGCTCGATTGCCGGGCGGCGACGAGATCGAAGTCGCGGATGAGCGCCGTGATGCGCTCGCCCGGATTCGCAAAATTGGTCAGACCGCGCTCCAGCGCCCTGACGCGCGGCCCCTCTTGTTCACGACGTTCGAGGTCGGCCAGCAACTGCGGGAATTGGTCGAGGAAATCCAGATACGGTTTTTCCTTTTCCTTCTTTCGCGGGTCATGGTTCGCCAGCCGCGGAAAACCGCGACGCGCGGCTTCTGCTTCGAACTTGGGCTGGAGAGCGGCCAGTGTGCGGGCGGTCGCCAGTGCGAACGACTCGTCGCCGCGCATGTGCGCGCCGATCACGCCATCGAACAACGCCCACGCCCAATCACCGGCGAATTGCAGATAAGGATCATAAGCCGGCGCGTTTGACCCCGGCGACGGAACGATCCGTGAGGCGGCCCGGGACTCGAAGGCGTGACTCGGCCTGAAGTTCGTCAACGCCGCGGTCGTTTCTCCCAGCCGGAGTAAGAGCAACACCCGCGTGGAGGAAGCCGAAGCCAGAAAGACAGAACGCGATTCCCCGATGGCGCGGTCGGACATGCCGGAATAAAGAATGAAATTCGTGCCCCGCCCGGCTTCGCGACCTTCGGTCTCCGCGCGCAGGTCGGCGGCGTCTCCCAGCTTGACCACCGGATAAATCAACCCGTTCCAGGCGATGGCGAAGCGCGGCTCACCGGTGGCTTCGGGCAACACCCAGCCGCGCGTGGCGGTCGCATTGGTGCGTCCGTCCCAGACACCGCTGGTCACGATTTCGATTTCACGATATTCGCAGCCACGCGGGTCGGGAAACCCCTGGGCGAAGAGCGTGTTCGCCGCGGACAGGATGTTCGTGGGTACGTCCGCCGGTGCGAGCCAGTCGGCGTTTTGCTGCGGCGGTGCAGGAAGGTTTAGGAATTGGGCGCAGCAAAGCGCCGTGAACAATGGAATAAAACCCAGAAAGAAACTGGCCCTCATACGCCGTCTTTGTAATCCCAAAGCGCCTCGCGAACAACAGAAATAGTACGTGACGTTCATGTGCCGCCGGCTAAAGTTTGCCTGTGAATGTAAAGGGACCATTCGCAACCTCGGGTATTCGCGGCTTGCTGGTCACGTTGATTCTGATCCTGCCGTCACCAGCATTTGCGCAGCGTGCGGACGAGGAGGGAGAGCCGGAAAAGTTGCTGCGCGCCATTCGGCGGCACGACACGAACGCCGTCGTGCGGTTGCTGTCCGCCAACGCCAGGCTCGCCGACGCCCCGAGCTTTGGGGAAAGACGGCCGTTGCTCCAAGCCGCAGCGGAAGGCTCCATCGAGATCGTTGACCTGCTTCTCAAAGCTGGTGCGGACATTAACGCAGTGGGCGACACATGGGATACGAGCAACAAACGAATCTCCGCACTCCATGTGGCAGTTTGGTACGGCCAGAAAGGTCGTCTCGAGATCGTGAAACGCTTGCTCGAAGGCGGCGCAAACCCAAACTCCGTCGGCCCTTCGGATGGCGGCCCGCTCCACATGGCCTTCAGCTCCAAGCGCGATGAAATTGCGGCGCTCCTTCTGGATCATGGCGCCAACCCGTTTCTTCTGAAGCCTTTCCCTTGGAACAACAAACAATCCGCGCTCGAACTGGCGATCATTTATGGCGACGGGAAACTCGTTCCGCGAATGTTGCATGACCGTTCAGCGGCGGAATCATTTCTTCGAACGAATGGTTTCGCCATGCTCGCCGCCGCGGCGAATCGCGGACAACTGGAGTCGGTGCGGGCATTGTTGGAGGCCGGCGCTTCGCCAAAGGAATCTGTAAAAGCCAATCGCTCGCTACTTCAATCGTTCGCGCTTTCGGCGTCGGCATCGGCTGGACACCCGGATGCTTCCGCAACTAACTGGGCGCAAGTCCGCGATCTGCTCCGCGAGAACGGCGCGGAATACGACATGTTTGCAGCCACGGGATTCGGCGATTTGGACGAGACAAGGCGCCTGGCTTCCGCAGATCTGAACCTGGCGGGCGCACGCGATTACCTCGGTGAAACTCCCTTGCATTGGGCGGTGCGCACGGATCGTCTGCCCCTAACCTCGTTCTGGATCGAATACGGGGCGTCCACTTCCGCCACGAACCTCGCTGGACAAACGCCGCTGCACCTCGCCGCCGCAAATGGTTTGACCGCACACGTCCAGCGCCTCCTGGCCGCGAACGCGCCGACAGACACACGTGACAACAAAGGCCACACCCCGCTCGATTCCGCCATACAGGCGAAACAAACCGAAACCATCCGTCTGCTGCTCGCAAGTACGGAGGGGCCGCCCCTGGACCGCAGTGTCGCGACGACAATCCACGAGGCCGCCGCGAGTGGTAACATCGTGGCCCTGACGGAATTCGCCACGCCGAAAAACCTCGAAGCGCGCAATGAACTGGGTTTAACCCCGCTGCATCTTGCCGCGCAGCGCGGGCAACTGGGCGCCGCCGCCTTCCTGCTCGACAAGGGCGCCAACGTGAAGGCGCGCGATCCCGAAGGCAACTCCGTCCTGCATCTCATTCTGCTGAGTCGGACGCCATGGATCGCCGGTCATCCGTCCAACGCCTGGATCGAACGCCAGAAGCAGGATCCACAAAAGGAAAAACTCCTGCGTCTGCTGACCGCGACCAACGACTTTCAGTCTGTCAACCATGTGGCGGCGTCCGTGGCGTTCTTCCTCGCATGTGGCGCAGACGCCGGCGCCAAAAACAAATCCGGCAAGACGACGCTCAAGCTTGCGATGGATGAACACACGATGCTGTCGGATGAGGATCGTGCGGCGCTGTTGCCTTTGTTCTCCCAGGGTGGCGACGGGTTGGATGCCCGGGACGAGAACGGCGAAACGGCGTTGCACCGCGCCGCGCGCGAAATCCTGGGCGACAACACCGGGGCATTGATCGCGGCGGGCGCCGATCTCAACGCCACGAACAACTTGGGCCGCACCCCTCTCCATGCAGCCGTGGAGAAACTCGGCGGCTGGGGCGACAGTCAGCCGTTTACGCTGATCTTAAATGCCAAACCCAACGTGAACGCGCAGGACAACGAAGGGTTGACTCCGCTCCATGTTCTGGTGCTGTCCGACTCCATCTTCATCCGCGAAGCCACCGAGGCGTTGCTCGCCGCAGGCGCGGATCCGAATCTTCGCGACGAGGCTGGACGCACCCCGCTCCTGAGCTCGCTGGCGGGGAAATGGCCCTGGCGAGCGGCGGGGGCGAGTCTGGGTCAATTGGTCGCCGCCCGGGCCAAGACCGACGCTGCCGATAACCAGGGCAACACCGCCCTTCACTACTTCGCACGCATGGGTCACCAGAGCCCCATGTTTTTCGTTCCTGAAGCCGCCAGTCAATTTGCCTCGCTCGACGTGAACACCACCAACCGCGCAGGAGACACGCCGCTGCATGTCGCCGCGCGAGCGGGCACAACGGACGTGTTCGACTGGCTGCGCAGCCGGGGCGCGCGTCTGGATGTCACCAACGCAGCCGGCGAAACGCCCCACCAACTTGGCCGTGGCAATTCCAGCCCGTTTGCTCGCTTTAATCTGGGCCTCCCCGCCGAACTGGAGAGCGCAGCGCAGCGGGGCGAGGTTGAAACGCTTGAGCGTGCGTTAAACGCGGACCCGAGCCTCTTGAACGCTACAAACCGCGCCGGCGAAACCGCTTTGGGCATCGCGGCCCGGTCCGGTCAAACGAACCTGGCTGCCTCGCTACTTCAAAAGGGCGCCCGGTGGGATGCAGTTTCAGCCACTTTGTTGGGGCGCGCAGACGTGCTGAAAGACCTTCTGGCGCGGAATCCAGCGACGCTCACCAACGCGTCTCATGGCAAACAGTTGATCCATCTCGCAGCCGAATCGGGCGACGTCATCATCTTGGGAAGTCTGTTGTCTGCCGGCGCGGACGTGGAGGCGCGCGCCCGCTCGGGGCTTTCGCCTTTGGGGATCGCGCTGTTGCACAAGCGAGACGCCGCTGTGGCCATGCTGCGTGCCCGGGGCGCCAGTGAAAACTTGTTTGACGCCGTCGTGCTGGACTTGCCGGAAAAGGCGGTCGGATTGCTTGCGCTCAAGCCATCGCTTGGCCGGGAGGCCAATCAGTTTGAATTCACGCCTATGCACCTGGCGGTTGCGCTGGAGCGGCAGGCTATTCTCAAATTTCTGCTGGATGAACAAGTGTCACCAGACATTCCCGCAGGCCGGACGCGGATTTCTCCGCTGCATGTGGCCGCCGCCTGCAACCGCACCAATGCCATCAGGCTGCTGATTGAGCGCGGAGCAAAAACAGAATTGACGGACAATTCCGGTTGCACTCCGCTGCATTATGCGGCGGGGCGCGGTTCGATGGCCGCCGCTGCTCTGCTGCTCAAACTGGGAGCCAAGCCGGACATTCCGGTTTTCAGTGAGCCTTTGCGCATGCGGGTCCACAACCTCCAGCCTGGAAACACCGCACTGCATTTCGCCGTGACGGCGGGTCAGTCGAACATCGTGGCGCTTCTGCTTGAAGCAGGGGCAAACGTCAACGCGACCAATTCGTTCGGCCAGACCCCGCTGGATTTGACCCGCCCCGGCATGCCGATGTCGCCGCAGTGGGGTTCGCCGCTGAGTTCGCCAGGGGGTGAGTTGGCGATGTCCTTTCGCAGCATGGGATTGCCTCAACTGGCAACTCTCATTCCAGCCCGGCCGGCGTGGTTGGATTCGCCGAACAACGCGCCGCTGGCGACCATGCTTGAACGGGCTGGCGGCAGGTTCGGAACCGTCCCCAATTTCGCCAAGCCGCGGTGATCGACCAAGCGAGACGCCTGGGCCACTACCCGGTTCATCGAGATTGCACCTGCTTGACCAACGCAGATTAGCCCTTGAATAACGATCGCTTCCCCGTACCCTTCCCGCCACCAAACCTCCAATACCATGCACCACGGCAAAGTTTCTCCGGAAATCGCCCAGGGCCTGCTCGCCCTCCAACAACGCATCGCAGCGGCTAAAATCCCGTCGTCGAAACTGGACGAAACGATCAACCTCGCCACCTGGAACATCCGCGAGTTCGGCAAGACCCGCCGCACGCAGGCCGCCATCCATTACGTCGCGGAAATCCTTGGCCAGTTCGATCTCATCGGCATTGTCGAGTTGCGCGATGACCTCACCGACTTGGGCCGCACGCTAAAGATTCTTGGTCCGTACTGGCGCGCGGTTTACTCAGACATGATCCCCGATGCCGGCGGCAACCGTGAGCGGCTCGCATTCATTTACGACAAGCGCGCCGTCGTCTTCAACGGCCTGGCCGCCGAGGCCAACGCACCGCGCAAGAAGAAGGGCTTCGAGTATCTGCCCGAGCAGTCCTTCTGGCGAGCCCCCTACATGGCGTCCTTCCAGGCGGGTCATTTTGATTTCATCGTCCTCTCCGCGCACATCCGCTGGGGCGACAACACCGAAGCCCGCCGCGCGGAGTTGGAAATGCTCGCCGACTGGATCGAAGCCAAGCGGCGCGAGAAGAACAACGAGGACAAGGACCTCATCGTGATGGGCGATTTCAACATCCCCTCCCGCACCAGCGCGCTCTTCAGGGCGATCACCAAACACGGCCTGCAAATCCCCAAGCCGTTGGTCGGCGCGCACGGCACGAATCTGGCCAAGGATAAGCGCTACGACCAGATACTGCACTACCCGATCTACCCGGAGGAATTCACCAACGCCGGCGGCGAATTGGATTTCTTCGTCAGCGAAGCGCACATCGCGGAACTTTTCCCGGACGGCATGACGAAGGACAAGTTCACCTACCAACTCTCCGATCATCTGCCGCTCTGGATGCAAATCCGCACGGACATTGACGCGCACGAATTGGAACAGATCATCCGCGGCTGACGGCCAAGGCGGCGTCACTCATCGGTTGCGCACAAACATTTTTCCCGGCAACTGTTTCACGACGCGTTTCATTTCCAGACTCAGCAAAGCCACGCTGACCGTGGAACTGGGCAGGCCGCTCTTGCGAATCACTTCGTCAATGCTCGTCTCGTCTTCGCTGCGCAGCGTGTCGAAACACTTCTGCTCGGTCTCGGAGAGTTCGAGGGCGGGCAGCACCCCGGTTTCACCGGGCGAGGGCGGACGATTGCTCGCGGGAAACAAATACTCGAACTCGCTCAGGATGTCCTCCGCGCCTTCGCACAGCTTCGCGCCTTTCTTAATGAGCTCGTGACACCCCTTGCTCCGTGGTGAATCAATGCGGCCCGGCACGGCGAACACTTGCCGGCCATATTCCGTCGCGAAGTTTGCCGTGATCAGCGCGCCGCTGGTGAGATTCGCTTCCACGACCACCGTGCCCAGTGTCATGCCGGCGACGATCCGGTTGCGAATGGCGAAGGATTGCCGGTCGCCGTTGCGGTTGAAGGGGAATTGCGTGATGACCGCGCCGTTGGCCGCGATGCGTTCGAACAGTTCCTGGTTCTCCGGGGGAAACACCACATTGATGCCGGTCCCGAGCACGCAAACGGTGCGGCCTTTTGCGCTCATCGCGCCCTGGTGCGCCGCCGTGTCAATGCCCCGCGCGCCGCCGCTTACGACGGTGACACCCACGTAGGCGAGTTGGTACGCCAGCTTGCGCGCCGTCTCGATACCGTAGTGCGTCGTCTGCCGCGAACCCACCATGGCCACGGCGTTCTTGTCCTTCGCGGTGAGTTCGCCTTTGACATACAGCACGATGGGCGGATCGTAGATTTCGCGGAGTGAAGCGGGATATTCTTCGTCAGGTTGAACGACCACGCGACAGCCGAAGTCCGCGATGCGTTTTAATTCACCCGCGAGGTCCACCGACTTTTCCCATTTGGCAATCGCCTCCGCCGTATCGTCACCAATTCCGCGAACCTGAAGGAGTTGGGATTTGCTGGCGGAAAGAATACTGGGGGCAGCTTCGAAATGTTCCAGCAGTTGACGCACCCGCACCGGGCCAACACCTTCAATTAAATTAAGGGCCACCAAAGCTTCGCGGGAATCCATGGGCGGGAGAGTAACGACAGACTGGCCAGTGCGCCAGTCTGGAGGTGTGGCGTGACGCGTGACGCGTGAAACGTGACCTGCGGTCGGAAACCTCCGGTTTCACGCATCACGCATCACGAATTAAATTAGCGGGATCTGCGCGCGCTCGGCCACCATGGCATCGCTCAGGCCCATGACGCGACCGTTGCGGCGCTCGATGATGTGCTTGCTGACCGAGGGATCGTACGGCACCGGGTATTTGCCGTCGTAACACGCCATGCAGAACTGGTCGCGGCTCTGGCCGGTCGCGCGGATCATTCCATCCTGGGAAAGGTAGTGCAGTGAATCTGCGCTGAGATACTTGCGGATTTCGTCCAGGGAATGGTTGGCCGCCATCAACTTGTTGCGGTCGGGAAAATCAATGCCATACACGCACGGGTGCATGTGCGGCGGGCAGCTTACCATCACGTGAACCTCTTTTGCGCCGGCCTCTTTGAGATTGTTCACGCGCGCCTTGCAGGTGGTGCCGCGGACGATGGAATCGTCCACCACCACCACGCGCTTGCCCTTCACCAGATCGCCGATGAGGTTCAGCTTCACGCGCACGTCGAAATCGCGGATAAGCTGCGTGGGCTGCAGAAAGCTGCGGCCGATGTAGTGGTTGCGGACGAATGCCATCTCAAACGGAATGTTGGACTCGAGCGAGTAACCCAGCGCGGCGCAGTTGCCACTGTCGGGCACGGGCACCACGAGGTCGGCATCCACGAGACGCTCGCGCGCCAGTTGCCGGCCCATTTCCACCCGGACCTTGTACACATTCTGATTCGCGAGGTGGCTGTCCGGGCGCGCAAAATACACGTATTCAAAGATGCAGAACGCACGTTCCTTGTGCTTCGGAAACGGCTTGAGACTGGTGAGCCCCTCTTTGTTGATGATGACAATCTCGCCCGGTTCAACGTCGCGCACGAACTTGGCGTGAATCAAATCCAGCGCACAGGTTTCACTGGAAAGCACCCAGCCATCACCCAGCTTCCCGAGGCACAGCGGCCGGAAGCCGTGCGGATCGCGCACGCCGATCAGTTCGTGCTCGGTCATGATGACGAGGGAATACGCGCCTTCGATGCGGTGAATGGCGTTGACCAGGTGATTGGCGCCGTTGCCCATGCTGGGTTGCGCCAGCAAATGAACAATGATCTCGCTGTCCACGGAGGTCTGGAAGATCGAGCCGCGCGCTTCGAGTTCCTCGCGCAACTGGTTGGCATTGGTGAGATTGCCATTGTGTGCCACGGCGATCTGGCCGCGGACGCAATCCGCCGTGAGCGGTTGGGCGTTGCGCAAATGCGATGATCCCGTGGTCGAATAGCGCGTATGGCCCACCGCGATATGCCCAACGAGATCGCGCAATACGTCGCCGTCGAATACCTGCGACACCAGCCCCATGCCGACGTGCTTGCGGAACTGCCGGCCGTCGCTGGTGACGATGCCGGCGCTCTCCTGGCCGCGATGTTGAAGCGCGAACAGTCCGTAATACGTCAATTCAGCCGCGTTCGGATGACCGAACACGCCGAACACGCCGCAATAATGTTTGGGGTAATCTTGCATCGCCGAGCCAATGACATGCAACAGGCGTTCGCCTCACCGCGCAAGCGCGAAATTGGCGAGACGGACGCAACTCGCGTGGCGACAGCGAATTTACTGCTGCTTTTCGACCGCCGCAGTGGGTGCGGCAGCGGCGCCGGAGCGCAACGCATTCTGCCCCTTGCGCGCAAAATCAATGGACTCGGCCAGAATTCGCGCGGCTTCCTGCGGGGCGTGGAAACCCATCGAGTTTTCGGCTTCGACGAAATCCACGTAGAACTGGGATTTGCGCTGGAACTCGCGCGCCGGGGCCAGTTCCGCATCGGTGCGGCCGGCGGCCTTGGCGGCTTTCAGATCATTGATCAAATCCACCAGCGCGTTCATCGCCAGATCGCGCAACTGATGGGTGCGCGATTGAATCGTCTCGACGCGCTCCAAGAGTTCGGCTTCCGGCCATTTGTGACAGGTCTGGCAGGCTTTGTTGATGTTGAGCAGCGGACTGCGAACGTGATGATCGCTGACCTTGTGCGCGCCCACGCGAGTGTAGGGCATGTGACAGTCCGCGCAGGAGACGCCGGATTTGGCGTGGATGCCCTGACTCCACATTTCGAACTCGGGATGTTGCGCCTTGAGCACGGGCGCGCCGGTGTCCGCGTGCGTCCAATCCTTGAACCCGACTTCATCGTAGTAAGCGAGCATGTTCTCCACCTTGATGCCTTGGTGCCACGGGAACGTGAGGCGTTTCTGATCGCCTTTGAAGTAATACTCGACGTGACATTGCGCGCACACGTAGCTGCGCATCTCCTGGCGGGTGGCCATCTTGTTTACGTCGTAATCCTTGACGCCCTCGCTCGCCTTCAGGTTTTTGATGCCTTCCATGAACGCGGGGCGCGTGATGCGCAATTGCATGGTCTGGGAATCGTGACAATCAATGCACGCGACGGGATGTCCCACCATTTGACGTGCCTCGGCAAATGGCAGGGCGTTCATCTTCTCGAAACCTTTCACCACGTCGCCGTCGCCGGCCATTTTGTGCGCGGTGTAGGTCGAGGCGTGGCAGTTGAGGCACGCGCCGGGCTGGGGCCGGGTCTGGCGTTCGGTGAAAGTCTGGTCGTCCAGCATGTACGCGTGGCCGCGTTCCTCGCGAAAATCAATGGCAAAGGCGTAGCCGGCCCACATCGCTTTTAGCCGCGGGTCTTCCTCCAATTTGGACTGCGCCACGAGGGAACGCGGGTCCGCGTCTGTCGGCGTGCGGGGCATGGCCTCGCTGCCGCCGTAGCGGGTGCGGACCTGGTCCACCGTGCGTTTGTAGGCGTCGTATTGCACGGGAAAATTCTTTCCCCAGATCGCGGGATCGGTGGTGTCATCGGTCAACTCCACTACGCGGAAGAACGGATTCTTCGCCTCCTGCTTGCGCTCCATGATGTTCATCAACAGCGCAAGGCCGCCGATGGCCAGCAGCGCAGCGACCCCGGCGGCGACGGCAAATTTCAGAACCTGTCCGCCACTGCGGGCGGAGGGATTTTCATTCGTGGGCAAGGAGGTTGGTTTCATAAAAATTCAGTGCGCATGGCCGACGTTGCGGTGGCAGTGCAAACAAGAAGCCCGATTGCCCGGTGCGTCGTCGCGGCCCAGTCCTTCGATGCCGTGGACGATTTCCGAATGGCACTTGCGACAGGCGTCCTCGGTAATGCGGCGGTTGCGCTCGTTGATCTGGATGGGGTCGGGATGATTTCCGGTCGTGAAATAAAAGGAGTGCCAAAAACCGTTCTGGGCCTTGGACCAGTATTTGGGAACCAGGCCGGCGGGCGTGTGGCAATCGTTGCAGGACGCCACGCTGCGATGGCTCGAATTGATCCAGCCGTCATACTGATCCTGCATGATGTGGCAATTGATGCAGGCCTTGGGGTCATTGGTGAGGTACGACCCGCCCTTCGCGTAGATGAAAGTATAAGCGCCCACGCCGAGCGCGAGGCCCAGCAAGCCTCCCACGACAACTCCGGCGATGGTGGTGCGTTTCATCTTCTTAAAACCAATGCGCGAGAATAAACCACAAAACAGTCAGACAGCAAAGAGTTGATTCGAATCACTCATTCGTCGGGGCCGTGAAATCATGACGAATGCGGACGAGTCGGAATTGTTCGCCCGCGAGCATCAACGTGTCCCACCAGTCAGCGTCCTCGTAGCGGTAGCGCAGTTGCAGTCCACGGACCGCGCGGGTGGCCAGCAACTCGCGGGCTTGGGCGAGGGTGACGGCTGCGGTATCGGGCACGTGACCGCGCGTGGCGTATTTGGGAATGATTTCGGTGATCTGCGTGCAGGCTTCGATGTCGCGGAGCAGTGCCTCCACTTGCGCCGCGTCCAGCAGCGTCAGGTTGAGTTCCGGCAACTTCAGCGGCGGATCGTCCGGCGGTGGCGGCGGGAAAGTCGGTTCGACGTCAGAATTCATGTGGTGGTTGGTGGCGGGGTGAAGCGCGGCATGCGCTGGCGCGGCAGCACCAACACGGCATTGGTCGGTGCGGGGCAAACTTCGTGACAGATACCGCAGCCGGTGCAAGTGTCGGCCACGACCATCGGAATGCCATTCTCCACTTTCATCGCGCCCGGCACGGGACAACGTTCCGAACACACGGTGCAGAAGGAAGTGTAGGCGAGACAGAATCGGCCTTGAATGACAGCGACTTTCGGTGTGGCATCAACCGCTGGCGGCACGGCTTCGCCTGAGGCGGTTTGGACCGCCGCTTTCGCCGGTGCGCCCAAGGAGCGCCCGAACAGCGAAAACAAACCACGTCTGGATAGGCCGGAACTCATGGGTCAGTGGTACTGAATCCAGTCAACATTGAAGGACGCAAAGTGAGGGAGCGCCTTGTTCACTTCGTAGCAGCCGACGTGAGTCGGCTCAAATTTTTCAGCGGAAAATGGAGCGGATTGACATCCGCTGCTACAGAACCTATCGCCAACGTGAACCCTCGGAGCGCCGGTCTCCGACCCGGCTCGGTTCTGGCGACATTGCGCTACGCGCCGGCTCAGAGAGCGGCGCTCCACTTGATGGTAAACCAATCGCATGAAGCTACTCCGTTTTCCGCGCTGTCGCGGTGGCCGTAGTGGCCGATTTTTCCCCACCAATTGCGGGGACTGAAGCGAAAAAGTGATGTTGATCCAGTTCCGCATTCGGCACATGGCATTGCAGACAAGACTGGCGATCCGGGTGCGGCGTACGCAGGCCGAACAATCCCTGCGGACCATGGCAACTCATGCAATCGTTGCGCATGTGGGTGCGATGCGGCACGGTCGGCGGCGCCTGCGGCCAGGCGCGACTCCCGCGCTGTGGTGAGGCGACACTGACAAACTCATTCGCGGCGAGCGGCTCACGCAACGCGGCGACTTCGATTGGAAGTTCCAGCCCGCCTGCCGGCACATGACATTGCGTGCAACTCGCGTAAGGCGGATGGCTCATTTTCGACGCGACCTTGTCCTTGATCACCAATCCCGGACCGTGGCAGGCCAGACACGCGAAGGAGGAATCCTGCGCAATCGGATGCGGCACCACTGGCGGTGCGCCATCGAACGCCCGCCGCGCGGCGCGCTCGCCGATGGCCTGGGCGCGTTCCGCTTCGGTGACGTTGGTGAGCGCGGTGAGATCGAACGTTGCCTGAGACAGTGCGGCGAGGTGATTCGACCAGGCCGCATTCGGTCCATCCCGCAACCAATCCTGCTTCGCGTAAGCGACGGCGATGGGAACGTTATTGCTCTCCATGATCGCGCGGCGCTCCGGGTCGGGCGTGGCCAGCGAGATCGTGCGCGTCATGCTGATTTGCGAACCCGTCTGACGCAAACCCATGAAGTAACCGCTCACCGAGGCAGTGATCAGAATCGCGCCGAAGATCACGGCGGCCTTCTTGTAAGTTTCGGGATTGATGGGTTTCACGGCAAAACCTCAAGTGACACAGCCCGTCCGAGCGGCAACCCCCGCAGCGTAGCGCAGACTTCCAAGTCTGCTGTATCGCGGGTTTCCCAACCCGCAGGCCGCACGACGTCGCGCGCCTCGTCGATTTGGAAATCGGCGATACGGCAGGTTTGGAAACCTGCGCTACCGGCAGACGGCGTGACGCGCGCGCTTGCCCGAGCAGAGGATCGGTCAGTTCGATTCGCGTTCATGATTTGATTCCGGCGGTCTTCGCCGCGCCGATTCGTTCCACGGTGGCGGCGCATTTCTTGTAATCCGGCTGGAAGGAAATCGGGTCGGTGGCCCCGAGGGTGATGTCGTTCACGAGCAACCGTTGATCAAAGAATGGAATGAACAATGAACCTCGCGGCGGGCGACCGCGCCCGTTGAGCCAGACCGGCAGGGCAAGTTCGCCGCGGCGGGTTTTCACAAGTATCGTTTCACCGTTGGCGAAGCCGTGCGCGGCGGCGTCCTCGGGATGCATCTCCACGTAAGCATGCGGCATGGAGCCGCGCAGTTGCGGAATGCGCATGGTCATCGTGCCGGAATGCCAGTGCTCCAACACGCGCCCGGTGCATAGCCAGAATGGATACTCCGCGTCCGGCGCTTCGGCGGCCTTCACGTAGGGTGCGAACCAGATCAGCGCCTTGTAGTCTTTGGTGACGGAGTGATAGAACTGAATCTCCGCGCCTTTCTTCACGAACGAGTCATCGAATTCCGAGAAACGGAATTTGGTTTCACGCCACGAATTGTCCGGTTGCTGCACGACCGGCCAGCGCATCCCGCGCGTTTTCACGTACTCGGTGTAGGGCGCTAGGTGCTTGTGTTTGTAAGGCGTGAACTGCCGATACTCCTCGAACAACGCCTCGTCCACATTCACGTCGTAATAATGCTTCCAATCCCACACCGGCACTTCCTTGCCGGCGGCGTCCTTGAAGGTGAACAGGAACTTGCCGTCCTTGTCCTTCATGCCGGGATGGCCGAGTTCAAAAAGCTTCCGCGCGACGGCGATGGTCTGCCAGCAATCGTCCCGCGCGTCGCCCGGCGGCTCGACCATTTTGAACCACTGTTGCGTGCGGCGTTCCGAGTTGCCATACATGCCATTCTTCTCGACCCACATCGCCGAGGGCAGAATCAAGTCCGCTAGTTCCGTCGTCGCGGTCGGATACACGTCCGAAACGATGAGAAACTTGTCCGCGAGGTTCTGCTTCGCTTTGAAAAGCTTGTGCAAATTTGGCAGCGTATGACCTGGATTGGTGACTTGCGACCAAAGTGTCGTCACGTCGCCACCCTGCTCGGTGGCGGTGCAGAACTTTTCGAACATCAAGACGGTGTGGTAGCCGGGCTTGGGAGGGATGCGACCGGCGGGCACGTTCCAGAACCGTTCCGAATCGGCGCGATGTTCGGCATTGGCCACGAGGCGTCCGCCGGGCAACAGATGACACAGCGTGCCGACTTCGCGCACCGTGCCGCAGGCGCTGGGCTGGCCGGTGAGCGAAGTGGGCGCATCGCCGGGCCGACCGAAATGACCGCTCAAAAGATGCACGCCGTGGCAGAGGCGGTTGATGTCCGTGCCGCGGCTGTGTTGGTTGAATCCCATGCACCAGGTGCTGGTGATGCGCAGGTCTTTCTTGCCAAACAAGTCGCCGAGCAGCCGGATTTTCTCCGCCGGCACGCCGGAGATTTTTTCCACATGCTCGGGCGTGTAGAGTTCCATCTCCTTCTTGTATTCCTCGAAGGTCATCGGCTGGCCGAGCAACGAGGGCGTGGCGGTGTCGTGCCGGAAGTTGCAGTGTTTTTCAACAAATTCGCGGTTGTAAGTGCCGTGCTTGAGCAGCAGATGGGCGATGCCGTTGGCGATGGCGAGATCGCTGTGCGGGCGGAACTCGAGATAATGATCCGCGAAATCGGTGCTGCGCGTGCGGCGCGTGGCCATGTCAATGACCATGACTTTTTCCCCACGCGTACGGCGGTCAATCACGCGCGAGAACAACACCGGATGCATCTCGGCCATGTTGTTGCCCCAAAGGATGAGTACGTCGCATTTGTCGAGATCGTCGTAACAGCCGGCGGGTTCATCCACGCCGTAGGTCGAAAGATAACCGGTCACGGCGCTGGACATGCAGAGGCGGGGATTGCCATCAATCATGTTGCTACCGAGACCGCCCTTCATGAATTTGTTGCCCGCGCAACCTTCAGGAATCGTCCACTGACCGCTGCCGTAGAGCGCGAACTTTTCGGGCGCGGCCATGATGCGTTTGGCGATGACTTCAATAGCTTCGTCCCAAGAAATGGATTCGAGTTTTCCATTGCGACGCAGTTGCGGTGTGGTGAGACGGTCCTGGCCGTAGAGCGCGAGGCCGACGTGATAGCCTTTCACGCAGAGCAAACCCTTGTTCACGTCGGCGAGTTGATCGCCTTCAATAGCCACCACTTTGCCGTCCTTGACGCCGACGCGGACATGACAGCCCGTGCCGCAAAAACGGCAGGGGGCTTTGTCCCACTTGAGGTCATCCGGACCGGCTTGGACTGGTGAACCCACGGCTGTGGCGGCGCCGGCCCGCATGCCAGCGACCGCGCTGGCAGCGGCGAGCGCGGACAGTTTGACGAAGGTGCGGCGGTCAAAAATCTGGCGTTCAATGTTCATAAGTCACCTTGGAGGTTGCGGAAGCCGGAGCTTCGTCATCATCGGAAAAATTCACATACACCACATCCACGAAATCCACGCCGGGCAAGGCTTCGATCCAGTCGTGCAAGTCCCGGCGGGCCGATTCGTCGCGCGCTTCCAACGCGACGGGCAACCAGCGGTCGTTACGCTCGCCGGGCGTGAACTCCGGAAGCGCACGCAGGCTTGTGACCGCCTGTTCCGCGAGGGCGGCATTGGCGCTGAGAGTGAGAACGAGTCCGCTGGTGATCATGTCAGGTGGCGTGAGGTTGAGAGTGGGGCACGGCGGCGTGCGTCTTGGGCGCGAACGACGATTGGCGCAGGATGTTGATCGCGATCTTGAGTGCGAGGGTGTAAATCATCAGCCCCAGCGCCCAGATGCCGGCCATGATTTTCCATTCGAGCAGGCTGGGGGTGTATTCCACCATTTCATGCAATACGGAGGGCACGAAACCCGGCAGCACCATGCCCATGCCTTTTTCGATCCAAGTGCCGACGAACGCCAGCACGCAACCGATATTCATCATGCCCGGATGGTCATAAACTTTCGGACACAGAAACACGAGCGCGGCGATCACCGTCATGGCGATAGAAGTCCAGACCCACGGCACGAGCGCGTTGTGGCCGTGCAGCCCGAAGAACAGATAAAGCGCCGAAGACGCGTGGGAACCGCCCGTGTAGAAAGCCACGAACACTTCCGAGATGACCATCAACAGATTGATGAGGATGGTGACGCGGATGATGTTCACCAGCGTGCGGATCGGGCCTTCGCCGAAATTCCCACCCACGGCGCGCCGGATGACTTGAATGGCGATGATGATGAACGCCGGTCCGGAAACAAAGGCCGAGGCGAGAAAGCGCGGCGCGAGCAGCGCGGTGTTCCAGAACGGCCGGCCGCCGAGGCCGCAGTAGAGAAATGCCGTGACGGTGTGGATTGAGATCGCCCAAATGATCGAGAGAAACACGAAGGGTACGTACCATTTGGGATTCGGTTTGCGTCCGAGAAAGCGCGTGTAAAGCAGGTAGCCGCAGATGTGCAGGTTGATCAGCAGGTAGCCGTTCAGCACGATCACGTCCCAGGTGAGCATGGACATCGGGAAGTTGAACCGCCCGAGCCCCGGAATGAGATGCCAGAAACGATCCGGCCGGCCGAGATCACATATCACGAACATCAGCGCCATGATGATGGCCGCGATGGCGAGCAGTTCGCCGATGATGACAATGTCGTGCATTTCTTCGTCGTGATAGAGATACGCCGGGATGACCATCATCACGCCGCCGGCCGCGAGCCCGACGAGGAAGGTGAAGTTCGCGATATACAGTCCCCACGAGACGTGATCGCTCATGTTGGTGAGATGCATGCCGTCGCGCACCTGCACCGCCCACGCGTTCGCGCCGACGAGGAAGATGGCCGTGAGGGCGGTCATCCAGACGTAAAACACCCAGTTGCCTTCGAGCGAATCGAGCACCGCCTTCACGAGGAAACGCGGGTAGTTGCGCCAGTAAGACGGGGCGCGGGCGACGTTGGTAGTGGGGGAAGTCATGGGAGCGCGCGCGTGCAAGCCGAGTTGAAATCCGAGGAGCCAAGAATTTGGAGTGCGGCGGCTTGACGCCGCTTTTCGTGGTTGGGCGACTCGTCGCCAAACCAGTCCCGCGTGCAGCGGGACGTCGCAATTACTGTCACCGCACGGCTCCCAGTGAAATCGGCACGTCCATCAAATTTCCGCCGTGCCGCTGGACGCGGCACTGCCGGAGCGACAAGTCGCTCCGGCGGACAAAGCGGCGACAGGTCGCCGCACTCCATAGCGTCGCCGATTCGCGCGGCAGGGATTTCCATCACGAGTTTACACATCAAAGAAATAAAAGAACTGCGGTTTTAGCCCCAATTCCTCCTTGAGCACAAACACCCGTTTGTGCGCGAGCACCTGACGGATCTCTGAATTCGGAT
The DNA here is from genome assembly GCA_014860005.1 of Verrucomicrobiota bacterium. The sequence goes on along the minus strand of JACZKP010000151.1, from coordinate 5,164 downwards.
CCAGCAAATTGCCGAAGACCCGCGCGCCGGTGGGGCAAGCTTCCAGGCACGCCGGCAACCGGCCATTGCGTGTGCGGTGCAGGCAGAAATGGCATTTCTCCATCACGCCTTGGGGCCGGATGCGATTGCTCAGGTAGGACTGATTCGGATTGATTTCCTTCGCCGGGATGACGGGCTTGGTCCAGTTGAAGCGCCGCGCATGATACGGACACGCGGCTTCGCAATAACGACAGCCGATGCACCAGTTGTAATCCACCACCACGATGCCGTCCGCTTCCTTCCACGTCGCCTCGACCGGGCAGACGTCCACGCACGGCGGGTGCTCGCATTGCTGGCATTGCACCGGCATGTAAAACTTGTCCGGCTGCGGCACGGGATGATCGTAATGCACGTTGCCCTTCTCCATGTCCATTGAGCCTTTCGACATCTCGAAGACGCGGATGTAACTCTGATGCGAGGGCCGGTCGTGATTATTCTCAATGTGGCACGCCTCGGCGCATTTGCGGCAGCCGTTGCAAACGCTGAGATTGAGCGCATAACCGAACTTCACGCCCGCCTCCGGCTTGTAATCCGCGATGGTCACGTCCGCACCGTATTGCTCCTTCGTCTCCTTCTCGAGCCGGCGCAAAATGATTTCCAGATCAATCGGCGAAAGTTCCTTGTAATGCTTCTGGAGAAAATCTTCGACGGGTATGTCGCGCGCCCACTCGGTCAGGGGCGCGATCGCCTTGGCAAACGCCGCTGTGCCCAACATCGCGCCCAGGCCCTTGATCACGGTGCGGCGGGAGAAGCCGCCGATTTCCGGGACGGCGGGCGTGTTGGTATTTGGCGTTTGATTCATGCGCGGGTTCAGTGTGGGGACGCTCCGCTGTGCGCCGGCGACGGCACAGAGATGCGGTCGCGGGGCGGCAACACCGGCATGACCAGCGGGAAGTCCGGCGCGTGGGGATCATGACAGTTGATGCAGGTGTTGCGCTCGCGCCCGCCGCGGCGCAGATCCCAGTGACCGGTCATGCCGCCATGCAGGCCGCGGTCGTAATCGCGGCGCTGTGGCCCGTGACATTGCGAACAAAGCGTCATGCTGTCGGCAAACTCGACGGACCGCGAATCCGCCAGGCGCAGCGTCTCGTAATTGTCCGCGTTGTGACAGCTCAGGCAGGAGAGTTCGCCATGCGCGTATTTCAGTCCCTGATGAAACTTCTTGAGATCAGCCGCCGCCCTAATTTCCCGATTCGGTGCGGTGGTGGCATGACACGAAGCACACGAAGCCATGACCGGCTCGCCGTGAAAATTGGTCAGCCCGGTCGCCACCTTGGGTGCGCCGGCGGGTTGTTTGATGACGACAGGGTGGAGCGGAGCGCTGGCGACCATGGCTGCATCCCCTGATGGCACGGGCGATTTGGGCGCCTGACCCGCGCCCGCGCGAACCGTCCACAGAACCACCGCACCACTGACTACCGCCAGTGTGGCCACACCTAATAGAATAGCAATTCTGCCTGGTTGCATTTCTGTTTCCGCATTGGATCGCCAAAATCATCGGGTGCGTGTCTGCGCAATGCAAATTCTTTTCCCGCAGCATTGTCACTTATATCAGTCGGTCGCCTTTTGATTTCCAACCCGGTGGAAATCTACAGATCGCCATGGGCAAGTGATTTGATTCGCGTCAAGCAAGTTGGAAACAGCCGGTGGAGTTTGGGATTGTGGCCGGGCAGGGATCGACCGCGCACGCTTCCACGCAACCCACTCAGGTATGGGTGCTGATTGGCGAATGTGAATTCAGTCCCGCCAATCAGGTGCATCACCGATGAACTCGACACGCCAACCAAGGCACGCGTGGTGCCAAGAAAATAAACGCTGGCACAGCTTATCGGCTACGAACATCTAACAAAGCTCGCCTACGTCAGACTGAACAGCCAAACGCCTTGCCCGCCTCGTGGCGCTGTCCCGGTTAACGCGGGAAGGACTTGGGAGGTTATTTCACTCTGTTCCTTCCGGTGCGAACGTCGGTTATAGCTGCGACTGTCCCAACTATGCCGCCCCAGTTTATCCCGGAACGGTGCTGTGAGGTCAACTGAGCGCGAGGCCGAGTTGCAAACATTCCTGCAAGGCCAGCTTCCCCCGCTGGGCCAGTTCCTAGGCGAGGGTTTTGGGGGAATAAGAGGCCGGGTCCACTATCTGGCCGGTCGTTGGATCGTCCCCCAATTCCATCACGTAGTAAAAGCAGTCTTCGGTGTCGTTGATGCCCACGTGCAATACATCCACGAACCCTTCGTACGAGCGGGAGATGGGTTCAAATTTACGAATGCCCGACGGTTCGCGCGCAAACGGCCGGGCATGGTCGAAGGGCTGGCGGTAAACGATTTTCACCGCCCGATCGGACGCGGCCCTGGTCCGACAGGCCCAAGCGGGCAATGCGGAGGCGTTGGATCTGCTGTTGCGCCGGCACTGGAACGGACTTCTGGCTCGCGTGCGCCGCCACTGCGGCGGCTGCCATGTGACCGAGGATCTTTGTCAGGAAACCTGTCTCAAAGCCATCGCGCGACTGGGCACATTGCGCCATCCCGAGGCGATTCAAATGTGGTTCCGGCAATTCCTCGTCTACGAGGTGCAGCACTGCCGGCGAAATAATTGCAGAAATATTTGTACACCGACCCCCCGAACTGGCACTTATCTAATAGAGGATGAGAGTGTGGCCCCGGCGGGCCACTTTGCGGAAGACTGGGCGCACTTGTGGAGTTTGTTATGGCGGCAAGCCGGCAGGAACAACGGACGGCAGACGCGCGTGGCGGCTTTCATGCTGGACTATTACACCCGGCACGAGCGGTTCCCCTCTGTGCGCGCCATTGCCCGGGAGACCTGCCTGAGCCTCCCCACGGCGCGGCATGGACGAAGGGCGGCCCTCTTGACGTGGCAACGTGTGCTCCGGACTTTCGGCCATACTCCCGCCTTTGTAGAAGCGGCGCCCCACCCTGCTTGAACTTCACCGCTGCATCCCTCTGCGACTCTGAGATCACTATGAAAACCAAATCGCATCTGATCCGCTTGCTGCCTCTGATGGCTTTGCCGACAACCACAACCAGATCCCAACTCCGTTTCCCTATGAAAACCCTGCCCCCGCCAATTCAGTGAGGTGATTATGAAAAGCAATCTGCATCCCATCCGTCATCTTTCGCTAACCATTCTGCTCGTACCGGCCCTGTACGCGCGGCTTCCCGCCCAAGACACCAACGAGGTCGGCGCGACCGTCGCGGAATTGGAGGCGCAGCGGGCGGCGGCTGGCCCGGGAGTTTCGAGACTGTTCGTGAACGCACCTGACCCGGCGGCACGGCGGGCGGCGGCGGAAGCCAGAGGGCAGGCGGCGACAGCGGCACGACAAAGCGTGAAGGAAGAAATCGAACTATTGGCGGAAGGCGCCATCGCCCGGTTTGGACCGCATCAGGTCATCTTCCCGCGGGCCCTGCCCGCTGCGCTCCGACTGCGCACCCCGGATGGACTGATTTTGCAGGGCAGCGTGCTGGGGTTGGCGTACGTGGCGGACACGGGCAGGAGCGTCCTGTTGGCGGAGTTGAAGGCAAGTGCCGGGGAACTGGTTGGTCTCCAGCAGGTGATTTATCGCGATGCGTTTGACGACGTGGCGGCGGACCTGGTGTATGAATACACCCGCACCTCGTTTGAGCAATTGGTGGTGCTGCGCCGGCAATTGCCGCCGCCGGAGGAATTCGGTTTCGCGCCCGAGGAGAACGTGCGGCTGGCCGTGCTGACGGAGTGGTTCAATCCGCCGCCGCCGCGAAGGAGCGCCAAGGCGCTCGACTTGCGGGAAGCGTATCAGGCGCTGGGCATTGTGCGCGAGGAAACGCTGGTGGACGAAACCTTGAGCTTCGGGGCGATGCGCATGGTGGAGGGGAAAAGTTTCGCGCTGGGTGAACCGGACTTGGGGGTGCCAACCGGCAAGACCTGGGAAACCCTGCGCGGCCCGCAGGGGGAGGCACGGCAGTTTCTCATTGAAGCCACGCCCTATCGGTTGCTCAAACCGCTGCTGGACGCGTTGCCGGTCAGGACGGCCTCGCTTTCACCGCGCCAGGCGCAAAGTCTGCACGCCGCGTTGCGGGGGCTGCGAGGACCGGGAGCGCCGGTATCGTTGCCGGTGGACGACCAGCCGCAACGTGCCGACACGGATGTCGGCGCTCCCAAGGCCACGCGATTGATGGCCCGCGCCGAGACCGCGATTGATGCCGCCCCCGGGGTGGTCCTCGATTATTTGATCGTCAACACGCCGATGTTGAACGTGGAATTTGTTTATGCCGGCAAGTTCGGCCCCGCCGCCGCCGGTTACGATCCTTACGACTATTGGAACCCCTGCGATTTCGCGGGCTACAACGTCGGCTGGCTCACGGATTTGTATTGGTCGGACTGGAATCAATCCTCCGTGGGCCTGGTGGTGACCAACGCGCCGGGCGTGGGGCTGAACCCCTTTTGCCTGGACCCGATGTATCAGTATTTCATTCACCCCACCAACGGCGGCCAGATCACTGTCACCATCACGAACCTCCCGACGGACGTCTATGACGTGTTCGTGTATGCCACGCGGGCCTCGGAGGCCGGCACGCCGGTGATCGAGTTGTTGCGCCAGGGCACGAGTCTCTGGAAGAAAGCCACGACCTACTGGGGCCGGAACTGGTTTGCCAGCCCGTGGGACGAGCACGAGCAATACGTGCGCTTCCGCAACATCGCCGTCACCAACCAGACGTTGACCCTGGTCTCCTTTGCGGATGCCTCGGGTTACGCCTCGTTGAGCGGACTGCAAATCGTGCCGGCGGATGCGTTGCCCGCGGAAGCGCCGGAATCGTGAAGCTGCTCAACATCAATTTCCCGGGCAACACGCCGGACAAGGTCGGTTTTGCGGCGGTGGGCCAGACCACCAATGACTTCTGGAACGAACGGCCCAATGCCACGTCGGGCGCGACCACCGGCTGCGGTTGACGGAAATTCGCGGCCAGGAATCCCGGGTGTTCGAGTATGTGTATACATGTCCGCGTATAAATAAAACTACATAGCCTTCGCCAAAAGGCTTTCTTCATTGGCCAGAATAAATTCTTAAAAACGACTTGGGGGGTTGAAGGTCTCCTTTTTGCTTGTCCAGCGGTGCTGCAAAGTGGTGAACTCG
>JACZKP010000150.1 GCA_014860005.1 Verrucomicrobiota bacterium | reverse complement strand
TCGGAGGCTTCCTCGGGCGCAAAGGCGACGGCCTACCTGGCTGGCAAACCATCTGGCGCGGCTGGCAGCGCCTGATGTGGATGGCCGAAGGAGTAGAAACCTTTAACCAACGCTAAAAAGATGTGGGTAATGACAAGCGTTGAAACGCTGGGCTATGGCCGGATGTCCCTCCGGGACAAACGTCGGTGTGAATTCCCGCAAGGCCTTAGGGTTAGAGCGGGTTTGAAAAGCCAACCGTGTTTCTCCTCCTCGTTGCTCGTCCTCGTCCTCGATTTTCAGGCGGATTCGAGAACGAGAACAACTCTCCTTCACCCAGTTTTCAAACTGCCGCTCACGCCTGCCGCGGCATCATGACGGCGTTCCGCCGCCTGACCAAATCTCTCACCCAAGCTTGCTGGTGACTTGCACCGCCGGAACTTCGCAGGTTTGCCAATAAATCGTGCCGTACTTTCAACCGTGGGCGGAACTCAGCCTTCCACGGTGAAACCGACTTTGATGGTAACCTGCCAATGATGCACTTTTCCCTTTTCGATGCTGCCGCGCGTTTCGACCACCTGAAACCAGGATAGGTTCTTGATGGTTTTATGCGCCCGCTTGAGGGCCTTGTCCACGGCATCCTCGATGGAAGTGGTCGAGGTGCCGGTGAGTTCGATGAGTTTATAGACGGGATCTTTCATGTTCGATGGTTCCGGTATTCGCGCCTTGGTGGCCTCGGGTTGTCCGCTCACTTGCAGCCACAGTCGGAGCAGGATTCATTGACAGCCTTTTCGATCGCTTCACGGGTTTCTCCGGTGCGCTTCTGGATCCGGCCGATCAGTTCGTCCTGCTTGCCATCAGCGTATTGGAGATCGTCATCCGTAAGCTTGGCCCATTTTTGTTTCAGTTTGCCCTTGGTGATGTTCCAGTCGCCTTTGATTTCGAGTTTAGTCATAACGGTTCGTTTTGTTTTGGTTGTTCGTTTTCGTTCGCCGTCAACATGACGGCAATAATGTTATCAGATGACTCGAGTTGGTGCGGGCATCCGTGCCAATTCGCAGCCAGTTCATTCGCTTCATAAACCTCGACCGCGAGAATGTGGTGCCGGGAATTCGCCGGGCTTTGCCGTGGTGTAGGCTGGGTTATCCTCGCGCAGGACCTTTTTCACGGTTCTCAACAACTCCGCGCCGGTATAGGGCTTGAGCAGGGTGGCGTTGGGTTGGAGCCACGGGCCGCGCGTGAACAGGGCCGTGGGCACTGCGCTGGTGGCCATGATGACCGGCAAAGTCATGCGGGCGGCATACAACTTTTCGAGCAACTTAAAACCGGTGAGCTTCGGCATGACGTTGTCGGTGATCAACAGATCGTAGCTGTCCTCATTAAGCGCGTCCCAGGCGGCGGCGCCATCTTCGGCGGCGCCCACCTCGTAGCCCGAGCGCGTCAACATCAGGGCATTGAGTTGGCGGATGGCCGGCTCATCCTCCACGACGAGAATGCGCTCCAGCGGATTCGACTGGGATTGGAGCGGTGCGCTGTCCGATTCGCACTCTGGTAAAATCTGGTTAGCTTTCATGGCACGATAACCTAACCTGGATAGGCTTGTGGGAGCTATGGGGAGTGTTCCTCATTTTATGAAAAGCAGCAGCGGCAGCAGCCGCGCGGGCACGGCAGTTCTTGAACGCTGTGGCGCACACCTGAGAGCGTTTGGGCGCTGGGGTGTTGTCTTCATTGGGCTTGCTCGGCGAGCTTCACGCTGGTCGCGGCATCCGGACTGGATTCCGCCGACTGTTCAAATCTTTCGCCCAGCTTGCCTTCGCTGTCCGTACGCAATTGGCGCCCGCTGCTGTCCACCTCCGGGACTTCGCAACTCAACCAATAATTGTGCAGCACCTTCAACAGTTCGCGAAGTTCGGCGGGCGAGCCGGGTTTAACGTGGTAAGAACTCGCGCCCAGCATGTAGGCCTTCTTGATGTCGTCCAGATCGCGGGAGGAAGTCAAAACCACGGTCGGAATGACGGCCCACTCGGGATTGTTCCTCAGATGTTCCAGGACGGCAAACCCATCCGCGCCGGCCATTTTCAAATCCGTCGAGATGAACGTGGGATAGGCATACATCCGGCGATCTGAATATTTCCCCTCGCCCATCATGTAAGCAATCGCCTCCTCACCTCCATTGATCGTGTGAATGGGATCCGTCACCCCGATCGCCCGGAATGCCTTTTCAATGAAGAGCAGATCGTTGGGGTCATCGTCCACGATCAAGATGGTTGAGTGGTACTTCTTCATGATGGGCGGTTCAGTGGGAATTCCGTCAGGCTGGCTCCGGGCGACATCCTCCCGATGGACCGGGTAGTGGCACGGGCCTCTGGCCCGTTCGAATCGAAACGCACGGGCGAGACGCCCGTGCCACTACAGCCACGCCGGTTCCGGGGTTGAAAGCGCAAATCCTTCGTTCGGAGGAATCTCTTACTGGACTGTTTTTCATGGTCGGTATGGCGTCGTCAAGCGGCGTTCCTGGCTGGCGCCAGATTTTGCGCGGGACTTTGCGCGGGACTTTGCGCGGCGGTTTCGCTGCCCAAGGTGGCGAACACCGTGGATTCCTCGTAACTGATCCGCTCCACATTCTTCGTGGGTATCAGCACCTCTTCGCCGGAAAAGCGGTTTCCGGTTTTGATGACCAACTGGCCAATCACCCAGCTTTGGGCGTCCATCATGAAATTGCAGACATGGCCGATGATCTCATCACTCCGGTGGAGGTGATAACCGTTCACGGCTTGCGTGCTTCGAAGATGCGCATCGGGACGGTCAGCTTGCGGGCCAATCGCAGGGCCACGTTCGTTCGGGAGCGGTTTGGGTGGCAATTCCAGGATCGGAAAACCACTCAGGCCCCACAACCCGCCACCCTCCCAATAAGAGGGCCAGCCGTAATAGCGGTAATACTCCTCTTCGTATTGCCGTGACACCGGCTGGTGCAAATCAATGGAAGGGCTGTTCTCAATCTGTTTCCGCGTCAGGTTTACGCGCAGGACTTTTTCCGCCTGATCGAGCCGACCCAGCGAATAGGGCGAGATGAGCACCTCCCGTCCCGGCAACCACGAACCGGTGTCCGCCACCAGGTAACGAATCGCCCAGTTCTGATCGTCAAAATAGAAATCCTTCACCTGGCCGATTTCACCATCCGACGCGCCGAGTTTGTTTCCGTACAATTGTTTGATGCTGCGCAACATAAATTTGCCTTTCGGGTAATCTGCTATTTGCTTTTCTGGTCGCGGCGCTGCGAGCGGAACGCCAGCCAGGAGGAGGAAATCAGGCCGGCGACTTTGAGAATGGACTGCAGCCGGGAAAGTTTTGCGGTGGCAACGCCGGGCTTGCCGCGCCGTAAGGCTGCTAGACCCACTACCAGCACTGCCGCCACCGAGGCAATCGAGCCAAAGGATTTGGCGCGGTTGGTGGCTGTGCGAACGCCCGCCGCCAAGGCGGCCATTTCCTCAAGTAGCCCGGCGCGGTTCAGGTCGCTTTCCGCGATCAAAAGCTGTTTCCGTGTTTCGAGCGAATTCATTCCAGGGTTTTTTCCAGACAAGCGCGATCCTTTCGGAGTTGGTCGAGCGTGGCGGAAAGTGTGTTCCAGTCATGCAACATTCCGGCGAGTCGCCGGTAAAAAACGAAAGCTGCCGTCCCATAAAGGGAGGTCAACGCCACCAGCGCGGCGACGGGCGAGAAGTTCCAAAACAGAACCACGACCACGCCGGTGAACGCGACTCCGGCGAGCAGGCCGAACGTCGCCACTCCGAGGGCCACAAGAATGGCGTGCAGGAGGTGCTTGCCCTCCTCCTGCACTTCCACTGTCAGCAGTTCGAGCCGGTTTTCCCCGATGGTCAGCAGCCGCCGCGCGAAATGCTTCGAGGCCGTAGCCAGTTGCTTGAAGCTGACGGAAGCTGGTTCCATGTTATGAACAGTCGCCGTTATGGGAGCAACGCCGCGAGATGAGGTAGCCCAGAATTGCCCCGACCCCGACGCCAACGGCAATGGCTGGATAGGGATGTTTATGGACGGCTTCATCGGCCGCCTTGGCCCCGACGACCGCCTGATCGCAAACGCGGCCATACATTTCCTTGCTCCGTTCCAAGGCGACGCCAAGACGCTGGCGGGCTTCCCCGACTTTTTCGTTGGCCACGTCGGCGGTGGCGGTCATCAAGGCGCGCGCATCATCGGCGAGCGCGCCCAAGTCAGGACCGGTTGTGTGTGTTTGGTTGTTCATAGTTTTCTTTGCTTTCGGTTTGTTCGGTTTGTTCGGGTGCCCCGGGGTGGATTCATTCGGTTCAGTTCGCGGGGTCCCGCACAGTGATATTATTTACCACCTCTCTCACGCCCACGGTGTTTCGGGCGAGTTCTGCGGCGCGCGTCTTCTGCTCTCGCGCAGTGACGAAACCGCTCAACTGGACCGTGCCCTTCCACGTATCCACGTTAACTCCGCCAAACTTGTACAGCGGGTCCGCCGCCAGCGCGTCCTGGACGCGGGAGGAAGTGGCGCTGTCGTCAATCCGTTCGCCCTTGCTTTGGTCGGGGTGGTTGGTGGTGGTGCAACCGGTCACGCCCACGAGTAACGGCAGCGCGGCCAGACTGAGGGCCAACCCCAGTACTTTGATGAATTTTCCCGTGTTTACAGATGTCATTTTCATGTGTGATCTTTCTTTGGTTTTGATGGTTTTTGGAGCCTTCACGGGCCTTGCTTTGTACGCCCATTCGAGCACCTGCTGAGTTAGTCGCCCTGGATTTTTTCACCGGTCCGTTCGACGTCCTTGCCGAAGCCTTTAGCCGTGTTGCAGCCCGTGTTGACGAGGGCCAGGAACGCGGCGACGAATAGTAAAACAGCGATGCGTTTGATTTGAGTAGTCATATTACTTGTTGGTTTGCGTTTGCCGGGTGCGATATGCACCCATTTGCTGACCAAGCTACGCCTTTGCACCGCCTTTCACTATGGGGTGTTACCCTACCGTGGCACGGGGACCGGTTCGGCCGGTCGTGTTCAAACTGTCCGGCGTCAAGGAGCGGACGGGCCGCCCACCACTGATTCAACTCATTCAACTGGTTTGATTTGGTTTGATTCAGTTTGATTCTGCCAGTCCAAGGTGCCGGAAGCCGAGCCGGACATGACGATCTTCATCGTGCCTTTGTCGTCGTCATCGTGATGCCAGGCCGGGCGCAGTTTCTGGATCGCCCTGTAAAGTTCCACGCATATGCAGCGGCTCATGCAGACCACCATCGCCTTACCTTCCATCGCGGCGTAGCGCGCTTCCCAATGCTTCACCAAATCCTCGGCCACGAGCGCGATGCGTTTGTCCGTCCCGACCATCGCCTCCAACTGCGCCCACTTCCGGCGCAAACCTTCCTTCGTGGCTTCCTCCGCATCTTCCGTCACTTCCTCAAAGTTCGGGTCAATCTTCGGGCGTTCCTCGGGCTTCAAATCAATCTTCGCCAGACGCGCCTCGTAATAAATCGGCACGGTGGCTTTGTCTTTTTTCGATTGTAGGATGTCGTAAACGTCAATGTAATCGCCGAACATGGCCTGTGTGTTCTTGTCGCCGCTTTCAATCGGCGTGCCGGTGAAGCCGATGAACGACGCTTTGGGCAACGCATCGCGCATGTGCTTGGCGAACAGCGATTCGGAAACGTGTCGTTCACTCTGGGAGAAACTGCCGCAGGAAGAGAATAGCAGAGTCCTTATTTGGGAATGAGCGACCGTCGATTTCCCGACCATCCTTAAATCGAAGGAGCACTTCGAACTTATCAAAGACTGTCTTTTCGACTGTGGACGGGTCAAAATGCTCAATCCATTCGATAGCCTTCGCTACGCTTGATACTGCTGCACGCCTCCCAAAAAGCCCGCAGACCAAGACTTGAGTAATCTCCGTCGTTACGCTCGCTTGTAAGGAGAGCAAAAATGCGTTTAATTCCTCGGCCACTTCTTCTTCAAGAGCAACGGCGATCTCTGTCCACTCCGAATCCGGCAGTGCTTTCAACGATCTGACTAAACTCTGCTTTTCTGCGGGAGACGCCATTTCTGTGTAATCAAGGTCGATTCCTTTGATGCGAAATGAATTGATGACAGCGATATAGGGAATGTGAAGCACAGTAATGCCGTGTGATTCCATCTGTTTGATTGCTCCACCCGTCCATTCCCCCGCCAACGCGGCCCCAACAAATCTGCATGTGCGATGACTGTCACGGAGATGAATGAGTGCGCCTTCAATCTCGCCACTCTTATTGATCGAGTGTTTAGTGTACCGGCGCCACGCAGCTTCTACAAAAGCAATCGGATGACCTTTTGTTTCGACGGAGCCGCCGTGCTCGAGAACGAAATCGAGATCATGTTTATTTCCACGGTTGTCCAACCAAGTCACTTTCTTCAGCTTTCCACGGACTGCTGGTCGCAGCCCTTTTCGGTCAAGATAGAGGTGGTGCTCCAAGGCAATCTTCTCCAAGCGCGCCGCGAGAACCGTATCGACGAATTTCTCGAAAAAGTTCCCGACCATCTGACCCAATTTGTGACCTGGCGATGCAGTCTTCTTTGCCTTCTTTAGCCTTGTACCCATAACATTCCTTCTTTGAGAGGGACGCGATGCTTGCGGTTCTTCCATTTGATGTTTCTGTCGCGGAGTTTTTCGAACGTCCACGATTCGAAACCAGCGGCGACCGCCAACTCCCCGAACCACTCAACGACCGGCACATACACCCCATAAGGTGCGGAATCGCCGATTACAAAACAGACTTCCGAAGGTGAGGCGCAAACTCGGCGAAGCGCTGTCCATGTCTGCGCCATGTCGAGAAAGTAGCAGGCAATCATATTGTTGTAGGTCTTCTTACCGCCGCGCTCCAACCGCACCGACGAAAGCGCGCGGCAGACCGACACGATTTCGTCGCGGATGGGCGCTAGTTCTGGCTCTGCCAGCACCTTATCGAGATCAACAGATTTGGGTGGGACATGCTGAGAGCAGGCGCGCACCAAATGTCGTCGGACCGTCTCTTGGAGGTCGCCCCAGCCGCGAATCTCGCCCAAGAACGCCATCTCTAGCCGAGTGGCGTCGGCGTAGTCATAATTGTTCGCGTATGGCGGCGATGTGATGACCAGCGTCGCCCATGCGTCCGGCACGGTTGCGCACTTACGCGCATCATCCACACGCAGCTTCGCCAGCGGCTTGGCTCGACGCGCCATGAACCGGATGTCTGCCGCAATCATCTGCACCGCCTTGTGCAAAGTAACTTCAGGCAATGGCGGCACGGTCTTCCGCCGGCCCGGCAACACGTATTGCCATGGCGCTGTGCCCGCTTCAGAGACAATCCGCAGCGATGAAACCAGCGCCATCCAGAGCAATCCGGCTTCGGGTGAACCGTCTTGCTCAATCTCGACGGCCTGGCGGAAACGGTCCAGATAATCCAGCGTCTCCACTCCGTAACACCTCCCAATGATTTCCGGGTAATGCTCCGTGTTCGCCTTTGCTTTGCGAGCAAACGCGAATGCATTCTCCGCTTTAGAAATTAGCCGTTCGGGGTCAGTGGCGTAGCTCAATTTGGCCTGTGCGACCCGATACACGAACGGATGCGCTTCGATGCCGTAGGACGGGGCGCCCATTTCATCGCACGCAAGGCAAGTCGTTCCCGAACCGACAAACGGGTCAATCACCCGGAGTTCACTGCCATCGCGTTCGGCGAGCAACCATTTCACCCACTCGGCGGAAAAGCCTGCGCTGTAACGAAACCACCGATGAACCGGCAACCGCATGTTGTTGAGAAAATTGGACGTGTGACCAACAGACTCCAGCGCTGGACGAACCTCTTTGGCTTCTTGGTCGGCATCAAACACGTCGAGCACAGCTTGCTCGTAGTCCTCACGGAGGCGGAAAAGCACGTCGCCGCCCTCCTGCGGTGCTGGATATTTGATTGATGAGGTCATTTTAACTTTCAGTTTAAGCTGATGCCCGCCGTGGACACAGGACAAACTTCGCCCAAGGTTTTGGAGGACATGCGGACTTTGTCGAAGTTGAGGCCGGAGTCGTTGCCGTTGGGTTTCTTCGGAGTGGTTGCCTTTGCCATAACGGGTTAGAGCATCCTAGATATCCGAAATCGTCCGTCGAGGAAGATTTGCGCCTGGCCCTTTTCGTCGCCGGTGATGTGCTTCGCGCACCATGCGGTGAATTCGGCGAGTTTATCCCGGCTCGGCATGGCGGGGTTTTACACGAACATACAAGGCGCGGCAATTCCCAGTTGCGGCAGTTGCGGCGGTCCCGTTGCCAAATCCCCTTGCCTGTCAGACAAACAATGACACGCGAATCAACCCCCCGCTAATGGTTCGGTTTCGGCATTTCGCGGAGGTTCTGGCACGAACAATCTCGTTTTGATGTTAAATCAGTTACGTTTTGCCGCCACCCCCAGCTTGGGCGGTTTCCGGGGAATTCTTTTCCTCTGTGGCTTGGTGTGTCTGTGCGGGGGCGGCCTTTCCTGCTCCACGGCTGCCCGCACTTACGGTGCTGGGTCGCCCGGACCGGCGGCGGAAGTGACGACGCGGCGCGAAGGCAACCTGATCCACGTCCAGGTGGATAACTCCGAACTTGGGGAAGTAACGCTGACCTTTGACGTCCGCCCCGTGAATCTGAAAGGCAGCGTGGCGTTTCCGCACACGGCCACCTTCCAACCGGGCCCGACGGAGGCGTTCACGCTGGCGCCGATCCAGCCGGACGCGCCCGGGCACTATTCCTACACGACTTATTACCGGCTCGGCAGCAGTGACGCCGTGCATGACGATTCAGTGGTTTATCAACTGCCCTACGCTCCAGGCCGCAGCTACAAGGTGTCGCAGGGTTACAACAGCGGTTTCAGTCATCACGGAGTGGAGCGATTCGCGATTGACTGGAAGATGCCCGAAGGCACGGAGATCCGGGCCGCCCGCGGCGGACTCGTGGTGCGGGTCAAGGACGATTCCAATGTCGGCGGGCGGACGATCCGCTTCGACCCGTACAATAATTTCATCATTATTCGCCACGCGGACGGAACGCTGGGGCACTATTGCCATCTCAAAAAGGATGGGGTCAAGGTCACGCCCGGCCAGATGGTGCAGGCGGGCGACGCCATTGCCTTATCGGGGAATACCGGTTTCTCCAGCGGCGCGCATTTGCATTTCTGCGTTTACAAGACGCAAGACGGTCGCCAACGGGTAACGATCCCGGTGAAATTCGCAGACGCCGATGGCCACGCGGTCACGCTGGTCGAAGGCAGGCGTTATCGCGCGCCGGAAATTGGCGGCGCGAACGTCGCGTCCAAGGGCGCGTTCAGTTCGACTTGGGTTCGCTAAGCCCGATCCAGGCGGTTAAACAATGGAATCCGGCGGCAACGCAGACGCGCTGAAGCGGCAGAGAGATCATTTTCCCTCGGACACTTTTTCGTGCAGGGCCTTCCGTGACAGACGATCCAGGTCGGCATCCGTTGTCGTAGGCAGAAAACGCTTTCGATAAATCTCGTCGTGCAGGATGTCCATGATGGCGACCAACGGGGCCGCCACCAGGACCCCCAACACTCCAAAAGCGGCCACGCACAAAAGCATGGAGAAGATCACGGCCACCGGATGCAATTTCATGCCGCGCGCCATGATGAAAGGGAGAATGACGTTGTTCTCCAGAGCCTGGATCGCGACATAGGCGAGCAAGACCCAGAGCGGAGTCATGCCCCCCTTGCTCAAGGCGAGCAACAGGGCCGGCACGGCGCTGAGAATCGGGCCCAGAAAGGGAACGGCCTCCAGGACCCCCGCGATCAGTCCGAGCACCAGCGCATCCGAGAATCCGAGGATCGGCCACATCAGCAGGAAAACCAGCAGGCCGATCGTCAGCATTCCAAGCAGCGTCGCCCCGGCCCAGCCAGGCACAAATTTTCCAATGCGTTGCATGATGACCAGGGTCTGGTCGTGGTGACGCTGGGGTACCAGGGAAAAAACGGCTCCGAAGATCGGGCGGGGATTCATCAGGGTAAAAGTCACGCCGAAGAAAACTGTCACTAACACCACCACAATCTGGGCTGCGTTGAATGCAACGGCTGTGAAGCGCCCAAACACCCCCTGAAGCATCTGGCTTAAATTGGTGCGAATGGATCCCGATTCCTTTTCCGGTTTGGGCGCCGGTGGTTCGGTGGTTGGCGGCACCACTTCCGGCTCACCGGCGGCCGACTTTTCCTCGGCGATTTCCGTGGTGACTTCCTTCTGAAGCTTTTCCTCGGACTGCACGGCTTGTTGCTCCATTTTGATCAGGGGCTTTTGGAGACGCTCCCAGTAAGCGGGCGCCTTTTCCGCGAGCTTGGTGATGGAGGACTTCATCGGCACAAACAAAGCCCAACCAGTCAGCCCAATGCCCGCCACCAGTGCCAGGACGATCAGCCCGGTGGCGCCTCTTCTTCCTCCGGTCCAGGCCCGAATTCGGGAGATCACGGGATTGACGGCGAGCGAGATCAGCAGAATGAGCAGAAACGACAACAGAATGGGAGCCAGCAGCGAGAACATTTGGATAAAAGCGAACAACGCCGCTGCCAGCAGCACACAAAAAGAAATCGAGGATTGTTTTAGGTCTGGTTGGGAGGGGGTGGGCATGGCTTTTTCTTCCATGGTTATCGTATCGTCACGCGACCGAGTGGGGTTGTTCTGAGACTACTTCCTCCAAAGTCACTGCTTTCGCGCCCGGCACCGGTTCGAGATGCGAACCATGCCTGGTGGAGTAAATCTGGGTGAACTTCGCCCCGAAGAACAGGATCTGCGCCGAGTAATAAACCCACAATAACACAATGACCAGCGAGCCGGCCGCCCCGTAAGCCGAGGTGACACTGCTCCGCCCGAGGTACAGGCCGAGCAAAAACTTTCCCAGATTAAAAAGAAGCGCGGTGAGCAGAGCGCCAATCCAAACATCCCGCCAGGCGATCTTCACATCGGGCAGCACTTTGAAGATCATGGCAAACAGCAGCGTGATGACGCCGAAGGAGACCCCGAAATTGATCCACTGCCAGAGGGTCTCCTGCGCCGGCAGCAACCCGGTCATGAAATTGCCCAGCGCCGCCAGTCCCGCACTGAGCACCAGGGAGACCAGCAGAAGGAAGCCAATGCCCACAATGAGGGCGAAGGAAAGCAGGCGATCCTTGTTGAAATTTCGCAGCCCCTGCCCTGGCTTCCGTCGGACACTCCAAATTGCATTAAGCGCGTCCTGCAAATGAACGAATACGCCGGTGGCGCCGACGAAGAGCGTAACCACCGCGATCACTGTCGCCCAGGCGCCGGTCCTCGGCTTGCGGGCGGCACTGACGAGCGCCTGGATCGCTTCGCCTCCTTCGCTGCCGACCAAACCCGAAACTTGACCAAACAATTCGCGGCGGGCGGCTTCCTCCCCAAACCAAAGGCCGGCCACGGCCAGCACGATCACGAACAACGGCGCAACGGCGAACAGGGTGTAGAAGGCCAGGGCCGCGCCCATCCGAGACACCCCCTGCTCAATCCATTCAGACACCACCTGCTTCACCAATGCGAAGATGGATTTCAGAGATCGCTGCATGATTATCGAGCGGAGCTTCGCTGCCGACCGTGCTTCACCGGCCGTGCGTCTGGTTTTGGTTGCTTCGTTCCACCGGACGATTGGATTGGCGCGGCGCGGCAACTCTTGGATTCTGCACGCGGATTTCTTGGCGCCCGGCGGCACCTCTCGTGTCGCGAGCCAGAGGATATTCGCGCGGATCGAGCGGATGTTTTTTACCCGCGAACTTTTTTTGACCAGGGTTTGTTTTTGTTTCTTGTTCCATAAGTATCCAGTTCTGTCGGTTAACCGCGTCTTCGAGCCTTCCCGGCCTGCTCTGCTTGTTACGGCGGAGACTTCTTCCGGCCCTTGTGGTCTTGAATAAAAATACTGATGACCAGCCAGAACCCGCCGGCGGCCGCCGCGAGAAAACAGAGAATCGCCAGACCGGGATAACCAAAGATGCGAAAGTTGGTTTGGATCTGCATCAACAGGGACGCGCCCATGATCAGTGCGGCCAGCAAAAGCCCCGCCGTGATGCGATTGGCGATTTTCTGGATGCCTTCGACCACCATTTTTGCGTCCATGGATTTGACTTTGACTTCCAACTCCTGGTTGCCGATCGCATCCATGATCTTGTTGAGCCGGGACGGCAACCCGCCGATGAAATCCTTCATCTCCAACAGCGAACTGAAGACACCGCCGGCCGTGGCCTGCTTGCGCGTCCGTTGCGACATCAGTTCGCCCACGTTGCGGCGGATGGACGCATTCGGGTCGAACGCGGGATCAAGAATCTTCCCGACTTCATCCAGTTGCAGCAGCGTCTTACCGAGCAGCGTCAGTTCACTGGGAACGAAAAGGCCATTGTCGGCGGCGTTCTTACTGACGGCCAACACGGTTTTCCCCACGTTGATCTGTTGCAGGCCCTGATCCTGCCGCTCGGCCATCAGTTGACCGAGGCGGCGGCGAAATTCGAGCTGATTAAATTCTTCCGTCGTCTCGCTGATGCGGATGACGACCTCGGCGGCTTCGTCGCTCTTGCCCTCGCTGATCGCCAGCAACAGCTTCAGCAAATTCTCCTGCATGCCCGGCGTCGTGTGGCCGACCATGCCCAGATCCAGCAACGCGATTTGCCCGGCGTCGGTGAGGAAAACATTTCCCGGATGCGGATCGGCATGAAACAAACCGTCCACGAGCACCTGCTGCAAATACGCCTTGAACAACTGCTCGGCCAGCGGCGCACCGTTCATCTCCAGCCGGCCCAACGGACCCACTGAAGTGATCTTCCGGCCCTGGACATAATCCATGGTGAGCACGGCGCGGGTGCTGTAATCCGACACCGGCTGCGGCACCTGAATCAATTCAAACTCCTTGAGGTTGGCGCCGAGCGCGATCAGGTTTTGCGCCTCGCGTTCATAGTTCAACTCCTGCTGAATGGTGATGCGGAACTCTTCCAGGATTTTGAGAAAGCGATGACGGCGACCCAGTTTGGTGTGCGCGTCGAAGAACTCCGCGATTTGCGCGAGCACTTCAAAATCTTCGGCGATCTGTTTGCGGATGTTGGGTCGCTGGACTTTGACCACGACGAGGCGGCCATCGCGCAACGCCGCTGAATGCACCTGGCCCAGCGAGGCGGCGGCAATCGGTACCGGATCAAAGCGCGAGAAGGCTTTCGAGATTCGGACTCCCAACTCGGTGGATACAATTTGTTCCACCTCCTCGTAGGAAAACGGTTTGACCTTGTCCTGAAGCCGCGCGAGCGCCTTCAGATATGGTTCGGGCAGCAGGTCTGGCCGGCCGGAAAGCACCTGGCCCAGCTTCACGTAAGTGGGACCCATCGCTTCGAGGTCATCGGCCAACTGATCCGGCGTGGCCGCTCCGTCGGGGGCCGGCTTCAATTCCTGGGCCTCAACGGCCTCGTCAATCCCCATCTGCTTCACGAGATCGGAGCGGCCGTACTTCCACAGCAACAAAGCGATTTCTTTGTAACGCTTTAGATGATTGGCGGAAATTTTCATTTAAGTTCGTCGGGGCAGCCATTCGCCACGAGACAAAGTCGCGCATGCAGTTGGACTTGCCGTTCAGGAGCAAAGTCACCGAGCCCTTCGGCGATTCCGAGACCCGCGCTCCCGGGACTGGTTTCGAAGATCGAAACCAGCCCTTTCCCCATCGGACGACAACTGGTCAGCGTCCGTCCCCATCGGCGTCGCCCGGCAGCACCTTCTCCACGCGGTTCCAGGCATCGCGCGTGGCGTTCTTGGCTTTGTCCCAACTCAGCGTCGAGTTGCCCTTGGACTTGTCATAGTCCCGTTGGAGGTAGGTTTCCACCTCTTCAAACTTTTTTCCGGGATATCGGTTGTGCCCTTCATACCCGGTGCGGAAGGCCGGTTGGTAGGTGGTATAAGGCGCGTTGCGTTCCACGTATTCTTGCTTTGAGTAATTGGTCTTCCAGTAAGCGTCCTCGACGGTGGGATCAATTGTCTCGGCGACACTATTCCCAGCCAGACCGCCCACGATACCCCCGGCGACCAATCCAACAGCGGCCCCGACCGGACCGCCGGCGGCACCGATGGCGGCCCCGGTGGCCGCACCACCCGCAGCACCCACTCCGGCGCCGACCGGATGCGCTCCGGGCGTGCCGGTGATGGGATCACGATTGGCGTCGGTGCCCTTTTGTTTGTTCGTTTGTTTCTTGTTTTCTTTGATCATATTGCTGGTTCTTTCTTTGGTTGTCCGAAATCCCCGCACGCTCTTTGGTCTGATGGATTTTGGGAGCCTTCACGGGCATGACTTGGCCGGAAAACCGGCCTGCCCATTCGAGCACCTGCGGAGTTAGTCGCCCTGGATTTTTTCACCGGTCCGTTCGACGTCCTTGCCGAAGCCTTTAGTCGTGTTGCAGCCCGTGGTGACGAGGGCCAGAAACGCGGCGACGAATAGTAGAACAACGATCCGTTTGATTTGTGTAGTCATATTACTTGTTTGGTTTGCGGTTGCCGGGTGCGATTTGCACCCATTTGTTGACCAAGCTACGCCTCCCGATCTTCGTTCACCATAGGGTGTAACCCTACTGTAGCGCGGGGTCCGGTTTAGCCGGTCGTGTGCAAACTGGCTGGAGTCAAGGAGCGGACGAGCCGCCCACCACTGATTCCACTCCTTAAACTGGTTTGATTTGGTTTGATTCACTTTGATCCGGTTAGATTGTGGACTGCCCGGCAGGTGGCTCCCGGTCGTTTGATGATCTGTTCTTCCGTTGGTTATACAGGGCTACGGTAACTTTGAACGCCTCCCGCACGTCCGGCCACTGCCTGATTTCTGCTCGCAATAAGGCCAACGCCCGTTCGTCCTCAGCCTTTTCTGCCGCCGCAAACCGCTCCAGGTCCAGCCGCAGCCGTTCCGCGCAATGATCGCCGCGCCGCAATTCCCCAATGTCCTGGCACAGCATCCGCAACGCGCGCGACTTGCGCCGGAATTCATCGTCCATCTCCCCGTTCCAGCCGGGCACCAGCGCCGCATACCGCGCTGAAAGCACCACGGACAAGTGATCAGCCAGCGAACCGTCGGCCGCTTCCGCCAGTTCGGACGCATCTCCCGCCAGTTCACGGGCACAGGCCAGTGTCTCCTGCCGCGCGAGCCAGTCTTGATGACCGCCCTGTTTCCACTCGGACAAATTCTGCTCGCTGATTTCGCGCCCGTTGAATTCCTGAGCCAAAACCTGCCTGACCGGTTCCAGACCGTTCAACCATTCCACCAGGCGATTGCCCGGCTCGCCGTCCGCCATCCGGCGATTGAGTTGATGGCGGAGGTCACGCGGCAGCCGCGCAATTTTTCCAGTGCGGGTCATAATTTATTCCCTCTCCGCCCCGAACGGGGAGAGGGACAGGGTGAGGTGTCGAAAACCCACCACGATGGACACGGATGTCGAGGGAGCGCGGCTGTGTTTGAAAAACCAGCCGCAGCAGCAGCCTAAGACAGGGCGCAAACGAGCTGACCGGTTGAATTGTTCAGTTTGCATCTCGTTCATGGCTGTTCCGGCTGTCCCACCCACGCCAGACGGTTTTACGGCGAAGCGGGGATTTGCGCCTTCCGAGCCCGTAGGCATGAATGGCTTTGGTGATCAGCGACGGATGACAGCCAATTAGCGCAGAAAGCTCCTTTGGGGTGAGTGCCGTCCGGCCTTTCGGCCAGACAAATCGTGCCGAGCGCAGGCGTTCGAATCGGCGGGGATGGCCATTACGGTCGCGATGGAATCTATCCGATCTGCTCTCCATTTCGTACGGTTCGGCTCTTGCCTCAAACCACTTCACCAAATGGCTGAGTTCCTCCTTGCATATTTGGGCGCGTTGACCTTCCCGCTTTATGTGCTGTCGTTTGATCCAGTCCCGCAAGGGCTGGGGGGAGATGCCGAGGACGCCGGCAGCACCCCGCAGACTCAAGAAACGACGAGGAGAATTTTCCAGACGTTTCAATATCTCGGCTGCGTTATCGGCCAACTTCCACGCCGATGGCCCGCGTTTCCACGGCAATCTTGGCGAGCTTCTTCTCTTCCGTGGGGAATCTATTTGTTGCATGGCAATTAGCTTGCCCGTTGCGCTACTTGAATCGCGACTTGATCCACTCCTCCGTCATCAGTTCCTTCGCGGCGGGATAATTCTTGGGAACGCCGGGGGCGGTGACGCGTGTCGGACGCGCGGGTTGTCCGGATTGCCCCAACGGGGCAACGGCGTTCAGCCCAGGGTTGGGCGCAGCGCTACCCTGGGAACCGGAACCAAAACGATCATCTACCCCAACGGGGTTGTGGCAATCTTCCGCCCAATGCGCGACGCAACCCCTTAGTCCCTTTATGAGAAAATGTCGTGCAAAGTGCGCAACATTTTCAGGCGGCAGCCAACGCCGGCAGCAGCAAATGTTCTTTGAGTTTCAAGCCCGCCAACAGTAGGCGTTGACCGAAACTCGTGGCGTAATATTTGT
>JACZKP010000149.1 GCA_014860005.1 Verrucomicrobiota bacterium | reverse complement strand
AGTCGACGGAGCCGCAACCCACTTCTCCAGTTGATGCTTCTGCTCGTCGGTTAAAGGAAGTGAATCGGCAGATTCCCACATGCCGCTGAGGTTGACATCTCTCAGCCGTATTGTAAAGCTTTAACTGTTACACTACACTAGAGAGGAGCGGCACGTGCTCCGAAGGCTTGTCAATCGAGACGAAAGGCCGCTTGATCACGTCGTAAACCTGGGAAAGCCATCCCGAGTTTTACCGCGACATCTTCGCGCAACTGTGAAGAACTTGAATTAGGTTCTCGTGTTCGGGCAAAAGATGACGAACATTATCAAACATTAGGCAGTAGTGTCCCCTTTGCGCTTTTGATCGTGAACTCAAACTGGCCGTTAGATCGGACATGGGAAAGCGTCATTGGGGGCGAGGAAGAGCAGGAGACCGATGAACACAAAACGCAGCGGCTGGTGTTGGACGAATTACGGAAGCGAAGGTGGACGGAACGAGAGTTGAAGCAGCGCCGCACGACGCGTGCGGGCAAGGTGGAGATGGCAGCGCGCCTGCGAGGCGGGACGGTGATGACGATGGAATGGATTGCCCAACGGCTGCCAATGGGCTGTCGGCATACCGTGGCCAATTGCCTGAAGCGATGAAATCATTCTCTACAATGGCCGGAACTGGTAACCGCCCTGATTGGCGCCCCCTTTAAGATTATGCGCTTTTTCTGTCTTTACCTGTGCTGGTTCACCTTCAGTTGTTCGACTATTCCCACCGAAGCTCAGACATCCAAAGAAGACGGTGTTCTTAAAAGGGGGGACTCCGGTTGGGGAGTTTGGGGTAATCCTACAAATGAGATGCGGCCGTTCGTTAACTTCTGGCATTCCAGCACTGGCTGGGAAATCAGTTTAAGCTACTCTGCTCAAGTTGATTTTCCGGCACGGGCATGGATTAAAGTCACCAATCGAGTCGGTTCGCGAATGGAGCTTTGGAGAACCAATGGTGTCGCAGTCGTTTCAACGAATCGCGACGTTCTTTCAGCGTTTCATATTCCAAAGCAAACAACCGTGTCGGAAATCATCTCCCATAGTGTTTATCCCCGGAACAAACGCGGGTATCAATGGTGGAGCATAGGATCGCCGGTAAAAGCAGGCCGGGGCGGGGAGGCGACATTCTTCACACTCGAATCGGCGTTTCCAATTTTGATGACAAATGACTACATAATAAAAATATCTCCTCTGCTCTACAAGGTGGACACCAACACGGTGAACGCGCTGCTAGTCGAATTTCCGGCCATTACGGTGAAACTAATGTCCAGCGGACAGGTCATCAACGCGGAGTAGCCGTGCGTATTCGGAGTCGTTGATTTGGTAAGGCCATGAACGACCTGCCGGGCTATCCAAGCGACAAGATTGTCATCCTTCGCAGGTGGTGGCGTTGAATTGCAGACTTAGCGATTGCCAGTTCCCAGCACGAACATCAGAATCGCCGAGGCGGTGCCGTCCATGGTAGGTTCGTTGGTCGAGTAATCCTGCACGTCGTCGTGGTACACGGCCAGTTCGCCTTGAAACGCCGCCAGCGGGTCCGGTTCGGTAATGGCCACGCCGCGCAACGATTTGAAAATGCGTTCATACACCGGCCCGTCCACCAGTCCGCCCGGCACGGTGCGCCGGGTGATCTGCATGGTCATCAGGTGCGGGTCTTTCGGAAATAGCGTGCCGATTTCCGTGAACATCGTGTAACCCCACGGATTGCGGCCCAGCAACCAGTCGCGTTGCTGGGCGGCGAATTCGCGATAGCGCGGGTCGCCCGTCATGCGCTCGTACATCAGGCATTGCGTGACCAGCGCCACGAGGAGGTTGTTCGAGCACCATATAAACGGCACGCCGGCGCGATATGGATTTTTTTCGCCGGCCTGCACGCAGCGTTCGATGCCGTCGCGGTAGTAGCCGGCCAGCGTTTTCTTGAAGGACCGGTTCACCAGATCGTACAGCCGGAAGTGGCCGGCGTTCATGAAGGGGTAATACTGGTAATGACCGGTCTGTTTGCGGCCCATCCAGCCTTCGTCCGCGGCGAGCCTGGCGTAACGTTTGGCGTCGTCGAGATAACGCCGTTCACGCGTGGCGCGATAGAGTTCCGCCGCGCCCCATTCCATGTCGTCGGCCCAGGTGGTTTCCTCGTAGCGATACGGGGCTTTGTAGGAATTACCCTGTTGCACGCCTTCCTGCGCGCGACCCAAGGCATAGACTTCCTGACCCGCCTGAAGACAGCGCATCGCGAACGCGCGCTGGGCGGGATCGTCCTTCCAAATCTGATACGCCAGTGCCATGGCCGCCGCGTAACGCCCGGCGAGATTCGCGACCCCAGTCGAAGCGCTCTGATATTGCTGCAAACCCTGCGGCTGCCCGTCCGCGAAATAGACGACGCGATAACTGCCCTTGCCCCAGCCGTAATCGGCAATCTCGTGTTGCGGCAGACGGCGGCCGACGTGGTCGCGGTCATCGGCGACCTGATGATAAAGCTGATCGGGCGCGGGATGGAGTTTGAGCATCCATTCGAGTCCCCAGCGCGCCTCGTCGAGCAGGTCCGGGATGCCGTTGGCGGCGGGCTGGCCGAGGGCATTGAAATCGTCGGCAAGCATGGATGCACGCTCTCCTCTCACCCCGTCCCTCTCCCTTGGGGGAAGGGAGCGACTGTCGGCTGTCTGCGAAAGCTCGGCGACGTAAGAGCTATTCTTAGTGCTTTGATTGCTTCTCCCTCTCCCAGCGGGAGAGGGCTGGGGTGAGGGAGGACGCGAAGAGGGTTCCGCAAGTTGATAAGCAAGTAGCATCTGCGCGGTGGCGTTGGCCGAGGTGAGCAGGTATTTAAGTTGATCGGCCGCGTCGTGCCAGCCGCCGCGTGCGTCCAGGTAGGTGCCGTTGGTCAAAGGCCCGTAAGCGGTGCGGCCATCGAAGGGATGGCACACTGCGTCGAGCCAGGGATTGTAGCCGCAGCGTTGCTGCCGCATGAACTCCAGCAGTTGCGCCGGCAACGCCGCGTAGGCTTCGCCAATCGTGAACGGATGCGAAACGGCATCGCCCACGCGCAGTTCGTAGCGTCCCGGTTGGCGCAGGGGCGTGAAATCCAATTCGGAGTGCAACTCGAATTGTCCCCAGCGCACGCCTTCAACGCTCCGCGTGTGGCCGGTGAAAGCAATCCTTCCAGATTCGACTTCCGTCACGGTGAAGCTTTGGGGCAGAGCCGATTTCGAGAACGCGATGCCGTTCTTCACGTCGCGCGTGCCGTAGCCGACTTGGTTGGCGCGAATGAAGATTTCGCCGGCTTGGGTGTTGGCCAGGCAAAGCGTTAGCCCTAAAAAAACGAGCAGCAACATGGACAAGAGCGCAGGACGCCGGCTTGCAGAGAGCAGCGACCTGCCAGACCCTTCGTTCCAACATTTCCTTTCCCACCAAAGGAGGGCGCGAACATTGGTGGAATGAAGTTTTCGGCGCGCCGCCGAAAACCACACGCGGGCCGCGTGCGCTCCCTGTGTCATTGGATGGAGTCGGCTAACCTTTCGACCTGCCCGGAGGACGGAAGCCACCGGGGAAATTCGGATCGCGGGGTGGTCTGAGCAATTCATCAACACGCACAAACTCATACCCCCGCAGGGCGAGGTAGTCGAGCAATTCGCCGAAGCGCGTGTGGAATTTGTCCGTGCGACCCGGTCCCGCGCCGAGGTGCAACAGCAGCAGGAAACCGTTCAACCCATCGGGATCCTCGCGTTCGCGGGCGATGATGCTGTCAAAAATCTTCTGCGAGGAAACAAAGTTTTTGTCCGCCTCGCCGGTGTAATCGGCATTTGACCGTGTGCCGGAGGTAAAGTTGATCAGCACCCAGCCATGTGCCCGCGTCCAGTCGGCGATGTCGCGGTTGTAGTGTTCGTAGGGTGGCAGGAAGTAGCGCGAGAACCGGCGGCCCTCGCTCCAGCCACCGGGAATTTTGGCCACGTTCGCCGCGAGGTCCGCGTGGAATTCCTCCTCCGTCACCAGCAGGGTCCCGGCTTGATCCCAATCGCAATACAGGAGGTGTTGATCCGAGTGCGGGCCGAGGTGGTGCCGCTCGTATTCGAGGCGGTCAAGCAGGCTGCTGAACTGCGCGTTGGTCAGAAACGCGCCGGTCAGAAAGAAGGAAGCCCGCGCCTCGTGCCGCGCCAGTTCATTGAGTATGGTTTCCGCGCCCTCGGCATACTCGTGGGCGGTGAACACCAAAGCCAGTCGGCGTTGATCCTTGGGGCCGCGGATGATCGCGCCGTCATGCATTTCGCACTGCACGCGTACAACGGCCACGCGAGCGAAGCGCTGGACTTCATTCATCGGGCTTTCGGCCAGCGTGCGCAAGGCGGGCAGGGCGGAAATCGCCCTGGTCCCGAAAGAACCCAGGGCCATTGCCGCCGCCGTTTTGACGCCCGTTTCCGAGTCGGCCAGGCAGCGCGTCAAAGCGGGGATGGTCAACTCGGGATGCGTGGCAATTTCTCCCAAGGCTTGCGCGGCTTGAATGCGCGTCAGACTGTCCGGAGATTCAAATTCCTTCAGAAGTTGCGGCACGGCATCGCGCGCCCGGCTGCGGGCACTGCCGAGCGCGGCAATGGCCTCCGCGCGCAAAGGCGGATTGGTGAGATTAAGCGCCTCGAACAGCACGGGCAGGATCTGCGGCCCACCGATGCCGCGTAACGCTTCCAACGCATGGAGTGCCGCCAAATTGTCGTTCCCAAACGCGAGGGCGCGCAACTCCGGGATGGCGGGTTCCGCGTCGCGACCCAGCGCTTGAAAACCGCGCAACGCCCGTCGCCGTTGTGCTTCGGCCAGCGATGCGCTCAGGTCCAGATCGCACGTGTCTTGCAACCAGGTGACCGACTGGCTTTTCCATTCCGGGTCCTGGGACTTGAGCATCCTGAGCAGGAACGGCAGGGCGTTGGTGCCGATCTGCTTCACCGCCTGTCGCGCGGGAGGTTGAACGTTGACTCCAGTGCCCCGGCTTACGTCAAGGTCGCGCAACCACGCGCTCAAACGCCGGCCTTCATACACCGGCTCACGGGGAAACACGACTGCCGTCACGGCCAGAAAGACCATCACCACTGCCACTGCGCCCAAAGTGATGCGCCAACGAGTATTCACAACAGGCCTATTTTTCGCCTAAAGCCGCCAAACGGCGAGATTATTTTTGTTCAGTTGACTTGCAAGACTGCTGAGAGCGAGGGGAAGGCTTGGGCGGGCGGGGGCAGTGGGAATCAGCGTCGTTCCAAACAGCTTGCGGTGGATTGCCGGACGAAACATGCTGGCGCGCATGAAGCAGACAATTCCTCTTCTCGCCGCAGTTGGTGTTCTGGTTTCAGGACTGGTAGCAAACGCACAGACTTCAGGGGCCACCAATCCGCTGACTCGTGGTGACGAGATGCTCGCCGCCTATTTCCGCACCGAAACCGCCAAGCTGGCTGAGCAGTGCCTGAGCGAGATTCATACGCTGGCGGATTGGGAAGCGCGGCGGACGGAATACCGCCGGCAGTTGCAGGAGATGCTCGGTCTCTGGCCCATGCCGGAGCGCACGGACTTGAACCCGGTCATCACGGGCACCCTGGAACACGAGGAATTCACGGTCGAGAAACTGCATTTCCAGGCGTCGCCGAAGCTTTACGTCACGGCGAATTTGTATCTGCCGAAAAAGCTGGAGCGTCCTGCGCCGGCGATACTCTACGTGTGCGGTCATTCGCGGCAGTTCAAGGACGGTGTGAGTTTCGGAAACAAAACCGGATACCAGCATCACGGCGCGTGGTTTGCCCGTAACGGTTACGTGTGTCTGCTGATTGACACGCTGCAACTCGGGGAAATCGAGGGCCTGCATCACGGCACGCACCGGCTGAGTCAGTGGTGGTGGAATTCGCGCGGCTACACGCCGGCGGGTGTGGAGGCATGGTTTGGCATCCGCGCGCTTGATTACCTCTGCTCACGCCCCGAGGTGGATGCGCAACGCATCGGCATGACGGGCCGCTCGGGCGGCGGTTCGTATAGCTGGACCGTGGCGGCGCTGGATGATCGCGTGAAAGTCGTTGCGCCGATTGCGGGGATCACGGACCTGCAGAATCAGGTCGTGGACGGCGCGGTGGAAGGCCACTGCGACTGCATGTTTTTTGTGAACACCTACCGCTGGGATTTTGCGCCGGTGGCTGCGCTGATCGCGCCCCGCCCCTTGCTGATCGGCAATTCGGACAAGGACAGAATCTTCCCGCTGGACGGCGTGGTGCGGTTTCATGAACAGACGCGGCGAGTTTACCAGCTTTATGGCAAACCGGCGCACCTCGGTCTGCTCATCACCGAAGGGCCGCACCAGGACACGCAGGATTTGCAGGTGCCCGTGTTTCGCTGGTTCAACCGGTTTTTGAAAGGCGAGGAGCCGCTCATCGAGATGGCGGCGCAAAAGTTTTTCGAGCCTGCACAACTTCGCGTGTTCGATCAGTTGCCGGCTGACGCAGTAAACACGAACATTCAGTCTCTGTTCGTTCCTGAAGCCAAACTGCTGGCGACCGGCGAATTGAAAAGCCAAAGGGGGCTATTGCTGGCCGCGCTCCGGGAGAAGTCTTTTGGCGGTTGGCCGGCCGAGAATGCGCCGCTCGATGCAAAGCCTGCGTTCTCAGTCGAGCGTGAGGGATTGAAATTCAGCGCCTGGGATTTCACGAGCCAGGAGCACGTGCGGCTGCGCCTTTACTTGCTTGAACCCGCCGGCAACCGCCGTGCCACCGGAGTCGTGAATTTGAACGTATTGGACGACGACGGCTGGCGAAACTGGCTGACCGGAGTGCGCGCGGGTTTCGCGGATCAACTCGCGGATGAACTCGCCTCGACGAATGCGCCGCAGGCAAACGCAGAGGCGTTTGCCAGTCTCAAGAAGCTTTGGGCAACTCCGGAGCGAGCGCCTTCCTCCGCCCGCAGTGAGTCGCCGGTGAATTACGCCGTGCAGGCTTTCCTCGCGCCGCGCGGAGTGGGCCTGACCGCATGGGGCGGCGACGAGAGAAAGCGCACGCAGATCCGCCGTCGCTTCATGTTGCTGGGACAAACGCTTGACGGGATGCGCGTGTGGGACATCCGCCGGGCGGTGCAGATGATTCACTTTGTGCGCGAATCGGAATCGGCCAGAGTGGACTTGTCTGGTAGCGGTGTCATGGCAGTGAACGCGGGCTTCGCGTCTCTCTTCGAACCCGGCGCAAGGTTGTTGCTGACCAAGGATCAGGTCTTGCCCGAGACGCCCCGGCCAGACTATCTGAATGTGCTCAAGGTGGTGGAATTCTCGCAGGCCATGGAAATGGCCGCAGCGGCGGCAGAGTGATATCGTTGGCGTGATCCGTGTGGACTAAACCTGTAGTTGGTGCTTGAGTCTTCGCCATCGCCATCGCGGCCGGACTGGAAGTGGTCGCGCGGTGAGCAACGGCTGAACCGAGGATTTGACGGGGTTGTCGTCAACCGTCCTCCTTTTCCGGCCAATCCCGCACTTGCAACCTCCGGTTTCCGGCGTAAGCTCCCGGCAGTTTAACTGAACCCCAAGGCTTAGAACTATTATGCTTATCAGCAAGAAAATGAATTCGGCGATCAACCAACAGGTCGGCAATGAGTTTGGCGCGTCGCTCCAATACGTCGCCATCGCGGCGCACTTCGCGAATGAAGGATTGACCGCGCTCGCCGCCCATTTCTACGAACAGGCCGAGGAAGAGCGCGATCATGCCATGCGCTTTGTTCGCTACCTGGTGGATGCCGGCGGAAGAGTCGAAATCCCGGCGATCGCGTCGCCGCGCGCCACCTTCAAGAATGCCGCCGAGGCAGTTCGCCTCGCGCTTAATCACGAACTGACCGTGACCAGCCAGATCAACAAGCTGGTGGACCTGGCCATCAAGGAATCCGACCACATCACCAACAACATGCTGGCGTGGTTCGTGAACGAGCAATTGGAGGAGGTTTCCAGCATGGACAATCTCATGAAGGTTGTGCAGCGCGCCGGGGAGAACAATCTCATCCACGTGGAGGATTATCTGACGCGCTCGCACGGCAGAACCGCCCGCATGGCCGCCGAGGCGAAAGTCGAATCCTAAAACTGCTGCCGGTCACGGCACGGCCGCGCACCCTGCGCGCCTCCGTTTTCTACTTTTGCGGCGTTCCCCGCGCTGGCACATTGCCGCGCGTGGGCATCACGCTCCAGCAATTCCAGCAAATGCAAGACCGCCTGGGTGGCCGGTCGTCGTCGCGCCGTAAGACCGGGCGGGTGATTGACCCGTCGCCCCGTGCGAGCGCGAAAGTGCATCAGATCATTCTGGGTTTGGACCCTTCGTTGCGTGGCACCGGATTCGGCGTGATTCGCCTGGCCCGGCCCTGTCCGCAAACACTCACCCAAGGCACCATCTCCTGTCCGCCAGGTTGGGAACGTTCGCGGTGTCTGGCGCGGATTGCGGAGGTTTTGCGCGACGTAATCCGCGAACACCAACCCACCGTCGCCATCGTGGAAGGCCTGTTCTTCGCGCAGAATCTGCAAACCGCCATTATCATGGGCGAAGCACGCGGCGCGGCGCTGGCGGTTCTGGGCGAGGCGGGCCTGGAAATTTTCGAAATCGCGCCGCGCAAAGTGAAACAAGCCATCGTCGGTTACGGCGCCGCCCAAAAGTCAGCCGTCGGCAAAATGGTGCAACGGATGTTGCAGCTTTCCGAGGCGCCCGCGCCCGATGCCGCCGACGCCCTCGCGCTGGCATTGACGCATGCCCAGGCGGCCGGTCGTCACAGCTTGAGCGCGCCCAAGCGGATTTGAGAGTGCAACTATGATCACCTTTCTTTACGGCAAACTGGTTGAAGCCCTACCCACGCAAATAATCGTGGACGTGAACGGCGTCGGCTATGAGGCGCTCATTCCATTGTCTTCCTTCGATAAACTCCCGCCGCCGGGCAGCGAAGTAAAATTGCTCACGCAATTGGTCATTCGTGAAGACGCCCACACGCTGTATGGTTTCATGTCCGCGCCCGAGCGCGACTTGTTCCGCCTGCTCGTCAACACCGTCAGCGGCATTGGACCGAAGATCGCGCTGAACATTTTGAGCGGCATGAATGCGGTGACTTTTCGCGGCGCGGTCGCGGGCGGCGACGTGAAAGCACTTTCACAAATTTCCGGCGTTGGAAGGAAGACCGCCGAGCGCATCATTGTCGAGTTGCGGGACAAGATTGGCGCGGCGGGCGCGTGGGAAGCCGCCAGCGCGCAGCGCGCCCTTTCGCCAGCCGATCAGAAAGTCAACGACGCGGTGCTCGCATTGATGGCGCTGGGCTTCAAACAAGTCGAGGCGCACGAAACCGTCCGCCAGGCGCAGGCGGCGCTGGGAGCCCAGGCCACGGTGGAGGCCCTGGTGCGCGCGGCATTGAAGAAGGGCGCGTGATGGCGGCTTCTGGCCAGAATATTGAGATCCACTCCGCCGCACCCGCGCCGGTTCGCAAGAGCGGTGCGCCCGTGGTGCCGCATCGGGCCAAGTGGCATCAACGGCTTGCGGCGACCTTGATCTTTGCCCTCGCTCGTGGCATCGCGGCGACCATTCGCTTCAAAATGGATGATCTGGGCGGATACTTTTCCCATTTGCCTCAGGACAAGATCATCTTCGCCATCTGGCACAATCGGCTCGCGCTGTCGCTGATTCTCTATCGGCGCTACGTCGCGCGGCGGGATCGCACACGGCGGCTGGTGGCTTTGGTGAGTGCCAGCCGGGATGGTGGTCTGCTGACACGGGTGTTGGAGTTGTTTGAAGTTCGACCCGTGCGCGGTTCCTCTTCGCGCCGCGGAGCGCAAGCCTTGCGGGAGCTGGTTACTTTGGGTCGGGCTGGACACGACTTGGCGCTCACTCCCGACGGTCCGCGCGGTCCGCGCTATGTCGTGCAGGAGGGAGTCATTTCCGCGGCCCAACTGACCGGTCTCGCCATTGTTCCCGTTGCCTATCATCTGAATTGGAGGATCGAACTCAAGAGCTGGGACCGGTTCCAGATTCCACTGCCATTTTGCCGGTGTGACGTGGTCACTGGTCCGCCCATCAGAGTGCCGCGCGAGGCGACGGCGGATGAACGCGAGGCGGCCCGGCAGCGGCTGGAGGAGGAATTGCGCCGTATCACCCGCGATTAACCGCGGCAACTTCGCGTTGCTTGACTCGTCTGGCGGAAGCCTCGACCCTCGCCACCCATGATCGCGCGTGTCAGCCTGGAAATCGCCCTCCGCAAGGAGTTTGATTATCTCGTGCCATCCGGCCTGGCCGGCAGGGTGGATGTGGGCAGCCGCGTGCAGGTGCCATTCGGCCCGCGCAAAGTCCTGGGCGTGGTCACCGCCCTCGCCGAGGAATCCGCCCATGCGAAACTCAAACCGATCATCAAGGTCATCGGCGCGCAGACGCTCGTCACCCCCAAGGTGCTCAGGCTCGCGCGTTGGATTGCGGATTACTATTGCTGCGCGCCGGAGATTGCGCTCAAGAGCGTGCTGCCCGAAGTCGTGCGCCGCGAGGAGAGTGGCTGGCGCGAGCGCTTGTTCGTGCGCGCTTTGCCGGTCAGCGGCGAGTTTCCCAAACTGCCCAAACGACAGCAGGAAGTGTGGAACATCATCGAGGAGCGTCGCGAGTTGCCGCTGACAGATTTGCTGGCGTTGGTCGAAACCACCGCGGCGACCGTGCGGCGGCTGGAAGACCGCGGCCTGATTGAGATCGCGCCGCAGATTTCCGAGCGTGATCCTTATGCGCGCGAACACATCCTGCCCAGTCAGACGCTGGCATTGAATGAGGCGCAGGCTGCCGCCCTCCGAATGGTCACCACGGCGATGGGTCCGGTGAGTGAGTTTGTGGGTGAGCGGGTGAGCGGGAAGTCGCACGCCACGCCAAACGCGCCCCCACTCACCCACTCACCCACTCACACGTTCCTCCTCCACGGTGTAACCGGCAGCGGAAAGACGGAGATTTATTTGCAGGCCCTCGACTACGCCTTGTCGAAAGGGAAGGGCGCCATCGTGCTCGTGCCGGAGATTTCCCTCACACCGCAAACGGTGGAGCGTTTCAAGGCGCGCTTTTGTCATGGGCCGCAGCAAACGCTGGTCGCCGTGTTGCACAGTCATTTGTCCGCCGGCGAACGGCATGATGAGTGGCACAAGATTCGCCAGGGCCGCGCGCGGATCGCCATCGGTGCGCGATCAGCGATCTTTGCGCCCATTGAACCGCTGGGCCTCATCATCGTGGATGAGGAGCACGAACACACCTACAAGCAGGAGGAAGCCCCGCGCTATCACGCCCGCGACGTGGCCATCGTGCGCGGCCAGATGGAGAACGCGGTGGTCGTGCTCGGATCGGCCACGCCGTCGCTCGAAAGCTTCTACAACTGCAAACGCGGCAAATACACCCTGCTGGAACTGCCCGAGCGCGTGGACAATCAGAAGATGCCGCATGTGCGCGTGGTGGACATGCGCCAGGCCGCGCGCAAGGAGAAGGGCAATTTGATTTTTTCGCCGCAACTAAAGGAAGCCATCACGCAGCGCCTGGAACGCGGCGAACAGACGATTCTCTTTCTGAACCGGCGCGGCTATTCGACTTCGCTGCAATGTCTGTTGTGCGGCTATGTGGCCGAGTGCCCCAATTGCAGTCTGTCGCTTACCTACCATCGTCCAGAGCAGAATTTGCGTTGCCACCTGTGCGGGCACGTTGAGCCTGTGCCGGCTGCCTGCCCCAACGAGAAATGCCGGAATCCGGCCATCCGCTATTCCGGCCTGGGTACGCAGCGAGTTGAGGATACGCTCGCCAAACTGTTTCCGCACGCCCGGGTCAAGCGCATGGACGCCGACGTGATGAAGCGCAAAGACGACTACCGGCGCGTGCTCGGTGACTTCCGCACCGGGAAGATTGATATTCTCGTCGGCACGCAAATGATCGCCAAGGGGCTGCATTTTCCAAACGTGACACTCGTGGGCATCATTTACGCGGACCTGGCGTTGCATCAGCCGGACTTTCGCGCGGGCGAACGGACGTTTCAACTTCTGACGCAAGTGGCCGGACGCGCGGGCCGGGGCGACGTGGAGGGCGAGGTGTTCGTGCAGGCGTTTACGCCGTTTCATCCCGCGATCCAATACGCACGCCGGCATGACTTCGTGGGTTTCTATGAACAGGAGATCGAATTTCGCGAGCAACTCAAATATCCGCCCGTCAGCCGCGTGGCCCTGCTCACGCTCAAAGGCCGCAACGAGGAGAAGGTGAAGTTCTCGGCCGAGCACGTCCGACGCGAACTGGATAAACTCACGTCGAGCGGAGACAAAGAAAGTGGGAAAGTGGGAAAGTGGGAACGTGAGAAGAACGAGACGAAATCGGCTGGCGGGATTTCCCACCCACCCACTTTCCCACCCACCCACTTTCACGACTTGGTCATCGCCGGGCCCGCGCCCGCGCCGTTGCTGCGCGCCGAGACTTTCTATCGCTATCAACTGATGCTTCGCACCCGCGCGATGAGTAAATTGAGCCGGGCCCTGGCAACGATGATGACCACACTCGCGCTACCGGACGATGTGACACTGACGGTGGATATTGATCCGGTGAGCCTGTCGTGAAAGGAGTTGGGTGAAGGAGATTGTGTCGGAGCAGGCTTGACCCGGCGACGGCAATTTAGAAGAGTCGTCCTGCAGTTAAGCAACGCCCGCT
The DNA here is from genome assembly GCA_014860005.1 of Verrucomicrobiota bacterium. Next base: position 49,377 of record JACZKP010000149.1, on the reverse strand, counting down.
TGAGGAGTCGTTGAGCGATAAAGCAGATGACGAACTGCGGCCATCCGAAGTCCCACACCGCGTTGGCGGCGGGTTGCAACCCTGCGGCCCACCGCCCCGCCGTTGATTCACTGCGGATAACCCATATTGGACATTGGCGAAGGGCGCCGCTATGAGAACCATAATGCAACGTAACGTCCGAGCAGCGGCATGTTCCAGCTTGCTCCTGCTATGTGCGCTGGGCGCGTCAGGACAAGGCACTTTCCAGAATCTGGGCTTTGAGAACACAACCCTCACGATCTCTCTTGTTAATCCTTGGGGCCCTTATTATGCCACCAACGCAACGGTCCCTGGGTGGGATTGGTCGCCCCATGAAACCTTTGGGCACGGAGATCCGAATACTACCGTAGCGTTCAATAACATGGCGCTTGACGCAGCGGCAGTAACACTTCACGGAAGAGGCTCATTTAGACCTGCACTTTCGGGGAATTACTCAATCCTGCTGCAAGGCGGATCGCAGTTTTCACCGCCGCAATTCGGCGGCGCGGCGGTGTTTCAAACCGGACAGATTCCCGTTAATGCACAGTCATTGATCTACTTGGGAAGCATTGGTTTTCAGGTTTCTTTCAACGGCCAATTTCTTTCTCGGGTCGCTTTGGACAGCACGCCGACTTATACGAGATGGGGTATAGATGTTTCTCCATACGCTGGACAATCGGGGGAACTACGTTTTGCAGTGCCTTGGCTCGGCTCAGGCATGCTCGACAGTATCCAGTTTTCGCCTAGCCCAATTCCGGAGCCATCAGCCCTGTCCCTAAGCATTCTCGGAATCGTATTGGTCGCCGCGTTTACACGGTCGCCTCACCGCCAAAGGATTGCAAAGGACTGAGCCCGCTCGTCGGACGGGCTGAAGTCCTCCTCCTTGCCTTTTGCTTCTGGCCCCCCGTGGCGTCTGCGGGACGCGCGTTGTCTCACCGCCGCCCGCGGCCGCCCCTCCGCCAACGCCGCAGCGCCGACTTCTTTCTTGCGTCCCGACCGTCCCCGCCACGGCGCGCCGGCACCGTTTTGGCCCACGGCGCCCACACCCCGCCGGCTCAGCAAGTAGATGCACCAAACCGCCGCCCCCCGTTGCAGTTTCGAGACTGCTCTGTTGATCGGACGCTGGATTCGCAGCCCGAGCCTGTTGCCGGCGGCGGTCAGTGTTCTTGTCGAGAGGGGTGATTCGCTAACTGTGCCGCTTCCCGTTCAAGGTCCTGTCCTCACGACTGGTCGGCATCAAAGTGGTTGAAAATCCACCACTTGATGGTTGAATTTCGGTTATCCCGAAAGCAGCAGCAGCAAGTCGTGGTTCGCCAAGACCCGCTACTTTCATGCGAAGTGGTATCAGGGATGGTGGATTCTTGGGAGGCTATCTCGCATTCGCCGCACCCGCCGCTTTCACAATCTCCTGCACCAATTCCTCGCTCGTCCACTTGTTCTCGGCGAGATTGGCTTGCACGCGCCCATTGGCGTCCACCACTACGGTGCGCAAATTGTGGCTGATCGAGCCGTCCTGGTCGCGCCAGAACAGCATGCCGAACTGCTCGGCGATGGCCGTAATGTCAATCAGTTCACCGGTGAGAAAACTCCAGTGCTTATGATCGTGGCGATACGTCTCCGCGTAACCCTTCAACCGCGCGGGAGTGTCGAACTCCGGATCAAAAGAGATCGTAAGCAAATGCCAGTTGGTCGGCGTGTTGGGCACCCTTAGCAGCGCTTCCTGCATCTCGCGGAAATTATTCGACATCAGCGGGCAGTACGTGGGCAACGGGCAACGCGTAAAAATGAACGTAATCGCCAGGGCAGTCCCGCGGAACTGATGCAAGTTCACGGCCTGGCCAAGCTGGTTGGTGAACCGGTAATCCGGCAACAAATCGCCGATGTCCAGCGGGTCCACATCGCGCACCACGCGGAATGGGCCGGTGGTGGGGAGATTGGTATTCACCGGTGCGTTGAGTTTTTTGACCTGGTCAATCCACGCATCGTTTTCCGTGACAATCATACGGAAGCTCACGGGATCGCCAGCTTCCAGTTTGTCCAGTTCCCGGAGATCCTTCACCTCGAAAGGCATCGTCATGGCCGGCATGTAACCGGGGATTTCCTCGTGCTTGATGCGGACAGTGTTGGCGGCGAGCTTCAATTCCACGACCGTGCCTTTGACTTGAAAGACCTGGGCATTGGTGCCCCCGATTTGAATGGTTTGCGGCGCTGGCGGCGGCGCGGCTTGCTTCGAACAGGATACCGTAAACGCCAGCGCGGCCAGTGCGGCCAGGAAAAGCCAGGTAGTTTTCACGGGCCAATCTTGCCGTAATCCTGCATCAGCGGCAAGCCGTGCCATGCACCCCGGCTTGCGCCTGCGCGAAAACCGTGTTTAATGCCTGCGTCATGCCGACGCACGCATCGCCGAGCCAGAGCGCCGAAGATTATTTGGAGCGCATCCACGAACTGATCGAGGGCAAAGGTTACGCCCGTGTGGTGGACATCGCCTCCTCGCTCAAGGTGCGCCAGGCGTCCGTCACCAACATGGTCAAGAAGCTCGGCGAAGCGGGTTATCTGAACTACGAAAAATATCGCGGGTTGGTGCTCACCGAATCGGGCCGCAAGGTGGCGCGCAAAATTCAGCACCGGCACGTGACGCTCTCCCGCTTCTTCTCCTTGTTCGGCCTCGACGCCGACACGCAGCGGCTGGACATCGAAGGCATTGAACATCACCTCAGCCCGGCCACGCTGGAGATGCTGGCGGACCTGGCGAATTTCTTTGAGGCCAATCCCGATTTGCTGCGGGCTTTTCAGCAATCGCGCAAACGCCGCCGCAAGCGTTGAAGCTTGCGCTGACGGCACCTCTATTTCTTGCGATCTCGCCATGGAACCGGACTGGCAACACCTGCAAACGCTGGCGGCGGCGGAAGTGGAAACCACGCTCGCCGCGTTGCCGGCGCCGTTGCGCGAACAGGCGCGCAAACTGCCCGTCACCTTCGAGCGCCAGCCGAATCAGGGATTGCAGGACGACGGCATTGAGCCGGACACGCTGGGGTTGTTTGTCGGGCCTGAGTTCGCACATGAAAGCGACGTGCCGATGCCGCCGCAGATCATTCTGTTTCTCGAAAACCTCTGGGACTTTGCCGAAGGCGACGAAGAAATCTTCTGCGAGGAAGTCCACACCACTATCCTGCATGAGCTGGGCCATTATCTCGGCCTGGACGAGGACGATCTGACCGAGCGCGGGCTGGAGTGAGCCGCCGCCGATCGCCTCCACGTTCTCAATGGAAAACTTCTCGCCCGCCAGCGCGCGGCCCCGCAAGCTTGGCCCGTGCATCTGGCGCATCTGAGGCTTCGCGACTTCCGCAATTACCCGCGGTTGGATGCCGACTTTTCGCCCGGCTTCCACTTGTTGCTCGGCGACAACGCTCAGGGCAAGACGAACATCCTCGAAGCGATTTACCTCATGGCCACGTTGCGCTCGTTTCGCGGCGTGGGCGGCGCGCAAATGATCCGGCACGGGCAGAAAGGCTATTTCGTCGGCGGCAAGGTCGTCGGCCAAGGTGACCATGAGATCAAAATGTATTGGTCGGCGCGCGAACGTAATCTCACGCACGACGGGCGGCCGGTGAAAAGGTTATCCGACTACCTCGGCACGCTGCGCACGGTGGTCTTTTGCACGGAAGACCTGCAACTGGTCAAGGGCACGAGCCGCGTGCGCCGCCGCTTTCTCGACCTGCTGCTGTCGCAAACCCGGCCCGGCTATCTCGCGCTGCTGCAAAGTTACATGCACGCCGTCCGCTCGCGCAACGCGCTGCTCAAGCAACCCGCGCCCGATCCCGCGCTGCTCGACAGCTTCTCCGCCGAACTCGTGAAGCGGGGCGGGGAAATCATCCGGCAACGGCGCGAACTGATTCCCAAACTCTCGCCCCTCGCGCGGCTGGCGTATCGCCGAATTTCCAATGACGCCGAGGAATTGCGCATTGCCTACGAGCCGAACGTGAAGGGCGACTTTGCGGTGGAACTGGCGCAGATGCGCGAGCGCGAACGCCGCACCCGCCTGACCCTGGTGGGTCCGCATCGGGACGATCTCCAGTTGTTGCTCAACGAAAAGTCCGCCGCGCAGTTCGGCAGCGAAGGGCAGAAACGCACGCTCGCCATCGCCCTCAAGATGGCCCAGGCCGAATACCTCACCGGCCTTCACGGCCACGCGCCAGTGCTGTTGATTGACGATGTGATGGGTGAACTGGACGTGAAACGCCGCAGCGGCCTGCTGCCCTTGCTTGAACGCGCCCGCGAAACCAGCGGCCAGGTGTTCATGACGGCGACCGAGGAAAACTGGCCGCGTGAACTGGGGCGGGAATTGCAGCGGTGGAAAGTGGTGCTCGGCTCGCTGACCGTTGCTTAACCCGGGTCAGAATGATGCGGTCAGAATAATGGGACAGATTAGTCTGGGCTTGATTATTCTGACCTCATCATTTTGACAACATATCCGCGCCTAATTTCGTGAAATTTCGTGCAATTCGTGTTCGCTCTTTTATGCTGCGCCCATGCGAATTTTGTCCGGCATCCAGCCTTCGGGCGCGTTACACCTCGGGAATTTCTTTGGGATGATGCGCCCAGCCATCGAGCTTCAGGAAAAGGGCGAGGCCTATTATTTCATCGCCGACTATCACTCGATGACGTCGCTGTTCGATCCTGACGAGCGGCGACGGAACACGCTGGACGTGGCGCTGGATTTTCTCGCGTGCGGACTCGACCCGAAGCGCGCCGTGTTCTTCAAGCAATCCGACGTGCCGGAGGTCACTGAATTGACCTGGTTGCTCTCGACGGTCACGCCGATGGGCCTGCTCGAACGCGCCCACAGCTACAAAGACAAGACCGCCAAGGGCATCGCCGCGAGCCACGGTCTGTTCGCCTACCCGGTCTTGATGGCGGCGGACATATTGATTTACGACTCGAATGTTGTGCCCGTCGGGCAGGACCAGAAACAGCACGTCGAGATGACGCGCGACATCGCCATCAAGTTCAACGAGCAATACGGCGAGACATTCGTGACTCCCGAGCCGCAGATCAAAGGCGAGACAGCGAAGGTGCCGGGCATTGACGGCGAGAAGATGAGTAAAAGCTACGGCAACACCATCGAGATCTTTGGCGATGAGAAAGCGCTTCGCAAAAAGGTCATGGCCATCAAGATGGACAGCCGCCAACCGGCCGAGCCGAAACCAGACGCCGAACAAAATCTCGCCATTCAAATTCTGAAACTCGTCGCCCCCCCAGCGGTCGCAAGAGATTTTGAGGATCGTCTCCGCGCTGGTGGTTTGGGTTACGGCGATTTGAAAAAGACTTTGTTCGAGCACTACTGGAATTACTTCGCCGAAGCCCGCAAGGTCCGCGCCGAGTTGGTGGCGAACCTGGACCACGTGAACCGGGTCTTGCTCGACGGTGCGGCCAAGGCACGGGCGAAAGCGCGGGAAGTTCTCAAGCGGGCGCGCAAAGCAAGCGGGCTGGAGTGATCAGAGTGTGTGTGACATCCTTTGAATCTTGATAAATGAAAAGAGCGATTCTCATCGTCTGCGCGCTCGTGTCGTTGCTCACTCTATTGATCGTGCTGCTGACGATTTATTTCCCCAATCGTTCGCCGGGATTCCTCGCCCACCCACCGGACCACGGATTGACATTCGTTATTGAAGTGGATGTCTCATCGGGGGGTCAGAGCACAAACGCGCTCGCCGAACTTAAGCACGCCATCCACCAGCGAGCCACCAAACTGGGCTATCGCGTTTACTGGGAAGCCCTCCCGGAAACGCGTACCCGCGTAACCGTTAACGCCGGGAGCGTGGACGATTCCGAATCCATTTCCCGCGCCCTGTTTCATCGCGGGCTTCTCGAATTCAGGATCTTACATGAGGATAACGATGGATTACTTGCCGCCGGTGAAGTTCCTCCCGGTTATGAACTGCTTGCGCACGAGGTCGCGCCGCAGTCCGGAGTCAAACGCACCGAAAGGTTGCTCGTCAAAGAATCTCCTGAGCCAGGATTGACGGGAATTCTCATCAAGATGGCGGTGGTGGCGCACGACCACCTCGGTATGCCGCAGATTGATTTTGTGCTGACGCCGGCGGGCGCAGCGGCTTTTGCCCGGGTCACGCGTGACAATGTGGGCCGTCGGCTGGCAATGGTCCTGGACGGCGAAGTGCAAACTGCACCGGTGATCCGCAGCCCGATCGACACCGGTCGGGCGCAAATCACAGGAGACTTTGACCTGGCCGAAGCATTTGGCCTGGCCAACATGCTGGAGCATCCGTTGCCGGTGCAGGTCACTGTGCTGGAAACGAAGAGATACTGAGCCGCGCGGCGCTGCAATGTAGCGGGAGCCGTGCTCACTGCCCGCTCCACGGCGCCAGCAGTTCCGCATTGTCAATCCACAGTGCGAAGTAAGGCGTGCGAGCGCCGACACGCTGCAGCTGCACCAGAAACGGCCGGTCGAAAATCAAATCCACTCGCACTTGAGGAGGTGTCTCTGCCGTGGCAACCAGTCTCGCCTCGGATTCCAGCAACGCTCCCCTTTCGTCGAGACGAAAGCGGGTGATCTGATCAGCCGCAACAATTTGAAGCGTATTCGCTCGGTTTGTCATCCCGAAAGCCAAATGCTTCCCCAGCAACTCGTCATAAGTTCGCGTCAGAGAAAAGTCCATCTTGGGAACAAGCAGTTTGACAAGGTCAGCTTCCGGTGTGGCAGCTGTCTTGGTTCGCTGGAGGACTTCTCCCACCGTTTCGGCCAGCGTGCTCTGCGGAGTCATCTTGGCGAGAATCAGCGTGTCGTTCTCTGATTTGGTTTTCAGTTCGATGATGAAATTGTTCGTTGTTCGGAAGTTCAACAGGCGCACCTGCCGCCACAACGGGTCCGTGTCCACGTAATCTCCATTGGCCAAGTGCGAGCGTTCGATACCAAAGGCGACCACCTCGTTAGTGCCAAACCTCATGGGATGATCGCTGACTTGGAAGTGCTTGTCGAAGGCCAGATTTTTGCTCAGGGACGCATAGAAGAAGAGCTCAGGATCACCGGAAGGGTTCGGAACCAATTGCGGCTTAAACCCGCGGCCAAACTTGCTTCTGCTCTCAGACCGAATCTGGCTAGCCAAATCGTCTGTGAGGATGCCGCCCATCGCAACGTAACTCCCCTCATCGATTTCAGCTTTGGTGAATTCTCTGCGGTTTAGAGCGGCGGCCAGCGGAACCTTCTCGAGGAATTGCAGATCGTCAGGCCAAAAACCGAAAATCACGCGCTTCAAAGGTCTGGGCGAAATCAGCCAGAAAGAACTCGCGCAATTCATCGGCAAAGAAATGCGCTTGAGCAAAATGGAATACGCGCCGCGCGCCGAGTCCGCGCCGATCTTCAACTTCTACATTTCTGGAGCCCGTGGTTGCGCCCCACCATTGTCCCAAACACGCGAAAGAAACATTTGACCCTTGTGCGTAGCGTGTGCTAGTAGAGTAATACACTTTGTGCGACGACAACATCCGCCAACCACTGAACGCTTTTGCAAATTCATATCAATTCCCATGACGGCGTCCCGATCTATCTCCAGATCGTCAACCAGGTAAAGCACCTTGCCGCTGCCGGTCGCCTGGCCGCAGGTGAGGAGATTCCGCCCATCCGCGTGCTGGCCGAGCAACTCGTCGTCAATCCCAACACTGTGGCGCGGGCTTATCTGGAATTGGAACGCGCTGGCCTGGTCACCAAACGCCACGGCTCCGGAACGTATGTTTCCGAAATCCCGTCGCCGCTTACTCAACGCGAGAAACGCAAGCTGCTGGCTCAGCGCGTGGACGCTTTGCTGGCGGAAGCGTATCAACTCGACGTCGAATTGGCGGAAGTCTCTGAGTTGCTGCAAGAGCGTCACGAGGCCATCCATTCCCAGGCCGGAAAATGAAATTTCCTTCCCCATCTTCCGCTGACGCCGTGATCGCGATCACGGAGTTGCGCCGCCGATTCGGCGCGAAAATCGCCTTGGACAACGTGTCGCTCTATGTGCCGCGCGGCTGCGTGTTCGGCCTTGTCGGTGAGAACGGGGCCGGCAAGACCACGCTGATCAAGCACATCCTCGGTTTACTAAAAGCCGAAGCGGGATCGGTTCGCGTCTTCGGGCTGAATCCCGTGGCGGAGCCAGTGGGCGTCCTGAGCCGGACTGGCTATCTCTCTGAGTATCGCGATTTGCCCGGCTGGATGCGGGTGGATCACCTACTTCGCTATACGCAGGCCTTTTATCCCAAGTGGGATGAAACCTACGCGGAAGAACTGCGCGAGCAATTCGGCCTTGATCCGGCGGCGCAGGTCAAAACGCTCTCGCAAGGCCAGCAGGCCAAGGCGGGATTGCTCCTCGCCCTCGCGTTCCGGCCCGAGTTGCTGCTGCTGGATGAACCGAGCACCGGCCTCGACCCAATCGTGCGCCGCGACATTCTGGAAGCGGTCATCCGCACGGTGGCCGAGGAAGGACGCACGGTTTTTTTCTCCTCACATTTGCTGGACGAGATCGAGCGCGTGTCCGACCAACTCGCGATGATTCATCAGGGCAAAGTTGTCCTGTGCGGCCAATTGGACGACGTCAAGTCCACCCACCGCCGGCTGGTGTTGCGCTTTAACGAACCGCAATCCGCACCGCCGAAAATTGTTCAGGCCCTGAGTCTCACGGGTTCGGGCCGCGAATGGACTGCGCTCTGCAACGGGGCTCGCGAGGAACTGATCGCCGACGTGGTGACGCTCGGCGCTCGCGTCGTTTCCGAACAAATCCCGACGTTGGACGAAATTTTCGTCGCGCGAGCGGCTCAAAAACATTCCGTGTGAATCCGCCGGCTTCCATTGCGAGACGGATGACCCGTTCCCCGGGGGCCGCCATGGTTTGGGAAATCTGCCGGGAAAGCCGCTTTACGTTTCTGGCCGTGCTCGCGGCTATTCCCGCTTGCGCTATTGTTCAGCAGTTCCTGTCCGGAACACCGGCTGCAAGCAAAAGGTTTGTTGATTTTTGCACGTTGCCGATGGCGCTGTCGCTCGCAGTGGTCTTCGTCCGTCTCAAATTCACCGAGAGTGATCGGAAACAGCGGTTCACGGGGTTTCCAGTGCGACTATTCACCTTGCCGGTGCGGACCTGGCAACTGGTCATCCACCCTATGCTCTTCGGTGCGGCGACCGTCAGCCTGATTTATCTCGGCTGGGCGGGCTTGGTCTTCCGGCATAGGTCCGTACCATTTCCCTTCGGCTGGCCGTGCCTTTATCTGGCGACCGGGATGGTTTGTTTCCAAGCCATCGTCTGGGCGTTGGCCAATTTCCGCATCACCCGCCTGATTGTCCTGGGCGTGTTCGGCACCGTCCTGACTTTCGGATGGATACTGTTCAGCGCGGACATCCTCCGCTTCTTAATGCCAGGCACGGAACGCTCCCGGTTCGTGAACCTGCATACGATCCAAATGGGCGTTTTGTGTGCGTTGAGTGTCGCGTCGTATTGCGCCGCCTGCTGGGCCGTGGGGCGACAACGGCATGGCGCGAGTTTCAAAATCACCTGGCCCCGAATTCGGCTTGTTTCAATGAACCTGTTAGTCGCATGGGCGTCCCGCTCGTGCGTTTCGATTCGAACGGGCGCGACGCCCGTGCCACTGTCGCCGGCGCGGCCAAAACCTTTTGCCTCGGCGGAGGCCGCCCAATCCTGGTTCGAGTGGCGTCGCAACGGCATCCTGTTGCCCGCCAGCGTCGGCGTGGTGCTGCTGCTGATCGTCCTCCCGGCCACACTGGTCCGCTATTCGGCAGGCGAACCACTGTCGGCAAACCTGATCCTTTGGATTCTATTCTGGATCTTCGTTCTGCCCTTTGCGCTCGCCTTCATCATCGGACAAGGATTTGGTAAAACGAATTTCTGGGGGAAGGAACTTGGCCTGACCCTGTTTCACGCCATGCGCCCGATGACCGGGGAAGTCTGGTGCGCGGCGAAACTCAAGACCGCGGCGTGGAGCGCCTTCGTCACCTGGCTGCTGGTTTTCGTGATGACCGCTCTCTGGCTTGCAGCGTGCGTGGACTGGAGCCGGTTGCCGGTCAATTCCTTCTTTGTGCTGCAAACTTTTCAACCGGACCTTTTGACCGGAATCGTGGTGCTGTCGGCGGTGGTGGTCCTGTTCGTCTTCGCAACTCTGATCCTGCTAACGTGGCGATTGTTGGCGGCGAACATTTACCTTGGAGTGTTGGAAAACAAATACCTTTTCAATCTCTCCGTGTGCATTGTTGTCTTCATCACTCTCTTCTCGGCACCCGGGCTGGGCATGTGGTGTCTCCAGCATCCCGTGGAATTCGAGCGACTCCTGCTGGAACCGGCCTGGCTGCCGTGGACGTTGGCCATTTGCTGTCTGCTCAAGCTGGGATTGGCCGCGCGTCTGTGCAGCGTTGCGATGCAGCGGGGAATGGTTTCAGCGCGAACCGCCCTGAAGTATTTCACCGCTTGGCTGTTCGGCACCGAAGCTTTGCTCCTGCTGGTTTTGATCGCGCCCGTCAGTGGGGCGATGAGCCACTTGCTGGCCCTCCTGGCCGTGCTCGCGCTGCCGTTGGTGCGGGTGAGCCTCGCTCCGTTTGCCTTCGCCCGGAGCCGGCACCACTGAATTTGCCGCTATTGGAAGCCGCGTTGCGTGTCATGACGCGCTGCTTCGCAAGGTGGTGTGGGAGGCCGAATCCTTGAAGAGAGCGACAAGTGGACGTTACCACTGGGTCCCCATGGATTGGTGTAGTTACCCGTGCGCTTCACGGCCTGACCGGATTCACTTCCGCGCGTGCTTCAACAACCACTCGTAAAACTCCGGGTTGTTGTAGGTTTCCGTCCACGAATTGTGGTCTGTCTCCGGATATACCGTCAGTTTCACGTCCTTGACGCCAACCTTCTTGAGCACGTTCACCATCCGCTCGGATTCGTCCAGCGGCACGACCTGGTCTTTCGCTCCGTGGAACGCCCAGACGGGCAGGCTGCGCAACGCCGCGGCCTTGCTGCGGTTGGAGAGGAGGACGTCAATGAATTCACCGCCACCGCAGATGGGAGCGATGGCCGCAAACCGTTCGGGATGGGTCAATCCCAGCCGCCACGTGCCGTAACCGCCCATGCTCAGGCCGGTAAGATAAACGCGGTTCGTGTCCACCGCGTGGCTGGCGATGGCGTGGTCGAGCAATTGCAGCAAGCCGTCGTTTTCCCAGCGCCGGTCGTCCAGACACTGCGGCGCGATGATGATGAAGGGAAAATCCTTGCCCTGCTTGACCAGCATCGGCGGACCGTGAATGGCGACGCGCTGGAGGTCCGTGCCGCGTTCACCGGCACCGTGCAGGAACACCATTAGTGGCCAGCGTTTGCCCGACTGCGCATTGTAATCCTGCGGCAGGTAGATCAGATACTTCGTTTCCTCGGTGCGGGTGACGGTCCAATTCAGCGACTTGGCCGCAAGGACGGTAGGGGAGCTTTGAGCTTTGGCTTTCATGGGCGTGACCGACACCAGCGCCAGCGTAAGGGCGGCCAGGTATTTCAATTGCGTTGTCATTTTGGATTACGATTGTGGCCGGCAGAATTGCCGCCAGCCGTTACATGATCTTGAGTTTCGGTAAATCCTGCGAATCCACCAGCCCCACTGGCTCGTGCTTCGCGTTGACGACGATCAAATCGTCAATGTTCCGTTCATCAAAAACTTTGAGCGCCTCGACCGCAAGCGCCGTTTCGCGAATACAAACCGGCTTGCGCGTCATCACCGCCTTCAACGGTCTCGCCAGCAAGGTTTCATCCGTCGCCATGCGGCGGCGGAAATCGCCGTCGGTGAACACACCCACCAGTCTGCCGCGGGCGTTCACCACGCTAAGACTTCCGGATTTGGCCTGCGTCATCACGAGCAACGCCTGCTTGACGGGCAGGTTCTCGCTGGCCACGGCGTTGCGGTTGCCGGTGCGCATGATGTCGCCCACGTGCAGCAGCATGGCGCGGCCAATCGCGCCCGCCGGATGATACCGGGCAAAATCCTTTTGCGTAAAGCCGCGCGCCTGTAGCACGGCAACGGCCAGCGCGTCGCCCAACACCAGCATGGCGGTGGTGCTGGCTGTGGGGGCGAGGTTGAATGGACACGCTTCCCGGGGCACGCGCGCGTTCAACACCACGTCGCTGTGCCGCGCGAGTGACGATTTCACCCCGCCCGTCAGCGCAATGACTTTGATGGAAAACCGCTTCAAAGCTGGCAGCAAGCTCAACAACTCCTCTGATTCGCCGGAATAACTCAGCGCCAGGATCACGTCGCCGTCGTTTACGATGCCCAGGTCGCCGTGCAACGCGTCCACGCTGTTGAGCACCACACTGGTCGAACCGGTGCTGGTGAGGGTGGCGGCGATCTTTTGTCCGACGTTGCCGGACTTGCCGATCCCCACGATCACAACCTTCCCGTGTTGCCGGAGCGCCTGAACAATGCAATCCACGGCGCGATCAAACGACGCGTCGAGCTGCGCGCGCACTCGGCGGAGCGCGGCAAGCTCGATGTCGAACACGGCGCGGGCTTTGGCCAGATGACTCATGATGCTTCGGCGGTGCGGATCCGCATGACTGTTTCAACCCGCCCCTATTCCGTATTTGGATACGAACCCAGTACTTTCACAAAACTACATTGCTCTTCGAGCAACCGGATGGCCTTGGTGACTTTCCCGTCCTGCATGTGGCCGTCGCAATCAATGAAGAAGAAATACGCCCACGCCTTACGCTTGCTGGGGCGCGACTCGATTCTCGTGAGATTGATGCGGTAGCGGCGGAACGCATCCAGCGCACGATGCAGCGCGCCCACCTTGTCCATGATGCTTACCATGAGACTGGTGCGGTCGTTGGCGGTGGGCGGACTGCACTGGCGGCCCAGCACCAGGAAGCGCGTGGCGTTGGCGGCGTTGTCCTGAATATCGTATTCGAGCACGGGCAAACCGTATTTCTCGGCGGCGAGCAGACCTGCAATGGCGGCGGTGTTCTTCTCCTTCGCGGCAAACTCGGCGGAACGCGCGTTGGACGACGTCTCGATGATCTCCACGCGCGGCAGATGGTTCTGAATCCAGCCGCGGCATTGCGCGAGCGATTGCGGATGCGCAAACAGCTTTTGAATCTTCGTGCGCGGCGACTTGCTCAACAGGCATTGCTGCACGGGCAGGATGATCTGCGAAACCACTTTCAGGTCGCTGTCCACAAACATGTCGAGCGTGTGCGTAACAACGCCTTCGGTGGAATTCTCCACCGGCACGACGCCGTAATCCGCGCGGTTCTTGCTGACCTCGGTGAATACGTCGCCAATGGTTTTTTGCGCCGAGTAATGCAGGCTTGATCCGAAGCGCCGGATCGCCGCCTGATGCGTGAACGTGGCTTCCGGTCCGAGATAGGCAATCGTGAGGGTCTTTTCGAGCGCCAGCGCGCTGGACATGATTTCGCGATACACCGCGCGCAGTTGGTCGGCGGTCATCGGCCCCTGGTTCAATTGGCAGATGCGCTGGAGCACACTGCGCTCGCGATGCGGCACATAAATTTCTTCGCCGGCCTTGAGCTTGATTTCGCCGATGGCCAGGACGTGGTTGGTGCGCTCGTTGAGCAGGCGCACGATCTGCGCGTCCAGTTGATCAATGGCTTTGCGATGCGTGGCGATGTTCATCGGCGGCAACCATACCGCAAAGGACGGCGTGAAATGGAGAAAAATCTGTGGGCTGCCCCCGGGGCGGTCGCAGCACGCGACGGGGTCAGTCCTCGATTAACTGGCGTCAGAGCGCACAAACGTCGCTTGAACCCAGGCGGCTGGCGCCGGCATCGAGCAGAATGCACGCGGTTTGCGGGTCGGAAATCCCGCCAGCAGCCTTCACGATGAATTTCGGTCCCACCGCTTCGCGTAGCGCCTTGACGTCGTCAGCGGAGACGCGGGCGTCCGGGCGGAAATCTGTGCTGCTGGAGACACCCTGCGCGCCGGCTTCCACGATCAACTCGCAGGCGAGATTGATTTCCTCCCGGGTGAGCAGCGCAGTTTCGAGTGTGACGCACACGGGGCGTTGGTCGGCCGCTTCCACCACATCGCGCAGTTCGCGCAGCAAGGCCTTATGGGCGCCATCCTTGAGCAGTCCGCAGTTCAACGGCAGTTCGATTTCCTGAGCGCCATGGTCAATGGCCGCCTCCACTTCGTAACGCTTCACGTCCGCGTCCGCCGTGCCCAGCGGAAAACTGACAAGCGCGACGACTTGCACACTGCTGTCTTCCAGCCGGGCGCATGCCAGTTCAACGCGCGAACCGTTCACGCACACGGCGCGAAGTTTGTGATGGCGCGCCTCGGCGCAGAAGGCTTCGATGTCACCGGCGGTGGCGACGGGATTCCAAAGCGTGGCGTCGAGCCGGGCAGCCAGTTCAATGGACGAAAGCGATGGCATAAAACAAACCAGCGGCGGCAGGACGATTCCCGCCGCCGCCGGGAGAGGGCAGGGTTACTTCAAACTTACGAGATAGCCAAACCGCGCGCGAAACTGATCCGGCGTCATCGCCACGGTGGCGGCCAGCTTGTCTAATTGGCTCACATCCTGGAAATCAGGTTTCTCCAAGCGGATCATGTAATGGCAGGCGCACTCGTAGGATTCGCCCTCCACGTTGACTTTGCGGACCTGGAAACGCCCGGTTTGTGGATTGAGCATCTTCTCGAATTGCAGCGGCACCATCTTGCCGTCCTCAAAACTGATGATGGCGCCGTATTTGCCCGCTTCCGAGGAGAGCAGGAACTTCACCGCGCCATAACCGAGGTCGCGCGTGTATTCCGCGTCAAACGGGATGGGATCGGCACAGCGCAATTCGTAGCCAAGGTCTTTGTCTATGAGCGTCATCTTCAAACCCAGCTCCTCCAGGCGATGGGTGACGAGGTCTTTCATCAGCCGGCCGAACTCGATTTCGCCAAGCCGCAGATGCCCGTGGTCGTCGCGAATCACTTTGCCGTAACGTTCCAGGCTGCCGCCCGGAACGGCGTTGACGAGGCCTTTCTCGCCCATGGATTCGATCAATCCTTCCGCGAGCACCGCCACGCCGTAGTGCGAGCCGTAGGAACGCCGCTTGATAATCGCGCCGATGATGATGTCAGCGACTTCTTCGGCGGTGATGGGTTTGCCACGGAACTCCTCGGGGATGATGGTCAATGCCGCCGCGGCGGCTTTGCCGATGCCGAGCGCGAGATGGCCCGCTGCCCGGCCCATGCTGATGATGATATACCAGCGCGACGTGGTGCGTGCGTCCTCGGCCAGATTGCGGAGAATATAAACGCCATGATGCCGCGCCGTTTCAAAGCCGAAGGTCGGCGTGGCCCCGGGCAGCGGCAAATCGTTGTCGATGGTCTTGGGCACGTGCGCGACGCGAATGGCGCCGGCGCCCTTGCGATAGACATGACTGGCGGAGAAGGCCGTGTCATCGCCGCCGATGGTTACCAGCGCGCCCACACCCAGTTTCTGGAGCACATCCAGCAGGTTGTGCATGCTGGTTTCGGACTTTGCCGGATTGGTTCGCGCCGTGCCCAGGATCGAGCCGCCGCGCAGGTGAATGCGCTTCACGTCGTCAATCGTCAGCTTGGTGTAGTGCTGCGTGTCGCCCGCGGCGAGCCATTTGAAGCCGTCGCGAAAACCAATGACTTCAAACCCCTGATTGATGCCTTCAATGGTGGCCGCCGCAATGACGCCGTTGATGCCCGGCGCCGGGCCGCCCCCCACCAATATTCCCAATTTCCCTCGTTTCATTCCATTTGCCATAATTCAATCCAAGTTCAGTTTTAATTGCGGGGGCCAACCCGTCTTCATTGTCGGAATAGCGCACCCATGGCGAATTCTGGCGAATCCGACGGGAAAGGTCAAAGGCAGTTTGGGGCCGGCAGAGGATGCGCACGCCGAGGCGCAAGGCATCAGCCTCCGCCGACGGCCGTCCGGCTTTCCAGTTTAGGGTTTTCCGGCGAGAAATAGGGCTTACTTGCCCAGTAACTCCGCCACCAACGCCCGCTCTTCCTTCAGTTCGTTCTCGGTGATGGCGATTTTGCCGCGGCTGAATTCATTGAGCGTCACGCCCTGAACGATCTCCCAGGACTTCCCGTTGCTGCGGATGGGATAACTGAACAGCAAATCCTTTTCGATGCCGTAGCTGCCATCCGAACAGACCGCCACGCTGTTCCAATCCCCCGCGGGCGTCGGATTTACGAGCGAACGAACCGTGTCAATCGCCGCATTCGCCGCGCTGGCGGCGCTCGATGCGCCGCGCGCCTTGATGATGGCCGCGCCGCGCTGCTGCACGGTGTTGATAAAATCCTTCTCCAGCCATTCGGTGTGCTTGATGATGTCCGGTACCGGGCGCGTGCCGATCTTTGCGTTGTAGAAATCCGGATACATCGTTGAACTGTGATTGCCCCAGATGGCGAGATTGGTCACGGCGGTGGTATCCACGCTGGCCTTCTTTGCAAGCTGCGCCTTGGCGCGGTTCTCGTCCAGGCGCGTCATGGCGAAGAAACGGTCGCGCGGGACGTTGGGCGCGTTGTTCATGCAAATCAACGCGTTGGTATTGCAGGGATTGCCGACGACGAGCACCCGCACGTCACTGGCGGCATTCTTCTGGATGGCCTTGCCTTGGCCGACAAATATCTTTCCGTTGGCGCCGAGCAGATCCTTACGTTCCATGCCGGCCTTGCGCGGCGCGGCGCCGACGAGCAGACACCAGTTCACGTCCTTGAAACCTTCGTCGAGATTACCGGTGGCGACGATGCCTTTGAGCAGCGGGAACGCGCAATCTTCGATCTCCATTACGGTGCCCTTGAGCCTTTCCAGGATCTCCGGTACGTCCACTTCAATCAAGTGAAGGATCACCGGCTGGTTCGGTCCGAAAACCTCGCCGGAGGCGATCCGGAACAACAGGGAATAACCGATCTGGCCGGCTGCGCCGGTGACCGCCACGCGAATGGGTGTTGCGTTCATAGTCGAATGAATTGATAAATCGTCAAATCGTGGCTGAAGATAAGAGGGGTTGTGATTCGAGTCACGTTCTAATCCTGAAGTGAGCAAGCTTTTCAGTCCGACTCAAAGTCCGACGGGATGCCAGGCCGTCTTGAATTCAATCGTATCGAGAATCCAATACGGGTCTTCGGCCTGCGCCGTAAACCAGTCACGCGTGGCCAGCGAGTGATGGGAGTATCGCTTCAGATTGATGGCGGTGCCGGCCTGCAATGGTGATCCCAATTCCGCGATCCCCGTCCCGTCCACCACGGCGTTCACGTCCAGATGGCCGGCGATGTGAGGAACGAGTTCGGCGCGTTTGCCCGTCAGCAGGTTGATGACGCCGCCCGGGAGATCGCTGGTGGCGAGGATCTCGGTGAACGTCACCGCCGGGAGCGGAAACTTGTCCGATGCGATCACGACGGCGGCATTGCCGCTGAGCATCACCGGGGCGGTGAGCGATATCAGCGCGAGCAATGAAGGTTCGTCCGGCGCGAGCACCACAACTACGCCCGTGGGTTCGGGAATGGTGAAATTAAAATGCGAACTCGCCACGGGATTCACGCTGCCGAAGATCTGTGAGTACTTGTCGGTCCAGCCGGCAAAATGCACAAGCCGGTCAATCGCCAGCGTAACTTCGCGTCTGGCTTTTGCGGCGCTGACTCCAGTAGAGCGGATGATTTCTGCGACCAGTTCAGGTGCGCGATTCTGCAGCAGCTCGGCGGCGCGATAAAGAATCTGTCCACGGTTATAGGCCGTGGCTTTGCTCCAGCCGTCCACCGCTGCCCGCGCCGCCCCAACCGCGTCCCGGAAATCCTTGCGCGCAGCGTGGGAATAATTGTCGAGATGATCGCCGCCTGCGGACCTGGCCGACAAATAGCGTCCACTTTCGCTGCGGGGAAACTTGCCGCCGATGAAAAGTTTGTAGGTCTTTTTTACGTCGAGGCGTGTGGCACTCATGGCTGGCGGGAGGTTCGTGAATCTGCCGGCCAAGACAATGCAATTCTTCCTGCCACCGGGTTCATTCCATCAACCTCGCTTTCGGCGGCAGGGCGATGTACTGCGGCCATTGGGTCAATTCCAGGACCAATCTGCCTTGCAGGAGTTCCACCTTGCCGGGTTGTCCGTCACCTTTGGTTGCGGGCAGGGTCACGCCAGCCGTCTTCAAACCTGCATCACTCTGAAGTTCCAACCTGACCTGGTGAGGTTCCCCGATTGTCCAGGCGGCGACTTTGAACCGGGCTTGGGAGTCACCCAACAGAATCACATAATCCAATGCGTTGCCCGTTGGCACGCGGCGAACAATGCGGTAGCCCGCCAGTTCGCGCGTGAGGGTTTGAATCGCCGTGTACGCCGGCTTCGGCGTCAGGTCCGGCATCACGGTGCCAAAGTTGTGCTCGCGTTCATTCGGATCGTTGCCGTCGTTTTTCCAGTCGTACCAGATTGAGAGCGGAACGTTGTGCAGCAGGTTGACCAGTTGTTGCCGCACCGCGAACTGGGCCTGGACTTCCAGCGACAAACCTTTTGTGTGCGTGGCGTAACCCCACTCGCCGCTGAGGATCGAAATCTTGCCCTGTTTGCCCGCCGGCGCGTAACGGTCAATCAGCGCCCGCAGTTTCTCGTAATCGGGAGCGACCGTCTCCGGTGCTTTTGCGTAATTGCGATACGGATGCACGCTGACGGCGTCGAGATGTTCCAGCACGCCAGCTTTGAAAAATGTCTCCAGGAACGTCCACGGAAATTCCGACGTTGCGGGTGCGACGATGGTGGCCCCGGGATCGGCCGCGCGAATCGCCTTGATCGTGGCCAGCGCCAGCGTCGTGTATTGCTGCACGTCCGGTTTGGGCTGCCAGAAACGAATGTTCGGCTCGTTCCAGATTTCCCAAATGATTTTGCGCCCGCGAAAATGCCTGGCGGCGGCGCCCGCCCATTGCGCAAATGCCGCCACGCTCTCCGGCCGCTGCGGCGAGGCGGTGGTCTTGTGCGGCTGCCCCGTGATCGGGTTTGGGCTAACAACGGTTTCCTCGTAGAGCGAATTCGAGTAGTCCAGGATGTAGAGCGCGCGGAGGCCGCGCTTTTCCAGGTTCGCCGTCAATTCATCATAACCCGACCAGTCGTATTCTCCCTTTCTGCGCTCGATACCGGCCCAGGTGAAATCCATCCGCACGAACTTGAAACCCGCCGCCGCGATCATATCGAGATCGCGCTCGTGGCCTTGGACAAAATGGATGTTCACGCCCACACCTTCGGGCAGGACGGGATCGGGGATTTGCGCGGATAGCGCCAGGGGCAGGCACACCAACCAAGCCAGCAGCTTCTTGCTCATGCGGGAACTTCACCACGCCGGCATCCATTCGTCAATCCTGCCGCAAGCACCAAAAGCGTGATGTGTGACTGACGGTGCTGTGATTCTCCACCGTACCGCAATGCCGCAATTCCGGGTTGACATGTTCCCGGCAATTGACGCGAACTATTGCCCGACAAAAGCCTCCTGTTCCATTTATGCCAGCCGATCAAACAACGTCCTGCGCCGGCAACTTGGCGTACGAACCGTCTCCATTCTGCGCGTTCGTAGTGCAAGTACAGGATCGTGAGATGGCCATCGTGTTGGCGATGTCACAGACAAATCTATTACCATGAAACCAAGCAGACTCTGGTTCGTTTACACCGTCGTCACCATGCTCGCGTGGGGCCTCTGGGGCGCGGTCATGAACCTGACCGCCGATGCCGGCTTTCCGGAAACGCTGGGCTATGTGGTCTGGGCCTTGACGATGATTCCGCCGGCGCTGGTGGCGTTGCGTCTCGTTGGATGGAAGCTGGATTACAACTTGCGGGCCGTTCTTCTCGGCTGCGCGGCGGGCTTGCTCGGCGCCGGCGGTCAGTTGATTCTCTTCAAAACGTTGCGCATCGCGCCGGCTTACCTGGTCTTTCCGTTCATCGCGTTGTCGCCACTGGTCACGATTGTGATGGCGCTGATCATTTCCCGCGAGCGCGCGTCGCTCAAAGGCTGGCTCGGCATTTTCCTGGCGCTGGTGGCCGGTGTACTCCTGTCATACGCGCCGCCGGTCAAAGAGGGGAAGGCGGAGTTTGTCTGGGTTCTTTTGGCGCTGCTGGTTTTTCTGGCCTGGGGGATTCAGGGATTTGTCATCTCGCACGCCAACAAGGTCATGAAGGCGGAAAGCATTTTCTGTTACATGATGCTCACCGGAATCCTTTTGATTCCGGTGGCGCTAGCCATGACTGACTTCAAGCAGACGATCAACTGGGGATTCAAAGGGCCGTATCTCGCGGCATGCATCCAGATTCTTAACGCGGTCGGCGCTCTCCTGCTGGTTTATGCCTTCCGTTACGGCAAAGCGATCATCGTGTCGCCGCTTATCAACGCCGGCGCGCCGGTTATTACGATCATTCTGTCGCTCCTGATAAGCCAGACCATGCCCCACTTCGTCAACGCAGCCGGCATGGTTGCCGCCGTTGCCGCCACGGTGCTGATGGTGCTGGAAGAGGAAGCCAAATCCGTGAGCCAGTCCGCTTGATCACCATTTCGAACGGTTGGGACTGAGTTCGCGTGCGAAGCTTGCCGGGGAGGCTCTGCGATTTGCCAGGCCTTTCCAATTCGCTCGCCCAGCGGTCCGCGGGCGGGCATGCTTGCTTCTGTGATGCCGGCTACACCCTGCGAACAACTCTGTGCGAAGCTTGCCGCCAGTCTGGCGGACGGGACCTTCGTGCGGGTGGTGCTGTCCGCCCCCGTCAATGCAGACGAAGGCCCACAAAAGATTCTGGGCCGTTGTGTAATGTTGAAGGGCGTTCCGCATCTTTCGCTAACGCTGCGTCACGCGACTCAGGACCTGACAAAAAATCTTCCGCTGGCCGAATGCGCCGGCTGGCTGCGCGATCAGTTGGAGCACGCGTTCCGCAGCGCGTTGCTTTGCACAACCGTCCGCGACTGGCAGTTCATTTCCGTCGAAGGCGGCGCGGCGCGACTGGTTGATCACAAACCTTCGAGCAAAACCACGCCTCCGCGCACGCATGACCGCAAGCGGGCGGGTTTCCTCGATGCCTCGGCGCGCGATTGGTTGCAGGGTTTGGGCATCATGGATGCCGCCGGCCAGGTCCGCGCCTCGATGGCCGACAAACACCGACAGATCAATCATTACCTCGAAATCATTTCCCACCTAGCAAAGGAATGTGGCTGGATTGAAACACCGGTTCACGACACCGAGCAAACCGAAGCTCCGGTTCCACCGGCGACCAAGCAGTCGCTCGTCTTTGCTGACATGGGCTGCGGCAAAGGCTACCTCACTTTTGGCGCGTGGCACTTGTTCCACCGCGTTGCAAAGCAACCAGTGCGCATCATGGGGGTCGAAGCGCGACCGGATTTGGTCGCGGCCACCAACCGACTCGCCCGACAGCTTAAAGCCGAAGGACTGGAGTTTGTTGCCGGCTCAATTCAATCCGCCAAGCTGCCGCCCTTGGACGCGCTGATCGCCTTGCACGCCTGCAACACTGCCACCGACGACGCCATCCGCCGGGGTATCGAACTTGGCGCGAAGCTCATCATCGTGGCGCCGTGCTGCCATCAGGAATTGCGTCCGCAACTCAGCCCGCCGGAACCGCTCGCCTCAGTGCTGCGTCACGGCGTGATGGCCGAACGGATGGCCGAGTGGGTCACGGACGGCCTGCGTGCGTTGTTTCTTGAATGGGCTGGTTACCGCACCAAGGTGATGGAATTTGTGGATGCCGGGCACACGCCGAAAAACCTGATGATTGCCGCCGTGCGGGAAAACCAGCCCTTTCAGGACCAAACCATCAAGCAGCGCATTGACGACTTGAAGAAGTTCTACGGCATCAAACAACACACGCTCGATGATCTTCTCAATGGCGCATGACCCGCCCAATTTGACCACTCAACGAATCAACGTTTCGATCAATGGACGGAAATACGATTGACTGGAGCGCGCTTGAGCGTCTGCGCACGGCGTTTCTCGCGGGCACGGCGGGCGCGGACGATTACTGGCAGAGCGAAGCCGACCTGGCGAGCTACGACGCCACGTTCGCCCAGCGCATCGGTTGGAAGTGGGATTACGCGCTGGCGGAACTGACCCGGCGCGGTTGGTCGCCGCCCAAAGGAGAACTGCTCGATTGGGGCTGCGGCAGCGGTATCGCAGCGCGCGCTTTCCTGGATCATTTCGGCACAGATGCCGGGCGCAAGCTGCACGTCTGGGATCGCTCAACGTTGGCGATGGAATTCGCCGCGCGCCGCGCTCGGACCAAGTATCCGGGGCTGAAGATCGCCAGCAGCCTGCCCGATTCGCCGGCGGTGCTGCTGCTGAGTCACGTCCTCACCGAATTGAATCCAGAAGCTGCAAGCTCATTGGTTGAACTGGCGGCGCGCGCGGAATGTGTGCTCTGGGTCGAGCCGGGAACTAACGAAGCCAGCCGCGCGTTGATTGCCATTCGCGAACGGCTACGCGGCGTCTTTGACGTCGTCGCGCCCTGTACGCATCAGACAGCGTGTGGAATGTTGGCCTTGCAGAATCAACGGCATTGGTGCCATCACTTTGCCAGGCCGCCGGCGGCAGTTTTCACGGACGGGCTCTGGGCGCGTTTTGCCAATCTGATTGGGATTGATTTGCGCGATCTGCCGCTGAGTTTTCTGGTGCTCGACAAGCGATCCGTTGCGCCCCTGCCGTCCGGCGCGGCGCGCGTCATAGGCCATCCGCGGGTTTACAAGGCGCACGCACTGTTGCTCGGATGCGATGCCGACGGGGTGCGCGAGCGTCACCTGACCAAACGCGCGTTGCCGGAGGAATTCCGCCGATGGAAGAAGGGAAATGGTTGCGCGCTCCAAGTCTGGCAGGGTAGTGGCGATGCCATTACGGCGGTGCTGGATTTTGTATCAGAATAGAACCGGTCGATGCCGCCGCAAAAATTCGATCTTCCCAGCCAAAGGCCAACCTTACTTCCGATTGATCAACGCCCCTAGCAGCACGCCCACGCCGAACACCACGCCCAGCGACTGATATGGATACTGGCGAATGATCCGGTCCGTCGCGCGGGCGCTGGTCAACGCCTGTTGTTTGATGCGTTCCCCGCGGGTTTTCACCCGCGCGAGCGCGTTCTCCAGTTCCGCTTTGGATTCCTCTGACAGTTGCGCGCCGGTGGCTTTCACCAAGGCTTCGGCATCCTGCAAAAGGAGGCACACATCGTCGGCCAGTTTGTCCAAAGAGGCGTTCTCCGCCGTCAAGTTTTCAAAATAGACTTCCATACGCTTTGCCTTCACTTGCGGCCTGGCCGGCTCCAACCAACTCCGAATCGTCGGCAAGGCTGCTACAACACAGTCCCGCAAAACCGCGCGCAACGCAACCCTGCATCGCCGCCGGCCGCTGAAAAACTCGAACCAGCAGTCAGCCAGACTGATCGGGCTGAGGCGCGCGTCTTCCGAAACGCGGCTAGGAACAATGTTCCCAAGATCAAGTCCAGTAGCGCGAAGGGCAGCAGCGCCACCGGTAGGCGAGCAAGGTGGGGCGAGGCTACTGACGAGCCTTTCGTTTCAACTAACATCTCTGTAGCTTTTGCCCATGCCGAACTCCGCTGATGATGAACTCCCGCACCGTCAGAATCCATCACCCGGTGTTCACATCAACCTCGGTCAATCCAACATTGTCCTGCTCACGGTGACCACCGAGAAACGCGACCCATGGCTCGGCCACATCCCGAAGCATTGGGAAATCAAACCGCTCAAAACCTTTTTCGGTTTTGGCAAGGGAAGTAATGCTCAAGAACTGACAGCCGAGTATATCGCCGATCACCCAGGCGAGTATCCGGTTTACAGCGGCCAAACTGAAAACGACGGCGTGATGGGACGAATTTCCTCTTACGCCTACGATGTGCCTAAAGTCATCTTCACTACGACGGTCGGAGCGAGAGTGATGACCCCTTTGGTTTTTAAGGGACGTTTCAGCCTGTCGCAGAATTGCCTCATCATGCGCCCCCGCAATGGACGGGTCTGTGTCCGCTACGTGTTCTATCAACTGCATCCGCTGTTTGCCTACGAGCGGGCGGCGATTCCATCATACATGCAGCCGTCCTTGCGGATGTCAGACCTGAACCACTACAGCGTGGCTTGCCCGCCGACAGATGAGCAACAGGGCATTGCCGAATATCTCGACGGTGAAACCGCCAAGCTGGACGCCCTGCTGGCGAAGGTGCGGACGGCGATTGAGCGGTTGCGGGAATACCGGACGGCGCTTATCTCCGCCGCCGTCACCGGCCAGATTGATGTGCGTTCGGGCCGCTGATTGCGCCTTGTGAGCCGTGGGCATGAATGGTAAATTTTCCCTGTGACGGAAGCGCAACGCAAATTACTCCAGAGCGTCGTGCGGGACGGGTTGAAGATTCAACACCGTTTCTCCGCAGCGCCGGTGTATGCCGTCACGGGCAAGGGCCATCTCCAAAGCGAGGGCGTGGGCACGCTCCAGAAGATCAAACGGAATCTCAAGCAGCGGCGTGAAAAGACCGTGGCTTGAACTGTTCGACTGGGAGTTCGTGACCGCCACGAACGCCGCCCTGTGCCAGCCCAAGCAGGCGCTCCACAAACCCACCAGCGACGGCCACGACCGCACCCGCCAGCTTTGGGAGAAGAACCATCGGCGGGAGATGTTCCTCGATGAGGCGGCGGATTTGTGCCGGGAATGTCATCGGCTCGTCCCGTTCTGCAATTTCAACGGCAACACCTTTGCCGCCATCGCCCGCAGCCTGGTGGATACGCTCAAGCTCAAGGCGGACGAGGCGCACGTCATCCGCAGTTTGCTGGGCCACGTCGTCGCCGGAACCGCCAGCGATGTAGAGGCCAAGGAACTGCGGGAGTTCAGCCGCAGCCTGACGGCGGAACAGTTGAAGAAGCGTTAGTTGTCGGCGGCGGACAAAGTTGGTATCACAGGGCGGCGATTGTCGCCGGGGCGCATGGACACGAGCGAAAAGAACTTTGAAGCGAGCATCGAGGCGGGCCTGCTGCGTGATCCGTTGAGCAGTGGGCCGCAGGATGTCTCGGCGCTGGCGGACGCTTCCACTGGCGCTTACCTGTCGGGCGGCTTCCGCCGTCGTGAAACCACCGACTACGACAGGGAACTTTGCCTGATCCCGAAGGACGTGCTGGATTTTATCTACGCCACGCAGCCCAAGGAATGGCAGAAGATGACGACGCAGCACGGTGCCCATGCCAAGCCGATGTTGTTGAAGCGCCTGGCGTCGGAGATTCACAAGCACGGCACCCTTCACGTCCTGCGCAAAGGTATCAAAGCCAACGGCTGCAAATTCCGGCTGGCTTATTTCAAGCCGTCGTCCGGCCTCAACGAGTCGGCGCAGGAACTTCATCTGGGCAACCAGTTCACCATCGTCTGCCAACTCAAATACAGCGGGAAGAACGAAAAGAGCCTGGACATGGCGATCTTCCTGAACGGGCTGCCGCTGTTCACGGCGGAACTCAAGAATCCGTTCAAGGGCCAGTCTGTCCAGGATGGCGTAAGGCAGTACCGGTTGGATCGTGATCCGAAGGAGCCGCTGCTCCAGTTCGGTCGGTGCCTGGCGCACTTCGCCGTTGATCCGTCGCTGGTGTATGTCAGCACCGAGTTACGGGGCGGCAGGACGGTGTTCCTGCCGTTCAACCAGGGCTACAACCTGGGCGCTGGCAATCCGCCGTCGTGGAAAGGTTTTTCCACGGCCTACTTGTGGGAACAAGTGTGGGCACGAGACAGCGTGCTCGATCTACTCCAGAATTTCATTCACGTCGTCGAACTGGAGGACGGCAAGGGCAACAAGACCGGCGAGAAGAAGCTGTTGTTCCCCCGCTTTCATCAACTGGACTGCGTGCGCCGGATCGTGGCCGATGCGCTGGGCTGTGGTGTAGGGCAATGCTACCTGGTTCAGCACAGCGCAGGCTCCGGCAAGTCGAACACCATCGCCTGGCTGGCGCACCAGTTGTCCGTGCTCCATGACGCCAATGACGAGCGCATCTTTGATTCGATCATCGTCATCACCGACCGGCGTGTGCTGGATCGGCAGCTTCAACGCACCGTGCGCCAGTTTGAACAGACGCTCGGCGTGGTGGAGAACATTGACACGACCTCCCGGCAGTTGAAGCAGGCGCTCGAAGATGGCAAGACGATCATCGTTACAACGCTTCAGAAATTTCCCGTGATCGCCGACCAGATGAGTGCCCTCAAGGGTAAGCGGTTCGCCGTCATCATTGACGAGGCGCACTCCAGTCAGTCGGGCGAGAGTACCAAGAGCCTGAAGGAAGTGCTGGCCACGAACTCGCTGGACGAGGCGGAGAAACAGGACGGCAAACCAGGAGACGACCTGGAAGACCGCATCGTTGCCGAGATGAAGCGGCGGGGGCGATTGAAGAACGTCAGTTACTTTGCGTTTACCGCCACGCCGAAGAACAAGACGCTGGAAATGTTCGGGCGCAAGCGGGGCGACGGGAAGTTCGAGCCGTTCAGCCTGTATTCCATGCGCCAGGCCATCGAGGGAAAGTTCATCCTGGATGTGCTGGATAATTACACGACGTTCCAGAGCTACTGGGCGTTGCTGAAGAAGATCAAGGATGACCCTGCCTACGACCGGGAAAAGGCGGCGTATCTGCTCAAGTCGTTCGTCGGCCTGAGCAAGCACACGATCAACAAGAAGGTCGCCATCATGGTCGAGCACTTCCGCAATCACGTCATGCAACGCATCGGCGGGAAGGCGAAGGCGATGATCGTCACGAGGTCACGGCTTCACGCCGTCCGGTTCAAGCTGGCGGTGGATGAGTATCTCAAGGCGCAGGGCTGCTCGTTCAAATCGCTGGTCGCTTTCTCCGGCACCGTGAAGGACGGCTGCAAGGATTACACCGAGGCGGGCATGAACACGGCGGCAGCAGGCAAGTCCATCCCCGAAACGGCTACGGCGGAGACGTTCAAGCACAACGAGTATCGGCTGCTGATCGTGGCGAGCAAGTTCCAGACGGGCTTCGATCAACCGTTGCTCCACACGATGTACGTGGACAAGAAACTCGGCGGCGTCAACGCCGTGCAAACGCTGTCCAGGCTGAACCGCATCTGCCCGCCCGACAAGGAAGACACGATGGTCTTGGACTTCGCCAACGAGGCGGAGGAAATCCAAAAGGCGTTCCAGCCTTACTACGAGCGCACGTTGCTCAAGGAAGCGACCGATCCGAATCTGCTTTACGATTTGCAGAACAAGCTGGATGGCTTCCACCTTTTCACCGGGGCCGAGGTCGAGAAGTTCGCCGCCATTTACTTCGATCCCAAGGGCACGCAGGACAAACTCAAGTTTGCGCTGTCGCCCGTGGTGGATCGCTACAAGGATGCGCCGTTGGATGCGCAGTCCGAGTTCCGGGGATGCCTGGTGGATTGCGTCCGGCTCTACGCCTTCCTGTCGCAGGTCATCACGTTCGCCGACGCCGACCTAGAGAAGTTGTATGTGTTCGCCAAGTTGCTATGGCGGTTGTTACCGGTGAATCGTGAGCCGCTGCCGGTGGAGGTTCAGCAGAACATTGACCTGGATGCGTTCCGGGTAAAGAGGACCAGCAGCGGCAAGATCACGCTGGAGAAGGGCACCAAGGAACTTGATCCGATGATGCCCAAGGACGACGGCGCTGCCAGGCCGGAGGAAAAGGAACCGCTGTCACAGATCATCCACGAACTGAACGAACGATTTGGCACGGACTTCACCGAGGAAGATAAGGTGTTCATCCGACAGCTTGAGCAACGCATCGCTAACGACCCGGCGCTGGAGGCCAGCATCAAGGTCAACCCGACTGAAGACGCCCGGCTGACGTTCAACCAGGTGGTGAACGACAAGCTCCAGGACATGGTGGATTCCAACTTCAAGTTCTACAAGCAGATCACCGACAACGCCGACTTCGCCGAGGATTTCTTGTCCTGGATGTTCGAGCGGTATGTAAGGGCGAGGGCAGGCAAGCCGACGAATCAGTAGAACACCACCCGGTAGAACTTCTTCGGCTCACCGTAAACTGAATCCATGACGCTCTGAACTGCGCCGTTACCCGGCAGCGGACTGCCGAGGTTGATCCAGTTAGTTGCAGCCACGTTCGTCGAATACTGAACCTGGTAGGTCGTCAGCGGTGAGCCAGTGGGGAATGAAATGGCAACGGAGGCAACGGAAATCTGAACGGCCACTGGGATGTTGTCGGTGATCGTGGTTGCGCCGTTGTAGAAAGTCCCATCGAAGTGATTTGCTGTGCCGTCTGCGGCCGTACCGAGGTCAAAGTTCCAGTAGCCCGCCAAACCCGGCTCGTTTCCGGTCAGCTTGCTAGACATGTTCTGTTGAATCTCTGAATCGGTGCGTACCACGTTCCAAATTCTGACCTCATCCAGCAGCAGCGATGCGGGAGAACCCACGATGGAGTTGTACCCCAGGATCAATGGCTGAGAGGATTGTCTGACTGTCAATCCGGTTAGGGGTATGGTTCCACCCCAATCGGTGGTTGCCTGTGCCGCCAAAATGCCGTTTACGTACAACCGGATCGTTCCCTCGGCACTACTGAACGTGACGGCCATGTGCGTCCACTTGTTGTTGAAGCTGGCGATGTTCGTGGCCTGGCACCCTGCCCAGACATTCGCACCCAAAAACAAACTTGCGCCCACAGCATTACCACCGGCCCCAAGTTCATAAGAGCGGTCGGTAGCAACGCCAATCCCGTCGCTCTTGCTCAATACGGCTGCGACCGAAAAGGGATTCACCCAAGCCTCAATCGTTATCGCACTGGAGGGCTGTAAGGCTGCGGCACTTGGAATCCCCACGTAGGCCGTATTGGTCAGTGCGGCCACCCGGTTCATGGGTTGACCCCGGCAGACATTGCAGAAGGCAGCAGTGGCCAGCGTGAGCATAGCGAACAGGTTGATGGAATGTTGCTGATTGAGTATGGTCTTCATCTTGCGTTGCTTTCTGTATCCGCCCCGAAACTTGACCGCTGATCAGCAACCCGACACCCACGCCGAGCGCATTTCCAAAACCAGCCAAGTCCCCTCGAAGCGTCTGCGCTCCGATATTGGAGCAATTAGGCTCCTGCGGTTTCGTACGGTCAAGCTCCAAAACTGGAGCAAATGGCCAAATCGCAAAACATCGTCGGCCCGCAGGTGCGCAGGCTGCGCTACCAGCAGGGGCTAAAGCAGGAAGACCTCGCCGCACGCTGCGGTGTGCTGGGATGGGATTTGAGTCGAGGCACGCTGTCGAAGATCGAGGCACAGCTTCGGTGCGTCACCGATGCCGAGTTGGAAATCCTGGCGAAGGCTCTGCGGGTCGAGATCATTGCTTTGTATCCGGGAAAGCGAGCGACCAAAGACGGTCGCTGTTAAGGGAGCCGACGATTGCCGCCTTGACGCCTGTTGCTCATGTGCCGTGAAGATCGTGATCGAAGTGGAACCAGAAATCCAGACCGGCCCGCAGCGCCTTCGCCAGCGACACCCATACCCAAACCAGACCGCCGACCGGCGAAAGCGTCCCCAGCGGGCAGCGGGGCACCGTAGACGCACTTTCCAGTGCCACGGCGACACGTAATCTCGGCGTCGGTCACCCGCCGTCGTCCTCGCTGGATTGAGGTTGCTTGGCGACCTCCGCAGCTTTCGTCAGCCCTTTCTTGTAGTCAGAAACGGCGCCAACGGTCACGTTGAACCAAGCCTGTGCCAGGCTGGGCGTCATAAGGTCGAGGTAGTGCTGCTTGATCACAGCGACCGAGTTGCCGGATTCATACGCAACCTGCGGCACGTTCTTCGTGATTGCGACCTTTGCGGAAATGCAAGTGTGACGCAGTGCGTTTTGTTTCCAAACGACTCCAGAGGTCTTCGCAATCTCCTGCTGCATCCGGTAAAATTCATCGTGGCTACCAGTCCAGAGCTTGCCTTTAGCCTTGAACGGCCCCATCAACCACTCACAAAGCGTGTCGTGAATCTCCACCGACCGCTTGCTGGACTCCTCGGTCACGTCGTCGTCCAATTTGATGATCTTGTCTTTCGGGTCTTGCTCAAGCAGGCGAATGTGCTTTCACTCCAGGGCTTCAATCTCGCTGGAGCGGATTCCGGCAAATGCCGCCAACGCCAGGATCGGCCGAAATTTAGCAGGGGCCGATGCGAAAAGTTTCTTGAGTTCCTCGGCGGTAAAAGTTGACACTTTTTTCGATCTTACCGCTGGCATCACGACATGATCGGCCTCGTCCCAATCGGCGGGGACGCTTCGGTGGGACTTGCCGAACTTCATCATCGCCTTGATTGCCTCCAACAGGTTCCTTTTCGTGCGGGCATCAACGCCTTTCTTGCCGTCGATAAAGTCTTGAAGCCTCTCACGAGTGATTTTGTCGGACATTACATCCCCAACATGGTTCGTGAACTGCCCGGTGTGCGAACCCTGAGCGTCGATGCACCGCTCGGAGCGTTCTTTCTTTTTCAGCGCAGCCAGATAAGTGGCCCGCAAATCAGCCAGTTTGATCGGCGTCAACGCCCGTTTGCGGGCGGCAACCTGTTTACGCACGATGTCGGTCAACAACTCCTCCCCACCAGCGGTTGCGGCGAGGTCAGCGTAGTGCCGGATGATTGTTTCAAAACTCGACCGTATGCCGGACTGCTGGAGCACGGTCACAGCGGCGTGCCAGTCACGTTTCTCATCGTCGGTCAGGTGGATGGCACTTCGCCCTTGTTTGTAAATCTCCTTGAGGATGCTGCGGGCGTCAGCTTTGGCTTTTGCCAGGGTGGTGAAATTCTTGGCCCGGCGCTCCCCGTTGACCCGATGGAACACCCGAAACACCACCTTGTCCCTGCATTTGAGCGGGTACACTTGCCAAGCATGACCGTGGTGAGTCACCTGAATCACCTTCTTCTTTGGTTTTGGCGGCTCCATGCCAGCCCCATTGAACTTGTACTGCCAGAGTACTGAAAGGGCTTTTTAGGGGGATCGTCTACGCTATTTTCTCCTGATTCTATTGGATGATTAAAATGGTGCCCGCGACAGGACTTGAACCTGTACGATGTTACTCACTAGAACCTGAATCTAGCGCGTCTGCCAATTCCGCCACGCGGGCAACCTGACTGCAAACAACTTGAGAATACGACCCGGGCCGCCGCTTGAACATGTGCCACATTCTGCGCCACTTTAAGCGCGTGAAAGCCGACCAAACTCCCTGCAACCCAGGGAAACCCCGTCACCGGATGTCGAATCATCGTTCGCAACGGGCAACACCCTATCACAAAGTGCTCGACGAACGCAAGCATAAGCCCCGGCCTTGCCCGGCCTTGTCGTGTAGCGATCAAAGTTGGAAGAGCGCGTGCGAACCAGACTGGCAGGGTTTCAGAACCCCGGGCAATGGCGCAGGACGATGGGTTATGCTTTGGGATGGGGAGCTTGGCGAAGGCAGTAGAAGTCTCCATCGGGGCGGAGGCCGCGGATGACGGTGGTACGGGGTGGGGCGTCAAAGGGCTGGCGTTGCTGCAAAGGTTGGTTGACGCGAGGTGGGTTCATGCAGTCTTGGTGGTGGCTATGTCATTTCAAACGAGGCAAATGCTGCGGCGGTGCGTTTTTCGAGGTTCGCGCGAGGATTACAAGAAGCAGCGCTCGGCTGCGGTTCATTGTTAATCATTGGAAAAACAGTCTGAGTACCTTCAGGCGTGACGACCAGGAGGAAGGTGGACATCTCAGTTCACCAACCGATACCAATTATCCCGTTGGCGCGGTTCGTAACCCAGCTCGGTGATGAGCCGGTGCATGTCGGCCACGGTCATGCGGAAGGTTGTGCCGGCCTGCGAGACGACATTTTCCTCGATCATGATGCTGCCGAGATCGTTCGCGCCGAATTTAAGCGCGATCTGGCCGATCTCCGGTCCTTGCGTGACCCACGAACTTTGCACGTTCTCGAAGTTGTCGAGATAGATGCGGCCAAGCGCCTGCGTGCGCAGATAATCATGCGCGCCGACGGTGGGTGCGCGGAGCTTGGTGTGCTCGGCTTGAAACGTCCAGCAGATGAACGCGGTGAAATGGCCATAACGTGTTGCCGCACTTCCCGCCGGCAGAGCCAATTTGTTTTCAGCCATTGCGGGGACTGAAACTTGATCTTCCGGCACGATGCCGGAAGCACGTTGCAGTGACTTGTCCTGCTGCGCGCGCAACCTTTCCAAGTGCGCGATGCGATCCTCAATCGTCTCGACGTGCCCAAACATCATCGTGGCGCTCGAATGCAGTCCCAACTGATGCGCCACGTCCATGACTGCGAGCCAGTCGTCGCTCATGGCTTTGAGCGGCGCAATGCGCTGGCGCACGCGGTCCACAAGAATCTCCCCGCCGCCGCCGGGAATCGAGCCAAGCCCGGCCGCTTTGAACTCGCCGATGATCTCTTCCAACGGCTCGTTGAACACTTCGCGGAAGTGGATGAACTCGCTGGGACTGAACCCGTGGATATTTACCTGCGGAAACTTCGCTTTGATGTGCGCGAGCAAATCCAGATACCACTGTTTGGTGAGCTTGGGATGGTGTCCGCCTTGCATCAAAATCTGCGTGCCGCCGAGCGCAACTGTTTCCTCGATCTTGCGATCCATTTCTTCGAGAGAAATTACGTAGGCGTCGTCGTCCTTCTCCGTGCGATAGAAAGCGCAGAACTTGCAATAGACATTGCAGATGTTGGTGTAATTGACGTTGCGGTCAACGTTGTAGGTCACGATGGCGTTGCCGCGCCCCTGGTAGGCGTTGGCTTTGGCGAGTTGGCGCCGCCGATCCGCCAGCGCGCCCAGTTCCTCTAGCGCCAGGTGATAGAGACGCGAAGCATCGGATGGCGTAACGCGTTGGCCGTTCCAGACCCGTTGCAGCAAATCATCGAGTGTAGCGTCGTGAATCACGCGCGCAACTTAGCCGAGTCCTGCGCGCGAGACAAGCAACCGTGAATCGTCGTGCCAGTCCTATACCCGCTTGGCAAACTTGATTTCCTTCACCTCAATGTTGCCCGCTTTGACCTCCAGAAACGGTTTGCCGCGCTTCACGCCCACGGTGCCGTAGCCGGTTGCGGTGGAAAGAAAACTGCGGAAGTCGCCCTTCAGACTCGGCTGAAGATACAATACTTTTTCCACGGCATCGTATCGCGCGCCACTCAGTCCTTGCAGCAGCCCGTAACTGGACATGGCCCGCGCATACCAGTGGCCGCACTCGTATTCGTTGAACGGATTGCGCACGCGGCCATCGTAGCGGTCGCGGGCGGCCCGCACGACGTCGAGGCCCTCCTCCACCTGCCCCATCAGCATCAGATGCGACGCGACCTGATACTCGATGCCGGTCCAGACTTCGTTGGAATAGACGAAGGGCAGCGACAATTCGCCGCCCTTGGGCCAGGTGCAAAGCAACAATCCGCCTTCGGCACCACAGGCGTAACTGGGACGTTGCGGGTTCGGATGCGCGGTGAGGTCGTGCTTTAGGTTGTATTTGTGGATCGCCTTGAGATGGCTGGCAATCTTCCGCGCATCCACCACCTGACCGACGCCGCAAACCAGCGCCAGCCATTCACCCAGCACGCCGTCGGAGAGACATCCCAGGCCGTATTGATATTTCGGGCCTTCCTTCTCAAGGAGCTCACGCGCTTCCGGCGTGTAACTGCCCACCATGCTTTTCACTTCCAGCGGATTCTGTGCATGCAGGTTTTTCCATTCGACTTTCTGAATGAAGTATTCGCCGTCGAACAACTCGCTTTCCATCCGCCGCAGACCTTTTTCGAGTAACTCGGTGTAAAGCGGAACGGCGTCGCCCAACGCCTGACCCATGAGCGTGGCAGCTTTCAACGCGCCGAGGTAGAAACTCGTACACATGCCGTCCGGCCCCCAGAATTCGATGTCGTAGGTGTTGTGATGCGGCTCTTCGAGCCAGCCTTTGTGGCCCGGATCCCACAACTCGATGCAGTAATTCAGGCTCGTTTGCACCCTGGGCCAGAGACGCCGCAACCATTCGGTGTCGCCGCTAATGCGCCACTCGCGATGGACTTTCATGATGCCGCCCAACTGGCCGTCCGCTGCCGCGTGGAAATCATGGATCAAGGGTCGGATCGGCAGCGCGCTGCGGAACTGCTGGTGGCCGCGCTCGTCCTGCGACGGGCCAAACTCCGTTTCGCGCAAGGTTTGCTCCAGCGCCGGAAACAAATGTGGAACCGCCTGCGCATAATTCCAGACGTGCGTGCAGGAACCGTGACAGCAACCGCCGCCGTCCGAGCAACCTTCCCAGCCCCAGAGTTTTCCATCGGCTTGGCGCATAACCGTCGGCGATTTCAAAATTGTCAGGTTCGCGGCCACGGCTTCGATGACTTCCGGCGGCAGCGTTGAGTCGTAGAAACAATCGCTGAAGCGTTGGGATTTCTCGCGCAGGTCGGCGTAATGATTCCGCCAGTAGTGAGTGATATCGCCGATGTTGGCAAAGCGTCCGGCATACCATGGTTTGTAGTTGCCCGGCACCGTTTCCTGACCGGGCTTCGCCTCCGGGTCGCGACCAAGGCGGAGGCTCGTTTCACCCACATGCCACGCGAGCTGCAGCACGATGGTTTTCGACGCGCGCGGCGCCAAGCTAAACGGCACGAACAAGGTCGCGCCCGGCGACGATCCGCCTTCGGTGACGGACGGACGGTCGAAGCATTTGCCCTCGGCAATGTCCTTCCACGCCATGGTCATCGAATCAAACCAGCCGCCCCTGAACCACGCGTGATTCACCTTCACTGCCGGATCATCCACTGTGGCCGTAAACGCGCCCTCCTCCCAGCCGCGTTCCTGCGGCGCGGTACACCAGAGCATGAAGCCTCCCGGCGCGAATTTGACGCCGCTGGAATTCTTGCCGAACGCCATGAAATTCTTTGCGCTCCAGGAGAACACCGCCTCGCGCGGTTTGCTGCCTGGATTCGTGAACCGATATTCCAGTGCGGCCACGGGCAGGCTGGCGTTGTCTGCATCGCCCGGTTCAAACGGACTCCAGCCGGTGATCTCAACAGTCAGCGGCACGTCTTTGTCCTTCAAGTCAATGGTGGCGAATGGAAACCGAGCGCTAAATTCCGCATCGCGAAAGCGCGGCAGGCCGAACGCGGAACCGGAGGCGCCGTTGCCGCTGCCGCCCTGGCCGAATTTTTTCCAGATGGGCACCGGGCCTTCCAGCACCCGCGCCACGTTGCGTTCGCCCTTCACGCATAACGCTGCGAAAGTGACTGGTTCGTGAAAAACTTCGGGCCGGTGACGCAACGAGACGTGCGACAGCGCGCCCGAGCCTTCGAGGCAAATCATCCCCGCGCCGATGCCGCCCATCGGAAACGCGACGCGACTCAGACGTTCGCCGGCATACGTGGCGTTGTATCTGGACTTCCCGCGCGCACGACTTCGAGTGGACGAGACGGACGCAGAGCCGCCGCCCATTTGCGCCGCCGCAGGAGGCGCAACGCCTGCGACGCCAAGCGCGCCGATGGTGGTAGCCGAGAGTTTGAGGAATTCCCTCCGCTTGATGCCCGTGTCATTTTTTCTGACTGCCATAAAGCCCCCTTTCGTTGACTGAAACAGCGGGTCAATTTTAAGCCAGCACACCGGTTGCACGCAAGGAAGTAAATTGGCGATTTGCCCAAGTGTGCTGTTCGTGACGGCCAATTGCGGCGGCCAGGCTTTGCTTCAGCGGAGAGGACTCGAAAATTGTCGTCGGGAGGCCTGGCAAACCGGCTGGTTCTACGACAACCTTGGCGCTTCCAGACGACGGACGAAAAGTGCGACCAGTGGCAACCGGGCAGAGCCACCGAGGAGTCAAATTCCGCTTTGCTGCGATTTGGCCACACTCGCTGCTTGGGCGTGCGCGTCGGCCCGGGCTTGCGATCCCATTCTTCGCGCAAAGACGACGGCGGTGAGGAGCAACACGCCTGTGCAAATCAAATAGGGCAGGGCGGGAACGTAATGCAGGGTGGTGGTGGCAAAAATCGGGCCGATGATGCGGGCCAGACTCCCGGCGCTTTGGGCGACGCCGATGGTTGCACCTTGTTCGTGCGCCGGCGTGAGATTTGAGAGCAACCCAAACAACGGCGGGCGCGTCAAGCTGGTGCCGATGGCCAGCAATCCCAGCGCTACCAGCATGAGGATCCATGGCAAGCCTTGCGCCCCCAATAACACTTTCCAGGATAGCTGCGTCGTACCTTTGATGAAGGGCAACAGGGCGAGGCTGATGGCGGTTAGCACGAGGCTCAACGTGATGAGTTTTGACTCCCCCATTTTTTTCACGAGGCGTCCAATGGCGCCGCCCTGGATCACGGCGCCGATG
Source organism: Verrucomicrobiota bacterium (assembly GCA_014860005.1). The sequence goes on along the minus strand of JACZKP010000149.1, from coordinate 13,040 downwards.
ATCCCGCAATAGGCGAACAGGTACATTACGGTGGCGGCGGAGCCTTCATCGTTCCGGATATCGAGTTGAAAATTGTCGCTCACCAGCAGTGGCAGCGTGCTTTCAAAGCAACTGAAGCAAAACGTGGCCAGGAAAAAGACGATGACCAGCAATCCAACCTTTGGCTCGCGCAGCGTGTGCAGAAATTGATCAAGGTGCGGTCGCCGGGCGACGTGTTCGGAAGTGGGTTTGCGGCTCTCTTTGAGAATTCCCAGTGCAAGGAGGAAGTTCGCCGCGCAGAGCCCGGCGGCCACCCAACCGGGGCCGGTGGGACCAAGCGTGTTCAGACTCACCCCTCCGATGATGGGCCCAAAGATGAACCCCAGTCCAAAAGCCATCCCGAGCAATCCCATCTTTTTCGAGCGATGTTCCGGCGGTGTAATGTCGGCGATGTATGCGTGAGCGACGGTGATGTTACCGCCGCAAATGCCGGCGAACACCCGCGAGAGCACCATCAGCCACAGTCCCGTGGTGTGATTGTCCAGGCCGCAGGCGAATGCAAACAGGACGTACGATCCGGCCGCACCCAAGGTGCTGAACAACAATACCGGCCGACGCCCGATGCGGTCGGACAAGCGTCCCCAGATCGGGGAAAAGACAAACTGCGCCGCCGAGAAGGACGCAATGATTACGCCAATGACAAAGCCGTGTGCGCCGAAGCTCTTGCTGAATAACGGCACGAGCGGCACCACAATGCCAAAGCCGATGAGGTCAATGAAAACGGTCAGAAAGATGAAAAGGACGGAAGGCTTCCTCATGCGTTGAAGGTCAGCGCAATGATCGCGGCGCGGCGGTAAACTTGAAATGACATCGCGCGAGTCTAGTTGCGGACGGTGGCGAGTCAAGCGGGCGACAGCAGGCAACGGCAGGCTGGATTGATTCCCAAGCCTGCCGAGAGCCAAGCAAGCCTGCGGTCGCCAGACCAGACTTCCGGACTGGGAGAGAATCAGCGGCGGCTCTGTCCCTCTTTCGCACGCGAATGTCCCGACCAGAGACAAAACCAAGCAGCCGTGGCAATTTCTGATGCGGCGTACCCGAAGAAACTGTGAGTCCCTCTGGTTTGGCGCCTAAATTGCAGTGCCGAGTAAGTTATGGCGTTAAGTTCCAACAAGAATTGCGGGGTTTTGGCCAAGGCGATGCCAGAACGCAGGGCGGGGAGATTCCCAGGCTCGGACGATCTGCCCCTGAATAGTGGGTCCTCCGGGCCCGCTCTCGAGGCAACGGATCGCCGCAAGCGCATCTTGTTGGTGGACGATCACGCGGTGGTCCGGTTTGGCATTGCGCAACTCATCAATCGGCAGAGCGATATGGTCGTTTGTGGTGAGGCGGAGGACGGATCGCGTGCCATGGCCGCGATCGAGTCATTTTTGCCAGATCTGGTGATCGCGGACATCACGCTCAAGGACAGCAGCGGGCTCGAGTTGATGCGCAACCTCAAGGCCCAGTACCCGCGCCTTCCGGTGCTCGTGGTGAGTGTGCATGATGAAGCAATTTATGCGGAGATCGCTTTTCGAGCGGGCGCGCTGGGCTATCTGATGAAACAAGAGGCGCTGGAGAAAACTCTGGTCGCCATTCGTCGGGTTTTGCAGGGCGACGTTTATGTGAGCGACGCCCTTGCGGCCAAGATGCTCCAGCAGCGCATCCGCGGACAGGTTGATGTGGAGGAATCCTCCGTGCAGGCGTTGAGCGACCGCGAACTGGAGGTATTCCAGATGATCGGTCAATGGAAACGCACCAAGGAAATCGCTCACGAACTGCATCTGAGCGTCAAGACTGTCGAGTACTATCGCGAGCAGATTAAACGGAAGCTGAACCTTAAAGACGCCTCGGAACTGACCCAATACGCCACTGCCTGGGCGGCGCGCGAAGTCCCGATTTAGTAGCGCCCGCGACCCACCTCTTCGTTCCTGCACTTCTGGCAGTTGTTGCCGGAGCGTAGTCGCTACAACCGGCAACCTGATCAGTGTGGCTCGACCCCGGAACTCTCCGGGTAGCGGCTCCTTACTTGCACCGGGACGACATACCTGGCACCCCCCGATTGTGACCCAGTCCCGCTCCGCCTAGGATGCACCATTGAAAGGCGAGGAACACACACTCACACACACGCAAACTATGAGACGCAACCTGTCATTCCCCTGGAGCGAACTGTCCCTCGGTTGGTCGCCGCTCCGAATCTTAAGCAATTGCATGGGGTTGGCCTCAGCGAGGGTTCAAGCCCTATTGGCCGCCAGCTGGCCGCGCTTGATTCCTGTCAAAGTCGCTTCAGAACGTGTGCGCGGCTACTTTCGGCAACCCTGATCCACCCATGTCTTCTGTAATCCCACTCCTCGCCTCGCCCACCGACAGCGCCAAGCAAACGCGTGTCCGATTATTGATCGTGGATGATCATCCCGTCGTGCGCAAAGGGATCAGCCTCTGTCTGGCGCGGCACCCGCAGATGGAAGTTGTCGGCGAAGCCGGCGATGGCCGCGAAGCCATGCGGCGGGCGCGTGAACTGCAGCCCGACATCGCGCTCATGGATATTGACATGCCGGAGATGAGCGGCCTGGCCGCGGCCGAATGGATGCACCGCGAATTACCCCAGGTAAAGGTGTTGATCCTCTCCATGCACAGCAACACGGAATACGTGCTCCGAATCATCCAGTCCGGCGCCCGTGGGTTCGTGCTCAAGGAAGCGCCGGCGGAGGAATTGGTCCGCGCCATCGAAATCGTAAATGCCGGGGACGCGTATTTCAGCCCGGATGTTGCCCGGGTGGCGCTCAACCAATTCGTCCAAAACCAGCGGCAACCGCCGGAAGCCTCGCGGCTGACATGCCGTGAGAACGAGGTGCTCATCCACATTGCCGAGGGCCTCAGTAACAAGGAAATCGCGTGTGTCCTTGGCGTGGGAATCCGCACGGTGGAGACCCATCGCGAGCGCGTGATGCGCAAACTGGACCTTCACTCGGTCGCCGGGTTGACCCGCTACGCCATTGCCAAAGGCTTGGTGTCGCTGGGCCAGGAATTGTCCGTCTGAACCTGCGGCTGCTTTCATCGCAGGGTCATTCGGCGACGGGCGGGCGGGGCGCTTTGCGCTCCGTCCGCCTTTTTCGTTTGCCGACTTTCGCAGGTCAGATTTGGCCGTTGGCCGAAAGTCAGGGTGACTCTGTGAACCAACTCGCCGAATCCTGCTTCAGCCTTCGCGCTTGTGAAGAACCTGTCACTAAGTTTCAATAACTCCGAATTGTTTGAGCGTATGGAATTTCATTTGATGGGCCATGATTGATTCAGTTTCTGACAGCGCCGGCACCGCGGCGGATTTGAAGCGAACCCGGCGACGCAAGGCCGGTGTAAGCGACGCGGTACGGACCGACCGGCTCCCGCCGCACGCGCTGGAAGCCGAGCAGGGCGTACTGGGTTGCGTGCTGCTCTCCCCCAACGACTGCCTCGGCCAGTGCATTGAGAAACTCCAGACCGGGCCGGAGGTGTTTTACGATCTGCGCCATCAGACCATCTACAGTGCGGTGATCGAGATGTATGATCACCGGGAAGCGATTGACCTCATCACGCTGCAGCAGCGCCTCAAGGACAAGCAATTGCTCGAGCAGATTGGCGGCATTCCCTATCTGAGCGCTTTGCAGGACGCGGTGCCGTCCGCCGCCAACCTCAGTTACTATCTCGAGATCGTGCTGGAGAAATTTTTGCTGCGCAAAATGATCCAGACCTGCACCGAGGTGGTGGGGCGGGTCTATGATTACGAAGGCGAAGTGGACGCGTTGATGGACGAAGTGGAGCGGGATGTCCTGCGGATCAGCGAATCCCGCGCGCAAGGCGCCACGCAAACCATCAAGCAACTGGTTCACAGCGCCATTGGCACGGTGGAAAACTACTTCAACCGGCAGGGCGTGCTGGGCGGACTGGCCACCGGCTTTGCCGACCTGGACCGTATGACGGACGGGTTGCACGGCGGGGAAATGATCGTGATCGCGGCCCGGCCTTCCATGGGCAAGACGTCCTTAGCCATGAACATTGCCGAGCACGTCGTGCTCGCCAACAAGATTCCCGTGGGCGTGTTCAGCCTGGAGATGACGGCGGAATCGCTGGTGCTGCGCATGTTGTGCTCCAACGCGCGGGTCAATTTGCGCAACATCCGCGAAGGATTCATGACCGAGGCAGACTTCCCCAAACTGACCAGCGCGGCGGGGCGGATGTCCAGCGCGCCGCTGTTCATTGACGACACGCCGGCGCTCTCGATCCTGCAGTTGCGTGCGCGGGCGCGGCGCCTGTGGCAGCAATACAACATCAAGCTTTTCGTGGTTGACTACCTCCAGTTGCTCCATTCTACTGCGCGCCGGTCGCAGGAGAACCGGCAGCAGGAGATCGCGGACATTTCCAGTGGGATCAAGGCGCTGGCCAAGGAACTCAACGTGCCGGTGATCGTTTTGAGCCAGTTGAATCGCGAATTGGAGCGGGAAAAAAACCGCAAGCCGCGTTTGTCCGACTTGCGCGAATCGGGCGCCATTGAACAGGATGCGGACGTTGTGGGTCTGTTGTATAAGCCCAGCGCCGAAGACGACGAAGCCGGCGGCGGGGAAGAACCGGACGGGGTGCCGGTGAACCTGTTGATCGCCAAACAGCGCAACGGGCCGACCGGCGACGTAAATTTAACCTTTTTGAAACCGTACACCCGCTTTGAAAGTGCCGCCAAAGTCAGTGATGAAGACGTGCCCGCCGAGTGAAACACCATGAACCGATGGTTTGGCTTTTGCGGACTTTGCGCGTTGCTGCTGTTCTCTCGCGGGATGGCAATTGCGCAACCGATCACCCAGCCGGCTGCCCTCAGAGTGGTCCGCGTTGAAATCCGCCACGTCGGCCCGCCGGCCGCCAGTGACGCAGTGATCCGGGCCAACATTCGCACCAGGCCCGGCGATGTGTATCGACCGGAGGGTACCACCGAAGACATCCACAACCTCTACGCCACCGGTCTGTTCTACAACATTCGGGTGGCCCCGGAGCGGGTCGAGGACGGCATGGTGTTGATCTATAGCGTCCAGGGCTTGCCCCGTTTGACGGATATCACGCTCCAGGGAAATCAGAAGCTGAAGGATTCAAAAATCAGAAAGAAGCTCACTTCCAAAATCGGCGAACCCTTGGAGGAGCGAAAACTGTTCACCGACAAACAGGCCATCAAGGAGCTTTATCAGAAGGCCGGTTATCCCGGTACCGAGGTTCACGCCAGTTCAAGTATCATCGAGGAAACCGGGCGCGGGGTGGCGACCTTTGAAATCACCGAAAGCCCCAAGATCAAAATCGCCCGGGTGGAATTCCCCGGGGCCCAGGCCTTCTCGGAAAAGGAACTGCGCAAGGTCATCAAGAAGTCATTGCGCAATTACTGGATGTTTTCCTGGCTGACCCGCAGCGGCCTGTTCAAGGATGATAAATTCGCGGAGGCCAAGGAAAAGCTGACGATGTTTTATCGCGACAAGGGCTACATTGATTTTGAACTCAAGGACGTGCAGTTCGAGCGGCCGACGCCCAATACCATGGTCATCCGCTTCCAGGTTTACGAAGGCCGACAATACCGCGTCGGCAACATCACGTTCAAAGGCACCACCATGATGCCGACCAATTTCGTGAGCGCCGGCTTTGATCCCGGCCCCATGCCGCCGGCTGGCCCGGAGCGCACCGCCTGGCAGGAGAGCCAGGGTTTGTTGCGCGCCTTCCCCATGCGCGAGGGCGAGACCTTCACGCTGAGAAATCTGGGCCGGAACATCGAAGCGGTGGAAAACTTTTACGGCATCAAAGGGCACATTGACGTGGTGACTTCCACCGGCGGGCTGCGGGTCAGGCGCATCGCCAATACTGAAGCTGGCACCATGGATCTGGAGTTCGAGGTGAATGAAGGTCAGCCGTCGTACATCGAGAAGATTGATATCCGTGGCAACGTGAAGACCAAGGATAAAGTCATCCGCCGCGAGTTGGCCGTTTCCCCGGGTGAAGTGTTCAACATGGTGGCGGTTAAACGCAGCCGCAATCGCCTCGAAGGCACCCGGTTCTTTGAGCCGGGCAAAGTGGACGCGCGGGCCGAACCCACTGATCCCCCAATCGTCGGGCGCAAAGACCTGGTCATCAGCGTCGAGGAGCAGAATACCGGCAATGTGACTCTCGGTACCGGCTTCAGTTCCGTGGACTCGTTGGTGGGTTTCGTGGTCGTAAGTCAAGGCAACTTTGACTTGTTCAATCCGCCGCGTTTCACCGGCGCCGGCCAGAAACTCCGGTTGCGCGTTCAGTTGGGCACCCAACGTCAGGATTACGAAATCTCGTTCATCGAACCCTGGTTTCTTGATCGCAAGCTTTCCCTCGGGGTGGATCTCTATCACCGGGAGTTGAACTTTCAGAGTCAGGACGATCTTTACGACGAGGTGCGAACGGGAGGCCGTCTCAGCCTGACCCGCGCCTTGGGCAGCGATTTCCTCATTGGCAGCCTGAGTTACAACATCGAGAACGTCGGCATCCGGCTGGACAATTCCGTGCATGGAGATCGTATCATTGGCGGCGGCCCGGCCGGGCCCGGCGGGGGCGTGCCGGTCTTTGACCCGGCCAACGCTCCCCAAGCGATTCTCAATGAAGACGGCTACTCGCTGCTGACCAAAGTGGGCGTCGGGCTGGCTTACGACACACGCAACAACACATTTCTTCCGGATGCTGGCCAACGCACTGAATTATTTGGCGAAGTCGCCTCCAGCTACCTCGGCGGAGAGCGGGACTTTTACAAACTGGATGTGAGTTCCGCCTGGTATTTCCGCGGCTTCGTCAAGGGTCACGTGTTGGAAGTGGTTGGCAAGACCGGGGTGGTGGAGGGTTTCAACGGGGATGACGTCCCGTTCTATGAACGCTACTATCTGGGCGGCCTAACCTCGTTGCGCGGTTTCCGTTATCGCGACATCAGCCCGCGCGAACCGGGCTTCGACGAGCCGATTGGTGGCAACACCTATTGGCTTGGCTCACTGGAATATAGCATCCCGATCATCCAGCGCGAGCAGGCCGGCGGCGTGCGTTTCGCTGTGTTTTATGACATCGGTAATGTCGTGAGCGACTCCTACGATTTCACCACCAGCAATTTCAGCGACAACTGGGGATTCGGCTTGCGGCTCAATCTGCCGATCGGTCCGTTGCGGCTCGATTACGGTATTCCCATCCACCACGACAAGAATGCCAGCGGCTCGGGCCGGTTCCAATTCGGCGTCGGCTGGACGCGTCCTTTCTAAAAATGCACCGCTCACGAACCATCCACTCAGCGGCACGCTTCCGAACGACACTCCGGTGGGTTCTTGCGAGCGGCGCCGCGATGCTGTGCGCGCTGGCGGTTGTGGCGCACGAAGGGGTCGTGACGCCTGAATCCCGCACCCCGTTGTTCGCCAGTTTGCCGCTGTACTTCGAGGCCAACCACGGCCAGGCTGGCGGCGAGGTCCAGTTTCTCGCGCGCGGTCAGGCGTGTCAGTTCATGGTGGCTCCGACCCGGGCGATTTTAACCCTGAGCAAAATGACCGGACAGACGGCGCGCGGCCGCCACGGACGCGCGCATCCAACGGAATCGCGCGCCGTGCCGTACCGCTCCGTGTTTCTGGAATTCCTGGGCGCGAATCCACATGCCCAAGTCACGGGGGAAGGCGAGTTGCCGGGGAAGATAAATTATCTGCTCGGCAACGATCCGGTGCGGTGGCACACGGGAGTCACAACGTTCACGCGCGTGCGCGTCACGGAAATCTATCCGGGCGTGGACCTCGTTTATTATGGCAACCAGCGCCGCTTGGAATACGACTTCGTGGTCAGCCCGAACGCCGACCCCGGCCTCATTGCCGTTCGCTTCGACGGCCCGGAGGAAATCCGCGTGGACGGGCAAGGTGATCTGCTCCTGCGCGTCGGCGCGGAGGAAATCCGGCAACCCAAGCCCGTGCTTTATCAGGAGATCGGCGGAGTCCGGAGGGAAATCGCTGGCAGCTACCGTTTCACCGACACGCGCACCGTGGCAATCCAGATCGGCGAATATGATCGCTCGCAGCCGTTGGTGATTGATCCCGTTTTAAGTTATTCGACTTATTTCGGTGGCAGCGGCTCCGACGTTGCGCGCGCGGTTGCCGTGGATGACGCCGGCTTTGTTTATGTGGCGGGTGAAACCATGTCCGGTGCGTTGCCGACCACGCCGGGCGCATTCGGCACTAATTACGCCGGCGGCACTTCCGCGGCGGGCGATGCTTTCATAGCCAAGTTCGACAATTCGGCCACGAGTCTCGTTTATCTGACTTATCTGGGTGGACGAACCAGTGACGGGGCGCTCGCGCTGAAGGTGGACGCGGCGGGAAACGCGTATGTGACGGGTTACACGGACTCAACGAATTTTCCCGTGGTGTCTGCGCTTTACACCAACCTCAGCGGCAGCCCTTACCCCAGTGTGAATCTTTATCCGCTGGACGCGTTCGTCGCCAAACTCGATGCGTCGGGTTCGCAGCTTGTTTATTCAACTTACCTGGGCGGCGAGGCGCTGGACGAGGGTATCGGCATCGCGCTCGACGCGGCCGGCAATGCCTACGTCGCGGGTTACACTGAGTCCACCAATTTTCCGACCTGGAACACGGCCTACACAAATTATGGCGGGCGCGGCGATGGCTTCATTGCCAAGCTGGATGCCGCGGGCACGAGTCTCGTCTATTCCATGTTTCTGGGTGGAACGAATCAGGATGTGGCCAATGACATTGCCACTGATGCTGCCGGCTTCGCTTACATCACTGGTTACACCGTTTCAACGAACTTTCCGATCACCAACGCGGTGCAAAGTCACCTGAATAATCGCACCAACGCCACGACCGCCTTCGACGCGTTCCTGACGAAACTCATGCCCGCTGGCGAGGCGCTGGTCTTTTCCACCTTCCTGGGTGGCGAGAGCCATGACGTTGGTTACCGGCTTGCGCTGGACGCCAACGCCGGGGTGTATGTGACCGGACAGACCCGCTCCAAAGATTTTTCCCGCTCGTCCACGAACCTGTTTTCCCCCGTCGCCAATGGCAGTTCCTCCTCCGATGTCTTCGTGACCAAATTCGACACGAACGGCCAACGCGTCTATTCAGTGATGTTTGGGGGGCGCGATGCGGACGAAGGCTGGGATGTGGCCGTGGATGGCCATGGCGAGGCGTACATTGTCGGACTTACCGCGTCGCCAAATTTTCCGACCCAGGGCACTTCCGGTTTCCTGCGCGACCAGAACGCCGGCGGCATCGATGCCTTCGTGGCGCAACTGGACGCCAACGCCCAGCAACTTCGCTTCTCCGCTTACCTCGGTGGCCGCGGCACGGACTTTGCCCGCGGCCTTGCCCTGGATGCCGCCGGGAACGTGTACGTGGTGGGCGAAACCGCCTCCGCCAACTTCCCGACGAACGCGCCGTTTCAGGCCATCTTTGGCGGTGTGAAAGACGCCTTTCTGGCCAAGCTCACCGTGGAGCCGACGCTCACCGTGACCGAGGCCGACGGTGAAGTCCAGGTGGCGTGGCGAGCTTTTGCGCCGGACTTCGTCCTGCAAACCACCACGAACATCATCGCGCCAGTGGTTTGGAACAACGTGCCTCAGACGCCTGTGCTGACCAACGGCTGGCATACGGTCACGTTGGGAGCAACCAACGGCCCGTGGTTCTTCCGTCTGCATCGGCCCTGATGACCGGATGGTCGCGCGCTTCGATGAACGTTTTCCCCGCACAATTGTCTCATGGCCGCGGTAGGTGTATGCGGCGTCTGCCGCTGCGGCGGGCTGGTCTCTCAGCGATACGGAATTTGAAGTTGGCTTGACGGGTAAAGTTTGATTCTCTATGAAAATGACAAATTGGTTGAAAAAGTTGATCCCGGTGCTGGTGCTGCTCTTCGTGATGCACGGCACGGTCGAGGCGCAGACGCGGATTGCCACGGTGGATTTGCGCAAGCTCTTTGATGGTTACTACAAGACCAAACAGGCGGACGCCGCGTTGAAGGAACGCGAGGCGGACCTCAAAAAGGAACTCGCCAGCCTGCGCGAAGGTCACAAAAAGCTCGTGGATGATTACCAACAATTGCTCCTGGACGTAAACGACCAGGCCGTGTCCGCCGAGGAACGCGACAAGCGCAAGCGCACCGCGGAGGCGAGGCTCAAGGGCCTCAAAGAAAACGAGGATGTCATCAAACAGTTCGTGAGCCAGGCGGATGCCTCCCTCGCCGAGCAACGTCGCCGCATGCGGGAAAACATCCTCGAAGTGATTCGCACGGCGGTCACCGCGCGCGCCAAGTCGGCGGGTTACGCGTTGGTGTTGGATTCGGCTGCCGAGACGCCCAACCTCACGCCCGTGGTGGTGTATAACGGTGGCGAGAACGACATCACCAGCGACGTGCTCGCTCAATTGAACGCCGATGCCCCCAAGGAGAGCACCAGTCCGCCGCAGAAGTGATCCGAAGTGGAAGTGCCAGCGAGCGAAGTCCGCTACTGGAAGATCGCTGTGATCTTTCTATGACCATCGCTGGTCCGGGTTCAACTTTCGCTTAATCGCTTCACCGGCTTCTCAAACAGCAGCCGGTGGGTTTCCTCCAGAATCTCAGGAATGCGTCCGGCAAATGGACTTTGTGTCAGCGCCGATGCCAGCTTCAGTTCATGGACGTTTGCCGCGTTCTCACCGGGAAACCAGTGGTCGCCCTGACCCAGCAGGTTGTAACGCATCTTGCCCCACGCCACGAGATCGAGCGATTTCGCGTAAGTCCATAGTCGCAGGATCTCCAGCACATTGATTTCGCCCGGCACGTCCACGTACTGCGGCAGGCCCTCGAACCAGCGTTCGCACCAGTTTGCGCCCAGCGCTCGTTCCATTTCGGCGCGCAGTCTTTTCTCGATCGGCTCAATCGTTTCCGGGATTTGATCGTAATACGCGAGCGCGCCAAGGTGCTCGTCAAAATCGCCGGGTTTGCTGGCGCCGCAACTGAGCGTGTGAACCTGGGGCCGCGCCAGGCAATACAGCGCGTTGAATTGCATCGGCGTCAACGGCGCGCACAAGTCCACGAGTTTTTTGGGCGGTTCGTAAAGTTTGCCGCCCTTGTCGTTCGGGCTGATGATGAACACGCCCATGTCGCGCGCCGTGGCCGCCTCGATACACGGCCAGTTGAGATCATTGACGAAATACCAGTGCAGGTTCACGTAATCGAAATCCGCCTGCGTGATGGTTTCGAGAATGATGTCCGTGGTGGCGTGCGTGGAAAAACCGACGAAGCGGCAGCGGCCCTCGCGCTGAAGCTGGCGCGCCGCTGCCAGACAACCATCCTTCCGCAGTGACCACTCGAGCAACTCGCGATTGTTGATGCCGTGCAAGGCAAGCAGGTCCACGTACTCCAGTTGGAGATACTTCATCGAGGTTTCAAACGTTTGCCGGAACTCGGCCACGGTGGCCTTGGGCGCCACCTTGGTTTGGACGATGATTTGATCACGCGGGAGCGTGGGCAGAATGCGGCCCAACTGCATTTCCGACGTGCCATAACCGCGCGCCGTTTCGATGTGCGTGATGCCGAGTTCGAGCGCGCGCTGGATCGTGGCTTCCAGGTTGGCCTGGTTGTCGGACGGTATTTCCCCCGGCGGCACATCCTGCCACTTGTGCTGATAACGCATGCCGCCACAGGAAATGACAGGCATGTTCAATCCGGTGCGGCCAAAGCGGCGGTATTTCATCGCGCCGAAGATAGGCAGGATGCGGCGACGTGGCAAGTTGGCCGGCAGTTGAGGGCGGACCCTCCCGAATCCTTGGCGACTTGAGCCGGGCTTCACCGGCAGGGCGAACCGGGAGCGCCGGTCTGTGACCGGCTTTGGGCATTGCCAGCGCACAAATCCGGCTGCAAGCCGCCGCTGAGGTCGCGGAAAGGTTTGACGGTCTTGAAATCGCGCATTGAGGCCATGGCCCCGGAGCGCGGACAGCCTTGTCCGCGAGTTCCAAAACCAGGTTCGCGCGGACATAGCTGTCCGCGCTCCGGGTAATTGTTCATGGAGAGTCTGCAAAATTTCCGGATCGCGCATCGAGACCGTGAACCGCAAGGGCGAAACGCCGGTTTTCCAACCGGCGCACGCGCCGACTGGAAAGTCGGCGTTACCGACAGGCGGTTACCCCGAAAGTAGGAGCAAGTCGTTGTGCGCCAATACCGGTTATTTTCATACGAAGTGGTGGCCCAAAGGGCCGGGGGATTCACGGGGAGACTCCACCCCAAATTGGGCGCGCACTGGGACCATGAACCGACGACGACCCGCGACGGTAGTGGCACGGGCGTCTCGCCCGTTCGAATCGAATCGAACAGGCGGGACGCCTGTGCCACTCCGGTTCATGGCAAGGGTGACCCGTTTACATGATCAGCCCATTCGCTTACCTCTCCTTGACAGACGCCAGCCGAGGAGCAAGGCGCTAAAGGCGAACAAACTCAACACGCTCGGTTCGGGAACTTCCATCACGACATAGAGGTTGCCGATCAATTCCTGGTGACCAATGTTCGGTGACGGGAAAAGGCCGCCATCACTGAACGTCAAGTTCTTGATCGGTGTCGGCGATATGAAGCCGAAAAATGTCGAGTTTGGATCCGTTGAAGCCGTGAAAGTGAGCACCTCTCCGCTATCCAAGGATAGCGATGCCGTGAAAGATGAGTAATAGGGTGACAACTGGCTCGAAAAATCGGCGCCAAACGCGCGTGTGCCATTGGCAAAGGAGATGCCCATGGGAAAGCCTGAATCAAAGTTGTATAGCGCCAATCCGGAATTGATGCCATGCAATGCGAGATCGCGCCCTGTGAAGGTTACATCTGCCACAGTCACTGTGGGGCCGAACGGAAAGGGACCGAAATCCCTAACCCGGCGTAGCCGGAACCAAGAGTTTCTGGTAAATCGGGTGGCATGTCTGAACCGACACCTGCTCCCGCCAACACCCCGCAAGTCGAACTGCTGACTCAACGCTACGCCGAGCAAATCGTCGGCACTCTGGGTT
>JACZKP010000148.1 GCA_014860005.1 Verrucomicrobiota bacterium | reverse complement strand
AACCGTGCCGCTTTTCTGGTCAAACCGGCTCTCGACCACTTCCCAGTTCAATCCCAATCCCAGCAACTCATGAAACAGTTTCTCAGGTGTCATGCCCGCGAGACTACCCGGCTATTCCACCGAAAACAGCGAAGAACCTTGTTTGAAGCTGTGGGCCAGGTTGAAGGTCGCGCCGCGATACACATCCACCTTGCTCTCCCAATCCGCCGGCGTCACCACGCGCTCGAAACGGATGCGCTTCTCGATGTCCGTGATGCCGAGTTTTTCAAGCTGGCGAAGAGCCACGCCGCGATACCGCGCGCTCTCCCTGTTCCAATCCACGTTCGGATGCTGATGCGTCACCGGCAGCAGGACATACAGTGCGCTGTGCCCGGGCGGCGCCATCGTGTCGTCGGTGCGCACCGGGTTCGCGACATAAAACGACGGTTCCTCTGACAGGACATGCTGTCGCTCGATTTCGTCGAGGTTGCGGCGGTAATCTTTCGCGACATAGATATTGTGGTGCGCGAGATGATCGAATGTTCCTTCCACGCCGAGATACAGCATGAACGTGGAGCAGGAAAAATCCTTCTTCGCGACCTTCCCGTCGCTCCAGCGGCGGCGCAGATTGTTGGGCACGAGCCTCGTGATGGCGCTGGCAAAATCAGCGTTCAGCATCACCGCATCGGCGCGCTGTTCGCCCTGCGCTGTCCGCACGCCGGTGGCGCGGCGGCCTTGAAACAGCACTTCCTCCACGGCGGTGTTGAGCTGGATGTTCACACCGAGTTCCTGCGCCACGCGCGCCATGTTGCGCGAGATCGAATTGCAGCCGCCCGTCGGATGCCAGATGCCGTGCTCGTATTCGAGGAACGACAAGATGGAAAACAGGCTCGGACACTGGAATGGCGACATGCCGAGATATTTTGATTGGAAAGTGAACGCGAGTTGCACCCGCGGGTCTTTGAAATAACCCGCCAACTCCGCGTGCAGCGACTTCCACGGCTTGAGAAACGGCAACACCATCAGCAGGCGCAGGCTGATCAAGCTCGTCCAGCCGGGAAAAGGCACTTGCAGGCACGGCGCGAATTTTTCCAGCTTCACGCGGTTGTATTCCATGAACTGGCGGAAGCCCGGCGCGTCCGGCGGCGACAGCTTCGCAATCTCCGCCACCATGCGTTCGAGGTCGGGCGTGGCGTTCAACTCCCCGCCCGCGCCGAAGGTGATGCGGTATTGCGGGTCGAGCTTGGCCATCGGCACTTCCTTGTAAAGGTTGCGTCCGACTTCTTGAAAAATCTCCTGCAAGATTTGCGGATAAAGAAAAAACGTCGGGCCGAGATCGAACTTGTAGCCGTCCGCCTCAATCAACGACGTGCGCCCACCCACGCGCGGCTGCTTTTCCAAAATGGTGACTTCCGCCCCAGCCTTCGCGAGTTACATGGCTGAGGCCAGCCCCCCCGGGCCTGCTCCGACGATGATGACGCGCCGCGACATGCTCCATGCTTAAACAGAATCGGCAACGGGAGCAAGATTAGTTCCCCAAATTATTCCACCGGAAGCAGGCGCATCGCCCGCTTTAGTCCGGCAAGCGCAAGTTTCTGGGGCGGAACCCAGCGGTGCGCGACCGCATCGCGCAAGGCGTGCTGCGGCACATCCTGGAGCCGAGCTTCAAGACGGAGTTGGCCTCGCCCCGTTAGATGGCGTGGCCTTTGGCTTTGGGCAGAGGGGGCGTGGTTTATCTCAGGGGGCGCGCGCAGAGCTAAGGCTTCCGCCCGGGGCGTGCGGTCAAAGACGCTGCGGCGAGTGGACACGCTGCTCAAGGCGGGCCACGACTGGGTGGTGGCTGCTGACCTGAAGAGCTACTTCGACACGATACCGGACGACCGTTTGCTGGCGCTGGTCAAAGAGCGAGTGGCCGACGGGCATGTGCTGGCGCTGGTGGAAAGCTTCCTGCGCGCCGAGGAATTCGTATTCCTCTGTTGCAGTCAAGCCGAGGCGCAGAACGTCTTGGCAGCGGTGCGGCAATGGATGTGCGAAGCCGGACTGACCTTGCACCTGAAGAGACACGAATCGTCAACGCGCGAGTGCCCGGAGGCTTCGACTTCCTTGAGGGAGAGCCGCCAGTCCGGTTCGCAGGGGGCAAGGTCAATCCCTTGTCCCTGCGCCGATCTGATACCACCCGCTTCGCGGATGGTTCTTAATCCTCAACCTTTCGATAACCATTTGCCAAGTGTTGAGGCGAAGAGTCTGAAACTCTTCGCCTCGTGACTTGTTCCCCTTTTCAGCGGGTTTGGTTTACTGGTCTTACTCTGCCTGACTCAGTTTTAATGAGCCGGCGGAAGCAGCACTTGGTTGATGCCGTGGACAGTGCCGTTGCTGGCTTTCAGGTTTGCGTCTATCACTTGCGAGCGGTTGACCAACAGCTTGCCCCGGAAGATCGAAATCACGACGTTCTTTCCCTGCAGTGTTTCAAGCTTTCGCGCGCGGAGCAGTTCCTTGGCGGACTTGTCGCCGTTAAGGACGTGATAGAGCAACACGGCCGTCAGCGCCTCTTTGTCCGCGAGCAAATCGGCGAGCACGTCAGCGGGCACTTTGGCAAACGCCTCGTCCGTTGGGGCGAAGATCGTCAAGGGTCCGCCCGTGGCCACCACGGCATCCAATTCCGCCACCTCCAAAGCGGTGACGAGGGTATTGAAACGCCCGTCGTTCTTGAGCAGTTCGAGCAGGTTGGGATTGGGTGGAGGCGGTAAAAGCACCGCGTCAATCACGTGAATGACACCGTTGGGCGCGTTCACATCAGGATTGAGGACTTTGGATTGATTGATGAAGAGGCCGCCTCGGGTCACCGAGGTGTTAACTTCCTCCCCCTGTAACGTCTCCAACGAGTGCCGGCCCAGCAGCTTGACTGCGGGAACTTCCTTTCCGAGCACGTGATAGAGCAGAACGTTTTGCAGGGTCGGAATGTCAGCCAGCAAGCCGTCCACAGTACCTTCCGGCAACGCCGCGAAGGCGTCGTCCGTCGGCGCAAACACAGTGAAAGGACCACCGGTTGTCAAAGCATCCGCCAGCCCGGCGGCTTGCACCGCCGCAATGAGCGTGGTGAAGCGGCCGTCCAGCGCCAGCACATCCACCAGGCTGTTTATTTCGATGTCGGAGGCCGGTGGAATCAACACTCCGTTAATCGGGTGAATGATGCCGTTGGAGGCGGGGAGTGACGGGTAAAGAACGCGCTGCCCGTTGATGCGCACCTTGAATCCCTCTCTGAGCGCCAGGATCGGGTTGCCCTGAAGAGTTGTCGAGGTGCTCTCTTTGACGAGGTTATGCAACATCTCCCTGCCGCCCAGCACGTGATACAGGAGGATGTTCTGCAAAGTCGGAATGTCTCCGAGCAGGGCCTCGATTGTCCCCGGCGGCAGCGCAGCAAATGCCTGGTCGGTGGGGGCCAACACGGTGAAGGTGCCGCCCGTGGCCACGGTTTCCTTCAGCCCCGCTGCGTCCAGTGCTGCGAGAAGGGTGGTGAAGCGTCCATCGCGCTCCAGGCGTTGAACGAGGTTATTGCCACTGCGATGGGTTGCGTGCGCAACGTCCGCCGCGAGAAAAACTCCAAGGCCGATGGCCAGTGCCAGCCAGCGCGGGGTCATGAAGAGGTTTACAAATTGTTTCATGTTTAGTTTTAGTTCGGTTTGGTTCGAGATTGCCATCTCCATCGCGCCGCGAGGCGGTTGCCTCGAGCGCCATGGTGATAAGGTTTTACGTCGGTTTACTTAGGCAGTACGACGGTATCAATTACGTGGATGACGCCGTTTTTGGCCATGACATCGGCCTTGACGACTTTGGCATTGTCCACTGTGACGTTGCCGCCCCAGACCTTCAGGTTGAGTTCCTTGCCGTTGACGGTTTTCGCCTTCATGGTCTTGACTTCTGCGGCGGTAACCTTGCCCGGGAGGACGTGATAGGTCAGGATCGCCACGAGCTTTTCCTTGTTTTCGGGCTTCAACAGGTCTTCAACGGTCCCTTTGGGCAGTTTGGCGAAGGCTTCATCGGTTGGGGCAAAGACCGTGAACGGACCAGTACCTTGCAAGGTTTCCACCAAGCCGGCTGCTTTAACGGCGGCCACGAGGGTGTTGAAACTGCCGGCACCCGAGGCCACCGCCACGATGTCTCCCGGTGTGGAAGACTTGTCGGTGGCATGAGCGAGGGGCATGGCCGTGACGGCAAAGGCTAGGGCTGCGATGGTGAGGTTGCGAATTTTCTTCATGTTTTTATTTGGAGTTAACGGATTTTTGTTGGCTCAAAACCCGAACTGTGACCTCGAAATATGTGGGGCGTGCAAACCGAAGTTTGCTCAGTCGGCTGATTCCAGATTTCGTCGGTTGTTTTTCGAGTTTCATGTTTTCCTTCGGATCACCGCTCAGCGGTGACCGAATCTTGGTGAAAGTTGTCGCATGTTTAAGTTATGTCAAATGTATGTCTAAGATTGTTTTTAGCCCAATGGAACAACGGTTGGAATTGAGGATAACGGCCTGTTTGTTGGGTGAGTATTGGCAATTGAGCGATCAATTGCGCCAAAGAAAGCTCAAATCAAGGCGATCTTGTCTAACTTACGACTGATTATGGCTTCAGGCGGCTCTACAGCCCTGAACTTACTTGGCCGAGACTCTTGGCGGCTACTTATCTTGTGAGCGCGGCACCTTGATCCAGGCGATCTCCAATTGAAATTGCCCGGACTGTTGGTCGGAAATCAGGAAGCCGATGGAGGTGAGCTTGCTGGCGGAGAGAGGCAGTTGGCCGGTCAGCACACGGCCACGAAAAGTGGGAGTAAAATCTTTCAGCGGCAGCCGAATTTCCTGCCATTCGCCCTTGGCGGTCGTGAAAGCGCATTGGTAAAGCGGACCATCGAGGTTCGATTCCATGCGCGCTGTGAACTTGTAGCGACGGCCATCGCCGCGCACGCGAAGCAGGAACTCGGATGCATCGGCGAGATCAAACCGTGCCGGCAGCGTGCGCACCGAGGCAAAGCCGCCGTTGTTCTCCAGCGAGACGTCTCCGGTGAACCTCGCGACGCCGCTCGTGATGCGGAAGCGGCTCGTGGAGCTTCCGCCCATGACGTCGTCGTTGACGATCTGCCATGCAGCGTTCGTGGCGTTGGCGAAGTTGAAGAGAACATTTTCCGGGGCCGAATTGGTGTTCATGTTTTGAGCGAAGAGCATCGGTGGGAGGAACAGGGCGAGGACAAACGGCGAAAGCAGGGTTTTCATGACGGCCAATTCAGCGGTTTAGTTGCCAGAGGGTGAAGTTTAGCACAGCCGCAAACGTGACCCACGCCAGGTAAGGCACGAGCAGAAGCCCCGCCCCGCGATGAACTTTCCAGAAGGCGAGCAGCGTGCCGAGGATCGCAAGCCACAAAAACACGATTTCCGCGAGAGCCAGCGCGGGGTTGTGCAGTCCGAAAAACAGCGGCGACCACAGCGCGTTTAGAAAAAGCTGGGATAGAAACAATCCCAACGGCAACCGCTGTGCGGCGAATCCACCGCGCCGCCACACCAGCCACGCCGCGATGGCCATCATGGTGTAGAGCGCCGTCCAAACCGGGCCAAAGATCCAATTTGGCGGATTCCATGTTGGTTTGTTCAGTTGCGCATACCATTCACCGGGCATGAACAGACTGCCAAAGGCCGCCGCCGCGAAACAAAGCAGCAGCCATCCTGCAAGGCCGAGCGCTTTGCGGCCAGGACTTGGTTGAGTCGGAATAAATGAGTCGTCAGTCATTCAGCGGAAATTAGCATAAAATCTCGCCGAGGTTGACCATAAGATCACACGCATGGGCAAACCCATGCGATGCACGAGAGGTAACAGTGAGCGCGCGGCACAAGGTTACCCTCCAATCCTGCTTGATCTGCGGGTTCGTGGCGCGAATGAAATAATACCGCAAATCCGCTGATGATTCGACGGGCAGGCAGGCCGTTTCAGCCGGGACAGGCAATCCCGACGTCGCGCCGGGGGTCTGGTGGTTGAACCACTCCCAGCCGGACTTGGCCGCGCACTTCTTTCTGGCCCAAGGGTGGGTGGCGCGCTATTGATTGAATCATGAAAGGCAGATTGATGGTTTTCCCGGGCCGCACCACCACCGCGGCTTTCACGGCACTTAGCCTCGCCGGCATTCTGACTCTGGGCTGTGCGTCCCATTCCTCAAGCCGCGCGGCGGAGGCGAAGGCTGAGTCGGCTTTCCGTTTTGCCGAAGTGAGTGACAAGTCCCTCGGTCTCTGGGACGGCGACAAGCCCGTGCTCGTTTACAATCATGGGGTCATCCGCAAGGATGGTGTGCCGGCGGATCGCGCGCGGAGTTCGTATGTGCATCCGCTCCACGGCCTCGACGGGGAAGTGTTGACCGATGATTTCCCGAGGGACCATTACCATCATCGTGGCCTCTTCTGGGCCTGGCCGCATGTGCGCATTGGCGACAAGGAGTATTCGCTGTGGGATCTGCGAGGCATCCGCCACCAGTTCGAGCGGTGGATTGAAAAGGAAGCCTCGGCCAAGGGCGCAACGCTGGCGATGGAGAACGGCTGGTATGTGGGCGCAGAGAAGGTTGTGCAGGAAAAAATTCGGCTGCGCGTGCATCCGGCGAAAGCGGATGCGCGCGCGATTGATGTGGAATGTGAATGGGTGCCGGTTAAAGCGCCCATGACCCTCACCGGCGCCGAAGGCAAGAGTTACGGCGGGCTCACGCTGCGCTTCGCGCCCGGCACCAATACGGCAATCACCATCCCTGCCGGACTTACCAAACAGGACCTGCCCATGACCAATTTGCCTTGGGCGGATTTAACCCGGTATTGGCACGCGGAAAAGACAACCAGTGGTGCGGCGATCTTTGTGCATCCGAGCCATCCGGATTTTCCGCCACAATGGCTGACGCGTCATTACGGCGTGCTGTGCCTCGGCTGGCCGGGCGTGAAGCCGGCGACATTTCCGGTCGGCGAAGTCATTCGCTGCCGCTATCGCGTGTGGATTCATCGTGGGCCGGCGAGTGCGGAACAGTTGTCGCGCGCCTACGAGGAGTACAAGTCTGCGACGGGCGCGAATCGATAGCTGGCGCGGCGGACGATCACGTTCCAACGCACGGCAGGACCATTTCCAGTCCGGGGTCTCAAGCACTAACTGTCACTGGCGGGAACACGTCGTATTGCCGGCCATACTGCGCGAAGTAGTGCAGTGAGTAAGAGCGGCTGAACACAAAGACCGGCAGCAACAGCACCGTACCAAGGTAGGGAATGGCCATGACACAACCCGCGAGGCAACAAGTCACCAATATGATGGCCAGGAGAATTGCGCCGATGGCGATGGCCAGCACAAGTTGGAATAACAAATAGAGGAGAAAATGACCGGGATTGGCGCGCAGCAGGCCCAGGAATTCCTTCCAACTCTCCAGGCACGAATTGCCGCGCAGGAACATGACCGGAACCACAAAATCCATGGTGAATTTCCCCACCAGGAAGAACACGATGGCCACAAGAATCAAACCCAGCACCAACGCAATTAGCACCAACACGCCGAAGACCGTCGCTGCCTCGTGGCGGACCATGCTGAAGACCGCGAGGGCGGCCAGCGCAAGAAATGGCAGCGTTACCAGGAAGCTGATCAATCCCAGAACGATTCGGAACAGGAACAAACTGTTGCCTTGCCGGCTGAACTGCGACCACGGCGCGCTGACCTCCGCCCGGTTAAGCGCCACGCAGTGCAGGAACATGAACTTGCCGCGGCTGCTGAGCCAGGTGAATACCAGCCACAACCCGATCACTACGCAGATCAAAGTCAAAATCAGCGGCACGATCCACCAGAGGTTCTGCACCGCGAAATCGCGCGCCTGTTCAAGCCCTTCGCCGGCGCCGCCGCCGCCCCGGCGGGAAGAATTGCCGGAAGGAAAATTGAAGCTGAAACCCTGTTCGCCCAGTTGGGCCAGCCACGCGCAGAAACCAATGATGAACCACTTGCCCAGGTCAAACGGCTGAAACAGCACTTGCTTCACCCGGTCAATCGCCTGGGAGAAAGGAACGGTTACGCTGATCTCGGCCGGTGGCGTTATCATGGTTTCGCAATTATTGGACGATTCCGAATCCAGTCGAACGCTATGCCTCGCGCGGCGGCAGTGAAAGCGTAAAATTCAAGGATTTCGAGCTCGCGCGCTGCCGCCCGGCGACGAATTGAAGCTTATTGCTAGCCGAGCTTGCTGCACGATTACGAGGTCTGGCTGGAGAAGCTCGCGCCCCACGCACCCACCACCCAGTATCACCACAACCGCACCGGCGAGGACAATGCCGACGCGCACCTGAAGCGCCAGATCATGGGCCGGGAAGTCGTGGTTGCCATTACCAAAGGCCGGCTCGATCTCGGTCCATGGGAGCAGGTTTACTACGGCGAGT
>JACZKP010000015.1 GCA_014860005.1 Verrucomicrobiota bacterium | reverse complement strand
TTAAACAGCGTCTTCAGCGCGACCAAACGCAAGGCTCGCGGCTACCGTTCGACGACGCATCTGATCACCATGCTCTACTTCGTCGCCGGAAAACTCCGCTTCCCCCAATTTTAATTCCACCGAAAACAGCGAAGAACCTTGCAAAATCATCGAAGTGCATCTGGTGCCGGATTATGTGCCTGTATGGATCTTGATTCCACCGAAGTATGCGGTGTCGCGGGTGCCAGGGTGCATCGAAGGCCAGAGTGCGATCCACCTCGCGCAAACCTACAGGGCAAGGGCCGGAACTTTGTGCGGCAGCACTTTTGGGCGCGAGGTTGGTGGGAGAGCCCGGCTGGCCGCAACGAACCTGCGGTGCGGTCGTACATGCAGTAACCGGAGAGGGAAGATCAACGACTCGACCAGCCCAGGCTGTTCGGGCGTCAAAGCCACTTTGAGCGGTTCGCATATACTGGCCTTTGGCTTTGCCGGAGGTCACTGACAAACCGGAGGAAGCCAAGGGTGTGAATTGAAAAGGGAGCAACATGCGCATGCGCAATGAAGTTCAAGTGAAAGCGGCGTCGAGAACCCGCCTTGGGTTTTCGCTTGGGGTGCTGGCGTTGGGAGTGCTCGGGGAATTCGTGGTCTTTACGCAAGCAGAGTTCATTCGCCAGAATGGCATGCTTGCCAGCGGGGGCGTGGCGATGCTTGGCATGGCAATCTGGCTGGCTGGGCACGTGCAGGAGCGTTCGTCATCGCACATTAAGCCAGCCTCTGGATTAAAGGGCCAATACCAGGAGGTTGACCATCCACTGGCGTGTTTTGGAAACTTGAAATACTGGGGGAGGATGCTGCTGCTGCTCGCTGGGGTGTCGGGCCTGATTACGCTTTACTTTCAGCGGCCTGCAGACCTGGCCGTCGCCGCTCGACTGGTTACCCGGCAAGTCGCCGCGCCCCGCGATGAACCATTCACCTTTCCACCCATGCTCCTGCAAGGCATCGTAGATCTTCCAGGACGGCCGAGTGCAGTGATCAATGGCAGAACTTACTTTATCGGAGACTACATCGGGAAGGTCAGGGTGGCGGAAATCCACCAGGAAAGTGTGCAATTGATTCACGAGGACCAAACCAATTTGCTCACTTTCACCAATCAAACGGGTTTGACCATCATTCGCTAATCACCCGGCGACTCCTCTCCCGGGTAAGCGGCTGGTGTGCTTGTCTTGCTCGGTGCCTTTTGGTTCAACTACCAGACAGAGCACGCCGCGCGCATCACGCCGGGACTCCGGCAACGGAGCGTCAGCCAAATCCCTGCAGAGCTTCGCCGGCTGCTCCCCGCGCCGGCTACGCGGCTGAGTTTCAGGCAACAATTTGGTTGCATCCTAATCGGCGAGGATGGTGGTCATGCCGTTGGCTACGACGCCAGCCGTCGGCAGTGTGGAATGCTGTCGCCACCCACAACTGTCTGCGGACACCCTTTCCGTCCAACCGGAGTAGAAAGCAAGGGGTGTTCGTCTCAGCTAACAAGCCAACCCAGGTTAAAACTCCAGTTCCGTGACGTTGAAGCTGGCTTCATAGCGCCCTAGAAAATTCAGCGTGAGGCGCCCGGAGTCATCTCCCCGTTCGGCCTGTACGGCTATGGGCAGTTGCTGCGAGCGTTCGGTCTGCTTAAGCGGTACTTTCACCAACGGCGATTTGTCCTTGCCGAATACGAGCAGTTCCAGGCCACCGGCATCATTGCGCTGCACCCCAAGAGCGCATTGCGCGGCTTCTCCGGACTCATTTTCGCCGACGATGTTCACCAGTCGGAGCTGATAGCCGGGAACCCCAATGCCCTCGCGCATGGGTGTCAGCTTGTGCAGCCACAATTGGCCGACCGGGACGATCTTCCCGCCCGCCTTGCCAATCGTGTCCGCTGTCAGTTTGGCTTCCGGAAGCACAAGCGCGCCGTAATCGCCATCCCGCAGCGCAACGGGTTGCTTCAAATCCACATCTGTGGCAATGGGCGTGTTCTGCAAGGTCTTCAAGTCGGCGCTGACGAGGAAGGCATATTTCAAGGCTTCACTGCGGGGTAGTTGCTCCTGACTGAACGCAAACTGGCAGGTGGTGACGAGGAGGAGGGGGACAAGGATTCGTTTCATTGCGGATAATTTGGTTTGTTGGTTGACTGCACACGCGTCTGTCGAATTGGCGTGCGGCACCCCTGCCTCAAACGCGGGCATGCTCGCCGCCGGATTTCGATTCGTAACGCTCGCTACACCCTAGCGAGCGCCCTAACGGGTGACAACTAATCTACGTCAGTCTTGATCAGTGGCCACAGATAGAGTCACGGGTCGGCAACCAGTGGTCTGACAAATGCTGATTAGTGTATTTCGACAATCTTAAACCAGCCACAGCCGAGAAAAATGGAGAATTCAAGTTATCGGACTCAAGGATTGCAGCCTGAACCGGCGACATCTTGCGCCCGGTTGTTTCGCTGCTATAGTAGGGCCGCATTTATCATGATAAGCAGCCTATTTCAATACAGGGAATTCCGTTCCCAATGCGTCGTGTGGCAACGGGTGATGACCTTGGCGGTGCTTGGCGCGACTTGGGGAACTCATGCCGGCAATTACGAAGTGACGAGCACCGCCGACAGCGGGCCGGGTTCCTTGCGTCAAGCCATCGTGGATGCAGGAACTTCAGCCGACTCTATCGTGTTCCAAATTCCAGGCCCGGGGCCGCATACCATCACCCCGCTTTCCCCGCTGCCGCTCATCACGGCGGGTTTGGTGGATGCAACCACGCAAACTGGCTACGTCAACCAGCCGGTGATTGAACTCAACGGAACATCCGCCGGCAGCGGGACAGTTGGACTCCGCTTGGGCGGTGCCGGCTCTACGGTGCGCGGACTGGCCATCAATCGCTTCTCTGCGGATGGCATTCGCTGTGACACGGGGGGTCATGTGATTCAAGGCAATCACGTCGGCACGGATGTGACAGGCTCAATTGCTCGTGGCAACGGGCAGTATGGCATCTTTGTATTCGGCACTTCAGGGAATCGAATTGGTGGGCTGAATGCGATCCAGCGCAATGTGGTTTCCGGCACCAACGAAACGGGAATCTACATTCTGAACGGAAGTAGCAATATCATCCAAGGCAACTATGTGGGCATAAGCGCGGATGGCACGAACGACTTGGGCAACCGGAACAACGGCATTACAGTCTTTAACTCGCGTGACAATCTCATCGGAGGAACCTTGCCAGGCGAAGGCAACGTCATCGCCGGCAATAATGGCAGCGGCATAAACCTCAACAACGCCGGGGCTTATGGGAATGTCATTCAAGGCAACCTGCTTGGATTGGGCTATAACGGTGCCGGTGCGGTCAGTAACACCGCCGACGGCATCACCCTCAACAACGCGCCACGCAATCTGATCGGTGGCACAGCTCTTGGGGCCGGCAATATCATTTCTGGCAATGGTCAAGCCGGTGTCTTTCTCAACGGTACCGGCGCCGCCGGGAACCGCATTGAGGGTAATCATATTGGCACCGACCCAACGGGGATGACTGCTCTGGGGAACGCCTTTGCTGGGATCACCATGTCCGGCGCACTCAGCAACGTCGTGGGAGGCAGCCTGTTGGAGGCGCGCAACGTTATTTCTGGAAACCGGCAGGACGGCGTTTTTATTTCCGCTGGAAGCGCTGGGAATGTGGTTGCCGGGAATCTAATTGGGGTCAACGCCGCCGGCACCGCGGCGCTACCCAATAGCTTTACTGGTGTCACGTTGAATGATTCCAGCTTCAACGAGATCAGCGGCAACCCGGATGGGGCGCGCAGCGTGATTTCGGGCAATGGTAATGTCGGGATCTGGGTCAATGGTTTGAATGCCCAAAGCAATTTGATAGCGGGTAATTTTGTCGGCACCGGCGTCGGTGGGACAAACAGCCTTGGCAATACCTTGGATGGCCTGCGCATTACGGATAGCGCCGGCAACCAGGTTGGCGGCAACATGCCTGCGGCCCGGAATGTCATCTCGGGCAATGGCTTCGCTGCCGGGGTGGGCGCCGGGATTTACCTCACCGGATTGTCCGCCACCAACAACACCCTGGTCGGGAATTATATCGGTACGGACCTGACCGGTCAGTTGGCGGTTGGCAACCGTTCGGAGGGCATTTATCTTACCAGCGCCAACCGAACCACCATTGGCGGTGAACTC
Source organism: Verrucomicrobiota bacterium (assembly GCA_014860005.1). The sequence goes on along the minus strand of JACZKP010000015.1, from coordinate 2,525 downwards.
CCTGGTCTGGGCAATCTTATCTCAGGGAACACCACCCGGGGCATTCGATTGATCAACAGTTCACATAGCTTGATTCGTGGGAATTTAATGGGGACGACGGCTGACGGTGTTTCTCCGCTTGGAAACGGACAATTCAATGTCGAGTTGGAGGCGAACTCCAATGACAATCAGATCGGCGGGCTGGCTGAGGGCTCCGGCAACAAGATGGGTTTCACTGGAACTTTCGCCGGTGGACCGTTTGCCGCTGTGCGAGTCCGCGACGGTGCCATCAATAACTCAATTCTTGGCAATGCCATTTTTTCCAGCAGCGCGATGGGTATCGCCTTCACCGGACTCTCCGCTACTGCCAACGATGTTTGCGATGGGGATTCGGGCGGCAATATGCGCCAGAACTTCCCGGTGTTGATCCAAGCCTACAGTGGCGCGAACACCGGCGTGCGCGGTGCGCTGAACAGTCAGGCGAACAAGACTTATCGGGTGCAATTTTTTGCCAATCCAGCGTGCGATCCCTCCGGCTATGGGGAAGGGCAAGTGTATCTCGGCGATGTCCTGGTCACCACAGGGGCAGACTGCACGAGTGATTTTGTCGCCAGTCTTCCAGTTTCTGTGCCGTTGGGACAGGTCATCACGGCTACTGCCACGGATCCAGCGAACAACACCTCCGAATTTTCCGCCTGCGTTACGGTGCTGCCCTTGCCCAGTTTGAGTCTTACGCTTGGCGACGGCTCCCAGATGGTGCTGTCATGGACCAATACCGCGACTGGTTTCGTGCTCAAGGTGACCGAGGATCTAAGTCCGCCAGTCAGTTGGTCCACGGTTACCAACCCACCGGTGCTTAGCAACGGGCAGTTGGTGGTCACCGTTAATAGGGAGTCGAACCGCCGCTTCTTTACGTTAAGCTTTGAATGACGGAAGATCCCTGGCAGAACGGCCGCCGTCAGAAGCGGGGAATCCTGCGGGGAGGGGGTTACACCCTGTTCACAATGGCGTTGCTTGGTGGTATGCCGGCATCAAGTCAGGCCCAGACCAATTTTTCCGACCTGTTGGTCAATGGCCCGGTTTCAAATCGGGTGAACATCGTTTTTCTGGCGGAGGGCTACCGCACCAACGAATACGCCAGTTTTCTGGCGCATGCCACCAACGCATTGAACATTCTGCTGGCCGGTCAGCCTTTCGCTGAATATCAATCTTACTTCAACGCTTATGCGATTGCGGTACCGTCGGCGCAATCCGGTTCTGACCATCCAGTCAACGGCGTCACTGGTTTCCGTGACACCTACTTCAACAGCACGTACGGTTACTCGGACTACCTCATCAGCATTCCACCCAACGAGTTTGATCTTAATTACAGCAACGGGCAGGGGAGGGTGGCGGCTTTGCTCGCGACGTTCATGCCAGAGTGCGATCTCGCCGTAATGCTCGTGAACGACCACACCGTGGGTGGTTCGGATGGTGGCGGTGGCATTGCCCTTAGTTCAATCTCCCCGAACAGCCTCTCCGATTTCGTCGTGCATGAGACGGGTCACGTCCTTGCCGGATTGGGAGATGAATATACCCTGGCTTACCCTGGCTTTCCTGACACTGAAGAACCGAATACCACGCGCGAGACCAACCGTGCCTCCATCAAATGGAACGCCTGGATTGCAGCCGAAACCCCGGTGCCCACTCCCGCCACAGGCGAGTACGCGGATCGCGTGGGGCTTTTCGAAGGCGCGCACTATCATGAAACCGGCTGGTACCGGCCCAAACTCAACTGTCGCATGGGCAACAACGGAATTGGTTTTTGTGAGGTCTGTTCTGAGGCGCTCGTGCTGTCGTTCTACCGCGAAGTGCGCCCGGTGGAATCCCGCTTGCCGGCCTCCGGCAATCTGCTTGTGACTACTGGCGGAGCACTTGAGTTCAGCCTGGCGATGGTTCAACCTTCCAGTCATGCGTTGAGTATTCAGTGGCTGACCAATGGCACGCCGGTCCCGGATGCAACTGGAAACACCTTTCGTGTCCTTCCTGAATTACTCAGTAACGGTCTCAACACCATCACCGCGCAGGTTGTTGACCCGACTCCATTGGTGCGCACGGACCCGACGAACGTCCTTGCCCAGACCGTCGGTTGGGCGGTTGACGTTGATCTGCCGTACCTGCAGCTTGATGAACCTCGTTGGCTGGATGGCGGTCGTTTCACCTTTCGTGTCTCCGGCGTCGCGCCCGAGGGATTTCTTATCCAAGCTTCCTCCAACTTCACGGTTTGGACACCCCTGCTCACCAACAGCCTGGTCAACGGACAATTCCAGTACACGAACCTGAATAGTGGGCAGTTTGCCAGCCGATTCTTCCGTGCTGTGGTGCTTCCATGAGTCCTTTTCGAGGCGAACCTTACGAATACAATTCTGGTTCTTCGCTGTTTTCGGTGGAATTAAAATTGGGGGAAGCGGAGTTTTCCGGCGACGAAGTAGAGCATGGTGATCAGATGCGTCGTCGAACGGTAGCCGCGAGCCTTGCGTTTGGTCGCGCTGAAGACGCTGTTTAAT
>JACZKP010000147.1 GCA_014860005.1 Verrucomicrobiota bacterium | reverse complement strand
ACAGGCCCACGCAAAGAAAAAGAGGGTTGGTCTGCACTACAGCACATTTGAGAAATCCGCAGCCACATGGGCAACAACTTACGAAACAAAGACCCCGAAAAATCGCTGTTTCCCCAGTCGAATAGCGGAAGTCGGGCTAACTTGGTTCTGACTCGCGAACAATGATCCTAAAATCTTGAAACCACTGATCGCAAACGCATCCCCATGAATGTCCGCGGGACTCACCGACTACGCACTGTCCAACCCAGTCGGTCTCCATTTCACGGTCACTGGTCCTTGTCGCCCGGCATCGTCTTCCTCAATCACGGCTCCTTTGGCGCGTGCCCGAAGCCCATTCTGGAGCTTCAGAACCGGCTTCGATGTGAGATGGAAGCTGAACCGATACAATTCCTCTGGCGTCGCTACGAGGAACGGCTTGAACCCGCCCGCCTGGCGCTGGCCCGCTTCATCAACGCCCGCTCACGCGACCTGGGCTTCGTGACCAATGCCACCGCGGGCGTGAACGCGGTGGTGCGCTCCCTGAAGCTGCGCCGTGGAGATGAAATCCTCACGACCGATCTCGACTACAACGCCTGCCGAAACGTGCTCGTCGAAACCGCGCGACGGGCGGGCGCACGACTGGTGGTGGCGCACCTTCCGTTCCCGCTGCGCACAGCGGATGAAATCGTCGAGGCCGTCTTGCGCGCCGTCACGCCGCGAACACGTCTGGCCATGCTGGATCACGTGACTAGCAACTCCGCGTTGGTGTTGCCCATCAAACGGCTCATCCGCGAACTCGAAGCGCGCAGCGTGGACACGCTCGTGGACGGCGCACACGCGCCCGGCATGTTGCCGCTCAATCTGCGCGCACTGCGCCCCGCTTACTACACCGCCAATTTGCACAAGTGGGTTTGTGCGCCAAAGGGCGCCGCGTTCCTCTGGGTGCGCGAAGACAAGCAAGCCGGCCTGCAACCCGCCGTCATCAGCCACGGCAACAACCGGCCCCGGCCCGGCTTCACAGCGTTTCAAGACCGTTTCGATTGGGCGGGTACGCAGGACCCCACGCCGTGGTTCTGCGTGGGCGAGGCCATCCGCTGGATGGGCAACCTGCTGCCCGGCGGTTGGGCGGAGTTGCGACGACGCAATCACTCACTGGCAGTGCAAGCACGGCGGATTCTCTGCGAACAACTGGAGGTCGAACCGCCGTGTCCGCCAGGGCTGCTGGGCAGCATGGCCACGATTCCGTTGCCGGAACGATTTCAGCAGGTGCCCGGCGCCGGCAAGATTGACGCGGAGCAACTACGGCTCTACGACCAGTTCGGCATCGAAGTGCCCTTCTCCCGTTTCGGCGAACCGGAGCAGCGCTGGTTGCGCATCTCCGCGCAAATCTACAATTCACCGGCGGAATACGAATATCTGGCCGCAGCGATGCAGGCGATTTGATTCACTTGAATCACAAGCCCAGCCTAAATGTGTTTCGCGGTCATTGCTCAAACACTTCAGCCCCAATTATGCGTTCGTTGTCATCTACGTACACGAATGCGCCTTGATTCACATGTGTGAACAACAATACGCGCCTGTAATTGGTCACTGAACCATTCGAGTATCGCGATAGATCGGCGGGAATAGTCTTCCACTCACTTGTCGGGTTTCCCAAGCTTTTTAGAATTTTATTGACCGTTCCATCCTTACTTACAGACATCGCTTGCTCGGCCCAAAGCCGCTTCTCTTCAGCTATTCGGGAATGGACATAATAGCTCGCAGCCGCAGTTACCGCTGTCACAAGGAACACAGAATAATAATCGCTCTGTTCATACTAGCGATTCTTCCGTGGTTACGGCGCCGGCTTGTCCATCCCGTGCGTCGCCTTCGCGTGAATCACGCCCTCGTCGTCGAACCACATTGGGTCAATGGCCAGGAAACGCCGGAAGTTGGTTTTGTCGTCCCACTTCTGGTGATAGACCAGCCAGAGCTTTTCGTCCGGACCTTCGATGACGCAGTGATGTCCCGGGCCCAGCACCTTGCCGCCGCGTTGCACAATAGGGTTGCCTGGGTATTTCTCGAACGGTCCGAGCGGTGATTTCGCCGTGGCGTAACCGATGCCGTAATTTGGCGAGTCCGCGCCCGTGCCGGAGTACATGAGATAATAAATCCCGTTGCGCTTGAGCATGAACGGCCCTTCGGTCACGTGGCCGCTGATCCTTTCCCAATCCTCCGTCGGACGGATCACAACGGTGGTTTCCCCCGTCAGTGTGAGCGGATCGCTCATGCGTTGCGCCCGGATTTTGAAGCCCTGAACGAGGTCCACGTAATAGAAGTAAAGTTTGTCGTCATCATCCTGGAAGACGTGCGCGTCAATGGCGGTGCTGACGAGCACAGCCTTGTCCTCGAACGGTCCGAGCGGACTGTCGGCCACCGCCACGCCGATTTGTTTGTCCAGTTGCCGCGTTTGGCCCGGCATGTTGTCGGTGTAATAGAGATAGAATTTTCCGTCGCCGCGCCGGTGGTGAAACACGTCCGGCGCCCACACGCCGCGCCGCGGGTCGTCAAACGCCAGCCCCTTGTTTTCCCAATGCACCAAGTCCTCGGACACATACACGTCGTAACCGCGCGTGTGCGTGGTGGCGTAAAGATAGTATTTGCCATCCACGCGGATGACGTGGGGGTCCGCCGCGTTCACCTCCGGCAGCAAGGGATTGCGGTAGGTTTTGGTACTGGATTCACCGGCGTTGGTCGCGGAAACGGCCAGGCCGACCACCAGCAGGGACGGGAATAACTGTTTCATCGTGCAGTGAGGATAGCGAACGTCGCGCGTGAATTCAACTGCAAGTCAACGTGGATGCGTCGGGTTCACGTAGGACAGGCGTCGCGCCTGTCTCCATTATCAATGGGCTTGCTCATTAATTCGTGCGCAATCGGTCGAAAAAAATGCTTGCCATAATTGCCGCACTAAAATTAGAGACAGGCGCGACGCCTGTCCTACCGCGTTGACCGCAAGGCAAAATCATTTCACCCTCGCGTCATGGTGAACCTTGAGTCCTTGCAGGAATTCCTGAATCAACAAATGCCCGCCACGCTGGAACTGCTGCGGGAGATGGTCGGGATCAACAGTTTCACGCTCAATCGCGAGGGCGTGAACCGGCTGGCGCAATTCACGGCGGAGAGTTTCGTCCCGCTGGGCTTCACTGCGGAATCTGTGCCGTCCCAAAACCCCGCGTTTGGCGATCATCTCGTGCTCACGCGGCGCGGGCGCTCGGCGAAAAGCATCGCCTTGATTTCGCATCTCGACACGGTGTTCCCGCCGGAGGAGGAAATCCGGAACAACTTCCATTGGCAGCCGGAGGGCGATCGCATCTTCGGTCCGGGCACGCAGGACATCAAAGGCGGCACGGCGATGATGTGGCTCGCGCTGTCGGCGTTGCGAGAACACGCGCCGGTGGTGTTTGAAGACATTACCTGGAAATTGATCTGGAATTCGGCGGAGGAAATGTTCTCGCCCGACTTTGGCGACGTCTGCCGCCGGCACTTCGACGAGCAGACGCTGGGGGCGTTGGTCTTCGAAACCGAGGGTCGCCTGGGCGAGGAACACTTGATGGTGGTGGCGCGCAAAGGCCGGGCCTCCTGGCGCGTGAGTGTGACCGGTCGCGGCGCCCATGCGGGCGGAAAACATTCGCACGGCGCCAATGCCGTGGTCCAGCTTGCGCACATTGTTCCCCGCATCGCGGCGCTGACCGACTATTCGCGCCAGCTCACGTTTAATGTCGGCACTATTTCCGGCGGAACAGTGTTGAATCGCGTGCCGCACGAGGCGGTGGCTGAAGGTGAATTTCGCGCGTTCACGCCGGAGGTGTATGAACGCGCCAAGGCCGCACTGCTCGCACTGGCCGGCCCGGGCGACGTTCGCAGTCCGGTGGACAGTTTTCGCTGCGAGGTGCGCGTCGAGATTCTCAGTGAAACCCGCCCGTGGCCGCGCAACGCCGCCACCGATCAATTGTATGAGTGCTGGCGCCAGGCGGGTGAGGAGCTTGGTTATCCGATCAATCTCCAGGAACGCGGCGGCCTGAGCGACGGCAATCTCATCTGGGATGCCGTGCCAACCTTGGACGGACTCGGCCCGTGGGGCGACAACGATCATTGCTCCGAGCGCAGCGCGGACGGCTCGAAGCTACCAGAGTTCGTAGAGGTCAGCGGTTTCGCACCCAAAGCGGCGCTGAACGTCGTGGCGATTTTGAAACTGGCCGAAGCAAGATAGTCCTCCGCCGGAATCGGAGCGCCGATCTCCGATCCGGCGCGTTGGACAGGAGCAGCGAGCCGTAGCCGCCGACGTGAGGAGGCGGAAAGCGGTGCGCCTCAAGTAAGTCCGCCTCCTTACGTCGGCGGCTACCCACCGTAGTTTCAGGAGGACTATGCCAACAGCTTGGGCACAAGTTTCCCGAACACATCGGTCAATCGGAAATCGCGGCCCTGAAAGCGATACGTCAGTTTCGTGTGATCAAAGCCCAGCAGGTGGAGAATCGTCGCGTGCAGATCGTGAACATGGATTTTATCGCGCGTCACATTGAAGCCAAATTCGTCCGACTCGCCGATGGTGATGCCGCGCTTCACGCCGCCGCCAGCCAGCCACATCGTGAAGCAATTCGGATGATGATCGCGCCCATCGTCGCCGCCCTGCACCATGGGCGTGCGGCCAAACTCGCCGCCCCAGATCACCAGTGTGTCGTCCAGCAAACCGCGTTGCTTCAGGTCCTTGATGAGCGCGGCCGCCGGCTGGTCCGTGTCGCGACAATTCTTTTTTAAGTCACCGACCAGATTCCCATGCTGATCCCACGCTTCGTGAAAAATCTCCACGAAACGCACGCCTTTCTCCACGAGCCGCCGCGCGAGCAAGCATGCGTTGGGGAACGTGCCTTTGCCCGGCTCGGCGCCATACATTTCCAGCGTCGCTCTTGATTCTTTGGAAATGTCCATGAGTTCCGGCGCGGTGAGTTGCATCCGATGCGCCAGTTCAAAGGAATTGATGCGCGTGGCAATTTCTGGATCACCCACCACGTCCAGCCGCCGTTCATTGAGGCGTTTGACCGTGTCGAGGGTGTCACGCTGAATCTTCTCATCCACGCCTTTGGGATTCGAGAGATACAACACCGGATCACCCACGCTGCGGAACATCACGCCCTGATGCACCGAGGGCAGAAAGCCCGCGCCCCAATTCGACGCGCCGCCGCTCGGGCCTTTACTGCCGGTGCTGAACACCACGAATGCCGGCAGATCCTGCGATTCGCTGCCCAGTCCGTAAGTGGTCCACGCGCCCATGCTGGGACGGCCAAACTGCTGCGAGCCGGTGCTCATCAGAATCTGTCCCGGCGCGTGGTTGAAGGCGTCGGTATGCATGGACTTCACGATGGCGATGTCATCCACGATTTCCGCGAGATGCGGCAGCAGTTCGGATAGCTCCGCGCCGCTCTGGCCGTGTTTGGCAAATTTGAACTTCGGTCCCAGCAACGCCGCGTCGGGATTGATGAACGCGGCGCGGTAGTCCTTGACGAGTTCGGCGGGGGGCGGCTTGCCATTCCACTTCGTCAATTCCGGCTTGTGGTCAAACAGTTCCAAGTGGCTTGGCGCGCCGGCCATGAAGAGAAAGATGACCCGCTTGGCCTTGCCGGGAAAATGCGGCGTCTTGGGCGACAAAGGATTGGCGGGTGCCGCTGGCGAGGCCCAACCGTTCTCACGCAACAACGTGCCGAGCGCAATGGCACCCAATCCCACGCCACATTGCTGAAAGAACCAGCGGCGCGTGATGAGCTTCGGATCAAAACCGCGATAGAGATGGGCTTGGCAGTTCATGGCAGCAGCATTAAACAATTACCCAAAGACCCAAAGCTGGACGCTGGCCGTTCGGCTTTTGGGTGTTTGGGTGTTTGGGTGCTTTCATTCTACTCTTAGTAATCCTGGTCGTATGGAAATCTCTTTTCCGGCTTCACTCCATGGCGGCGGGCGGTTTCGCGCATCCATTCAATGTAGCGAATCCTTTCCTCCTTGGTGAGGTCGAGATTGACACGCGCCAGTTCCTCGCCGAAGGCGCGGACGTGGAAGTCGCGCTCAATCTCGCGCAGGCGGGCGAGTTTCTCCCTCGACAACCGGGGCATCAGCTTCAAAGGGGCTTTCATAACGTTAGGAACCTAAAATGCGGGCGAACATCTGGCAACCAGCGCATCAAGCTGGGATTTATGAATTCGGCAGTAGATTCGCGCGCTTCCTGAATCATTCGTTCCACGCCGTACTTCCGGACCGGGTTTTGGTCCAAATGCTTCTCTGCGCAAGCAAGTCGTGCGGCGTGTTGCTTGCTCAAACCGGCGGATTGCGGGTTGCTGGCCCGCCCCATCGCCAACACATAGGGCCTCAACGCCGCGCGACAAATCCGAATTCGTCGCCGATCCAGTTCCTGCCAGAAGTGTCGTTCCGCCAAGAGCGCATGAGGCAGCAAGGGATCACGCGTCGCCGCCAGTTGGAGCGCCGGACGGAGCGCCAGCATGTCATTGGGTATGAGGGAGAATTCCTCCAACATTTCCGAAATCGAACCGGCGTCGAAGAGGTGCAGCCAGCCGCGCGGATCTCGTGAACGCAGAAGCTCGACCCCCAGCGAGTTAATGTACGGCCAGTCTTTGTCACGATCCGTCCGTTTCATTTCAGCGACGACATTCTGTCCCGCATAGAGTCCGGCGAGATCGTCCTGCCAGGGCGAGGATTCGCGCAGCGCGTGACCAAACACGTCCAAAGTTGTGACCTCGGGTGGCTGACCCCATTGAAAGTGACTCGTCCATCCGCCTTGATGCCAGCGGGCGTCCAGCGGCGGGCTGATGTTGCCGCGGTAAAGACAGGATTGGCCGGAGATTCGGGTTTGGGCCAGCAGATCAAGCAGCGTCTGGAAGGAGTCTGGATGGCAAAGTAAATCGCAGTCCTTGGTCGTTTCAGCCACCCCGTAATGGACACACGCCAAGCCGCTGGTGATGGCGCAAATCACTCCGCGCGCATGCAGTTCGCGAACCAGATTCTCGAAGAACGAATGGAGCTCGTTGTCAGTCACAGGCGCGTTGACCTTATTCCTTCGTGATCGTTTCGTCCAGATTCAGCAACACGCGCGTCACAACCGTGTAGGCGGCCAGTTGCGTGGGCGTGACCCCGTCGGGGAGGTCGGCGGGCTTTTCATTGCGCCCGGTGGCCAGTTCGTGGGGATTGACCCAGCCATCACCGATGTGGCCTTTGGTCCGGTTAAGTAACGCCAGTAATTCCTGTTGTTCGAACTCCGCTGGCTGGCGCGCGAGCGTACGCCGGAACGCGTAACGAATCCGTTCGGCGTCGCTCTGACCGCCTTCCGCCAGCGTCACACGAGCGAGCGCCTGGGCACACTCGACGAATTCGGTTTCGTTCAATGTCACCAGCGCCTGGAGCGGAGTGTTCGAGCGCAGCCGTTGCACGCAGGAAAAATCGCCATTGGGCGCGTCGAACGTTTGCAGCATGGGAAACGGCACGGAACGAAATTTGAAAATGTAAAGACTGCGGCGATAGCGTTCGGGTACGGAATCCTGCTTCCAGGATTTCGGACCATAACTGGCGGGCGGCTGATAAAGGAACTCCGGCGACGGCGGGTAAATGCTGCGTCCGCCAACGGCCGGATTCAGCAATCCACTCGCGGCTAGGGCAATGTCACGCACGATTTCGCCTTCAACACGAAAACGCGGTCCGCGCGCGAGCAGTCGGTTGAAGGCGTCCCGACCATAAAGCTCCGGCGTCACGCGCGAGGACTGGCGGTATGTGGCGCTGGTCACGATCAGGCGGTGCAGATGCTTGAGTGACCAGGGTTGGAGGGATGACGAGCCAACGGTCGTCGTCGGCTCCATGAATTCACACGCCAGCCAGTCGAGAAGTTCGGGATGTGACGGCGCATCAGCGCGCGTGCCGAAATCTTCCGGCGTGGGGACCAGTCCGGTGCCGAAGTAAGTCTGCCAGACGCGGTTCACCAGCGTGCGCGCCGTCGTGGGCGATTGCTTGTCCACCAGCCAGCGGGCCAGCGTGAGACGCGAACCATCGGCACCCGCCGGCAACGCATGCAGCAGCGCAGGCACACCGACACTGACTTCGCTACCGGGCTTGAGCCAGTCGCCGCGCCGGAACAAATGCGTGGCGCGAGGCGCGTCATCAGGTGTCTCCCCTGAACGGGCGCGCAACGTCAGCGTGGAAGTTCCTTCCGGCCATTGCTGCCACAACGCCTCAATCTGGTCGTTGATTTCCTTGAACTCCGGCACGGTGCTGCGCCAGTAACTAAACACCGCCGCGATTTGCGCCGGACTGCGCTCCGTACGCGGCGTTGTGAAAATCTCCCGTACGTTTGCGGGAATCGGGTCGGCCACCACATTGGTTGCGCTGGTTACGCTGATGCGGAAACGGCCAAGGTTGTGGTTCTGGTTGTCATCGGAATTCGCGCCGCCGTGATTCTGCTGGAGGCGAAAATCAAGCACCACGCCGTTGCTGAATGTGATAGGTGTTTCCGGAATGAACACCGCCTTGCGCGCCTGATTGCGTCGGCCTGCTCCGGCATCAATGCCCCATGCCGTGTCGTCCTTGCCGTCAATCGCGTAAGCGACCGGACCATAAACCCGCTTCTTGCCCGAGCGGTCGGAAAACTCCAGCTCTAGTTCCCTTTCCGCGTTGCTGAAATCGGCGGTGGCCGAGACGAACTTCACGGTCATCTTGTTGGTCGGGTTCTGCGCGTCCGTGGCTTCGACCTTGAATTCCGTGAGCGCGGCCATGCCTTTGAGCGAACGGCCCGGTCCGTTGCAGGGGAGATTTGGATCAGTCAACTGCTCAAACTGGATCGCGCCAATGAACGGGAGTTGGTTCGTGCCGTTGAAGTGCGACGTCCATTTCGTGGCCGCGTAACCCGCCGCGCGCACCGAGCCGTCCTCGTAGTAGTAATACCGCGCCGAGTTGTCGCCGGCGTTGACGACTCGCACGGTGATCCAATTCGGTTGGTTGTCTTTGACCGTGTCCTCCCACTGGTTCATGCGCGCCTGCCATTCCGGCGTCGTGTGGCGCAGGCCGGCTTCCAACTCGCGCATTTGCCGGCTGAGATTGGCAACGAGCATCTGTTCGCCGGGTGTGTAGGCGATGGTCGTGGCTTCGTGGTCGTTGTTCAGGAACGCGAACAGTTGATAGTATTCCTCCTGGCTGATGGGATCAAACTTGTGATTGTGACATTGCGCGCATTGGATGGTCAGGCCGAGCACGCTTTTGCCGATGGCGTCCACGCGATCGAACAATCCCTCCATGCGAAATTGTTCGGGGTCAATGCCCCCTTCCTCGTTGAGCATGGCATTGCGAAGAAAGCCGGTGGCGACAACCTGCTCCTGCGTGGCGTTGGGCAATTGATCTCCCGCGATTTGTTCAATGATGAATTGATCGTAAGGCAGGTCGCGGTTGAGCGCGTTGATGACCCAGTCGCGATACGCCCAGATGAACCGCGGTTTGTCCTTCTCGAACCCGTCCGAATCCGCGTAGCGCGCCGCATCGAGCCAGTGCCGCCCCCAACGCTCGCCGTAATGCGGCGACGCCAGCAGCCGCTCAACCTGTTTCTCGTAAGCGTCAGATGAATCGTCTGCGAGAAACGCGTCCACCTCGGCAATCGTCGGAGGCAGGCCGATGAGATCGAGGCTCAACCGGCGCAGCAAGGTGATCTTGTCGGCCTCGGATGAGGGCGAGAGTTGCTCTTGGTCGAAGCGTGCTAGGATGAAATGGTCAATGGCGTTCCGCGACCACCGTTGATTTTTGACCTCCGGCAACACGGGCCGAACGGGAACTTTGAATGCCCAATGATCCCATCGCGCATCACGGGCCGGGCCGTCGGCATCCGGCCATTCCGCGCCGTGATCTATCCACGCCGTGAGCCGGGCGATCTGTTCCGCCGACAGCGGATCGCGATTCAAGGGCATCTGCTCAATGTCGGGGTCTGTGCCAGTAACTGCTCGAATCAACAAACTCTCCGCACTGTTCCCCGGCCTGAGAACGCTGCCGGAATCGCCGCCTTTAAGGGCCTCCAATTTGACATCAAGCCGCAGATTGCCGCGTTGTTTCTCCGGGCCGTGACAATCGAAACAATTCTCGGCGAGGATGGGTTTGATGTGCTGGTCAAAGTCCATCCGTTCGGTCGCCGCAGTCGTCGTGGCGGCAACCAACACGCCCAACTGCACGAACAAAGTCAGCGCCAGCCAGCGGCCGGGAAATCCGAATCGGGGTTTCACGCGAACCAATCTGCGCCAGCGCCGGGCCGGGAGTCGAGCGCGAAACACTTGATTGGGATCGCGAATAATTCTGCCGCTCTCTGTAATGCGCTGCAATGCCTCAGAATCATCGAACGCTGCGAAGGCTTGGATCTCAGGTAGGCGCGAGGCGGGATGAGTAGTCAGCGGAACGGCGCTCAGGGGAATGGAAACCAAGCGTTAAGTCACGTCTTCGCCGAGTTCCACGTTCCAATACGCCAGGTCAATGAAGTGCTTCCAGCTATCGTGCTGGTACAGGCTGAAATTGATCTGCACGAACGGCCGCCACTTGGGTCGCTTGGGTTTGCGGATGAGATGCATGCCCGCCTCCTGCGGCGTGCGATTCGCCTTATGGGTGTTGCACTCGATGCACGAACACACAATGTTTTCCCAAGTCGTCGGCCCGCCGCGATCGCGCGGAATCACATGATCCAGGTTCAGGTCCTTGCGGTCGCACGTCTGGCCGCAATACTGGCAGGTGTTCTTGTCGCGCTCAAAAATGTTGTGGCGCGTGAACTTCACTTCCTTCTTGGGCAGCCGGTCGTACACCAGCAACAGGATCACACGCGGCACGCGGATGCGGAACGAGATGGTGTGAATGGATTCTGGATGGGGCTGCTCCTGCGAGAAGTCGTGCCACTCCTGGAAGTCATAGGTTTGGAACGAGCCATCGTCGTCATTGAATACCACCTGGGCATGACCTTGAAAGAGCAGCGTCAAGGCGCGCCGGGCGGTGCAGACATTGACCGCCTGCCACAGCCGGTTGAGCACGAGCACATGTTGGTTCAACACCGAGTGCATATCCCGACGCTTCGCGTCGCACGGGACGCTAACATGAACGGCGTTTCAGTGTCAAATTCCCCCCGGCACGCGTGCTTCAACCATGCGTTCTTCAACTGATTGAAATCCCGCAGCAAAGCTGCTTCTCAAGGAACGCCATTTCAGCCAGAATCGTCGCGTGAAAACTTGTTTACCTTCGCAACTGTGGAAAATCGCACTGCTGGCAAACCTGGCCGGCTTTTCGCCGCTGGCTGCTGACACGAACGCCCCGCCGCAGGCACGTTGGGAATCCGACATTCAGGCGATTGAGGCCGCGGACAGAACCAACCCTCCGCCACGAAATGCCATTTTGTTCGTGGGCAGTTCGAGCATCAGGTTATGGAAAAACGCACCCGCACAGTTCCCGAAGCACACGATTATCAACCGCGGCTTCGGCGGTTCGCAACTGTCCGACTCGGTGGCGTTCGCGGAGCGCATCGTAATTCCCTACCAGCCAAAGCTGATCGTCCTTTACGCAGGCGACAACGACATCGCTGGTGGCAAGACACCCGAGCGAGTGCTCGCCGATTGCCGCGAGTTCGTGACGAAGGTTCATGCAACCTTGCCTCAAACACGCATCGCGTATCTGGCAATCAAGCCCAGTCCCTCACGGGCCAAACATCAGGCGGACATGAAGCGCACCAACGACTTGATCGCCGGGTTGAGCGCCGGTGACGAACGGTTGCTGTTCATTGATGTGTTCACACCGATGCTGGGCGAGGACGGTAAACCGCGGGAGGAACTTTTTGTGAAAGACCGACTGCATCTCAACGAGGCGGGTTACAAACTCTGGGCTTCCATTGTAAAGCCGGTGTTGGACAAAGTTGCGCCACCAGCGGCCACGAGCCGGTAGCCACGAATTGAGCGAAAGACGAAATGGAAGGCCCGGGCATTTTTATCTTTGTCCTGTTCATCGCGATCATCATCGCGGCAGCCATCTATTCGGCGAGAGCGGCGCGGAAACGACGCGAGGAATTGTTCGAACTGGCAACACGGCTCGGACTGGAATTTCGCATGGAACACAATCGCGCGCTGGCTGACCAGTTCGGCTTCTTGAACAAGCTGGCGCAGGGCAGCAACCGGTACGCGTTCAATGTCATCTCCGGCAACTACCACGGCCATCAGGTCATGGCCTTCGATTACCACTACGAAACCCACTCGACCGACTCGAAAGGCCGGCGGCAGACGCATCACCACTATTTCTCGTTCTTCATTCTGCTGCTGCCGATGCTATTCCCGGAACTGCTGATCACGCGGGAAGGCTTTCTCTCTAAACTCGCCCAAGCCTTTGGCTACGACGACATTGATTTTGAATCCGCCGAGTTTTCGCGGACGTTTTGCGTGCGGTCGAAGGACAAGAAGTTCGCCTACGATGTCTGCAACGCGCAAATGATGGAGTATCTGCTGGCCAACCGCGATTTAAGCGTCGAGCTCGAGGCCCACGCGCTCGCGTTGGCGTTTGGGTCGCGATTGTCCGCGCCGCAGATCGAGTTCAACTTACAGCGGTTGCTGGAAGTGCGCTCGCGTCTGCCGGAATACCTGTTTACCCCGGTTTCAACATGACGACTTTCCTGATCATTCTCGCCGCCGTCGCCCTCCTGCCGCTGGTGTGGGTCGCGGTCCAATACAACGCGCTCGTCAGCCTGCGCAACCACATCCGCGAAGCGTGGAGCAACGTGGACACCGAATTGCAGCGGCGCTACAACCTGATCCCCAATCTGGTCGCCACGGTAAAAGGCTATGCGGCGCACGAACGCGAAACGCTGGAGCGCGTGATCGAATTGCGCAATCGCTGCGCCGCCAATCACGGAGCCGTCGCCGATCAAGCCCGCGATGAAAACCAGTTGGTGGATGCGCTCAAACGTTTGTTCGTGTTGGTGGAGAACTATCCCCAACTCAAGGCGGACCAGCATTTTCTCAAATTGCAGGGCGAACTGACCAACACCGAGAACCGGATTCAGGCCGCGCGGCGGTTTTACAACGGCAACGTCCGTGACTACCGCAACAAGCGCGAGACCTTCCCGAGCAATCTGGTCGCCGGAATGTTCAGTTTTCCGCCCGTGGAATTCTTCAACGTGCCACCTTCGGTCAAGGAAGTGCCAAACGTGGAGTTCACGAATTGAGGCACGCGGGCCAGTTTGAACACCTCCAACGCCCCCGCTGGAGAGCACAAGCGAACGGAAATCACTCCCGCCGCCACCGGCGAAAGGCCGGCTGGCGCAAACCACGTCATCCGCTAGTTGCGGTTGGCTGCTCTGAACCGCGACAACCAACATTCCAGGCAAACGCTCCTGCTTGCGTTCTTGTGAGAACGGGCGAGGCATTTGTGCTTCCTGGTTCTTTTGGCACAGGAGCGTGCGCCTGGTTCCTGCCAGCAACGTTCAACGACAAGAGCGCCGTCCACCCGTCGCAAATATTCATTCCTGCGGAAACGAGGACAGCAGACCGTCGGCTACCAACTCATGCCCTGCCCGGTTGGGATGATTGTTCTGCGACATCAAGGCTTCCAGCGCCACACCGGATCGCATCCGGCTCTGGAAAAGTGCGAGGCTGTCCACCAAGCCAACGCGATGCTCGGCCGCCAGTTGGCGAATCTGCCGCGCGTGCTGATTGAGCGGATCTTCGGAATCATCCCACTTCGCCGCCGTATCGGGCGTTGGCGTAAGTAGAATGACTTTCACGCCTTGGGCGACAGCGTTGGTAATCATGGTTCGCCACGCCGCCTCCGCGCGCGCCAGGCCAATGCGCAGGTCGTTCAACCCGTAATCAATCGTCACCACATCAGGGCGCAACGAGAGCACGTCGCGGGCGAAACGATTCGCGCCGCGCTCCGATTCCTCCCCGCCGATGGCCGTGACAATGACATTGAGTACGGCGTGGGGAAAACGTTCTTTCAGCCCGCGATGGAGCAGATGTGGATAGGCGTTGAACGTGTCCACGATTGGGGTTCGGAAATAACCCGCCGGCACGCTGTGGCCGTGACAAACAACGTTGACTGTGCGGTTGGTCGGCCAATGGCAGCGAAGCTCCGCTGTCACGTCAGACAGGTAGCTTGCGGGTTCGACCTGCCCCGATGCCGCGAACAAAGTCGGCAGTGCCATCGTCATGATCGCGCCAAGGAGACTGACAGGTTTGATATTCATCTGGAAAACGGTTGTTCCATTGTGAGCCCCGCTGGCAAGGCGAGCGACGCACTCCACGCGGCGGCAAAACTCAAGTGCGGATTTAATCTGACGTTCCCTGCCCTGTCCAGTGCGGTGACAAATGCGGTGAGCGAAGAGAAATTGAATCCGCGTCCCCAAGCCCGGATTTCATCTTTCGTTCTTCGTGGTGCTCTGTAACTTGCCGCCATGTCAGTGCCTGTCATCAGCCTTGCCCAGATGCGCGATTGGGAAAGAATCACTTGGGCCGCCGGCCAGACGGAAGCGGAAGTCATCCGCCGCGTAGGCATCCAAGTGGCGCGAGTTGCTCGGCAAATGACACAGTCTGGCGACAAGATTCTGCTGCTCGCCGGCAAGGGTCACAACGGCGATGACGTCCGCGCCGCGAAAGAGCACTTGGATGATCGGCGTATGGCCATGATTGAAGTCATGTCGCCGGCAACAGACTTTCCCAAACTGGAATCTGCCCTTGCCCGTCGGCCAGCGCTGATCATTGACGGACTGTTCGGCATCGGGTTGAACCGCCCATTGGATCAAGCGTGGGTCAAATTCATCGAACGAATCAATCAGGCCCAACTCCGCGTGCTGTCGGTGGACGTGCCATCGGGCTTGAATGCGGAGACTGGCGAAACACACGGGGCAGCGATTGAGGCCTCAATTACACTGACCGTTGGAGCGCCCAAGCAAGGCATGTTGTGCCCTGACGCCTGGCCATTTGTCGGGCGGCTGGAAGCGGCGGCGGACGTTGGTTTGGCAACCTGCCCACACGGCGGCGAACTTCAATGGACGTTGCCGGAAGATTTCTCCGGTTTTCCACCGCGTCGTCCGGTCGCCGCTCACAAAGGCAGCTTCGGCCATCTTGCCATCGTCGCGGGCAGTCTGGGTTATCACGGGGCCGCGGTGCTCGCCGCGCGCGGAGCGCAACGGGCGCAACCGGGGCTGATCACACTTTTCACTCATGAACCGGTCCTTCACCCTGTCGCGGCCCAATTGCAGTCCGTGATGGTGAAACCGTGGCGACCAGCGGATGGACTGCCGGGCGAATTCAGCGCGATTCTGATTGGGCCGGGACTGGCCGCGCCGGACCTGCCGGAGGAAATAAAATCAATGACGCGCCGGTTGTGGTGGGAATCGCCGCAACCGATCATCGTGGATGCCAGCGCGCTGGACTGGCTGCCGCCGGAAGCAACGCCGCGGACTGGACTCCGCGTCATTACGCCCCACCCGGGTGAAGCCGCCCGCCTGCTGAAAATCAGCGTGCAGGAAGTTCAAGGGGATCGCCTGCAAGCGATGCGTGAACTCTCGCGCAGCTTCGGCGATTGTTGGGTGACACTCAAAGGACATCAATCGTTGGTCGGGCGCAGCACTGGCGAGGTTTTCGTGAACCCATCCGGCAATCCCCATCTCGCACAGGGTGGCAGTGGCGACGTGCTGGCAGGCTTCCTGGCCGGACTGCTCGCGCAGCCCAGTCTCCAAAGCGACGCGTGCCGAACGCTCCGTTACGCCGTCTGGCAGCACGGAGCAGTTGCCGACGCCCTACAGGCCGCGCGCAAGAATTGGATCGTGGAGGAGCTACTGGCGCAACTTGGCAACGCGTTTTGAGTGCAGCCCCAGTGCAACCTGGCAACTGCTGGGCATTTGGACAAACAATCGTCTAACCCGCACGCGTGGACATCTCGCCACCGACCCACCGAGATTGGCCGGGAATTTTTCTTCCTTTAGCCGCAGGCATCTGTTAGGAAAACAACCTGTGCGCAGGCTTTATCCAGTAATTTTGGGCCTTTGGCTGTGTGTGTGCCTCACGGGCGTTGTCCGGGCGGACACGTTCCAACTCCTCGATGGTTCGACCCTCACCGGCGAAATCATTCTGCCAGCCACCGCGGATGGCGTGAACATCAAGGTTTCCCAAGGCAACTATCAAAGAGTGGCATGGACCAACCTGGCTCAAGTCACCTTGCAGGAGTTGCTCAAGGATGCGCGGCTCGCGCCATTTGCCGAGCCTTATATCGAGGTTTCGGACGAGGAAAGGCTCAAAAAAACCGAGGTCGTGATCAAGCCTCCGCCCCGCTTGGAACGCCCTGTCAAAGGTTCGTTACTGGGGGCTTTGTTTGGATCTTCGGTCGGTCTGGCGGTCATGCTGCTGCTGTATGCGGCCAACATCTACGCGGGCTACGAGATTTCCCTGATCCGCGCTTATCCCCCCGGCATGGTGTGCGGCATCGCCGCCGTGGCGCCGGTCATCGGCCCCATCGTGTTTCTCTGTCTGCCCACGCGCATGGAGGCGGCTCAAGATGTACCAACCGAGACACCGCCCGCCGAAGAAGCCGCCCCCGGAGAAGAAGGCATGCATGCCCCAGCCACAGGCGATACAGCCGAGCCCGGCCACGCTGGCCTGTCGCTCGCACGCCCGCAGGCGGCACCAGCCTCTGCGGCGCCACAACCTCAAATATTTCAGCGCGGACAGTTCACGTTCAACCGCCGGTTCATTGAAACGAAGTTCGTGGGTTTCTTCGGCATCGTCCGGCGCGATGCCGACAAGGACATGGTTTTGCAGATCAAATCGGCACGAGGCGAATACACGGTGAACCGCATTACGCGCATTGCTGCCAACGACATGCATGTGGAAGTTCGCAAAGGGGCAGCGACTTCCGAAGTCACCATCGCTTTTGCCGAAATCCAGGAGATCCGGCTCAAACACAAAGACGCCTGACAGATGGAGGTTTCAGGTTTGAACGATCTCGCAGCCGTCCTTCCGGCAAAGACTCACTTGCTCCGTCACCACCCAACCAACGGCTTGACCCCGAACTCTCGCTGCTCATGAAGTACCGCACGATACTGTTGTTTGGCGCGCCCGGCGCGGGCAAAGGCACCCAGGGAAAAATCCTTGGCACGATCCCCAACTTTTTCCACTGCGCCTGTGGCGACGTGTTTCGCTCGCTGACGGCCAGCAGTCCGCTCGGCAAGGTTTTCCTGGAGTATTCCAGCCGCGGACAGTTGGTGCCGGACAAACCCACGGTGCAATTGTGGCGCGATTTCATCAAGGGTTGCGAGCGCAGCGGACGGTTCAATCCCAAGGAAGACACGCTGGTGTTGGACGGCCTGCCCCGTAATGTCAGCCAGGCGGAGATGCTCAGCGACACGCTCGACGTGCGAGCGATATTCTATCTGCATTGCACGAATCTTGACGCCATGGTTCAGCGGTTGCAGCGGCGAGCATTGCGCGAAAACCGGCTCGATGATGCCAACTTGGATGTCATCCGTGACCGGCTGAAGATTTACGACGGAGAAACCAAACCCGTGCTGAATCATTACGGCAAGAAACTGGTCCATCGCATTGATTCAACGAAAACGCCCATCCAGGTCCTGCGTGACTTGCTGCGCTACGTGGACAAGGTGGTTTCCTGATGCCCCAGGTCAGGATTGGCTGCCCCGTGAGGAATCACCGAGGCGTGTGTCCCATTTTTTCCTTTTTCCGGCCGGCGATTTTGATTCTCCTGCCGCATGGGTTTGTTGCGAATCATTTTCATGGGCACTCCGGAACTGGCTGCGGTCAGCCTGGCCGCCTTGTTACGTGAGCCGACATTTCAGGTCGTTGCCGTGGTCACGCAACCGGATCGCCCAAAGGGTCGCGAACTCAAACTGCAACCCTCGCCCGTCAAGCGAATCGCTTTGGACGCAGACATCCCAGTCCTCCAGCCCGAAAAGGCGCGGGACGAAAACTTCATTGCCGGGTTGCAAGCCATGCAGCCCGACCTCATCGCCGTGGCAGCCTATGGCCAGATTCTGCCCCAAAGCCTGCTGGATTTGCCGTGTTTTGGTTGCCTGAACGTCCACACTTCGCTCCTGCCCAAATACCGCGGGGCGGCTCCAATTCAGTGGGCCATTCTCAACGACGAAATGGAAACCGGCGTGACCATCATGAAGATGGATGCCGGCCTCGACACGGGCGACATCATTTCTCAACGCGTCACGCCGATTCATTCGACGGATAACGCCCAGACACTCCACGACCGCCTCGCACAACTTGGCGCGGAACTGCTGGTAGAAACAATCCCGGATTATGTGACTGGCAGCATCCAGCCACGTCCGCAGCCGGCAGAGGGCGTGT
Organism: Verrucomicrobiota bacterium; assembly: GCA_014860005.1. Next base: position 20,237 of record JACZKP010000147.1, on the reverse strand, counting down.
CTTATGCGACGAAGATCAAAAAGGAGCATGGGCGGATTGACTGGCATTTGCCGGCACGAACAATCTGGAATCGTGTGCGAGCGTTTACACCCTGGCCTGGCGCGTTCACCTTTCTACCAGCAACACCGCAAGCCCGACTCTTGAAACTCTGGGTGAGTGAAGTTGTTCCGCAACCGGGAACGCCGGGGGAAATTCTGGTCGCCGACAAGAACGGGATTGTGATTGGCTGTGGTCACGATGCCCTGCGCATCACTTCACTACAGCTTGAAGGTGGGCGTCGCCTCACGTCGCAGGAATTCCTCGCCGGTCATCCGCTGAAACCGGGGCAGATAGTTGCCAGCACGTCGCCTCCGATTGTTTGAACGGGTATCGTTACCCGGCAAATCCGCATACCGAAACCGGCCGGTTCACAGGGCTTTGGATGCCCCGTTGCGTCCGGTCGCCTGCGCCACCAGCCGCTGATATTCCTCCTCGCCCGCAATGCGTGGAAGCGCACGACAAGTCTGTTCAAAGCCGGGGAAGTTCCACAGGTTCGGAAAATCACGGCATTGCTGCGGCTTCACGGGTTGCACGGCACAGTCGTTGCCTTCGAGAAAAATGCACTCGCCATTGGGCTTCTCCGCCAACGCAAGGCCGCGGCGGTCCTCCCGCAATCTTGTATAACGCTGAATGAACTCGTGCTCCGTGATCAGCTTGAAAGTTGCCATCCGGGCAATCTCGCCGTCGCCAAGACTTACCTGGCCCGGCCACCGACAACAGGCGGTGCATCGCTGACACTCATAGAAGACTGGCATGGGCAAATGATAGCCGGATTGATGATCCACGCCAAGACACAGCACTGTTCAGATTCCATCCATCACTCGCATCAACGGATTGACGACCCAAGCGACAGCCAGCAAACTGCGCCGGTGATTATCCCAGTTCGGCCCATCAGCTTGCCGCATTGTTGCGCGTCTCCCAAGATCGGCCTTTTCAGTCAGCAAAGCGCGCAAGCATCAACGCCCAAGACCGCTTCATGAATTTGCTCATCACCCCGGAGAATGTCTGGCCCATCTGGGCATTGATCGTCGGCGGCACGGCGGCCTGCATTTATCTGGAGCAAACCTACAGATGGGCGGCAAAGCTAAGTGGCCCCGTGCTGGCCTTGCTCATCGGCATGTTGCTTTCCAACTTCAACATTATGCCCATCAGCGCAGCTTCGTATGATTTGGTGGATGACTATCTCGTGCCGGTGGCAATTCCGCTGCTGCTGTTCCGCGCCAACCTCGCCCGCATTCTGCGCGAGACGGGTCCGATGTTGCTGGCCTTTCACATTGCCGCGCTGGGCACGGTCATCGGCGCGTTTCTGGCGGCAATCCTTTTTCGCGAGCGCATTGGGCAGATTCTTGAAGTTGCGGGCATCATGACCGGCAGTTACATCGGCGGCGGCGTCAATTTCGTCGCCCTCAAGGATTCCTATCAGATCAGCGAGAACGTCACCAATCCACTCCTGGTGGCGGACAATTTCATCATGGCGGGCATGTTTGCCGTGATGCTGATTATGGCGGGCAGCCGGTTTTTCCGACGCCATTATTCGCACCCCCACTCCTTGCAGGGCGACAAGGAGGACGTCGCCAAACTGGCCGCGCACCACTGGCGGCCCAAGGAGATTTCCCTGCTCGATATTGCGAAGGCGCTGGCGATCGCATTTGCCGTGGCTGGCGTTTCGACTCTCGTGACCGGTGCGCTCAAAGGGCAATTTGATTCAAAGATCGTTCAATCGGTCATTGGCAATCGCTACTTGCTGATCACGTTTCTGACCGTGGCCATCACCACCGTGTTTCCCCGGCGAATGGAGAAGATTCAGGGAGCCGAGGACCTCGGCATGTATCTGCTTTACCTGTTCTTCTTCGTCATTGGCTTGCGGGCGGACTTCGTGGAGGTGGTGAAGAATATACCGGAGTTGTTTGCCTTCTGTCTGGTGATGGCGTTGACCAACCTCCTCTTCACCCTCCTGGTGGGGAAGCTTCTCAAGCTGAATCTGGAAGAACTGCTCGTCAGCGTAAACGCGACCCTGGGTGGCGCTCCTTCCGCTGCGGCCATGGCGATTTCTCGCGGTTGGTCAAAACTCGTTTTGCCGGCCTTGTTGGTGGGGATTTGGGGTTACGTCATCGGCACGTTTGTTGGCATTCTGGTGGCCGAAACCCTGCGTCGGCTGTTCAGCCAGTAACCACGGTCAAAGCATCCGGCCGGTCATGCAAGGAAATGCACTGGATACTGTTCCAGTGCCCCCCTGCTCTGCTTTCCCACAGGAATCCCGAATGTTCAATCTGCTGTCACTTGCCGGTTTTCGCTGCGGCGATCATTTCCCAAAACTTCGGATTCTCCTGCAACGCGGCATCCTCTTCGAGCTTCAAACCGGAGCGATAGAGAAAATCCTTCAATGTGTTGCGGCTGAGAATCCGATGCACGAGCACACCCAAATCGTGGCGTTCGAAGTAAACCCGGTAGTCGCCGACGCGAAAACGATGCAGCGTGCGCCCGCCGCGTTCCAGTTTGCCAAAGTCATCCAGTTCCGTGCCGATGACCTGCTGCGGAAGGCCGCGGAACTCACCGAGAATCTGGAGTTGCAGTTCCTTGGGCATGCGCGCCAGTTCGGCGGCACTCGTCGGGGTGAAAATGATCTGGAACGGCGTCATTAGCGGTCCATGCTTGATGGTGCATTACTGAACATTCTTCGTTACACATCACTCTCAACCGTTACCACTGATCTCATGGGAGTGGTAGCGCGTACGGGAATCGAACCCGTCTTTCAGCCTTGAGAGGGCCGTGTCCTAGCCGATAGACGAACGCGCCAAGCTCGATCAACGGCAGCATCGTAATGGAGCATGGGGCAGTGTCAATCATCGAGATATCTGAATTGATGTCTGCATTGTTGATCAATCGAGAGGATCAGTCTCACAGTTATCCCCAACGCGCAAACGGATTGGCAATAAAAATGCCCCGGATTGCTCCGGGGCTGATGAATTGATTGGCTATTACTTGCGGCGACGGAACAGCAGCAAGCCCGCTAGACCCAAACCTGCCAACGCGATGGTGGAAGGTTCGGGAACTACGACCAAACTAAAGCTCTCCAAACCTGTCAAGAGAGCAGGAGTTCCGGGTGGCTCTGCATTTGGGTTCCCAGTCACAACGGAGAATATGCCTGAAAAGCCGTATACATTATCCATCCCAGATGCGAGGGCAGCCGCGTATGATGCGCCTGCTGTCGTGTCCCATGCTAGAATCTGAACCCACGCAGTAGCTCCCCCTGCAACTCCGGGAACTACTTGAGTGCCACCGACGAAGTATCCCGCACCACCACCTGTTTGGAATGGCGCCGTCGCGATGGCCGTCAAAGAATCTGCACTGCTCCCGGCAAGCAACTGCACTTGGAACTGGGCACCAGCAAGGCGAGTCAGCCCGTCATTTTGCGTAACCGGCGCGTTCACAGCCGCACCAGCAATGTTCGCAAAGTTTATTGTTCCTTGGCCATAGGCGACCGCACCAACCAACAGGCAGCCTAGTGTCAATAGTGATTTTTTCATAGGGTTTTGTCTTTGTCGTTGTGTGTTTTGATTATTTAATTACTTGGTTCAACAGGAATATTACGGTTCAACTGAGAAACTTCTCGTCCATTGGGCCCCCGCACTACTAAGCACCCAAAAGCCCTCGCCCACTGCGGGACTGAGCTCCGGAACCCATGAACCCAAGTATGTGGAGGAGACATAAGCTCCACCACGGTAGAAATAAACCGTATCCCCAAACCCAGCAGGGAAATCGAGATTATCCAGCGTGTCGGACTGCGGCACCTGCGATGCCTTCAGCGAGAATCCCGTCGGGATAGGATTCGTCAGATCCCCCTGCATCACTTCGCCAACAAATGTATTCGTGGCGGCAGAACCCGACAAGTAAAACGCTCCTGTGCCCGGAGCCAATAACAGATTTGGCGTCCAGTTACCCAGATAAGTACTGCTGACAAACGCCCCTGCCTCATACAGGTAGATTGTGTCACCGAACCCTGCATCCGGGATTACCGTGTCAAGGGTGTTGTCTCCCGAACTAAGCGGATTGGCGATAAGATTAAATCCCGCACTCAGGGGAACGTTTACGTAGCCTACAACGTTCAACGAATAAACGTTGGATTGCGCCACTGAGGAGGCGAGCCCTGCGGCAAGGAAGGCAGCCGCAATTGCCAGTGTTTTTGTTCTCATTTTGTGTTTTATTGTTACCGTGTGTGTCAGCACTATCCCAAAGCGTCATGTGGGTGTCAACGATTTTTTAGATTTTTTTTGAACGCTTTCAGCCCTGATCTGGCCGTCAACCTTGAAAGCCATCTCCCCAAAGGACAACAGACAAGAAGCACTGGCCGTTGCTGAATTGCTCATTATTGGATTGGCGGGGGAGTCAGCGGCGTCGGCGGCAACGGAGGAAAACTCGGATTGTTCTTGTTCTGTTCGCGCTGGAGTTCCATCAACACAACCTGCTGCTCAGGCGTAAGTTGTGGCTGTTGAGCTTGTTGCGTTGTCTGTACCGGTCGGTTAAAGCCTGTTGGAACACTGCCAGCAGTGGCCGTTGTCCCACGTATCTGACGCTGCGGAATTCCCGAGCTGGCACTGCCGCCAAAAGTTGTGACCCCGCCGGGTGCTGGAACCACCGGATTAGCCGTAGTTGCGGGTCGCGGCACCCCGGGCATCGGGCGGGGAACCGCACCGGGAGCAGCGGGTGCGGCAGGAGGTGCCGCACCCAAAACCGGTTTGTCCGCGTCGTCTTTCATGTTCAATAGCTCATCTATGCCGTGATTCTTGAATTTGACCGTTCCGGCGATCTCATCAATGGCCAGCACTTCCACCTCCCCCTGCCGTTCGCCCTCGCTCAGAACATAAGATTCATCCTTGGCTGGTTGACCGGGTTTGGCAGGAGTCTGGGATTTGAACAACACCTGGCGGCGACCCAGGATGGTGGTCAAGCCCTGCAAGCGGATTTTGGGCGGAGGATCCTTCTTAATCAGGTCTTCGGGATTGGGTGGAGGCGGCGGTGGTTTCAGGCTGAAAACGTTGCGCCCCACAATGGCATCGTACGGATTACCCTGATCACTGGGCGTTACTGCATAACCGATGAGCACTGAAGCCAAAAGTATCAAGCCGGCGGCCTGGAGGTGACGTGTAATTCGTGACGTGCAGCGCAAATCGGGAAATGGGTGCAAATCTTCAAGGCAGAACGACGCAGTCAAGTCGGTGGCGTGCGCGACTCGTGGGCTGTTTTCGGCGACCCGCCGAGCACATCGCGGGACAAACTTCCACCGCGCCGATTGGCGGGCAAGAAAATGACAAAACGAAGTGTTTGGCGGGCCGCCAAACACGGCAGGCCGGCGGCCTGCGCTCCCCGATTCAATTGCCTCGTTCGGGCCTGATGCTTGTTCACCGTGTTTCATAGTCGAAATATACGATTACAGCTTCAAAACACCACAGCGAAGAATTGGTTGCGACCGACTTGAATCCGATGGTTTAGTCAGACACTGGGAATTGAGCTGGGTGAAAGCTACGCGTTCGGGCAAACCAGGATCTTTAATGCCTTTTCCGAAGGCTGGGCGGCCAAATTGATGGCCTCAACTGTCTGGGCCAGCGGAAAGCGGTGAGTAATCAGCGGTCGCACATCGAGCCGCCGGGAGAAAACCAACCTGGCGACCTCATGTTGTAGCGTGAAATCTGCGGAGTAACTTCCGAGCAAGTCCTTCTCATCCACACAAACGGAGGCGAGATCCAGTCCGGTTTTCACGCCGCGCCGCGTGTGAGCAAAAAGCATCAATTGACCGCCACCGCGTAACAGCGCCTGTGTCTGGCGAACCACGTCATCGGATGGGACAGCAATCACTGCGGCGTCCAAACCACGCCCGCCAGTGACGCGGTCAACCGAGGCGGAGAGAGAGGCAGGTGAGGCGTGATGCGTGATGCGTGAAGTGCGACGCACTTTACTCGCTTTACGCACATTTGCCAGGCCGGGCACCACAGCTTCGGCCACATTGCATGTCCAGCGCGCTCCAAACTCCCGAGCGAGCTGCAGGCGGGACTCCAAGACATCGGTGGCCAGGACCGACATTCCCTCAAGCTGCAACAACCGCGTGAACATCAGCCCAATCGGACCCTGACCCGCCACGAGCACTACATCACCCGGAAGCAAGGCCAACCGACGCACCGCCTTGAGTACCGTATTCACCGGCTCCAGCATGGCGGCCTCTTCGAAGGAACTACGCCCCGGTATCTTCACAATTCCCGGCAGAGCGAAGGACATCACGCGCACGAATTCAGCAAATCCACCCCCCGACGGCTCAAACCCAGCGGTGATACCGGTGCGCTTGTATTGCGGGCATTGAGCAAATGCGCGGTGGCGGCAGAAGTGACAAGTAAAACAGGGAACATGGTGATGCAACGCCACACGGTCACCGACCGCAAAACCCCGGACCCGTGTCCCGACTCGAACAATAGTCCCGGCCGTTTCGTGGCCAAATACTCGCGGAGGCAGGAGGATGCCGTGTTGGATCTTCTTGATGTCGGTGGGGCACACACCACACACCGCCACTTTGACCAGCAGTTCGTTCGCACTGATTCGCGGAACGCGCACGGATTCGACCTGAAGGTCATTCGCACCGCGATATACGACCGCGCACATCCGGGTCGGAGGCCTGGCTATCACAAGCGGAGATGGTCAGGGACCGCCGGGCGCGGTTCTTTTTGCAGGCATTCTTCGCAGGAAAGATTCCGAAGGCACGACGAATGTATGTAAACCGTTTGGGAAATTAGGGAACTCCAGCCAGTCAACAATCAAGTGGAATTCGATGGCGGTAAAACCGAAGCTGGACCTGAGAACAAACGCCTCATTCACATGGCAGACTGAACTCCCTGAACCAATTATTGGTGGCGCCGGAGATGAAGCGGAACGATTGCCCGATCTCCACCTCAGGCTCATCCGGGTCCCAATTCCCCGGATAGTAGTATTCATAAACGTCATAGCTGGTGCCATTCCAAATGTAAACGAAGTCGCCATCGTTAGGGGTGAAACTCAGTTGCGACGTCAACCCACCGGCCTGCGGCACCATCGAACTGAGAACGTGCTCTCCGCTGGAAACCGGCAACACCAGATTCCCATCTCGCACATGCCCGCCAAACGTTAACGTGATCGCGTTGGTGGTCGGGTTGTAGATAAAGGCGCCTTCTCCAGGATCCAGACTTGTGGTGCTGTCTGACCCCCAAGAGGTTTTCTCCACAAACGCTGATCCGTTCCATTTGTAGATTTTCATTTCATTCGGCGGAATCGTCCCGTCAGCCATCGGGTTGAAAAGTCCAGACAACGTGTTGCCTTCCGGCGAATCCAACTGATTGGCAACCAATTTCCATTCTCCAGGTTCCACCGTCACGCGGGTAAATCCGATGATCTTGGAACAACATTCTCCGTTGCTCGCACGGTAAAAGCGCCGCTGGACGCCCTGCATTTGTGTGTCGCCAAAATATGCCGGCCCCAAAACGGACACAGTCACCTGTGCAGCTAGACTCCATTCCACCAAATCACTCGAGTAATCGACGCGCCAAGGGGTTCCAACAGGCGCATGCAGTGTAAAGGTTCCAAAATCATCCTGATCAAAAAGGCCGACCAAAGTCGGCACTGTGCAAAACGTTTGCCCAGAGCACGGATTGAAATCCCTGATCCAGTTGTTTGTGTCGCCGGAGACGAAGCGGAACGATTGGCCGATCTGTAGCACAGGCTCATCCGGGTCCCAACCCCCCGGATTGTAGTATTCATACACGTCATAGCTGGTGCCATTCCAAATGTAAACGAAGTCGCCATCGCTGGGGGTGAAACTCAGTTGCGACGTCAACCCACCGCCCTGCGGTATCATCGCACTGAGAACTTGTTCTCCGCTGGAAACTGGCAACACCAGATTCCCATCTCGCACATGCCCACCAAACGTTAACGTGATCGCGTTGGTGGTCGGGTTGTAGATAAAGGCGCCTTCTCCAGGATCCAGACTTGTGGTGCTGTCTGACCCCCAAGCAGTCTTTTCCACAAACGACGACCCGTTCCATTTGAAGATTTTCATTTCACTCGGCGGAATCGCCCCGTCAGCCATCGGATTGAAAAGCCCGGACAACGTGTTGCCTTCCGGCGAATCCAACTGATTGGCAATCAATTTCCATTCCCCAGGTTCCACCGTCACACGGGTAAATCCGATGATCTTCGAACAACATTCTCCGTTGCTCGCACGGTAAAAGCGGTGTGTTACTCCGGTCAAGTTGTCGTTGGTGAAACTCACGGGATTCGAGCCCAGCGTCACACCTCCCGAAAGCACCCAATGCACGAGATTACTTGATTGGTGAAGCTGCCAGAAAGTCCCTGGTGGTCCCAGCACTGTAAAAACATTGTTACTGTCAGTGATTAGATCGAATTCCACAATCGGACAACTGCCACACGCATTGGTTTGCATATGGTTGAGAACGATTCTCGCATACGATTCCAACTCTGGATTGATAGCGTTTCTGCTCAACCTGTCATTTGTCAGCTTGGTAATGAAGTCCGCTGTCACAGTCCCAGATTTGGTCGGCGTCCAATCATAGCTGCTGCCGTCTCCCTCGTAGATAGTCTCGCCATCAATCTTGATGATGGTTGATTCGAAACCAGTCTGCCGATAATTGTACCAGCGGAACGTAACATTTGTCCCACAACTTGAAATGTCGGCACTCGGTTGAATTGGCGGACCGACGTCTATATCGTTCAGTGTCAGATTGTTCAGACTCTTGCCATTGATCGTGGTGTCTGAAAACGAATTCCCGACTCGATTGCTTACAAGCGGGAATCCATAACCTCCGTCCTCTCGCCAACCATCCTCATAGAAGGTACAGGTCTGACGCAACGCCTGGCGGATGTCGAATACGTTGGTCCATCCGGTCAAATTCTTGATTTTTGCGTAACGTGCCGCAGTAGCAGAATGGGCAAAACTCTGTTCGTCATTACCAAAATCGTCTCGGGCATCCGTAAATTCCCCTTGGGTTCCATGGCTTGAGTCATTCTGACTAGGGCTCCCATTGGCGCCGGACGACCCGCCAGAAACAATCATGGCTGGGGCGGGGCCTCTGCCGTAGATCGGGCCGTATGGCGACCGAAAATCGAAGAAACATTTGCAGTTCGATGCGTGTGGAGTGAAGACAGCGCACCCATTTGTAGCAGCGGCATAGGCGTCGACAAGGGAGTTTAAGTCCGTCAATCCTGCCCTGTAATACATCACTATTTCAAATCCATTCGTTGCGGCTCTTCTAATCATGTCGGCACCCGTCGAAGGAGTCCAATCCAAACCCGGAACATCATACTCCGTTCCAAAATCTCCTCCTACATCTCCGCCAGTCCCCGCCAAGTAGCACACCCAGTTGGTTGGCGCACGATCACGAAAATAGCGGTAATTAACGGCATGATGTGCGTTATGCCCGAAATTGATAATCGCCTTCTGAGTTGATTGTCCAACTGTATTGAAAGCAGGCATGGACAAGGTTAGCAAGCACAGAGCAAACCGACTGATTGAACTCAAAGGTTTCATAGGCGTTCGTTCGGAGGCGTTTGATGTCTTGTGCTAAGACTTGTAACATTGATTCGGGAGTATTCAACGCAACAATGTTATCGCTGGGCGACATTTGCTATCTGTCGGCGACATCTTTGGGTTGTTGAATCTGAACGAGGTATTGCGAAGCGGTCATGCCGTTATGCGCCTTGAACTGTCGGCAAAAATGCGACGTCTGTTTGTACCCAAGCTCAATGGCCACCCACTTGACTGACTGGCCCTCAACCAGCATGCGGCGCGCTACGTCAATTCTCTGCTGGTCCAACCATTTTTGAGGAGTTACGCCGAATCCGCGCTGGAATTCACGCTCAAGCTGGCGCAGCGAGAGGTTGCGGAGCTTGGCAAATTGCCGGGCACTGTAACGTGCGGTTGCTGCGAGTTCCGTCCAGCGTTCCACCGGCGTCAGCGTTCGTGCCATGATCCTATCCAGGTAAGCGGCGACCCTCTATTCTGACGCGCCGAGCGTGATAGTCTGAGCAACTCGACACGAGGATAACTCGGAGCGCGGTAAACAACTGCGCGTATCAAGGTCGAAGGTTTCGCCATTGTGGCTGTGCTGGTCAACGTTTGACTGGTGGTGGAGGAATTGGCGAAGTCCGGTTCAGCGCAACGTCAGGTGTCGCAAGCAAAGTGTGAACCCCCTTGGGAAACTGTGGCGATTCGAGCCAATCCGCCAGCAAATGCAATTCGGCGGCAGTCATGCCGGCGCTGGATCTCCGCACAAAGGAAATATGTTGCGGGTCAATCCTGTTGGCCACTGTGACGGCATTGCCTAATTTGTGCGCCGCCGCTTTGAACCATGCAATACTAGCGGAATCCTTGGGTAGTTGCGCTTTCCGGAAGGCCAGCCGGAATGCCTGACCCATGAATATCCATGCGTCCAATCTTGCTTGGGTAATTTCCCAATCGTAGTACAGGAGATTCGTCGGCGTATAAACTTCTTCGAGCAGCGCCGCAGGCACTGGGAGATTAGTAGCAACATTGCTCAGAAACCCACCAAAAACGAACTCACCGCCAAGAGTGGCAGCTGATTCAAGTCGGAAGGAGACAAAAGGTCCACCGCTCCAAGCCACCCCCGCGCGTTCCCGCACAGGCTCAAGCTTCCCCACCCCATTGGTCGCCAGCCAGGCAGTCCCATGCTGCATAATAATCGGAGTGGCCCTGTGCAAGCGATTGCTTGCATCGGCAAACGGCGCACTGAAGTAAGTTTTCATGGGAGCACCCTGCTGTGCCCAACTGAAAATCTGATTAGGAGGTGATCCCATCTGGAGTTCTGTCCAAGTGCTCAAAGAAGCTACCCACGGCGCGATGCCCCTGATGGCACTAAAACTCACCAGCGGATCATGCACCAGATTTGTTGGTATGTTCCAGGGTTCCAATTCCAACGGCAGTGGTTCGGCAAAGGTCAGTTCTCCGCGCGTGCGCACATTCTCTCCATCACCGATAACCGCCAAGGAAATCTGCGGCCACGCTTTGGGCAACCGCCAACCGAGCGCCAACGCATCACTCACCCGGCGCAAATCGAAGTCGGCCTCCAGCCAGTAATTTGTCGTCTGTGGACCAAAAGGCGCTCCGTCCCGCTCGATCCGCGCCGCCATATCCCGGAGCAAAGCATTGGTATTATGGCCCGCGCTGACGAGCGTCCACTCACCCACCCGCGACAGTGCAATCAGATTGGGCGGGTCCTGCTTCTTCAACGACCATCCGGCACGCCCATCCAAGGACGGCGCAGCACGAAGACCCGTCAGCGATTCCAGTGCGGCGGCGAGATTGGTCTGCCAGAGGCTGGAGCGTTCATCAGTCAACCGGATGGCAAGGGCAAATTCGCCCGGCTGATTTGTGACATGGTTAACTTCGAAATAAGCTTCCTGCTGCACCAAATCCTCGATCAAAGGTCGCAACAGTGCCCGCGGAGCATTGGTAACGGCGGCTTCGCCCTTCCACAGTCGCCAAGGCGCCACGGAGAGTTTGTCGAGCGTTTGCGCTTCCAGCCGGCTGCTTTCGGCCAGATTCCAGATGCTCATGAAATAGGCCGCATTGGTCTCCATCGCGAGCCGTTTCTTCCCCAGCCAATGAATCCGCGCAACCCTCTCCGCGACCGCAGCGGCTCCTGGCGCCTCTGGCGTACCGCCAGGGTTGCTCGACTCAGGCTCTGACTTCTGGCAGCCCCCGCTCAGGGCCACCAAAAGTACCCCCAGCAAACCAAGGTTGATGCGTCTCATGTCCATAACGCGAGGTCTATTGCCAGAGAAACTGAGGTTGTGCAAATCGAAATGAAGCACCAAACAAGGCGCTCACGCAATAGACACCAGCAAAGCGTCATGCATAACCCCTCGCAAACGCCTCGAACCACGGCTCCGGCGAAGCGCAAAAACTCACCTCTCGCTGGTGCCAACAAAACTGAACTGCCGCCGCATGCAACGCCTGATGCGGCAGGATCAGGCGCGCGCGTTGTTCCTCCGTAAGCCGATCCTCCACCAGCGCCAGATATAAGTCTTCATCACCGCCATAAATCTTGTCGCCAACGATGGCATGTCCGATGTGAGCCAGGTGGATGCGAATCTGGTGCTTCCGACCCGTACGCGGTACGACGCGCAACAACGTGAACGCACTCGCTGATTGCTCCAGTCGCGACAGCCGGCGCTCCACCCAAAACTCCGTCTGCGCGGCGGCACCGTCCGGCCGCACGCAATCCTTGATGGCTACGCGGCTGCGATCGTCCTTCCCCAGCGGGGCGTCAATCAAACCCTGCCCGTCTCGCAGATGGCCATGGACGATGGCCAGATACTCCTTCCGCACCGCGCGCGTCTCCCAGATTCTGCCCAACTCACGGGCAGCCTCGGGATGCTTCGCCGCGATCACCAAGCCGCTGGTTTCGCGGTCCAACCGGTTGATCAAATGAGGCTGCCCAACCGGGCCGAGATGCAGTCTCATCCGGCCAATCAGGCTCGACCGCTCGTCACCCTTGGTCGGATGACACACCAGGCCGGCAGGTTTGTTGACCACCAGTAAATCGCCGTCCTCGTGTAAAATGTCGAAAAGCTTGTCCACGGATGCCGACGGAGTATCATCCGAAGCGGTGAGAGAAAAGTGGAATAAATGGCTGCCGATCCTGTTCATTGTGCTGGCGGCGTTGTCGCGCTGGCCGGGGTTGTTTCCTCCCAACTTCAGCGCCTTTTACGCCCTGGCCTTCTGCGCGGGCGCCTTTTTTACCGGACGTCTGAAATGGTGGTTGCCGCTCGCCACGCTGGTTTTCACAGATCTGGCGCTCAATCTGTATTACCTGTTTGCGCTGGGCATCAATGCCTTCAAAGCCACGCAACTGATCAATTACGCCGCCTTCCTGGCCATCATCTGGTTCGGAACCCGTTTTAATCCCCGCAGTTCATTCACCAAACTGCTCTCCGGCGGCATCGTCGGTGCGATTCTTTTCTATTTGATCACCAACACCGCCGCGTGGCTGTTCAACCCGTTCAACAATCCAGAATACACCAAGACTCTGATGGGTTGGATCATCGCTCTGACCAAGGGCACCGGGGGTTATCCCACCACGCTTCAATTCTTCTTGAACACCCTGCTAAGCGGCGGCCTCTTCACCGCCTTGTTTGCCGGCGCACTGAAGCTGACGGCACCCGCCGAATCACCCCAAGAGAAGGAAGGCGGCGTGCGGGCCGAGGAACCTGAACCGGAAACCGCCCCCGAGGAAGCCAACGCGTGAAGCGGAAGGCGCGATGAGTGTGAGAAGGCCGCCGGACGACTAACACCTGCTCACGCATCACGCATCACACCGCCATGAAGATCGGCGTCATCTCCGACACTCACGGATTCCTTGATCCCCGGGTCCCGAAGCTCTTCGCCGGCGTTGATCACATTCTCCACGCGGGCGATGTCGGCCCGCACTCGCTGTTGCTGGCGCTCGAAGCGATTGCGCCTGTAACAGCCGTGCTCGGCAACACCGACACCTGGCTGCCGCTCAACCTCACCGAGACTTTGGACTTGGGCGGACGGAAGTTTTTGGTGCATCACATCGTTGACCCGCGGGCGCTGACGGATGACCTGAAACACCGGCTTGTTTCCGAACGTCCGGACGCCATCGTGTTCGGCCACACGCACAAGGTGTTCTGCGAAACGATCGGCAGCGCGTTGTTTTTCAATCCCGGTTATGCCGGCAAACAACGCTTCGCGCTGGCGCGTAGTGTGGCCATCCTCCACTGCGATCAACGCGGCATCCGACCGGAGTTTCTGGAGCTGTAACTCCGCGATCAGTTTTCTGACCGGTGCGGGTTCCGTCAGGCCGCGACCAACTCGTCCTCCTGACACACCGCGCGGAGCCATATCCAGGCTGCCCACGTAAAGTAAATGCGACGCCACGTCGCGCCGGTGTGGCGGCGACGCCTCCGTCGCCGACGCGCCGCAGTCGCAGCTACTGAATTGATACCCCGAATCCATCTGCAAAACTTTGAAGGATTAAAATCAGCAAGTAAGGCAAAAGTGCTGGCGCACGAATTTGTTCCGCCCCGGGAACGTCTGTGGTATGTTGAGAAAAAACTGACCGGTCTTATGAAAACTCTGCTGACGATTTCAAGCCTGTGCGTTGCCGCGGTGTTCCTGGTGGGCGGGGTCGTGTTGACCACTGAACTTCGCGCCAATCGCGATCTCCGGGCAACTAATCAGAACCTCGAGGCTGAACTCCGGGTCGCCGAAGAACAATCCGCGATATTGCGCGCGGAGAATCAGGAGGTCACCCAACAACTGGCGGCGGCAGAGCACACTTCCGAAGACCTCAACGCGCAACTCGCCGACTTACAGAACGCCGATGACCTAGAAATCAATTCTGAGGCGGCTGTTCCCACGGCCAATCCCTACCCGGTGCAAGCTTACCTGGGTCAAAAGTTTCTCGGCCAGGCCTGGATTATCCCGCGCAATATCCGGAAGGATGCGAAGACCCAGAGCTATGTTTACGAGCCAGTGGTCTGGCTGGACGAAAACCTGCGGAAGGGATTCGTGACCCATCACACGAACGTCGTGGAGCGCGAGGTCGAAACCCTGACTTACGTCAACACCATCCAGTATCCGCAGCCGGTTTATTATGTCTCCCGCCCTTATTACCACCGGCGGCCGACCAATTCAATTCCGCCCAAGCCTTCATTGCCCGTCGCGCCTCCGGCTCAACCGAACCCGCCCCAATTCAATCCCGGGAACGGCACTTTGATCACGCAGAAGCTCTGGACGCCTGCGGGCCAGATCAAGACACGTCCGCAAGTACTGAGCAAGCCAGTCAACTCAACCCGCTGAGTTGCCCGCGGACTACCACACCCGCCACCCGACTCGCCAAAACCGCGGGCAACGATTCTTCGCCCTCGCGTGGATCGTTCAGCACCTTCGATTTCACGGCACGAGCAGCACCCGGTAAAACCGTTGATCCACAGGCGCTGCGTGGTCGGTGGCTGAGGCCGTAACATTGGTGGCGGTCACATCCGGGGTCAAATCCAGCCAGGCGGTGTTGAAATCCGGGCGGTACTGCACGCGATAGGTGAGGTTGCTCACGGCGCTCCAGGTGATGACCACATTGGGCGTGCCCGCCCCGGTGAGCGAAAGAATCACCGGCCGCGTGATCACTCCGCTCGCATAACCCAGGAGGTTGGGATGGGAGCCGCCTTGACTCATTGTGATAAACTTCAAATCCACCAAAGCGCCATCGCCGGGAATGACCCACGGAGCGCTGCCATCCAGACCCGTCTCGTGCCGGAAAGCGCCGTAGGTCGCCCCCTCCCCTGGACTGGTGGCCGCCGCGGTCAATGTGGGAAACCAGTATAGTTGCACCGGATCGCCCGGGTTCAGTCCTGGAAACGACTCAAATGCAAAATTCACTGAGGCTTGAAAAATTCCCGGCATGCCGAGATTCAATTCGCCCCGGAACAGGATCACATCATCGCCCGTCACGAACGCATCGGGGGTCGGCCCGCCAAATACGGCGTCCGTGGGACTGGCCACCAGCAAGACCTGCCCATTGAGCGGCATCAACTCACCACCGGCGGTGCGCAAGTCCGCGGCATCAATGTTAAACGTAACTGTGGCCTGCGCCCACGGGCAGGTCAGGCAGCAGCCGAGGAATAAAATGAATCGGTTCATCTGGCGACACGAACAGGTTTCGCGCCGACAGTATCCGCCGCGCCGGCAAAACGATTCAAGACCAAACGCGGCGATTGCCAGCCTCGAACGCTGCCGATACTCTGCCGGCGTCCAGGTTGACGAAATAAATTCCGCAACCCCGCGTCTAAACCAACCATGCAAACACAAGACCCGCCCGCCGTTGACTCGGGTAACCGGCGCAAATGGTTCTACCTCGCGGCAGTCGCCATCGCGCTGGTGGCCGGCCTCTGGTTCGGCGTCCGCTACTATGGACAATTCAAGGAGCAACGGCGCATGGTCCAGGCGCGGAACTTTCTCGAGGCGGGCAAATACCGCGAGGCCCACCTCACCGCCCAACTGATCCTGCGCTCCAATCCGCAGAACGTCGAAGCCTGCCGCATCATGGCCGAATTGACCGAACGCGTCCGCGACCCCTCCACCATCGCCTGGCGGCGGCAAGTGGCGCAATTCTCCCCTACCCTGGAAAACCAGCTCACGCTCGCCGCCGCCGCCATGTTGTTTGAACGTCCGCCGTATCCGCTCGCACGCCAGACGTTGGAGGAAATCCAAGCCGCCGGCCAGGAAAGCGCCGCGTATCACGTCATCGCCGCCCAGGTGGCGATCAAATTGAACCAGACGGCGGAAGCCCAGGCGCATTACGAGCAAGCCATCAAGCTGGAGCCGGAAAAGGAATCGCACCGACTAAACCTGGCCGTGCTGCGGCTGCAATCGAACGACCCGGCCATCGTGGCCGGCGCCCGCGCCACGCTGGAACAATTCCGCGAGCACCCGCGCCTGGGCGCGTTTGCTCTGCGTTCCCTGATTGGCGAAAGCCTCGACAAAAAGGACCGCGAACGCGCACGCAAGTTCTCCGAACAATTGCTGGCCCAACCCCAAGCTGTGTTTGCCGATCGCGTGCAGCATCTCAGCATCCTGCAGGCAGCGGGTGATCCAGCGTTCAATGGGTTCCTGGCAACCCTGCGGCACGAAGCCTCGACCAATGAACTGGCCGTGTACCAACTCGCCAACTGGATGACTGGCCGGGGAATGGCCGAAGAAGCTTTGGGATGGATTGAAGGCCTGCCGGCTGATTTGCAGACCCGGCAACCCGTGCCCAAAGCCGTGGTGGAAGGTCTGCTGGCCCGGAAGGACTGGTCCAAGTTGGAGTCCGTCCTGAACGGTCAGCAGTGGGAAGGGCAGGAGTTTGTGCGGCTGGCCCTGATGTCGCTGGCTTTGCGCCACCAGGACCTCAGAGACTCCGCCCAAATAAAACTACAGGAAGCGGTGCGCCTGGCCGCGCGACGAGTGGAGAACCTGGCCATTCTCAGCCAGATGCTTGAATCGTGGAGCTGGCAGACGGAGGCGGAGGAAACGCTGGAGTTGATTGTGAGCCGTTTCCCCCAGGACCACCGGGCCACGGCGGCGGTCTGTATGGGCTACTACGAGAAAGGCAACACGCCCGGCCTCTACCGCGTGTTTGGCCAGATGTTGAAAGCCCAACCCAATGACTTGGACACCGCCAACAATTTCGCGATGGTTTGCCTGCTCTTAAGCACAAATCTGACGCAGGCCCACGCACTCGCGGAACTGGTCGGCAGCCGGGCGCCGGACAATTCGTCCTTTGTTTCCACGCGGGCCTATTCGTTGCACCTGCAAGGCAAACCCACGGAAGCCGTGGCGCTCTTGCGGACCTTGCCGGAATCAGAACTCGAAACGCCCGGCATCGCCCTTTACTACGGGCTGACACTGGCGGCTACGGGGGAAGTGAACCAGGCGCGGAAGTTTCTGGCCCTGGCGGAGAAGGCGCAACTGTTGCCCGAAGAAAAGCGGTTGCGCGAAGAAGCGGTGAAGTTGTGGAAGTGACGCGCGTGGAAATTCCAGAGCGAGAACTACACACTCGCCGTCCGGAGCGCTGGTCTGTGACCGGCTTACCGCAGTGGCTACACCCAAAGCCGGTCACAGACCGGCGCTCCCTTGCGTTGGCAAATCGGGCGGATTGGAAATGTCTGCTGTGAAGCCCGGTGCGGAGGAGTGGTTGCGCGAAACCGAGATGAGTCCCATTTTCAAAAACCAAGCGCCAACATGCGGCTGAACTGAACCAGCGAGCTTGAGCGAGTTCAGGACTTGGCGAGTTTCCGGCGGAGCTGCGGCACAAACCGGAACGCAACCAAACCCAAAGCAAGGCCGCCGAAAATGAGATTAGAGGCTTCTGGCACAGGAGCCACTGTGAAACTAGCCCAGCCAAGCTCGTTAGCGTTACTTCCGTCGAGCACGCTACCCACAGTAAAGAAATTCAGGCTAACAATAGACCCGTCACTTGGCACGACCCAAGGCGCGCTTTCATCCAACCCCGTAGGATGCCGATAGAAACCGAAAGGGGTGCCTTCACCTGGTTCGGTTGCATCTGCAGTCAAGGTTGGATACCAGTACATCTGCAATGGATCACCTGAATTCAGCCCGATGAAGTCACCCAAATCAAGGCCTGGTGCGGTGCCTGAAAAATAGCCCGGCCCTTCGTCGATTTCCTGCAAGCTCCACCGAAAAAGGATGACATCATCTCCACTCACAAAATAATCTGCTCGCGGAGCACCAAAGAGTGTATCGGTTGTGCTGGCCACCAAGAACACCTGCCCCCCGATCGGCATCAACTCTGTACCGTCAGATGATCTCAGTTCGCCTGCACTGATATTAAGCGTAATTGTTGCTTGGGCGGTTAAACAGGAAACGCCAATGAAGGCGAGGACGCACAGCAGTCTCAGTCTCAGTCTCAGTCTCATGTAATCTGATTGTTGAGGTTGATAATTTGATTTACTGGGTGGAAATCAATTTCAAAAATTGGGTGAGTTAATCCAGAAACTGGAGAAACCATCAAGCGTGGAATTCTTACGGATGATGACACCCGTGCCGGGAGTAAATACCGCTTGGTCGTTCATGTTAGCTGTGCCTGAACCAACACGACGCCACGTGTTCAAGTAATAATAGGTTTCCACAGGCGCTTTATTCTTCGCCACCTGATTGTCGAAGACTAGTAAAACATCGGTTGGATTCAGCCCACTTGTACTGGGGAGAAAGGCGCCGCTTTGAAACAAGCCGGACTCATCCAGCGTCATCTCTGCCGGTCTTGCCAAGGCAACGAAGTTATCCTGCTTGGTGGACGTCTGAGTCAGCATCGGAATAACGAGTTTCGAAACAGGTACACTACCTTGGGCCGTAAGAACTGTACTGCTTGCCGTGTTGTGCCGAACAATAAAATAGACATCGGGAAGCAGGACAGCATCGTTCTTGTTGACAGTTCCTTCACCTACCTGCCGCCAGACTCCAGAAGGATTTGCGGCATTGGTCAAAAACACATAAGAAACCGTTGGACTTAAATTGATACCCACACCACTAAGATCTGGAATTAACACTTCAGTTCTGGGATTCAAAACGCTACTGCTGGCCACAACGCCGTTTCCTCCTGGAAACGCCGTCGCCAGTGTCCAATACGGAATCACCGCAGCTTGATTATCTTCGGCTACGGTCGAAATGTCATCACCGCCCAAGCTGAGGGTCAGGCTGTCCGTGCCGTTGGCCGTCACGGGATAATAACTGCCTTCCTTGGCGCCGGACAGGAAGCGCAGGTAGTAGGTGTTGGGTTGCGTCCCCGCTGCATACACAAACTGGTCCGCCGTCCAACCCGGCGCGCCCTTCACGGTCACCACATTCCCTGCCACAGATTCCACCACCACATTGGCGGCGGCGGGGCGCGAGAAGGGAATGGAGACAATGGTGTCGGAATTGCCGAGGCAGGTGATCCGGTAGAACCCGGCGGGAACACTGGCGGGTTCCGCCTGCGCGCGGAAAGCCGGCAACGCCATAAGCAGAGCCACCAGCATCAAAGCCAGCTTCAAAGCCGGCTTCTCAGAACTACCTGCGGTTGCTCGTTGCATAATGTTGGTTCGTTGCTTGCCGTTTACGCCATATTGCCAAACACTTGTGCCTGAGTTCGGGCAAAAAAGCAAGGCTTGTTTTGTTGGTATTTTCGACAAGGTCATGATGGTTTTCATGGTAACAACTCAAAGTTTAAGGGGTCACATCCAGCAACCGGAAGAAGCCGCTTAACGCAACTCCCTCCCCATCCACGTTGTAAGTAAACGCCTCGACGGTGGTGTCCGCCGCAAGTGTCTCCAGCAGCGTCCAGTCTGCATCCAACAAGTTGGCCTTCCACTGCAACTCGTAGGTCCGCCCCACCACCACCTGCCATTCCAGGGTGAATAGCCCCGTCGTCACCGTGGATTCCTCAATGCTGAGGAGTACGGGCGGCGCCGGCGGGGCGGGCGGCAGGGTTTGCACGAACACCGGGTCCACCCAGTAGTTGGCCCCGTTGCCGCCGGTGGGGAACACGCCCGGGTCCGCCGTGTACGCAAACACCCCGTTGGGGTCTTCCTCCAAATGACCCAGGGCCCGCAGCGGCGCATTGGTATACCCCTGCCCGTTGAAATAA
>JACZKP010000146.1 GCA_014860005.1 Verrucomicrobiota bacterium | reverse complement strand
AGTCGACGGAGCCGCAACCCACTTCTCCAGTTGATGCTTCTGCTCGTCGGTTAAAGGAAGTGAATCGGCAGATTCCCACATGCCGCTGAGGTTGACATCTCTCAGCCGTATTGTAAAGCTTTAACTGTTACACTACACTAGTTTACCTTCGAGGGCCTTGACCTTGTTTTGGAGACTCCAAATGGACGCAGAATTGAAGGTCCCGGACGCCGCGACGAACAAAAGGCCCAACCAGATCGGCGCAGCGAACGTGCGCCCCGCTTTTGCGCTCAGAGTTTCAGGATTCATCGTTCGCCCTCCGTGCGCTCAACCGTTGTGCCCGGCGCGCTTCGCTGACCTCTGTCGTGGGCATCCGACGACAGGTAGCGAGTGATCAACGGATTCAGAAGTGCCAGCACTCATCATAACAATTATTGGCCAGATTGCGGTACTCGCCGCCTACTTCGTCCTAACAGAGCATCGCGCAGCATGGCCGAGCGACTTCGCAATATGGCCATGGGCGTTCTACGCATTTCACGCCGCAAGTCTCCAACGGGCTTACAGCCTTCTTTGCGCTGCTGAAAGCATTGTCAAACGTTACTTGGCCCTGAAGGGAGAATCCGAGACCGAGAATGAGACGACCACATTGATCATGTCGTTCCTCACACATCCTCATCTCATGATCTATTCTTGGCTCGGTGTCGTGACATCGTTGGTATCCTTTTCGATCCTTTGTTTTATGCAGGGTTGGGCCACGGCGATCACACTACACGTTGTCGGTGCGTTTCTTCTTCCGAGGGTGCTTCCCATGCGCCACAAGAAGTCCATCAAGCAAATACGGAGTCGCTTTCTTGATCGCCCCGCCCTTATGACAGTGGCACTTGACCAACATGGCATTTCAACTTCTGAACTCGTTCAGGCGATGGACGCGGAAATGTCAAGCTAACAGACCAGCCCAATCAGATGCACCTAATGAGCGCCCCGCCTTGCCAGTCGAAGGATTGTGGGCTTATCAAGAGTCCTTTGAATATCGTGGCCTTGCCTCCGGCGCTCATCGGTGATCGTTCGTTAGGGCATCGTCCCAAATGCATATGAACAAGAGTCAGACAATTACTCTATCGCTCGCGGGCATTGCGCTTATCATCAATTTGCTATTCCCACCTTGGGTTTACACTTTTCAGACGCAGGGCATCAGGCAAGTTCGCAATCCCGCCGGCTACGCACTGATCTTCGCACCCCCAAGCGCCCGTGAGAGGAGTTATGTACACGGAGTTGCTATCGACACCAGTCGTTTGGCTGTTCAGAGTTTCCTTGTGATTGTCGCTGGCGGAGTATGCTTTGGCGTGGCTACACTTGCTACACGGAGGCGCAATCCCTAACACCAAAGGATTGGAGAGGATTGGCGCGGAGCGAGAGTCGCTTAGCTTGAGAGTGTGATCGCGCCGAACGTCGTTTCCCTCCGTCCGCCCCGCGCAACAAGTCAGAACCCGGGTCCAGTTGCGCAAGCCGGGTTAATTTCCCCGGCGAAGGGCAGCGGGCAGTCCTGACATGCTGAACCAGTTGAACCTGTGCCGGCTGGAGCGTTTGCGCCATTGCCACCGCTTATCCGAGGGTCTGACCGGACACCAATTCCGCCATCATCCGGTGTTCCTTGGGATTGACGATGCCGTCGCGTACCACTTCAACAACGAGGTTCGAGATGGTCCGCGCAAACACGGCGGGATTTGCCCGGTAGCGCGCGACCGAGGGCACCATCTATCCAGAAATGAGTCATGATCCCGCGAGATCAACGTCGCGTCGGGCGGAAAGCGCAAACCGCGCCCCAGCAAATGGCTCATCACCGTCAGGACGTGGTTGGGGCGGGAAACCAAGAAGGCCGTGGGTGGCGGGGAACGTTTGTGCGGTGTCTTCAGCACCGCTTTCCGACAGCCCACTCATGACCCAGCCGCCAGTTCATCCCCATCGCGCCTGCCAAAGAGCGGCGGTAAACGCGCACGCACTCCAAACGCTTCGCGCGGCACCAAGCCGTCCAGACCTCGCCCGGCGTCTGCGGTGACTTCAGCACCGCTTGCCAATTGCCAAGCTGTCCCCCAGCCAGACATCTCCGCGCTCCGGCAAACGCATTGCTGCGCGCCCGGGCTTTGCGTAACGTCTGAAGTCATGCATTCGCCGCTTCCGTATCGCGACCGCAAACCCCAAGGCGCGGCGGACTTCTATTTTGCCATCAACGCCACCTTCCGCTTCATTCAAGACCGCCTCGGCCTGGCGGGCCTGCGCCGGTATTGGACCGACCTTGGGACGACGTACTTCGCACCAGTTTCCACAAGCTGGAAGGAACGCGGTCTGGCGGGAGTGGCGGCCTACTGGCGCGCGTTCTTCGCGGCCGAACCCGGTGCGGAAGTGGAGGTGACCGAGTCACCCGGCGCGGTCACGCTGAACGTAAAGGTTTGTCCGGCTATCCGTCACCTGCGGGAGCACCGCCGTCAAATTGCGCCCGGTTTTTGTCAGCATTGTTACTTCGTGAGCGAGGCCATGGCCCGTCCGGCTGGCTTCACGGTCCGAATCGCTGGTGGCAATGGCAGTTGTTGTCAGACGTTTGCCCCGCGAAATGATTCCACACCCGCACAGGACCTGACGCAAATCGAGGAGGTCGGATGATCGGGGTTTATGATTTCAACGGCCATTACGAATGGACCTTTGCCTGGCTGGAAGCTGAGGGCGGCGCGCCATTCCTGCGCGAGTATTGGGACGTGGCCATTCACCAGGATTCGCAGAGCCACGCGGTCGAGGTGATCCGGCAGAAAGGGATTGCCGGCATGGCGGAGTATTGGGGACACACCCTGAACCAGGAAGGCGGCACTCACTCCACCACGGCCACCGAGTCGGTGTTTCGCATTGATATGCACGATTGCCCCTCGAAAGGCTTCCTGATTCGCAACCAGCTTCAGCAGCACCACGATTATTGTGATCACTGCCTCGGCTGGATTGGGCCGATGCTCAAGCGGGCTGGATTCGTCATTGACCATCAGCACAACCACTGCGGGCAATGCTGGTGGGAGATGCACCCCGCGACCGATGCTGCGCCTCCCAGCCGGCCCGGTGAGTTAGCCGGTCAGCGCGACGTCAGACTTCGACCAGATTGGAAACCTAAAGGCGGAGCGATGGATACTTATTCCCGCGCAAACGATCCGGTATCGAAGCACTCGCAGCCGGAATAACCGCCTGGAAATTTTTATTTCAGTTTCATGCAAACCTGCATCAGGCTGCGCACGTGGAATCATTGCGGCGCGTCGGTTTTCAGCAACACGCCGCAAACCAGTGAATGACCCATGAGTGCAGAATTGAGTTTCAAACATCCAGTCATTGCGCTGGGGATTTTTCTGCCGGTGTTCCTGGCGGTCTTCTTCCTGGTCGTTATCACGGCCACGTTGGTCACGTTTATCCTGCCGGAGACCTTCGCGAGCACAGCCCGAATCAAAGTGGAGCGGGTGCTGAACGGCGATCCGGGCACGGCGACGACCAATCTGCCGCCGCATCCCTACGATCCGTATCTCGTACAGACCGAGGCTGAAATCCTGCTGTCAGATTTGATCCTCGGAAAAGCCGTTGAAGCGTTGGACCTCAATGACCAGTGGGGGAGGCGGTACTTGGGTGAAGGCGGTAGATTGAAAAGCTCCGAAACCGTGCTGTTGTTGAAGGCACGCCTGGACGCGAGTCCGGTGCGCAACACCTCCCTCATTGAGGTGCGTGCGTACAGCGAGGACCGGACGGAGGCTGCGGAACTCGCCAACGCGGTCGTCCGGGCGTATGCCAGCCAAGCCGCCTCCAGCACCGGCGGCCTGCGCGTTCAACTAGTGGATCAGGCCCAACCGAGCCTCCGTCCAGCAAAGCCCAACAAACCCTTGAACATCGCGCTGGGGGTCGTGATCGGCGCCGTCGTCGGGTTGGGATGCGGGGTATTCTGCGCCTGGATCGCCCTTTGGTTTCAACGCAAACGGCAGACCGCCTGAGCGATGACGACGGCTTCCGCGGCAAAACTGAATTGCGCCTACGGTGAGTGGATCAGCGGAAGCGTCGCGCGCACTTCTCGCTCAGTTTTTACTTCAAACGCCAGTCCGATTACAGGAGTCTCCTTCCATGCAAGCCAAGCCGTGTCAGATTCGTTTCTGCCTCGTATCAGTGTTGTCCTGCCTCAGTCTCTTCCCTGGCACCGCAACGGCGAATGATGCAACTCCAGTCAGTGTGCCTGTGTCCGCCGAGCTTCCCGCCGCCACGGATTTGCGGCCGCAGTTTGAGCAATGGGGTTTGGCGCCGCGCAATCAGGGCAGCCGTCCGACGTGTTCCGTGTTCACGATTGCGGGGGCGTTGGAATTCGCGGTGGCCCGCCGGCAGAATCGCGGCGAACGGTTGAGCGTGGAATTCCTGAACTGGGCGTCCAACCAGACGCGGCGCGGAAACCGCGATGGGGGATTCTTCTCGGACATGTGGCGCGGGTTTGCCGCGCACGGAATCTGCACCGAAATCCAAATGCCTTACCAACCGGAATTCGACGCCACGAAAACACCTGAAGCGGAAGTGCTGGGAGCTGCCAAGGCTCGGCTCGCGCTGGAACTTCAGTTGCACTGGATCAAGCGTTGGAACGTGAAGACTGGCTTGAGCGGTGAAGAATTCCTCGCCCTCAAGCGCACGCTGCAGCAAGGCTGGCCCGTGGGCGGCGGTTTGCGCTGGCCGCAGCGCGAAGTTTGGAAAAGCGACGTACTGCAAATGTGTCCGCCCGAGGAGGTGTTCGACGGCCACAGCATTCTCTTGGTCGGCTATCGCGACGACCCGGAACAAGCCGGCGGCGGCGTGTTCATTTTTCGCAACACGAACCGCGGCGGGCGCGATGGATTCATGCCGTACGCTTACGCGCAAGCCTACATGAACGACGCCGTCTGGATTGAATCCACGCCGGCAGCAAATGCAGCATCGCGCTTGACGGCGCCGCCGGATTCTGCCAGACATGGGCCATGATCAAAGCACCCCTCGTTCTGGCCGTGCTGCTATTTGGCAGCCTGATTTCTTCAGCCAAGGATTATCTCGTCCACACTTTCAAGCGACAGCAGCTCAGTGACAAATTCTGGTCGGAGGGCGCGACCTTTGGCGACCTCAATCGCGATGGCAAGCCGGACATCATTTCCGGTCCGTATTGGTATGAAGGGCCGGATTTCACCAAACGCCACGAATACTATCCAGCCAAGGCGACGTTCCAGTTGAAGAAGGATGATGGCAGCGAGGAAACCATCGCCGGCTTCGAAGGCGCGCTGGGGGTGAACAACAAATACTCGGACAATTTCTTTGCCTTCGTGCATGATTTCAACAAGGACGGTTGGAACGACATTCTCATCATCGGTTTTCCCGGCCAGGAAACCGCGTGGTATCAGAACCCCAAGGGCGCTCCTGGCCACTGGGCCAAACACGTCGTATTCAAAGTCACGGACAACGAGTCGCCCACGTTCACGGACATCACCGGCGACGGAAAGCCGGAGTTGGTCTGCGCCACCGGCGGACGTTACGGTTTCGCCGAACCCGACTGGAGCGATCCCACCAAACCCTGGCCGTTCCGCGCCATCACGCCGGATCGCAAGATTGGCCGCTTCGCGCACGGACTGGGCGTGGGCGACGTCAATGGCAATGGACGGATGGATTTGATTGAGAAAGAAGGTTGGTGGGAACAACCGGAATCGCTGGCTGGCGATCCCGTCTGGAAATTCCATGAATTTGCCTTCAACGCGAACTCGCACGGCGGCGCGCAAATGTACGCCTACGACGTGAACGGCGACGGACTGAACGACATCATCACGAGTTTTGCCGCGCACGGTTTCGGCTTGGTTTGGTATGAGCAGGTTCGCACCGGCGGCAACATCACTTTCAAGCAGCACGAGATCATGCCCATCGAGCAGAAGCGCATCCTGAACAAATACGGCGTCTGTTTTTGCGAACTGCACGCCATTGACCTGGTGGACATGGACAACGACGGGCTGCTGGACATTGTAACGGGCAAACGCTACTGGTCGCATGGGCGGACGGGTGATCCCGACCGCAACAGCCCGGCGGTGCTGTATTGGTTCAAGCTCGTGCGTGGTCCGGGCCACACTGCCGAGTTTATTCCGCATCTGATTGATGACGATTCCGGCGTGGGCACGCAGATCGTGGCGAAACCGGTGAGCAATCCGAATTATCCCGACGTGGTCGTCGGCAACAAGAAGGGCACGTTCTACCTGCGCCACGAGGCCCGCAAGGTCAACCAGGCCGAATGGGAAGCCGCGCAGCCGAAGCCGGTGGGCGGGCAGTGAAGTAACGATCCCATCAAAACACAAACCGCGGTTCGTAAACCGGGCCGATGCCGTGTTTGCGCAGCAGTTCCATGAATCGGGCCAGTCCGCGCTTCTCATCCGTGCCGAGGTGGTAATGAATGTGCCAACTCAGGTAATCCTTGCGGAATTCCTCCGTGTATTCGGTCCGGTTGCGGATGATGGAATCGAGGGTGTCCAGGCCGAAGTCTTTCGCCTCGCGCAGTTGCTGGCGCAGTGCGCGGTTTTCGACCCCACGACGCAACGCCCACACCGCATACACGAACGGCAGGCCGGTGAGTTCGTACCACGCCGCACCTAAATCCCAGATTTCGTGCCCGTGCGGATTGAGCGCAAAGTCCAGCGCGCGATCGCCGATCAACATCAGATAATCCGGCGCGGCGGCGAAGTTGTAATCGGGCAGGGGCTTGAACTCCGGCTTTAACCCGCGTTCGGCCAGCAGCACCTCCAGCAGCCGCCGACTGGTGAGCGAGGCCGGGTCGCAGAAAATCTCCCGCGCTTCCTCCAGCGGTCCACGGTGCGCCAGCAGAACGCTCTTCACTTCGCCCAAGGAGGCGATGGCGATTCCGTCCAGAATATCGTAGCGGTCGTTCAACAGCACTTCCACCACGCTGACCAGCGCGGCGTCCAGTTCGTCGCGTCGCAGCAGTTCCGCCAGCTTGGCCGGCGTGGCAAAGATGACTTCCTCCTCCAATCCACGGGTGAGCGGCACGGTGTTGAGCGCCTGCACTGTGCCAACCCGGAACGGCGCGAGGGATTGCTCCAGACCGCTTTCGCGATCCCGGTTGGCCGCGCGTTGCTCGCGTTCAACGCGGCGCGCGATTTCCGCTGCGGATTCGGGGGGCGCCAAGCGCAGCTTGGGCGATGGATCAGAATTCTCCTTCGGGAGTGGTTGGTCTTGGTTGGTCTGCCCTTCGTTCACCAGCCCAGCTTAAGCCCGGACCAACTCCAAGCCAAGCCCGCAACCAGTAGCCAGTATTGCCTTAACCGAATTCACGCGGTCGGCGGGAGAGTAGAGGCAACGCCCCGTCGCCTGAATGTGGTGGCGATGCCTCGTCGCCTCGATCACTTCCCCGGCACAACCTGATGAGGTTGCCGCCGCGACGGGGGCGTCGCGTTCACCCCGTGGCGACGAGGCGTCGCCGCCACCTGCTGGCGTGTCAACCGCATCGTTCCGGCTTAACGGGCAAAGGTGGAATGCGCAGTTTGACGGCGAACATACGAAAGGCCGCAAGGAAGTGAAAAAGGGGCGGCACGAGCTCCGTTGCCGCCCCTTTTACTACAGCTCCCTACCTATGAAAAAGGATGAGGAACTACCAAACGGTAGGACGCACACAGCTTTTTTCAATCGCAAATACGAAAAAGTTGTTCACCGCCACCAACCGGCCGGAGGCGGATTCCGGCGCTCGGAGTTCGGCGCGCACGACCGGGCTGCCCCGCCGCCGCTCCCTGCCGCCGCTCCCTTGACATCACCGGACGCTTCCCGAACACTCCCCGCCCTATGGCCGAAGCCAAAGAGAATCCACTCATGGAAAAAATCGTGTCGCTGTGCAAGCGGCGCGGGTTCATTTACCAGTCGTCCGAGATTTACGGCGGCATCAACGGTTTTTGGGACTACGGCCCGCTGGGCGCGGAACTCAAGCGCAACGTCAAGGAACTCTGGTGGAACATCATGACCCGCCAGCGTGATGACGTCGTTGGCCTTGAAGCCACCATCATCATGTCGCCCGCAATCTGGAAGGCCAGCGGGCATGTGGATACGTTCAGCGATCCGATGTGTGATTGCATGGGCTGCAAAAAGAGATTCCGTGCCGACCAAATCGAGCCGCTGTCAGGAACAGCCTATCGTTACTTTGGGGCGTTTGATTTTACCCATGGTCTAGCAATCATCGAAGATTCGATGGCAGAGATAATGGCAAACACTCCTGAAGAGCGGCATGAAGCTCGTGAGAAGAGTATCGAATTCTCGGCCAAGCAACTCGAAAAATATTCTCAACTAGAAGAGGTCCGGGAATTGTCCCAATCTCGAGTTCCAGCAATTCGAGACGCTGCTACCAGAGCTCTCATGCAAATCGAGTCGGCACAGCGATGTGAAGACCATTTTTCTGTCCTTCTTCCTATCGGAAAACCACCGCAGAGTGCAAATAGACGTGCTCTGGATTATTTTTCGAGCCGAGGCTTGAAGACGCCAAGGTTTTTGAACGTACAAAACGAAAAACTCGAAAGTACAACAAAGTATTGTAACGAGTGCGGTTGCATCTTAACCGATCCCCGCCCCTTCAACCTGATGTTCAAAACCTACGTTGGACCAGTCGAGAGCAACGACAACGTCGCGTATCTCCGTCCCGAGACAGCTCAGGCCATCTTCGCGCAGTTCAAGAACGTCCTCGATTCTTCCCGAGTGAAGGTTCCCTTCGGCATTGCGCAAATTGGCAAAGCGTTTCGCAATGAAGTAACCCCGCGCAATTACACCTTCCGCTCCCGCGAGTTCGAGCAGATGGAATTGGAGTTCTTCATTAAACCAGATGAGGCCGTGGAAGCCATTAGTGGTTGCGTTGCGTCCGCCGCCGAAATCGGCAATCGGCAATCGGCAATCGGCAATTCAGATTGGGGCTGGGAGGCCTGGCACAAGTATTGGGTGGAGGAGCGCATCAAGTTCTACGAAAGCATCGGCCTGCCGCGCGCGACGCTGGTCGAGTATTGGCAGAAACCGGAGGAACTGGCGCACTACGCCCGCGCCACGGTGGACATTCTCTACAAATTCCCGTTCAGCAAACGCGATGAGCATGGCGAACTGGCGGGCGAGGAACTCGAAGGCGTGGCCGCGCGCAGCGATTTTGATCTGAGCCAGCACGCGCGTTTCTCCGGCAAGCCAATGGGCGTGTTCGACGACGAACTCCGGGCGGCGTGGGGCAAGCTGGACGACGCGAAGAAGGCGGAACTGTCCAATCGCTACTACGAAGCCCGGCTGAAGTATCTGACGAAAACCGGCGTCGGGCCGGCCAAAGCCGAGAAAGAAGCGCGCGAAGACGCCGAGGGCCTGGCCAAGGGCCAATACATTCCGCACGTCATCGAACCGTCGGCGGGCGTGGACCGGCTCATTCTCGCGCTCATCTGCAATGCCTATCACGAAGACCAGATGCCGGATGAGAAGGGCAAGCAGGAGACGCGGGTCGTGCTGCGTTTCCATCCGCGGGTCGCGCCCATCAAGGTGGCCGTGCTGCCGTTGCTCAAGAACAAGCCCGAGCTGGTGAAGAAGGCGCAGGCTGTGCGCGACCTGCTGCGTCCGCACATGAATGTGTTCTACGATGACGGCGGCGCGATTGGCCGGCGCTATCGGCGGCAGGACGAAATCGGCACGCCGTTCTGCGTGACGATTGATTTCGACACCCTGGGCGAGAAGCCGGAATTGCTGGACACCGTGACGCTGCGTTACCGCGACGATGGCCGCCAGGAGCGGGTGACCATTTCCGAATTGTTGCCGCTCTTGTTGGAAAAGATCCGGTGATCGGGAATCAGGTGAACATTCATCATCCCATGAGGGCCCGCGCGATGGGAACACGCGGTGCAGAGAGTTGCAGTTGGACTTCCGACATTCGGCGGTTCGGCTTTCCATGACCAGATCCGCCCGCATTTCCTACGTGATCATGGCGGTCCTGCTGATTCTGGTCGGCTGGCTGCACGTGGCCACGCTGGTGTTGACGGCCTTCTTTGGCTATTTCGCGCTCAACCTCCTGAGCTTCGGACGCAGCAAAGTACTGGGCATCATTCTTTATTTGATCGTCGTGGTATCCGCCGCGTGGGGGCTGATTTATTTTTCCAAACAGGCCTATGTGGCGTTGCCCGAGATCGCGGCCGAAACGATTCCGGCGGTGGTGGGTTACGCGGAGCAGCGAGGCATCGAACTGCCGTTTACCGACTACGCCAGCCTCAAGACCCTGGCGGTGGGTGAGGTGAAGGAAGAATTCGCCAACGTGGGCCGCTACGCGCGCGAGACGGTGCTGCAGATCGCCATGCTCATCATCGGTGTCGTCATCGCCATCAGCCTGTTCATCAATGCCCGCTGGGAGGCTGACGACGATCCCGATGCCGTCAAAGACAATCTCTACTCGACGGTCGTGCGCGAACTGGTGATTCGCTTCAAGACCTTCTACGGCAGTTTTGCGCGGGTGATCGGGGCGCAGATCATCATTTCCGCGATCAACACGGCGCTGACGGCCGTGTTCCTGGTCTGGAACGATTTCCCCTACACCACAGTGCTCATCATGCTGACGTTCCTGTGCGGGCTGCTGCCCATCATTGGAAATCTGATGAGCAACACGCTCATTATCGGCGTGGCCTTCACGATCTCGCCGCGAATGGCCCTGGTCGCGCTGATCTTCCTGGTGGTCATCCACAAGCTGGAGTACTTCCTGAACAGCAAAATCATCGGCGACCGCATCAAGAATCCGATGTGGCTCACGTTGATTGGCCTGGTGGTTGGCGAGAAATTGATGGGCATTCCGGGCATGATCCTCGCCCCGGTAGTGCTGCATTATCTGAAAGTGGAGGCTTCACGGAACAAATTGGAGCACGCCCCCGCTCCTCCCGCCGCGACTCCCTGAGACGCGGTGGAAACCGTGGAGCCCGCTTGAGAAGTTGCCGAGGCAACCAGTCGGAGGAAACGGGAAGATACTCCCACAAATACCGCCTTCTCACGTCTGGGCTACACACTGATCTCAGGCACCAGTCTGTCACGTGGTAACCTCCTCTATTCGGCTTTTGACTTTTCCCGCGTGACCCTGCGCAACACCTGTGGCATCGTCGCCGCCGTGACAACCGCCAAAGCCATTGAACTGTTGGAACAATTCCGCGCGGGCGGAATCGGGCGCGACCAGGTGTTGCGCGCTTTTCAAGCCGCACCCATGGCTGACCTTGGCTTTGCGCAGGTGGACACGCATCGCGCGCTACGGAAGGGATTTCCCGAAGTCATCTTCGGCGCAGGCAAGACGCCGGCACAGGTGGTCGGAATTGCTGCAAAGCTCGTGGAGCACGAGCAACGTGTGCTGGTCACGCGAATTGCCAGGGAACATGCGCGCGCGTTGCGGAAGAAATTCAAATATGCGGTGCATCATGAACTCGCGCGCTGCGTGACCATTGAGAAAAACCCGCTGCCAAAGCGGGCCGGTACGATTGCCGTGATTTGCGCAGGCACGAGCGATCTGCCAATTGCGGAAGAGGCGGCGGTGACGGCGGAGATCATGGGCAACCGCGTGGAGCGCATCGCCGACGCGGGCGTGGCGGGATTGCATCGCATTTTGTCGCGTCTGGAAACGATCCAGCGCGCGAATGTGCTGGTGGTGGTGGCGGGCATGGAAGGCGCATTGCCCAGTGTCGTCGCAGGACTGGTGAGCAAGCCGGTCATTGCCGTGCCGACGAGCGTGGGTTACGGGGCAAGTTTTGGCGGCGTGGCGGCGCTGCTCGGCATGTTGAACAGTTGCGGCAGCGGCGTGACGGTGGTGAACATTGACAACGGATTTGGCGCGGGTTACGCGGCGAGCCAGATCAATGTGCTGGCGCTTGGTTCTTAGCCCTCATCACAATCTTACTCTTAATCCCTCTGGCAAAACACGAATCAATCCGGTGGTTAAGAGCAAGATTACGATTAAGTGTCAGTTGAAATGAAAACACTCTACCTCGACATCTTTAGTGGCATCAGCGGCGACATGTTCATTGGCGCGTTGATTGATCTGGGCGTGGACGCGCACAAGCTGGAGCGTGAACTCGCGAAGCTCAAGCTGGATGGCTATCACCTGCATATCGGACGGCAGGAACGCCAGGGCATCGCGGGAGTGAAGTTTGACGTGCATCTCGCGCATGAACACGAACACGATCACGACCAGCATCACCCGCACCACTATCCCGCGCCTGAGCACGAGCGTTGCGACGGGGGCGAAGGTTGTCATCAACACTTGCACGAACACGGCGGGCACGAACATTCGCACGGCCAGCACGAGCACGAGCACGAGCACGAACATCACCACGACGACAGTCGGAACTTTGCCGAGATCAAGAAGTTGATCGGCAAGAGCAAACTGTCGCCGTGGGTGAAGAAGAAAGCGGTCGCCGTGTTTCAGCGCATCGCTGAGGCGGAAGGCAAGATCCACGGAATGCCGCCGGCCAAAGTGCATTTCCACGAGGTCGGCGCGGTGGACTCCATCGTGGACATTGTGGGTGGGTGCATTGGTTTGGAATTGCTAGGCAAACCGCGCGTGCTGGCGGCACCGGTGACGGAAGGGGTGGGCTGGGTGAGCTGCGCGCATGGCCGTTTTCCCATTCCCGCTCCGGCGACGCTGGCCATTCTCGGCGCTCGCGGCATCGGCGTGACGCAATGCGACGAGCCACATGAACTCGTCACGCCCACCGGCGCGGCCTTGCTGGCGGAGTTGGTCGAAGAGTTCGGGCCGATGAGCGGGATCGTGGCGGGAAAAATTGGTTTTGGATTGGGCACGCGCGAGAACAAAACGCGGCCGAATGTGTTGCGGGCGGTGTTGGGTAGGACAGGCGTCGCGCTTGTCTCAAACTCCCGCTCAAGCGGAAGATCAAAATTAGAGACAGGCGCGACGCCTGTCCTACGCAGCCTCGATTGGGAAACGGATCGCATTGCGGTCCTCGAAACCAATCTCGACGACATCAGTGGTGAAGTGCTGGGCGATTTTGTCGAACGCGCACTTGCGGCAGGCGCGCTGGATGTGTTTCACACGCCCATCCAAATGAAGAAGAACCGGCCCGGCGTTCTACTCACGGTGTTGTGCGCCGAGGGCGAAGCAGACAAATTCAGCGAGATGATTCTGCGCGAGACGAGCGCGTTTGGGGTGCGGCGAACGATGGCGGAGCGGCGCAAACTGCGGCGTGAGTTCAAGACGGTGAAAACGAAGTTCGGCAACGTCAGCGTGAAGCTAGGCACATTGAATGGAGAAACCGTTCAAGCCGCGCCGGAGTACGAGTCGTGCCGGAAACTGGCGACGCAAAAGAAAGTTTCGCTCCGGCAAATTTACGCGGCGGCGGCAAAGGGGATTGGAAAGTGAAGTCATGAAGAAGTTCGACAACATCGAGTCGGTCATCGCGGACATTCGCGGCGGGAAAATGGTCATCGTGGTGGACGACGCGGATCGCGAGAACGAGGGCGACCTCATCATGGCCGGGCAGCACGTGACGTCGGCGGCGATCAATTTCATGGCGAAACACGGGCGCGGACTGATCTGTGTGCCGACCACGAACGAACGGCTTCAGCAACTCGGCATCGGCCGGATGGTGAAGGAGAACCGCGAGGTGTTCACCACGGATTTCCAGGTGAGCGTGGATGCGGCGCGCGGCATCAGCACCGGCATCAGCGCCGCCGACCGCGCGAGGACCATCGAGTTGATGGCGTCGCCAACTGCCGTGCCGGATGACCTGGTGCAACCGGGACACGTCTTCCCGTTGCGCGCCAAGGCCGGCGGCGTGTTGCAGCGCGCCGGCCACACGGAAGCGGCGGTGGATTTGACCGTGCTCGCCGGCTGCCGGCCCATCGGTGTGATCTGTGAGATCATGAATGATGACGGGACGATGGCGCGGCTGCCGGAGTTGTTAAAGTTCGCGAAGCGGCATCGGCTGAAGCTTTGCACGATGGCGGACCTGATCCAGCATCGCCGCACGCGCGAGAAACTCGTGGAACGCGTCGAAGCGGTGAAGATGCCGACGGATTACGGGGAGTTTGACCTGTATCTTTACCGCTCGAAGCTCGACGACCAGCATCACCTCGCGCTCGTTTTTGGCGAAGTGGCCGGCAAGACCGGCGTGCTGGTGCGCGTCCACAGCGAATGCCTGACCGGTGACGTGTTCGGTTCGCGGCGCTGCGATTGCGGGCCGCAACTGCATCAAGCGATGCGGCAGGTGGCGGAGGCCGGACGCGGCGTGATTGTTTACATGCGGCAGGAGGGCCGCGGCATCGGGCTGGCGCCAAAGATCAAGGCTTACAAATTGCAGGAGCAGGGATTCGACACGGTGGAAGCAAACCAAAAACTCGGCTACGGCATGGATCTGCGGGAATACGGTCTGGGCGCGCAAATCCTGACGGACCTCGGTCTGCGCAAAATAAGGCTGCTCACGAACAACCCGAAAAAGATCGTTGGGCTGGAGGGCTACGGCTTGGAAATCATCGAGCAAGTGCCGATCAAGGTGAAACCCAATCCGCACAATGCGCGCTACCTGAAAGCCAAGCGGGAGAAGATGGGACATCTGCTGTGAATTTATGATTTGCGATTTACGATTCGCTTCTGGCCGATGGGGGCACTAGTTTCTACACGTTATGGAAATTGATTACACTGTGCAAATCTGGCGCGAGGGCCGGCAGTACATTGCGCACGCGATGCCGCTGGATGTGGCCAGCAGCGGCGCAACGCCACAAGCGGCACGAACGGCCTTGGATGAAGCGGTAAACCTATTCCTGAAGACTGCTGAACAACACGGCACTTTGGCCGGCGTATTGGAGGACGCAGGTTACGAATCTGACGGGGACCGCTGGCAAAGTCCGGAGTGGGTCTGTTTTGAGCGTCACTCCGCACCGGTAGCTGCTTGACGACTCATGCCCAGGCTCGCGCCAGTTGATTGGAAAACTTTGGAGCGGGTTTTCCTGGCGGCTGGTTATCAATTTGCGCGACAGGAAGGCAGCCATCGTTCCTACGTGAAACCAGGCGTGATACGGCCCGTCGTGATTCCAACGTATGCCGAAGTTCCCGTTTTCATCATCCGCAACAATCTGAAAACTGCGGGGATTTCCCGGGACGAATACTTCCAGTTATTGGCCAGGTGCCGTTAAGTTAAATCCATGCTGACACCAATACAGAATCGCAGGCGCGGGACTGCCCACGGGACATTCGCGATTGCCGCGTCGAGCTATAACGCCAAGTACGTGGACGCGATGTTGCGCGCAGCGAAGGCCGAACTTAAACGAGCGGGCGTGAAAAGCATCCAAGTCGTGCGCGTGCCGGGGGCATTTGAAATCCCGGCAGTAGCCGCCCAACTCGCGACCCTCGACCCTCGACCCTCGGCGATCGTATGTCTTGGCGTCATCTTCCAAGGCCAGACGAGCCACGCGCAACACATTGGCTGGGGCGTGACGCACGCGCTGGCGCAGATTCAAGTCCAGCACCGGCTGCCCGTGATTCATGGCGTGTTCGTCTTCGAGAAGGAAGAACACGCGAAGGTTCGCTGCCTGGGCCGCAAACACAACCGGGGTCGCGAAGCGGCGCAGACGGCGCTGGCGATGGCGCGCGTGATGGCTGGATTGGCTAAAGCTCGGTGATGCGCAAGTTGCGGAACTTCACGACCGAGCGGTCATCATGATTTTGCAGCCCGATATAACCGCGCCGTGAGCGATTAGCCTCCTGGTAATCCAGCACCAGTTCCCCATTCCAAACGATCTGCACCCGCTCGCCTTCGTAGCAGATGCGCACCTGATTCCACTCTCCCGCCGGGCGCGACATGTTCCGGCTTGCGGCCACCACGTCATAGAGACCGCCGGCTGAACCCTTGGTGGGCGGCCGTCCATGATCGGAAACGATTTGCATTTCGTAACCGGTGAAGGCCGGATTGCGGTCCAGGCCGGAGCGCAGGAACACGCCGCTGTTGCCTTCAATGGCGTATTCGAATTCCAGGATGAAATCCCCGTAGTCACGTTCGCTGCGCAACCAGGAGCCGCTGACTTCGGGGTTCGTGGTCCAATCGCGGCCATTGCGCCCCACCAGGACGCCCTCTTCCACCGTCCACTCGCCGCCGTGCATCACCACCCAGCCGGTCAGATCGCGGCCATTGAAAAGTGACTTGGTACCCGGGCGCGGCCCGGAAGTGGAACAGCCCATTGCCAGCCCCAGAATCATCATTGTCGCCAAAACGAAGTTTTTCATGCGGCTATGAATAAACGCGATCCACCCACTTTGGCCAGCGAAACTTGCCGGGGTGTTAGCACGCGTGTTCCCCGGAAGGCCAAAAAAGCCAAGCGCTCCGCTGCCGACCCATAGGAACTGCTTGGAAACGAAGAGGGGCGGCCGCAGCCGCCCCTCGTCCAGAAATGTTCTCCGCGCCGTAACTTACTGCGGGGTGAGCAGGACCGAAGTGCTGCCACTCCGCGCGAGGATCTGTCCGGCGTTGTTGATTCGCCGAGCCTGCGTCAGGACCAGGCTTGATGCAATCCGCGTGTTCAAGTCCACCATCACGGCCCCATCCCAAAGAAATGCGCGAACCGGTCCGTCATTCTTGCCCTTACCCTTCGTTGAGGCCCAGCCGACAATCATGCCGCCATCGTTGATCGAGTTGGCCGTGGAATACGTGCCGCCCAGCGTGCCGATGTCCTGCATGGTGCCGTCTTGATGCCAGCAAACGGCGCGACGCCCCGACGAATTGCGCCGATCACCAGCGACCTCTCCGAAACCGTTGATGGCCCAGGCTCCCGTATCGCTGTCCATGTAGGAGTGGAGGTCGGTGAACTCAGTACTACCGTCTGGTGCTTTTAACCAGCGAAAAGCCTCGGGAGTATCCATGTCCGGTCCTGTCAACCCCGCGGCTCGGACCAGACCGGCGCCATCGTGGTGAATGGCCGTGACACCCCATACGGAGGTGACGTCCCAGAAAGCGATTATTTCCACCGGCCATTGTCCGGCGGCGTCCAGTTGAATCTGCGCAACGATATCCCGAAGTTCGCCCACGCCAATATCCGCCTGAAAACTGACGTATTGGCCATCGTGCGAGATCGAGTCAGCCCGCAGCAACGTGACGCCGCTTCCCGGAGGCAGGAGATCGTTCCAGTCGCGCGGCTGATAACCGCTGGACGTATTCTCCCACCAGGTCGCGCGGCCTTCCTCGGAAAGATAACGTCCCCCGATGGCCAGACCCGTATCACTGATCCCGGTCGCTTCGGCTGAACTTTCACCGCTCAAGGGCGGCAAGCTGGCGGATTGGCCGTTCTCCCAAATAAACGCGGGGCCGCGGACGATGGTCGATTTCTTGCCGGTGCCGACCTGGATGGTGGTGTAGCCAACCACCTGGCCGGAGTTATTCAGCCCCTGGCCGACGCAGGCATACGTGCCGGCCGGCGGGTTGATGGTGTTAACGGTGTAGGTTTGAGCGTTGACGGGGGCGCTGGCAAGCAGCGCTGCGCCAATCATGGATATGAGACTGCTGAGGTTTGTTTTCATACAGGGTTAAACCGGTGGTGAGATGGGAACCTTACAACGAATAGAAGAATCTTTTCAGCCGGCTCCAAGGCGCGGAGTTGCAGGCGGCCCGGATGAGAAGAGCGCTCCTGGCACTCCCGGAATCATTGGAACAACTGCGGCGCGCGGGCCAGCAACGAGCGATGTAGCCGCTCCAGTTCATCCGCCTTCAGCGGCCGCAGCACGCCGCCCGGGTTGAGTTCCCGGCCGGACACCAGTTTCGCATAATCCACGATGACGTCCGTCTTCAGTTTGGTTTCGGTAAGATCCCAGGTCCGCAGGACATTCGGGTCGCTGAACGTGCCCAGTCGGTTGTTCGCGCCCATAAACGCAGCGCGGATGTAACTTTTATGAGGGAGCAACGGAGTGACCGGTTCGGCGGTGGCGGCATCCCAGACCCGAACGAGATTGTCGTCGCTACGAGCGACAATGAAACGGCTATCTAGGCTCCACGAGGCTGTTCGCATGGGTTTGTGGCCAATGTTCATGGGTGACAGGAGCATTTCTCCGGTCTTTGCGTCCCAAATTTTCGCTACGGGCGAAAGACCGACCGTCACGAAACGCGTGCCGTCAGGACTGAAATCACCTCCCGTCAAGATTCCGCCATGCTTGAAGGGCGGCGTCAGCGGCTTGCCGGTCAGGGCACTCCAGATCCGGCCACTTTGGTCGGCGCCCACCGTGGCAAACCGTTCCCCGGCGGGATCAAAGGACATCCCGAGGATGGAAGTTCGAACGCGCTCGCCGAGCGGCTGGCCGGAGGCAATATCGAACAGTTGATCAAAGCCCTCCCGGTGCCGAAAAAAGCCGAGTCGCGCACCCGGACTTAAACCGCCGTCAGCCGAATATCCTTCGGGCAAGGGAAAAGTCCGTTGCAGACTGCCATCGGCAGTTTTCCAGATTCGAATTTTGCTGTCAGAACCCCAGGTCACGAGCGTTTCTCCACCATGAGAGAACGTCAGGATATTGACCGGGGCTGGGTGAGGCAGCACGAGATGCCGGATGCTTTCTCCTTCGATTCGCCACAGATCAATCGCTTCTGATTTGCCTGTTTCGCCGGTTTCGCGCCCCATCCGGTATTCAGCCGGAACGCGGTTGGCAGCGACCTGTGTTTCGGTGTTGTCAAGCTGCGACCAGCGTGGCACGCCGTCATTGTCTTCGGGCACGAGCTTGTGGATTTGCTTCAATTGAGGGCCATCAATCAAACGCACGGTTCCATCCGCGAGACCGATCACAAACTTCCTTCTTTGCTCGCTTGAACCCAATTGTAATACGAAATCACGTGGGTCTAATTTGACAAAATCGCTGTCGAAGCGCATTGATGGCCCGGCTTCCGCAGCGAGTTGCAATTCCCACAGCCGTGCGGTTCCATCGTCACTGGTTGTGAGCAGCCGGTCGCCGTCGGGGCTGAACTGACCGGATTCGAGCCAGCCAGTGTGATGAAAAGGCGGGAAAAGCAGTTCTCCGGTTTCCAGACTCCAGATGCGGGCCGTTCCGTCTTCACTGCCAATGGCCACGCTGCGGCCGTCCGGATGGAAGGCGCAGCTTCGCGCCACACCGTTCATTCTCAACGGAGGCAAAATCTCCGCATGGGTGTCCGAATCGAGGACGCGGACAAAATACTCCTCGCCGCTGACCAGCAGCCGCTTTTCGGACTTGTCGAATGCGAGCGCATGCACCTGGCCTGGGAATTCGGTCGGTGGCGAAATATAATCTCCGGTTTGGTTGCTCATCGTCCGCACCGTCGAGACTTTCTTGTCCCAACGGATCACCTTGACGGTTCCCAGCAGCGCACGACGGCCATCATGACTCATTACGGCGCGGACGTGTGGCACCGGTAGTTTCTTTGGCTCGCCCGGCGACTTCCCGGAGGGCAGACGCCAAAACCGCGTGAAGCAATCCCAACTAGCTGATGCCAACCAGCTGGCGTCGCCACTGAAGGAAAACATGCTGATATCCTCGGTATGTCCAGGCAGCTCGATGACACTGGCCCCGTTGGTGACATTGAGCACACGAATAATGTGCGTCGTGTCCGCAACTGCGAGATAACGGCCATCCGGACTGAAATCGGCGCGCACAAGATTGGTCAACGATGGAAAAACCGGATGCCCGGCTTCCACCTCGATCACCGCGGCAAGCGTTTTGATCGGTTTTGGTCCGTACCAAAAGTAGCGATCTTTCTCCGGCTTGAAGTCGCTGGCTGCCGGCATCAAGCTGTGGGCAGGTGGGTATGCAACGGGATTACCCTGTGGTGGAGACGAACTGGCCAGGAGGTATCGTCCATCCGGCGTGAAGCGAACCTGGAATAGCGGCTCACCAATCTCGATCGGTTTCCAAAGGTCCTTACCTGACTCAATGTCCCACGCGCGCAACAAACCGTCCCGGGTTCCGATCGCGGCTCGCCGTCCGTCCGGACTGAAAGCGCTCGACAACACGCCAGAGGTTTCCGCCTTCACTTGGAGAAGGCGGGGCATCTGATTCAACACTTGTTGAATGCGAATCCGCTGAATGGATTCGGCGGCGGCATTGCTTTTCACCAACGACAAGGCATCTGCAAACCAGAGCAGTGACCCGGCGAGGTCGCCTTCATCCAGCAGTTCTACTCCGGTGGCAATATCCAACCGGACGATGCGCTCGCGGTTTTCGTCCGCCAGCGCGGCTTTTTCGGTGGCGAGTTCCTGGAGTTTGTGGGTCTGCCGCGTTTGCCAGAGCCAGCCGGCGGCGATCAACGCAGCGATGGCCGTCACCACCGCTCCCGCCCGTTGCACGAACCGCAGCCGCTTCTCCGTGCGGTGCAAGCGCGCCAGCGACTTGCCGCTCTGGAGCAATTCCAGATCGGCGCGCATCGCCGTCGCCGAAGCATAGCGGTCCTTCGGGTCATGCCGGCAGGCGCGGGCGATGACGGCGTTGAGTTCCATCAATCCGTCCCGGTCGGGCAGTTCGCGCAACTGCGTGGGCAACTCGGGAAATTCCTGGCGGTCCTTGCCGGTGGCGGCTTCATGGAGGACTTTGCCCAGGCTGTAGAGGTCGGCTTGTGGCGTGCCGGCTCCTTCCGGCGCGGCGAAGCCTTCCGTGCCCACATACGAACGCGTGGCGTCCACGCCGGTCACCAATCCGATGTCGGCCAGCTTGGGCACGCCATTGACGAATATGATGTTCGACGGTTTCACGTCGCGGTGGACGAGGCCG
Organism: Verrucomicrobiota bacterium; assembly: GCA_014860005.1. Next base: position 444 of record JACZKP010000146.1, on the reverse strand, counting down.
TTGCCGTGCAGACTTTCGAGCGCGGTCGCCAGTGCCACGCCGATGCGGACGCACTCCTCGAACGGCAGCCGCCCGTGGAAGAGCAAGTCGCTCTTGAGCGTGCGCGGCGTGTAGTTGTCCGGATTGATCTGGCCGCCAGTGGCTTGGTCGTCGGCCAGTTCCATCAAGTAGTAAAAGCAATCGTCACCGCGGCCCACGTGGAGGATGTCCACCTGGCTGTCGTGTGTGCGGGAGACCGGCTCGAATTTCAGGATGCCCTCGAACTCGCGCTCGAAGGGGCGCTCATGGTCGAAGGACTGGCGGTGGACAATCTTCACCGCGCGGAACGCGCCGGTGACGCTGCGCGCGAGCCACACTTCGCCATACGCGCCGCGGCCGATGCGGCGGAGCAACTCATGATCCGGCACGCGTGGCGGCGCGTATGGCGAAGTGTGGCTCGCGCGC
>JACZKP010000145.1 GCA_014860005.1 Verrucomicrobiota bacterium | reverse complement strand
GGTGGTGGGCGCAATCATCGGCATCCACCGAGCCATCATTGAACTGCTGGAGGATTTGCTGGAGAAACAGATTGGTGAGGCGTTTGGCGAGTTGTTTTTTTAATAGCCCCAAGTCAAACCAACCGCTGTCCCTTGGTCGAGTGCTTTCGTCGGCCTTCGCTTCGCTCAGGCCTCCTCAAGCCCTCGACCAAGGGACACATAACACAGCCCCATCGCTTGTCTCCTTTTGAACTCGCAGCCGTCTCCTTTTGTTTCCGCCCCGACAGCGTTATGAGCAGGCAGGATTCGCTTTACATTTCCCGACTGCGCGGAAGAATAAGCGCGGGATATGAAATGGAATTCGCCAAAACTTCGCATCTAGCTATGAAAATCACTCGTTCTGCCTGTTGGACTCGCCGTCAATTCCTGCAACGCGCCGCCACGGTCATCGCCGCACCCATGATCCTTCCTGGCGCCGTGCTTGGACTCAATGGCGCCGTCGCTCCCAGCAATCGCATCGTGTTTGGCGGCATCGGCATGGGCAACCGCGCCCGGCACATCATGCCGAATTTTCTTTCGTTCAAGGAAATTCATTTTGCCGCGGTCAGCGACTCGCGCGCGGACCGCCTGCGCGGCGCCAAGGAAATGGTGGACGCGCATTATCGCAACCAGGCTTGCGCCAGCTATGCCGATTTCCGCGAGTTGCTGGCGCGCAAGGACGTTGACGCCGTGCTCATCGCCACTGGCAACCGCTGGCACGCCACGGCCTCGATGTTCGCCGCGCATGCCGGAAAGGACATCTACTGCGAGAAACCCATCAGCCTCACCATTCAGGAGGGCCGCAATCTTGTGGAAACTTGCCGTCGCCTCGGCACGATCTATCAGGCCGGCACGCAACGCCGCTCCACTGCGTCCTATCGGTTTGCGCGCGACATGGTGCTTCAGGGAAAAATTGGCCGCGTGCATACCGTCGAATCGCAGGTTTGGGAAGGAGGAACCGTTCCGCATCAGAAACCGACCGCGATTCCGGCGGGCTGGGATTACGATCAATGGCTTGGTCCCGTGCAGTGGCGACCATTCGTCCAGGCGCGTGTGGACAATTGGACTTGCTTCTGGGACACCGGCGAAGGGATGCACACGGACATGGGCACGCATTACACCGACCTGATGCAGTGGGTGCTCGACACGGACAACACCGGTCCGGTGGAATTTGAAACCAGCGACATCGTATGGCCCGACCCCGTGAAGTTCATGAGCGAGACCGCCATCTCGGGCACGTTCCGCTGCCGCTACGCCAACGGCATCAACGGCGTCATTTATCAGCGCGGCGCGTTCAAGGACCGTTACATCAAATACATTGGCGACGAGGGTTGGATTCAGGTGGACGATGAAACGGACGTGGTCACGGCCCATCCAAAATCCATTCTGAGTTTGAAGACATCCGGCGGTGTGAGTTGGGCCAACGCCAGCGGTCACGTCGGCAACCTGCTCGACTCCATCCGCAGCCGCCAGCTTACGCTTTGTCACCCCGAAGTCGCTCACCGGGCGCAGAGCATTGTGGAATCCATGACCATCAGCGCCCGCCTCGATCGCAAGCTCAAGTGGGACCCGGTCAAGGAACAGTTCAACTACGAAGCCGCCAACCGCATGCTCTGGCGCGAACCACGCGCACCGTGGAGCGTCTGACCGGGAACGAGTATCGCGAAATCATAAATCACACACTTTGCTTTTTTGACCATGAAATCGAAAATCACCGCCGCGCTGATCTTGGGATCAGGCCTGTTCGCTTGCACGCCATCCTCGCCCGCTGCCACTGCCGACCATTCCTCCCTGATCGCCTCTGTCGCGAAATGGGAATCCGGCCAAAACATCGAACCGCTGTTCCAACTCGAAGAACTCGTCCGCGAAGCAGTCGGCAACCGAAAGGCGAGCGCCGAACTCGAAATCGCGCTGGTCAAATTGCTGTCCCCGGACCGCACCTTCGAGGCCCGACGCTTCGCCTGCCAGCAACTCGCCATCATCGGCTCCGATAAATCCGTGCCGGCACTGGCCGGCCTGCTCCAGAACAACGAAACCATTGGCCTCGCCTGCCTGGCCTTTGGCAACCGGCCATCGGTCAGGGCCAATGACGCCCTGCGCGCCGCCCTCCCGACCGCTCAAAGCCAGGGCCGGCTGCAAATCATCTCCACGCTCGGCAATCGCCGCGATGCGAAGGCCGTGCCCTTCCTGGCACAACTCGCAGGCGACGCGAATTTGTTGGTCGCGCAAACCTCCATCCAGGCGCTGGGCAAGATTGCCAACGCCCCGGCCCGCAAGGCGCTCACCGCACTTGAGGGTCAACTGAAACCGGAACTGCAGACCGTCCACGCGGACGCGTTGCTTCGTTGCGCCGATGAACTCGTCAAATCCGGAGGCCGCAAAGCCGCGGCGGCGATTTACGAACCTCTGACCGCGCAATCTCAATCCGCATTCGTGCGACGTGGGGCGTTCGCTGGCCTGCTTCGCTGCGAGCGAGACGGCGGCGAGGAGCGCATCCTGCAAACACTGCGCGGCAATGATGCCGTATTGAGACCCGTAGCCATCGCGGCGGTGTCTGAATTGCCATCCAAGGGTGCTTCCGAAAAACTTGGCCGGGAGCTTCCAGGCCTCGCGACTGCGGAACAGGTCTGGTTGATCGAGAGCCTCGCCGCCCGCAACGACGACGCCGCGCGAAGCGCCATCGCCACCGCACTCTCGGCCTCCGCCGACACCAACGTCCGTCAGGCCGCCGCCCAAGCCTTGGGACAGATCGGGCATGCGAGCGTCGTCGGCAAGCTGGCCCAAGCACTCGCCGCGTCGAAAGATGACGCCGAAGCCAATGCGCTCATCGCCGCCCTGGCCGTTCTCCCCGGTGGAAGTGCGACGGACGACGCGGTCTTGGCCGAACTCAACGCCGCCCAGGGTAAAGTGCGGGCGCAATTGATTTCCTCACTCGCCAATCGTCGCAGCCCGGCAGTCCTCACCGCGTTGCTGAACGAAACCGGCCATCCCGACCCGGTTGTGGCCCGCGCGGCCTATCGTGTTCTGTCGCGTGCCGGTGCCGGAGATCCGCTGCCATTGTTGGTGAACCGGTTTGCGGTAATCCGGGACGCCGATTTGCGCTCCGACGTGGAAGGATTTGTGGAGCAAGCCGTGACCGGGACTGAGGATGCCGCAACACGCACCTCCGCCGTGCGTGGCGCGCTCAGCCAGAACCGTGATGTCGAAACCCGTTCCGCCCTGCTGGCGCTTCTGCCCGCGTGCGGCGGCACCCAGGCGCTCGAAGCCTTGAATGAAGCTGCCAACGATGCTGATGCCCGCGTGCGCGACGCCGCCGTCCGTGCGCTTGCCGAATGGCCCGATATCGCCGCTTGGAACGCGCTGGCCGCCGTCTGGCGCAAACCGGAGAACGACACGCACCGTTCGCTGGCCTTGCGGGGGTTGACTCGTTTGGCCGGCGACAACAACGCCCGTCCGGACGCAACGCTGATTGGACGTTATCGGGATTTGCTGGAAGCCGCGCGCAGCGACGACGAACGCAAGCTGATTCTCAGCGCGCTCGGTGGTGCGGCCCATCTTGACGCCCTCAACCTCGCCCTGCCCTTGCTTGACCAACCGGGCGTGCGCGCGGAAGCGGAGGTAGCAGTGAAGAAAATTGCCGGGGCCATCACGAGTCAGCATCCAGCCGAGGCCAAAGCCGCGCTTGAACGCGTCGCAAAATAGACCCAGACCACTCCAATAGTGGGATTGCTCCGCGCTGACGGCGGCTCACTTGTCAATATTCCGGCGGACCCACGCCGCATGGAGATCAAGGTAAAGTTGGTTGCGTCCGCCGTGGTGCGCGGACCAACCACCCGCCGGCGGCATGCTCGAACCAACGCTCCACTGATCCTTGAACTCCGCCCACCATGGTTTCTCGAAAAATGGACTCATCATCCATTCCTCATCCGAGATGCTGGCTTTCCTTGCCAAGGCAACACTTTCCGGCGTGCGTCCCCGAAGATAACGGGCGGCGGCGGGATTCAATTCCGCGAGTTTGTCGCTGATGTAGTTTGCCCAACCGCGCGATGGAGCATTGGTGCCATTTTTGCGCCATGGCCCAAGGAAATGCGACTGCCACTGGTTCGACACGGCGACAGGCACCGGCGGACTAAGCCAGATGCGCACGTTCGGCGCATACGGATGCAAGAGTGGCATGAAGGATCCCATCGAATTGTACCGCTTGCCGCCGGCGTCCACGGGCGGCGTAAGCTGCAACTCGGCATCCGGGACATGCGGCATCTTGTTGGCGTTATCCTGGAGATACATGGCGGTTGCGAGGGCCACCTGATGCAGATTCGAAATGCAGCAAGTCCGTTGCGCACGTTGCTTGGCTTTGCTGAGTGCCGGCAGCAACATCGCCGCGAGAATTCCGATGATGGCGATCACGACCAATAATTCGATCAAGGTAAAACCCATTAGTGAAGCATCGCGCGCAAACGAGCGACTGGCTGGGTTTGGCGGGTTGGTTTGCAGGAGCTTGTTCATCTGCGTCGAATCGAGCGAAGCATTGAGGAGGGGGAAATGCGTTGTCAACAACTCACCCGAACTTCCCGCCTGAATGACCTCAGAGGTCGCTCAACACTATTTGCGCTCCGTCAACAATGGCTCAAGTACCGACCATACGGTGTCCGCAATGATCTTGTGGCCTTCCGGGTTGGGATGAATTCGATCGGGCAAATTTAAATCCGCCTTGCCGCCGACGCCTTCGAGCAGAAACGGAATCAGCTTTGTTTTCTTTTCCCTGGCCACCGCGGGGAAAACTTCGCGGAACTCCCGGGTGTATTCCTCGCCCATGTTCTGTGGCATCTGCATTCCGGCGATGATGATCTGGACGCCGGGATTCCTCTCTCTTGCCAGATCAGCGATCTTTTCCAGGTTGGCCTTGGTTTCCTTCGGCGTGATGCCGCGCAGACCGTCATTCCCGCCCAGTTCCAGCACGAGCACGTCCATTTTGCGGCGCAAGAGCCAGGGCATCCGCCGCACACCACCAGCAGTGGTGTCGCCGCTGACCCCGGCATTCACGACCTCATAAGGGAGTTTCTTTTCGTTGATGCGCTGTTGGAGCAATCCCGGGAAGGCCTCCTCCGGATCCACGCCATGCCCGGCGGCAATGCTGTCGCCCACGATGACAATCGTTTTGCGCTCGGCCTCTGCGCTCCGGGCGAAAGGCGCGCCCAGCATCAGCATCAACGCCAGGAAACCGCAAAAGCTTGCCCCGGGAACTTTTGCTCCGAAGCCAAATCCCGCTAGTTTATGAATGTGATTTTTCATTCAACGTCTGTATTCCGTCGTGACCGTCCGGGGTATGTATAGCATCATCCGCGCACGAATAAAGTCTTGGGTGGAGATTGGTGGGTGAATGGCAGGACGCCGGCCCTCACCCCGGCCCTCTCCCCGGGGGAGAGGGTCAGGGTGAGGGCAAGCGTTCGACTAACCAAGTCATTCAAGTGGACAAACTATTTGGTGCATGAAACAAGTGACCGGAACCAGTTCAGGCAAGATTCTCGAAGTGCAGAGTCTTTCGCGCACCTACACCAGCGCTGGGCGGGCGCTGACGGTTCTGGACGATGTGAGCTTTCACCTCGGCCGCCGCCAGACTTGCGCCATCGTCGGCCCGTCCGGCAGTGGCAAGACGACCTTGCTCGGGTTGTGCGCCGGACTGGATTTGCCTTCGCGCGGTTCGGTCATCATCAACGGTGTCAATCTGAACAACCTCAACGAAGACCAACGCGCCCAGGTGCGGAACGAGCATGTCGGGTTTGTGTTCCAGAATTTCCAACTCCTGCCCAATCTCACCGCGCTGGAAAATGTGATGATTCCGGTCGAGTTGCGCGGCGACAATCAAGCCACCGACCGGGCGGAAAAACTGTTGGCTCGCGTTGGCCTGGGCGACCGCCTCGGTCATTACCCAACGCAATTGAGCGGCGGCGAACAACAACGCGTGGCACTGGCCCGCGCGATCATCAATCGTCCGCACATCCTCTTTGCCGATGAACCGACCGGCAATCTCGACGCGGAAACCGCCGCTACGGTCGTTGAATTGATCTTTGAGATGAACGACGAACTGGACACCACGCTCGTGCTCGTGACGCACAATCTTGAGTTGGCCGCCCGCACGCAGCGCGTGTTGCGCCTCAAAGGCGGTCGCGTGGTAAAGGAAACTGCATCCGTCTAAACGCGAACCATGCGACCGAATCTTTCCATAAACCTTGTAGCAGCCGACGTAAGGAGGCTCATTCTGTTTTCAGCAAGAGAATTCAGAGCCTCCTCACGTCGGCTGCTACAAGAAGACGGTTTGCCTAAACCGTACCGTAAATGATGACGTCTGATTCCAATTCCATTCGCGGGCCGGTGGCCAGATGGTTCTTCCGCATGGCGTGGCGCGACAGCCGGCGCAGTCGCGCCAAACTGCTGTTGTTCTCGATGTCCATCGTGCTTGGCATCGCGGCGATGGTTGCCATCGGTTCGTTCGGGCGAAATCTTGAACAGGCCGCCGAGGAACAAACCAAGGCATTGCTTGGCGCCGATCTGATGGTCCAGTCGCGCGACGAACTGACCGACGAGCAAAAGAAATTTCTCGACACCATCGGCGGCGTCTCATCCGAGCAAGTGTTGTTTTCCTCGATGGTTTATTTTCCGAAGACCGAAGGCACGCGGCTCGCGCAAGTCGGCGCGTTGGCGGGCGACTTTCCTTATTACGGCGAAGCGGAAACGAATCCACCGGAAGCCTGGCAACGTTTTTTGCGCGGCGAGGGCGCGGTGATTGAGGAAACCCTGCTGCTGCAATTCGGCGTGAGCGTGGGCGACGAACTCAAAGTGGGCAAACTCACGCTGCCCATAGTCGGCGCGCTGGTGAAGGTGCCCGGCGACAATGAATTCTTCTCCAGTCTCGCGCCGCGCGTCTATCTGCGCATGGACATGCTGGACGCCACAGGCTTGATCGGCGAATCCAGTCTCGCCCGCTATCGCCGGTATTTTGCCTTCGACTCTGATGCCGAAGCGGAAGCCGCGATTCGCAACGTCGAGAGCAAGCGAAACGAGCTGCGCCTGCGCATTGACACCGTCGAGGAACGCAAGGAAGACCTTGGCCAATCGCTGCGAAATCTCTATCGCTTTCTGAACCTTGGGGGGTTCGTGGCGTTGTTGCTCGGAGCGATCGGAATTGCGAGCGCCATTCAGGTTCACATTCGGCAACGGCTGGACTCGGTCGCGATGTTGCGTTGTCTCGGTGCGACGGCGCGACAGGCGTTTATTGTTTATCTGATTCAAGGCGCGACGCTGGGACTGGCAGGGGTCATCGCGGGCACCGCTCTGGGCGTGGCGTTGCAACAAACATTACCGTGGATTTTCGCAAACTTGATCCCGGTGGAAGTAAAATTCTCTGTGGACGCGGCGGCGGTGCTGCGTGCGGCGGCGGCCGGGTTCGTTATCTGCATGTTGTTCGCACTGCTGCCGCTGCTGCGCGTGCGAACGGTCTCGCCGCTGGCCGTTTTCCGGCGTGACCTTGGTCACGGGCCAACGCGCGATCCGTGGTTGTATGTGGTGTATCTCGCCATCGTGGCGGGCGTGGTGTGGTTTTCCCTTTCCCAGACCGAGCAGTGGCGGCACGGTTTGGGCTTCGCCGGCGGACTGGCGGGCGCGTTGCTGGTGCTGTTTCTCGTCGCGCGCAGCATTGTCTGGAGCGTGCGGCGGATGAACTGGGCCGGTCTGCCGTTTGTGTGGCGTCAAGGCTTGGCCAGTTTGCATCGCCCGAACAATCGCACGCTGCTGCTCATGGTGTCGCTGGGCCTCGGCACGTTTCTGATGCTGACGCTTTACCTCGTGCAATTTTCGCTCGTGCGCGAATTAACTCCCGAAAACCAGAGTGACAAGCCCAACGCCGTGCTGTTCGACATTCAAGCCGACCAACGCGACGGCGTGCTGAACATTCTCAAGGAACAAAATCTCCCCGTACTCGACGTTTCGCCGATGGTGACGATGCGGATTCAATCCGTCAAAGGCCGGCCCACGCAAGAGTTGCTGCGCGACTTTCGCGGGAGAAACTGGGTGTTGCGCCGCGAATATCGCTCCACGTATCGCTCCGAGTTGACCGACGCAGAACGACTGATCGCCGGTGAATGGATTGGAAAGGCTTCCGCGGACGAGGAGCGAATTCCGGTTTCCATTGAAGAAAGCATCGTCCGCGACCTCGAGCTCTCGCTCGGCGATGAAGTCGTGTTCGATGTGCAGGGCATCCCCATCAAGACGCGGCTGGCAAGCGTGCGCAAAGTCGAGTGGCGGCGCGTGCAGGCCAATTTCTTCGTCGTGTTTCCGGCGGGCGTGCTGGAGGAAGCGCCCGGGTTCTCCATCGTCACCACGCGCGTCAAAGACAGCCAGCAATCCGCGGCGATGCAACGCGCCGTGGTCAAGGAATTTCCCAACGTCTCCAGTGTGGACTTCACGCTTATTCTCCGCGTCATCGAAAGCATCGTGTCGAAAATCTCCATCGGCATCCGCTTCATCGCGCTGCTGACGGTTTGCACCGGGGTGATCCTGCTCGTGACGGCCGTGCTCAACAGCCGGTTTCAACGCCTGCGCGAAGTCGTGTTGCTCCGCACACTCGGCGCTTCCTCGGCTCAGTTGATAAAAATCCAGGTCATCGAGTTTCTTCTGTTGGGATTGCTGGCGAGCCTTACGGGCATCGCGCTGGCCATCGCCGCGCAATGGTCGCTGACGACATTCATGTTCAAAATTGGGTTCGCTGTGCCGTGGGCGCATCTGGGGTTCGCCATTGTGGTGAACTCCGTTTTGGCGATCAGTGTCGGCCTGCTGGCCAGCCGAGGAGTGCTGAATCGCCCGCCGCTCGAAGTGTTGCGCGCGGAGGGGTAGGACAGGCGTCGCGCCTGTCTCAAACCTCAAATCACCCGTTTGAGTGGCATGGCTTCTTCGACCGGGCGATAGGCTAACGCTGGCAACCGGTGGGTGCGCCGTTGGCAGGATGATGGAGACAGGCGCGACGCCTGTCCTACGCTCAAGCCCCAGCCGGTGATCCGTGTTTCATAGGTTCCAAAGGATAGTCGCGGCAAAAGTCGGGTCATAATCATCACTGCACTGACCGCATCATTTCATGATGCGTCAGTCGTCGGACAACTTCGGGCTTTCCTCGCACCCCGCTGGCGGCGTAGTGTGAAACGTGTATTCGGAGTCTGTTATGAAAACATCAAAGTCTGTTCTTAACCGTCGGAATTTTCTGACGGGCGCCGCCACGACGGCTGCCGCGCTGACCACGTTGCCATTGCTGGCGGCGGAAGAATCCAAAACCACAGCCGCCGGTCTGGTGCTGCCGCCGACCGGCAAGAAGATTCTGCTTTCGTGCAAGCTCGGCATGATCGCCAAGGAAGCTGAGGGCCGGAAACTGACCATCGCCGAGCGCCTCCGCATGGCGGGAGAGGCCGGCTTCGATGGCGTAGACTTTGACGAGGCGGGCAATTTCACGCCTCTGCAGGCGCGCGACGCGGTGCGCGAGTCCGGCGTGTTCGTCCACAACGCCATCAATCATGCGCACTGGAGCGAGCGGCTCACGGATCCGAAGGAGGAAGTGCGCGCCAAAGCCCGCGCCAACCTGGAACATTGCCTGCGCGTCTCGCAGGCGGCGGGCGGCAGCGGCGTCTTGATCGTGGTGGGCAAGGGCGACGACGGCCCGGCGGCGGAGATTGAGGAACGTTGCCGCACGGAGATGAAAAAGTGCATTCCACTGGCCGCATCACTGGGCCAGCACATTCTCATTGAGAACGTCTGGAACCAGATGATGTATGAGCACAACCAGGGGGCCGATCAAGGGGCGGAACGCTTTGTGAAATTTGTGGACAGTTTCAACAGTCCGTGGATTGGCATGTATTACGACCTCGGCAATCACTGGAAATATGGCCAGCCCGCAGAATGGCTGCGGACTTTCGGTCACCGGTGCGTGAAGCTCGACGTGAAAGGCTTCAGCCGCGCGAAGAACAAGTTCGTGGACATCACAAGCGAGGAGGACGATCTGCCGTGGGATCAGGTGCGGAAGGCGCTGGACGATATCGGCTTTGCCGGGTGGGCGACGGCGGAAGTCGGAGGCGGCAACGTGAAACGACTAACCGTCGTGCGCGAACAGATGCAGAAGGCGTTTGGGGTGTAGGCTGCGTTGCGGAAAAATGCATGATGAGTTCGGCTATTACTCACGCAATAGACTCACGAGTATGCAAAGGAAAACCGTAACTATGCATGCAAGGGCAACGTACTGAAGTGTCAAAGCGATGAGGGAAAGATGTTTGGAGCGTTTTTTTAAGGCGGGTTTTGTTAGAGCAAGTGCCAGAAAGGTGCCAAAGGACACAAAAAACAGCGTCTCCATCCAACTCAGCAGTGCGAGGATGATCATACGACTCGGATGCTGGTGGATCGAGACAGAAGCCTTGGCTGGAAAATCATTCGCGGCACTCAGGTCGGCCTCATGTGGCATCAACGAACCCGCGTCGCATGGAATACACGGCCATCCGGTGCATGATTCTTGTTTACGCCGTTTGCCGAGACGTTGCAAGCGCCTTGTGGCGAGGTTCTATTTCGTGATTTGTTGCAGCCGCGGCGGCTTCGACCCGCACCCACACGCGTAGGACAGGCGTCGCGCCTGTCTCCATCTCCGGGAAACCTCCCTTACCAAACGGCTCTCGCTGTCTTCCACGATTACTCCACGCCTCAAGGCGGAGTTTTGAAGTCAGAGACAGGCGCGACGCCTGTCCTACCATTGGTGGGTGGCAGCTGTTGAACGGCTTGGGTTTCTTTGGGTAACCAGCTACACTCCGCCGCATGAATTCGATTGCGCTGGAACTGGCGATCATTTTTCTGCTGCTGCTCGCCAACGGGGTTTTTTCCATGACGGAGATTGCGGTGGTGTCCGTCCGCAAGGCGCGGCTGCGGCGCATGGCGGAGGCGGGTGACAACCGGGCGCGCGCCGCGCTGGCCCTGGCCGAGTCGCCGAATCGGTTTCTCTCGACGATCCAGGTCGGCATCACGCTCGTGGGGATTCTGGCCGCGGCTTTCAGCGGCGCCACGTTGTCCGTGAAACTGGCTGAACCGCTGCGCCAGTTCGACTGGCTCGCGCCACACGCGGACAAGGTCGCGCTCGCGCTGGTCGTCATCGGGCTGACATATTTCACGCTCGTCATCGGCGAACTCGTGCCCAAGCGGCTGGGCTTGAGTTTTCCCGAAGGGATTGCCCGATTGCTGGCAGGGCCGATGACGAAACTCTCCAGTCTGGTTTCGCCTCTCATCGCACTGCTGAGTTGGTCCACCGACACCATGTTGAAATTGTTTCACTTCAAACCCGAACCGGAGGTGGGCGTAACCGAGGAGGAAGTGAAGCTGATGGTGCGCGAGGGAACGCGCGCGGGAGTGTTTCTGCCGCATGAACCGGCGATGGTGGAAGGGGTATTGGCGCTGGACCGTCTGCCGGTGCGCGATTTGATGACGCCGCGCGGAAAGATCATCTGGATCAACGTCGCGGACGCGCACGATTCGATCTGGCACAAGATCGTGGTGAGCGGGCACACGACGTTTCCGGTTTACGAGGGCACGCGCGACCAGGTCATCGGCGTCGTGACGGTGAAAGCCATTTACGCGAATCTGGCGGCCGGCATTCCACCGCGCATCCGTGATTTAATGACTGCGCCGCTGATTGTTCCGGCGTCGCTCACGGCCAATGTGTTGTTGGAAAAATTCAAGCAGACGGGAAAATTTGTCGCCCTGGTGGCGGATGAATTCGGCGGCATCAGCGGCTTGGTGTCGCTGCACGACATCATGGAAGCAATCATTGGCGAGTTGCCCAGCGAATCCGAGCGGCTCAAGCCCACCGCGAAGCGACGCGATGACGGTTCATGGCTGGTGGACGGAATGTTGGATGCCGACGAGTTCGAGCGCCTGGTGCCAGGCTTCAAGCTGCACCCGAAACTCCAGCGGGATTATCAGACATTTGCCGGCTTCATCATGAAGCACCTTGGACACTTGCCGCATGAGGGCGAAATCTTTCCGCTCCACGGCTACAACGTGGAGATCATTGACATGGATGGTCATCGCGTGGACAAGGTGCTGTTGATGCCGCTGAATCAAACTCGGGAGACACCTTGAGTCGCGCCAGCGCCGCCGGACAGATATTCCCTCCACAGGATGGTCGCGAGAAGTGTCAACTCGCCAGTTAACTCCAGTTGGCAGCCGCGACGTGATGGTACGGACTATCCCGCGGCGCAGGGTGCTCCGCTGCCTCACGTCGGCGACTACGGTTTTCGCCGCCGCAAAATAAAGCGTTGACACGCGACACCTACTGTCATAGTGTCCTATGACAGTTGGCGACGTTATGATGCTTCAGGTCAATTTCAAATCCGGCATGCCGGTCTATTTGCAGGTCGTGGATCAGATCAAGTCCGCGGCGGCGTCCGGAGCGCTACAAACGGGTGAGCCGCTGCCCTCCATCCGCCCGCTCGCCGAGGAATTGCGCGTCAACCGCAACACCATTGCTAAGGCGTACGCGGAACTGGAAAGCCAAGGCGTGATCGAAACCCTGCCCGGCAAGGGCTGCTTTCTCAAGGCCAACCATTCCCCGCTCAGGAAGGACGCCCGCCGCAAGATGCTCGTCGAAGAAATTGACCAGGCCATTGTCGCGGCACATCACCTCCAAGTGCCGCGCGCGGAATTTGTGGACCTCGTCCGCGAGCGATTCGACCTGCTGGAGGAAAAGAAACGCGCCCACGATCACGCAAAATCAGAGTGACGCCATGAACACCTCAAATCCCGCCATCGAAATCAACCACCTCGCCTACGCCTACAGCAAAGCGGACGCCATGCATGACCTGAGCCTCAGCGTCGCGCGCGGCAAGTGCTACGGACTGTTTGGCCGCAACGGCGCGGGCAAGACCACGACAATGAAATGCCTGCTGAACCTCCTGCGCCCGCGCGCCGGCACCGTGCGGGTCTTTGGCCTGGATCCGAACAAGCATGAGGTCGAAGTGAAGCGCAAACTGGCCTACGTGCCGGATGCGGTCGCATTTTATCCGTGGATGACCGTGCGCGAGACGCTCGACTACCTCGCTTCGTTCCGCGCGCACTGGAATCGCGACATTGAGCGCGACCTGCTGAATCGCTTTCGCCTCGACGCCGCACAGAAAACCGGCGCGCTATCCAAGGGGCAGAAAACTCAAGTCGCCCTGACCGCAGCGATTTGCCCGGAACCTGAATTGCTCCTGCTGGATGAACCGACTTCGGGGCTGGATCCGATTGTCCGACGCGAGTTCATCGAAACCGTGATTGGCGCCTACCAGGAAGGCGATCCGGGGAACCGGACAATTTTCGTTTCGACGCATCTCATCGCCGAATTTGAGGGATTGATTGATGAATTCACCATCATGGACGGCGGGCGCGCGGTGCTCACGCTGGGAGCGGACCAAGCCCGCGAGCGTTATCAGAAGATCCGCGCCCGCTTTGCCAACCCGGCGCCCTCGTTTGAATTCAAAGGCGCATTGCACACTCGCCGCAATGGCCGGGAATTGGAACTGATCGCCAACGGCGACGGCCCACAAATTGTGGAGCAACTGAAATTGCTCGCGCCCGAATCGTTGACCTCCGAATCGCTCACGCTGGAGGAAGTGTTTATCGCCACATCAAAGCAAACGGTGACTTTATGAACCCCCGACTGGCGAAAGAAATCCGTCCATTGATGCTCCCGTGGCTGGTCGCGGCACTGGCAGGCGGCATGATGCCCGTATTGAGGGTGATGGACCGGACGACATTACCGTGGGCAAGTCCTTTCATGGCGGCATCCTTTGTCTTTTTTGGCTGCGTATTGCTGCTGGCGGCAATGACTTTTGGGGTCGAATTTCAGCAGCGAACATTTCAAATGCTCCTGAGTCAACCCTGTGAGCGCTCGCGAGTATGGAAGGAAAAAGTGGCTGTACTCGGATTCGCGCTTGGCTTTCTCGCTCTGATTCAACTTGTGCTCCAGCAGATAGTCATTGTGGGTCTGCCTGACGTGGCAGCGCTCTATCTGGTGGACGGCTCCGAACTACCCCTGCGCACATGGTTTTTTCCGCCGGAGAAGAATCTCCTGGCAGGGGTATTCCTGCTTGCGACGGTCTGCTCTGCGGGATTCTGGACGTTGGTCGCCCGATCAACGATTGGAGGGATGGCGTTCACCTTCTCAGCGATGTACTGCGCTGCTGTGGTGGTCGCCTTGGTTCTCGGAAGACTCTTTGCTCTCAATGTCCGGTTTCACGATTGGCCCTATGTCCTTGGTCTTGCGGCAGCCGGAGCGGTTTATTCAGGTGTGCTCCTATGGCTTGGCTGGCGCAAGTTCGCAGAAATGGAGATTCGAGATGTCACCGCCTCGAAGAGCCTTGCCCTGCCGGAGTGGATGACTTTCCGAAAACTTGCGATGCTCCTGCGCTGCCAACCCACAGGTAATCTGCGCAATCTGCTGCGCAAGGAAGTGTGTTTGCAAGAGCCAATTCTAACGATTGCCGCCGTGTTTGTTTTGTGTTGGTTCGTGACGCTCGGGTTATTCGCCCTGCAACCTGCGCGCGCCGATCTCTGGAACGGAATTCTAAACGGGTTGACGGTGGTTCACGTAACGGTTGTCGTGCTGCTGGCAGGGTGCGTGTCGCTCGGCGACGACAAGGCGCTCGGCACGGCAGCGTGGCATTTGTCGTTGCCTGTTTCTGCGCGTCGTCAGTGGTTCATCAAACTTCTCGTGGCGGGTGCCACGGCAGTAGCAATGGCTGTCGTTCTGCCGACTCTGCTTGCCGTTCTGACACTGTTCCAAGCGCGAGTTGGACTGCTCGCCCTCCGTCCGCACGACGCAATGGGTTACGTCATTCCTTGCGCGATTGTTTTCGTTTTGAGTTTCTGGTCGGGGTCAATCGTCGCCAATACTGTGCGCGCGGCCTTGACGATGGTGTTGACTGCGGCAGCCCTCGCCACGGTCGTGTTCTTTGGGGTTTGGAGCGCCGAGAAGCTTGGCGGTCTCCAGACCGGTTTGCTAACGAGTCTCATTGCGCGGAATCAATGGTCACCTTATTCTCTCGGTGAAGTCATTCCGATCGGCCGCATCCTCTTTTGCTTACTCGGGGTTGCCATGTTGCTCGCGCTCGTCCAAAGCTTCAGGCAATTCCGTCGCGCACAGTCTGAGGGTACGGCGTTCTTGCGTTACGGCGCAATCCTCGCGTTGGTCGCATTCGCAATCGCCTTTTGGACCAGTGACCTGAATGTCTCCGTGCAGAAACAACGCAACCAGCGTGGTTCCTTCGCCATAGTGCCGGAAGTCACCGACGCTGCCCGAGCTGTTACGCTTCTGGATCTTGAGTTACCCGAGGGACACGTTCAGAAACTGTTGCCAGAGGAATTGGAGAACCCCAATCCCCTTTCGAACCGGGCGAAGCTATGGTTGAGGACCTCGATAATCTACGTGCGTTGGACTGAAGCAAAGTCGAAGCACTTCGCGAACTTGCGGGTGTACACCGGCGAGATCCACCTCCCCAAAGGTGCGATTGTTCCATTCGGTTGGACTGTCCCCGATTTGCCTCAAGCACAACCACCAAAAGAAAAACCATGAAACGCACATTCAAAATCATCCTCGGAATCATCGCCGTCCTCGTCGGCATGGGGTTTGTTATGCCTGCACTCGCGCAGTGGCGGCAGGAAGGCGACATGACGGGCCTCAGCGTCGCGTTGTTCCTACTTGGCGCCTTGTTGACGCTCGCGGGCGGCGGCGCGGCGATTCACAATTCGGGCTGTCCGACCGCGATATGCCGGTCGCAGACCAGCGTACCGAAGAAGCGAGCGTGAGTTGTCCGGGCCAGAGTGCGGCCTAGCGGATGGGATAGGATTAAGCCTTGTACCGCAACCCCCAGGTTTTCAGCAGTTCGCGACAGACGCCCGCGAAATCCCCAGCCGCGTTCACCATCTGGAAGCTGGCCAAGGCCCAATGGAGTTTTTCGTAGTCGCACTTGCGACGAACCACCGGCACGATCCGGTTTTGAAAGCGCCGCTGAATGAGCGCGTAAGAGAGTTCCCGCTTCACCCACATGGACTTCACCGATTGTGGCGTAAGAATGACGACGAACCAATCGCACCGGCGCAACGCCTCCCCGATCTCTTCCTGCCATTGTTGCGCGCCCCGCAGATGCGTCCGGCTATACCAAACGCTGACACCATGTTGCCGAAGCCCCGCGCCAGTTTATCGGCGAAACGACGATCGCCGGTGGCGTGGGAAAGAAACACTTCCCGGGGCTGTAGCCGAGGCTTGCGTTTCAAACTTTGGCAGGGGTGAGTTCGAATCCGTGCTCGACATAATCAGCAACCTGACGAGCAGCTTCTGCGACGCCTTTGTTGAGCCGCACGATGGGAAACCTCTTCAATATCCAAGGAATGTCGGATGTGGGCTTTACCATCACCGGAATCAACCTCCCTCGATACTGGCGCGCACCGAGCGCAAATTCGATTTCTTTACGGACCCAGTCTGATTTCATCGCCTGTGGGGAAAGCAACACCACCAAGGCTTCAGACTCATTCAAGGCTTTGCCAACTTCCAATGCCCAATTCTCACCTGGAAAGAGCGTGTCATCCGCAAACCAGACGATGTGGCCCGCATCTTCCAAGCGCGACGCCAGTTCCCTCGCGACATCCCGGTCGGATTCCGCGCTACTCAGAAAGACTTTCATGTGCCGAAAAGCTAATGCCGTTCGCTCAGAGCGTCAACGTGGTTACATGTGCTGAATGATGTTGTCGCCGAACTCCGAGCACTTGATTTGCGTTGCGCCTTCCATCTGGCGGGCAAAGTCGTACGTGACTCGCTTGCTGCCAATCGCGCCGTTGAGTCCCTTGACGATCGCGTCCGCCGCTTCGGTCCACCCCAGATAACGCAACATCATTTCGCCCGAAAGCACGACGGAGCCGGGATTTACCATGTCCTTGCCTGCGTACTTCGGCGCGGTACCGTGCGTAGCCTCAAAGATGGCGTGGCCGGTGAGGTAATTGATGTTGCCGCCGGGCGCGATGCCAATGCCGCCCACTTGCGCGGCCAGCGCGTCACTCAGGTAATCGCCGTTCAGATTCAGCGTGGCGATGACGTCAAAATCCGTCGGACGGGTGAGCACCTGTTGCAGCGTGATGTCGGCGATGGCGTCCTTGATGACGAGACCCGCGCCGGGTTTGCCTTCGGGGATTTTGCACCACGGACCGCCGTCCATTTCCACCGCGCCGAATTCGCGCTTGGCCAGTTCGTAGGCCCAATCACGAAAGGCACCCTCGGTGAATTTCATGATGTTGCCCTTGTGAACAATTGTCAGGCTCTTGCGTTGGTTGGCGATGGCGTATTCAAGAGCGGAACGCACCAGCCGTTCGGTGCCGGGCTGGCTCACCGGCTTGATGCCGATGCCCACGCTGTCCATCGCTTCCGCACCAAAGCGGATTTTCTTGAAGGCGGACGGGAGTTCCTGTTGCAGCAGTTCCAGAATCTTTTTCGCCTCCACCGAACCGGCCTGGTAATCAATGCCGGCGTAAATGTCCTCCGTGTTCTCGCGGAAGATGACCATGTTGACCTTCTCCGGATGTTTCACGGGCGAGGGCACGCCGGTGAACCATTGCACGGGCCGCAGGCAGACGTAGAGATCGAGCATCTGCCGCAACGCCACGTTCAGCGAGCGGATGCCGCCGCCGACCGGTGTGGTGAGCGGTCCTTTGATGCCAACGAGATATTCCTTGAACGCCTCGACCGTGTCGTCGGGCAGCCAGTTGTCGAATTTGTTCTTCGACGTCTCGCCGGCGAACACCTCGAACCAGGCAATCTTGCGTTTACCCCCATAAGCTTTCTGAACGGCCGCATCGAACACGCGCTCGCTGGCGGCCCAGATGTCCGGCCCGGTGCCGTCGCCGCGAATGAACGGTATCACCGGATTGTCCGGCACGGTCAGTTTGCTGCCTTTGATGGAGATTTTGCCGCCCGCGGGCGGGGTGACGTCTTTGTAAGCCATGGTTCAGTTCCCGGTTTGGAGTTGCAATTTCAAAACTTGAATCGCGAACAGAGTCAAGTTCACAGCGGCAGAAATCAAGGAAAGAAACCTCGAACGCGCGCTCGGAAGTTGGAATGGGTAGTCCAGGCAACCGGCCCGATGGAACGGGAGGGACGTTGGCCTTGGAAGCCGAGGCGGCAAGAAGTTCATTCTCTGTCGCGATTCCGAGCGGCAGGTCGGCGCTCGGCACAGGCCGGTGGCCGTGATATCCGCCGGAGTGGCCGCCACGATTTTGGAGTTCGGATTGAACACGCACCGCTGCTTCAGAACCTCATTGATACATGAAAGCACGAGCCAACGGCTGTAGATTCGAGGTTGCGGCTGGGGACGACCAGAGCGATCACGGCCAAAGTCCCTCCCTATCTCGATAGTCGAAAGAAAGTGTGCTCGGCAGAGCTTGTCGAATTGGTCACAACGTAACTATCGTCAAGAATGCCAGGGATGGACAAGTCGGGTTCCCACGAGGCGGACGGTCCCAAGGATTCTGAACGTTCGAGACGGAAGCCCACCGCGTTCGTTGGCCAGCGGAGAATCACCGAATCGCCGGATTGCGCAATCGATATCGCAATAGATTGACGAATGCCGACCAGACCGGTGATTTCGGTGACCCCCCGTACTACCCATGTCTTCGACGACGGCTGTTGCAGGGTCAATTTTCAGCAAGTGCGTCAGCACTCCCGCTTGCGAGTCCACGCCGTAGAGAAACCCGTCTGAACCGAAGGTTAAGTCGTCCACGTCAACGACGTTCATCAATCCAATCGGAGTCAACTCTCCCGTTGTGGTAGAAAGGCTGAAAAGCGTTTCTGAGGTCGAGTTATTCGCAATCGAGCCGGCCGCATATAAAGTCCCATCGGGCGCAAAAGCAATCGCCTCAACGCGCGCGGCACCGGTTATATTTGCGATGAATGTGGTGGTGCCGGTGAGAGGATCAATCGTTCGCAGTTGCATGCCTGGCAGCACTCCGTAGAGCACGCCGTCGGGCGACCGGTCGAATCCCCGCCGGGTGCTAAAAACATCCTGGTCCAGCGGGGTCGTGCGGATGATCTCCCCGTTAAAGCGGTCGAGCACCGTAAGATCGTTTGCGACGGTGTCGAAAACATATAACCGAGTCGGGCTGGCTTCGATGAGTTCGAAAGCTGCTGTCCCAAGCTGGACTGCGGCAATCCGCGTGGGAGCAGTCAAGGGAACTGTGACGCGGTACAACTCGTTGCTCGTTTGGGAGAGGACGATGAATTCCATCGCGCTCGTCCGACAGCAGAAGGCGGCCAACAGGAAGAACAGCACGCGACCAATGTACGGCAATCGGGTGCGAGGACCTGGCAACCTGCAATGTTCCATTTCCATCCCCCTATGAACTTTGGCGTTCATAGGCTGACTTTATGACTGAGGATCCGGCGGGTCAATCCCGGGAATCAGGAGGCCATCACCGTGAGATTTGTCGCCGTTGACGCTTCGGCAAACTGGCCTTTCACCCGGGCGATCACGTTCTCGACCGTCAGCCCGTACTTGCGGCGCAGTTCATCCTGCGTGCTGGCATGCTCGATAAACTGATCGGGCCAGCCGATGCGGATGACCGGCGTGGCAAGGCCCCTTTCGCTCAACAACTCGAGCACCGCGCTGCCATAGCCGCCCATCAACACATGGTCCTCCAGAGTTACGACCAAGTCCGCCGTGCGCCCGAAAAACTCG
The DNA here is from genome assembly GCA_014860005.1 of Verrucomicrobiota bacterium. Next base: position 35,313 of record JACZKP010000145.1, on the reverse strand, counting down.
TGCGTGCCGGCGTCAATTGGCTTGGTGAAGCGCGGATTGATGACCGCAACGTCAAATCCCTCCGCCGCAAGTTGCGTGGCCGCCTGGCGGGCCATGGAGTTCAAATTGCCCAAGCCAAACAAGGCGACCTTGCGCCGGCCGTTGCTGGAAAAACTCTGCATCACTTCCGCTTTGCCGACTTCGAGCAGTCTGGGTTGATCTTTGATCGGCACCCCCTCGCCCGCGCCGCGCGGATAGCGGATGAACGTGGGGTGCGGCTGATGCGTCGCCGTAAACATCATGTCCACCAGTTCATCCTCGTCCTTGGGCGCCATGGCGATGACGTTGGGCAGGCAGCGCAAATAAGCGATGTCGAACAGGCCGTGATGCGTCGGCCCGTCGTTGGCGGAAAGGCCCGCGCGGTCCATGCAGAAAATCACCGGCAGGTCCTGCAAACATATATCGTGATGGATGCAGTCGTACGCGCGCTGGAGAAACGTGGAATAAATCGCCACGACAGGATGGAAACCCATAGTCGCCATGCCGGCGGCGAAAATGACCGCGTGTTCCTCCGCGATGCCCACATCGTAGTATCGGTCCGGCATGGCGGTCTCCAGATGCTTCATGCCCGTGCCGCTGGGCATGGCGGCGGTGATGCCGACCAGCGTGTTGTTCTTCTCGCAGAGCTTCACCAGCGTCTGGCCGAACACATCCTGGTAATTCGGCGGCGCGCCGGCTTTCGTGGGCAGCGTGCTGCCCGTGGCCACGTCGTAGGGTCCGAGCCCGTGAAATTTTTCCGGATTCTTGAGCGCGGCCTCGTAACCCTTGCCCTTCTGCGTGAGGACGTGAATGACAATGGGATGATCGCAGGTGCGGGCAAACTCGAGCGTACTGATCAGCAGCGGCAAATCGTGCCCGTCAATCGGGCCGAGATAGCGCAGGCCCATTTCCTCGAACATGATCGAACTGCCGTAGCCACCGCGTCCGTCCGCATCCGGCGTCGCGTTCTTCGGCCGCAACCCGACATCCGTAATCGCGCCCTTGAAACCTTCCTCGGCCTTGTGCGCCAGCTTCAAGGCGAGCCGGCCCTTGGGCAGTTTGACCAAAAACCGCTCAAATTCCCTGGCCAATTGGTTGTACCTCGGATGCGTGATCAGTTTGTTCAGGATACCCGAGATCGCTCCAACGTTCTTGGCGATGCTCCACTCGTTGTCATTGAGGATGGCGACGAAGCGTTTCGTCGTATGGGCCAGATTGTTGAGCGCTTCAAAGGAAATACCGTTGGTGAGCGCGGCATCGCCAAAGATGCAGACAATGTTCTCATCGCCCTTCTTCTGGTCGCGCGCCGCCGCCATGCCCAACGCGGCCGAAAGCGCCGTGCCCGCGTGGCCAGCGCCGTAACAATCATGCGGGCTTTCCGTGCGCAAAGCGAAACCGTTCAACCCGTCGGTGGTCCGGATGGTGTGAAACCGGCTCTTGCGTCCGGTGAGCAACTTGTGGACGTAAACCTGATGGCTGACATCCCACACGAATTTGTCCTTGGGTGTGTTGAAGACGTAGTGCAGCGCCAGGGTCAATTCCACGACGCCGAGATTCGGCCCGAGATGCCCGCCGTTGCGGGACAGCACGGTGATCAACTCGTAACGAATTTCCTCCGCCAGTTGTTGCAGTTGCTCCACCGTGAGTTTCTTCACGTGCAACGGTTCGTCCACCATATCGAGGTATCGGCTCATAAATCAGAGTTCGGGGTTCAGGGCTCAGTCTTCGGACAAATCCGGGGACAGGTTCTTCAAACGCAATTCGCCCCCGTCGGTCTTTTCCAACTGTTGAATCTTCAATTCCGCCTCCGCCAGCTTCTCCTGGCAGATTTTGGAAAGCTTCATGCCCTCTTCGTACCGCGCCAGCAGGCTTTCCAGCGGCAAATCGCCGGATTCCATCGCATCCACAATGGTTTCCAGTTTCTTCAAAGCTTCCTCAAACGGCACGGTTGCTTTGGCGGGATTGTTCGTCCCCGCGGATTTTGACGGAGTTGGCACGTCCAAAAACTAGAGCAATCCACCATCCCCGTCCAGTGCCGACTGACCGGCAATCGGCTAGCGATTTCAGAATTCATTCAGAGTCCAACAGTCCAAGAAATCTTAACCTCGTGAAAATTGAGAATTCGCTTGCCCTGGGAAAACTCTCTAGCGATAGTGTCGTCCCTTACGGATCGCGGGGTGGAGCAGCCTGGTAGCTCGCAAGGCTCATAACCTTGAGGTCCTGGGTTCAAATCCCAGCCCCGCAACCAATTTTGACCCGGCGCAGTTAGCTGTTAAGCAGCCAGCTTCGCCGGGCAAGTATGGGGCTCCCAGTTTCGGCCCACAACCCGCCCGCCAAACCACACAACGCCAGAAAGTCGCTGCAAGTCTGGAGCGGATGGCGGACGCCAAAGGCGATAGCCCGTATCATTTACAGATTGCTACTTGGCGTGCTGAAACCGCCGAATGTCGAATTGCAGCTTCCCTTCAGCAGCCACTGCTTTCGTTCAAATCAAAGCCCGAGTTCGCCGAAGACCCGATAATAAATCCAGTGCCCGAAATCATTCGGGTGATTGATGTTGTTACCGAGTAAATCCTCCGGTTTCTTGAGCGCCGCCATTGCCTGCCAGTTATTGAACACATCGGCGTAAGCACAGGCGGCCTCCCGGGCGACGCGTTCCGTCGCCGCCGCGTACTCCGACATCCGATGCGTGCCATACTTCCAGTGCGGGTTCGGTGGGAACGCGGAGAACAAAACCATCTCCGCCTGCGTTTCACTCCGAATGAGTGCAATCATCTGCTTGAGATTCAGTTCGAACTGCGGAATGGGCACGCCGCCCAGATTGTGGTCGTTCATGCCGAAACCGATCAGGACGAGATCAGGCTTTTCGTCGAGCACTTTGGTTTGGAGGCGTTGCAGGCCTTGCACGGTGGAGTCGCCACCCGTCGCACCGTTTAAGACGGTAACGTTTGCCCGCGGATACTTACGCTGAAGTTCATCCGCCCACCGCTGCCAAAAAATCAGTTCGGGTCGGGTGGCGTCGCCGCCAGCCGTGATGCTGTCGCCAAATGCCACGAGCTTTACCGGTTCGCCGCCAGTCAGTTTCGCCCGGGTCTGTTTGAGGAAGTGTGCTTGAGACAACTGTCTGGGCCAGCCCGTGGATGCGGCGAAGCGGTACTCCGCAAACGCGAAGAAACCGGTGTTGCCGAAACCGGGGAATTTGGAGTGATCAAATGCCTGCTGGCCGTAAAGCACGTTGGTGCGGAAGTCAGGAATGCGCGAGTCGGGTGTGCGTCGCAGCGTGCCCGTGGTAATGTCCAACACGAAATCACGCCCCGCCTCGTACTCGACAGTGTCTGCGCCGGGCAAGTAGGTGCTGCGCAAACCGAAGCGTTGATCGCGTGCGGGCAAATGCGCGAGCGAGGCCGGCTCTTCGCCCACAAACACAAACGACTCGCCGATCTGTTGCTTCAGTTGTTCCCGGGGACCGGTCGCGCAACCACACAACATGCCGAGACACGTTCCCGCAAGCAGCGCCAGCAAGGTGTATCTGCGATTCACAGCCGCGCACTTGGTCGAGGTGCCAAGAGCGGCGGTAGCCATCGGAGCTGGCATCGTCAGTTCCACTAAATCTCCACCGTCTTGCCGGGGATCGGCGCCGGGTAGCGCCCTTGTGCGTCCGCCTGAACCGGCGCGGGGCTGTTCGCGGTCAATTCATCCACGTTGGGGCAGAATTGGAAATCAGACGCCATCGCTTCCTCCCACGTGATGAGCTTTCCAGAATGTACGGCGGCCCGCCCCATAATGGCGCCGAGGTTCGAGAGGGCGGCCCGTCGGGCTTCGTTGTGCGGCCGGTTGTTTCGGATCGCACTCAAGAGAACATCCCATTCGGCTTGCCAAGGGTTGACGGTCTCCCGCGGTGCGCGCCAGGCGATTTTGCCCGACTCGATGCGTTGATCCTCGTAAAGCCAGCAGTTCGGCGCATGAATGTTGCCGGAAAACTTCGCGGCGCATTTCGTGCCATGCACGAAGGTGGCGAAATCGTCGTGACAGTTCGGGGTGTAACGGCCCGTGACGAGGGCCTTCGTCCCATCGGCGAAAGTGTATTCGATCGAGTAGCTGTCGAGATTCTGGCTGCAATCGGTGCTGCCGGCGAACCGTCCACCGACACCATGAGCGGACACGGGCCAGGCATCCTTGATCCAGAAACATTCGTCAATCTGGTGGATCATCAGTTCGATGAAGACGCCGCCGGAGGACCACAGGAACTGGTAGGGACGACCGGGACTGAGCTGCCAGAGCAACTCGTTTTGGCCGCGCGGGAAGGGCGGCATGAAATAACCCGCATCCATGCGGTAAGCGCGGATGAGTTGGACCTCGCCCATGGCACCGTCACGAATCTTCTGGATCAATGCCTGGCGCGCGGAGGAATGTCGGCACATCAGGCCGGCGGCGATCTTGAGATTTTTCTTTTCCGCGGCTTCTCCCGCCCGAAGGATGCGCTTAACCCCACCGGGGTCGGGCGCAAAATCTTTTTCCATGAACACATTGACACCCTTTTGCACGGCGTACTCCAGGTGCGGCGCGCGAAAGCCGGCGTGCGTGGTGAGCAGCGCAACATCGCCCGGTCGGAGACAATCAATCGCTTTGCGGTAGGCGTCGAAGCCCAGAAACCGGCGATCCGGCGGCACATCAACCCAGTCGCCCAAGGCTTGGCGGAGCGCCGAGTAAGATTGGTCGAGGCGATCCTGGCGGATATCAGCCATGGCAATCAGCTTGACTGGACCACCCGCGCCGGTGCCCAAGGCGCGTTTCGTACCCGCGTCGTCGCCCATAACCAGGCCGCCAGCGGACATGGCATTGGCGACCGCGCCATTGCCGCGTCCGCCGCAACCGATCAGCGCGAGGCGAATGGTGTTGTCCTCCGCTGCGTGGACATGCGGCAGCGCAACCCCCGCCAAGGCGGAGGCAGCGGCGAATTGGCTGGTGGTCTTGAGAAAATCGCGTCGTGACGCGAGCGGCTTTGAGTTAGCGTTCACGGTTGCCATGGTTGGTTGGTGGGCGAACCCTGTCAATAGTCGAGTCGTCGTTTTCAAGAGCCCTCCGACGCCATTCCTCGCGCCTGAATGCCGAATGGAAGTGGTATCAGCGAGCAAGATTCTTCCAATAGGAAACCCAACACGCACAGCAAAGTCCCGCGGGAGGAGATTTCCGCGACTGCTGGCGATTGATCAGTTTGGGCATCCATCCAGACACACGGGCACACACTATGGATTCTTCGAAGCGTCACCAAGCCTCCAGAGGATCATCAAAAAACTTCAGGGAACCTCCGAAAACTACTTTTCGGAGGTTTGCCTAATCATATCGCCGTCGAAGCGACCCACTCGTTCCTCGGTGGGAAGTATCAACAAGCGAATCGAATGGAAGGAGCTGTACCGGAATAACAGGCGTGCTTGCCGGCCGGCATGAATTACCCGGATTGGACTCACGCCTGCTGCGCGGTCTGTCGCCGCAATTCCGAGAAGTTGCCTTCCTCGCAACAAACCACAAAACCTTCCGTGACGGATTTCAACTCCTCCCACCGCGCGCGGATTTTCCTGGCCTCCGGCGGCGTGACTTGGTTGTCGGCGGCGGCGATGGCGATGACTGAGAGCAGATCAGCGAATTCCTGCACAATCTCGTTGGTGGCCGGAATGAGATAGTCGGGGTGCGGATTGTTGGTCTTGGGATTCTGAATGAAGAAACCGCCGGCGCGCTGGCAGATCCACTGCACGAGTCGCGTGTCGTTCGTGCTGCGCCACAAGCCTTCAATGCGATCCAACGGATTAACGGCGCCACTGCCGTCGCCTTCGCCGGGTTCGGCCCATTTGTAGATCATCGAGAGCGATAGGTTCAGATCGGCGGCCACCTGTTTGGCACTGGTCTTCTGGAGGACTTCGCGCAGGAGTTCGTGCGATTGCATGGCGCGAAAATGCGGAAGCAATGAGCGGTTGGCAAGGCCGGAAAACCGCCCGGCCACAAATCATCCTGCCCGGTTACATTTGCGTCCACGAGAGGGCCGCATGACTCGCAACCCGCATCAACTGGCGCTGATCGAAGGTCGGTTTGCGCCGCGGTCCATCAGCCCGAGGACTTCCAGCATCTCCCGCACGACGCGCACCATTTCAATCTGGGCGTTGAGATGACTGATCTCGGCTTCGATGTTGACGTAAGGAACGCCCTTGCGCGCGAAGTAAACCGACAGCGAACCGTCATCGGGCACGGCGGCGTTGTCCTGTAACACCACGTTGAAATCCTGTTGTTTGAGGTAGTCGAAAAAGCGCTGATCCGTGACGTAAAAGAAATCATCAGGACTTCGCCTCGCCGCAACATGCACGCGCGCGGCCGCGGCCGCCTGATCACCGTCCCGGAGATAGCTGTGAATGGCGAGAGCGCCTTCGGAATTATTGTGCAGCGCCACAATGACCGGTTCGCGGTCCAGTCCGAACCGTTCGAGATACTGCGTGGCAAAGCGTTTGACGGCATAGTGCGCGGCCAGGGAATACGCGCCGCGCCGCTTTAATGTGTCCCGGATGCCGGCGTCCGAGAAAATGCGGTTGGGATCGAAGGCGTGCCGTTCGCTGTTGAGATGGAAGGTGACGAGCCGCTCCCCGCCGTGCGCCAGTTCAATGAGCCGCCCGCTGGTTTGTTCAAGAACGATCCTGCCCGCGGCCACGGAAGTGTTCTCGTCGTCATGCACGTTAATCATCGTGGGCACCGGCGAACCGCGCTGAAACACTTCCGCGTTCACCACGGTGTTGCCGATCTTGAAGGGCACATTCATCGAGACAGTCTCCTCGACCGCCTGGGACAACGGCGGTCCAAGGCGTGAAGTCGTGCAACCGGTGTACATGGCAACCGTGAGTGGGAAGTAAAACCAGAGTGAGTTTCCCGCGCCCCTGCGGTGAACGGACGACGTGAGGAGAACCAGAGCCTCACGTCGGCGGCTACGGTTCATGGGAAACCAAATGGCGGCTCATTTCCCGCTCACGCCCTTCAGATATGCCAGAATCAGTTCCGGCAGATCATTGCTATACCCGCCTTCGAGCACGCTGAACATCGGCAGGCTGAGCGCGCGCAGTTCCTTGCCCAGCCAGTGGAAATCCTCGATCTCCAGCAGTTCGTGCGCAATCGGATCGTGGACATAGGCATCGAAACCGGCGGACACCGCGACGAGATCGGGTTTGAACTCCTTCAACGCCTCCAGCGCGCGGGTGAGGACTTTGCGATGCTCCTCGCGCGGCGTCAGCGGCGCGATGGGATAATTGAAACAGTTCTTGCCGACATTGGCCGTGCCGGTGCCGGGATAGCACGGATGCTGATGAATCGAGAAAAACGCCGTGCCCGGTTGATTCACCAGAATCGCCTCCGTGCCGTTGCCGTGATGCACGTCGAAATCAAACACCGCCACGCGCTTCGCACCTGTGGCCGTGGCTTCCAGCACGGCAACCGCAATCGAATTCAGATAGCAGAATCCCATGGCTTCAGCCCGCGTGGCGTGGTGACCGGGCGGGCGCATGAGGCTGAAGACACTCTCGCCAGCACGGGCAGACTTGAGCGCCTCCAGTGCCGCGCCCACGGAACGGCGCGCGTGCGTTTCAATGTTCGGGTGATACGCCGTGTCCACGTCGAAATCGCGGGGAACCTTCAAGCGCGCCAGGTGTTCCGGTTCATGGGCGCGCAGGAGCGGCGCATCCTCGGCGAGACCGGGCTTCGCCCAGGCGAGCTTGAGGTCCTGCTGCTGACGCAGTTTTTCGAGCGTCAAAGAAATTCGCGCAGGCCGTTCGGGATGGCCGGGGCTGGCGTAAGCGGTGCAATTCTCGTCGGTGATGATTTTCATCGCATCGGATGCTCGTCAGTTAACCAAACACAACCCGGAAGCACAGCAGATATTTTGCACTGACAATTTGGCCAACGGCCGGACCACCACGCTCACGCCGGTCGTTGATAGTTAACATCAGTGGTGAGGTCCGAATAATCCACGGTGCTCAAATCCCCGGCATGGCTGTGCGTTTTCTCTGGCGTTTTGCGGGATTTTGCGCTTTCTGATTCCTGCTGGGTGGCTTTACCGCCAGTCAAATCATGAAACGAAATCAATTGGCCATTTCCCGCGTGCGACAAATCCTGAGTGCCGCCGCGCAATCCCGCATCCTCGTGGTCGGCGACGTCATGCTCGACCAGTTCATCTGGGGCAGCGTGGCGCGCATCTCCCCGGAAGCGCCCGTGCCGGTGGTGGATTTTCAGCGCGAGAGTTTCATGCCGGGCGGCGCAGCCAATGTGTCGCGCAACCTCACGGCGTTGCGGGTGCCGTCAGAACTGTTCGGTACCGTGGGGCGCGACGCCGCGGCGGAACAACTCAAACAACTGCTGAACGGACAGAACGTCGGCTGCCGCGGTTTGCTGGCCGCAGCTTCCCGGCCCACCAGCCTGAAGACGCGCATCGTCGCGCATCAACAGCAGGTTGTCCGCATTGACCGGGAAGCCCGCGACGGTTTGGATCCGCGCATGACGCGGCGGCTCGTGTCGCTCATCCAGGCGCAGATTCAGGAAACCGCGGCGGTCATCGTGGGCGATTATGGCAAGGGCGTGGTCACCCAATCGTTGCTCGATCAACTCAAGGAGCTTTGCCATCGTCAGGGCGTCTGGTTGAGCCTCGACCCGAAACCCGTTCATCGGGTGAATCTGGCCGGTTTGTCGCTCATCACACCCAATCGCAAAGAGACTTTCGAGCTGGCCAACCTGCCGGATGAAACGCGCCATGCCAATCCGCTCGCGGATCCCAATCTGTTGCAGGCGGCGGAAAAGCTTTTGCGCGAACTGCGCCCGGCAGTGCTGCTGATCACGTTGAGCGAAGCCGGCATGTTGTTGTGCCGGCGCGACCACAAACCGTTTCACATCCCCACGCTGGCGCAGGAAGTGTTCGACGTGTCGGGCGCGGGCGACACCGTGATTGCCACCTTTACCGCCGCCATTGCGGCCGGCGCGTCGCCCATCGAGGCGGCCATTCTTTCCAATCACGCGGCCGGCATTGTGGTCGGCAAGATCGGCACGGCCACGGCCACGCCGGAGGAACTGCTGGCCAGTTTCAAATGAGGCTGAGACGGCCCTGGGAAACCAGCCAGACCGGGGCCACCACTGCCATGCGTCAAACCAAAGTTACCGCTGAATCCATCCGCGCCATGAAAGCGCGCGGCGAAAAGATTGCCGCCCTCACGGCCTACGATTTCCCGATGACGCGCCTGCTGGATGAAGTGGGAATTCCCTTCATCCTCGTGGGCGATTCGCTGGGCATGGTCGTGCTGGGTTATCCCGACACCACTGCCGTAACTTTGGCCGAAATGGAACATCACGTCCGCGCTGCGGCCCGCGCGCAACCGCGCGCGTTGCTCGTGGCCGACCTGCCCTATCGCACCTACGAAACCGCGGGCAGCGCCGTGGACAGCGCACGCCGGCTGGTGGCGGCGGGCGCGGAAGCGGTGAAAGCCGAGGGCGGACAGGAAATCGTCGAGCAGGTTTGCGCGATTGTGCAGGCGGGGATTCCCTTCTGCGGACACCTCGGCATGTTGCCGCAGCACGTGCATGAGGAAGGCGGTTATCGGATCAAAGGGAAAAAAGATCCGGAACATCAGGCGTTGTTGACGGACGCGGATGCGCTGGTGACCGCCGGTGCGTTTGCCATCGTGCTGGAACTGGTGACGCCGCCGGTGGCGAAGGAAATCTCGCAGCGAATTCCGATTCCCACCATTGGCATCGGCGCCGGGCCGGACTGCGACGGACAGATTCTCGTGACGCCCGATCTGCTGGGCATGTTGCCGTGGTTCAGCCTCAAGCACGTGAAACCAAAACTGAACGCCGCCGAGCAGATGCGCGCCGTGATTCAGGAGTGGAAGCATTCGATTGCGCCTTCGCCGCATCACCGCAGTACGTGATCGCACTCATGCCGCTGGCAAAGTGCTTTGACAACCACGCAATTCCCGATAGAAAAGGCGCATGGCAAAACTCACCCACATCAACCCCCAGGGGGAAGCCAGCATGGTGGACGTCTCGGCCAAACCCGTGTTGCGGCGCGAAGCCGTGGCGCGCGGCGAAATCCGGTTGCGCAAAGCCACGCTCAAACTCATCCAGTCGCACTCGGTGGCCAAGGGCAATGTTCTGGCTGCGGCGCGGCTGGCAGGCATTCTCGCCGCCAAGAAAACCGGCGAGTTGATTCCCCTGTGTCATCCCCTGCCCCTCACGCATTGCGAGGTGAATTTTGACGTGCCCAGGAGCCAGGACCGGATTGTCATCACGGCTTCGGCAAAGATCGCTGCGCAAACCGGCGTGGAGATGGAGGCGCTCACGGCGGTCAGTGTGGCCGCGTTGACGATTTACGACATGTGCAAGGCGGTGGACAAGGCCATGTGCATCACCGGCATTCGCCTCGTGTCGAAAACCAAGGCGCGGGCAAAGGCCTGAAGATACCTCGGAAGGGTCAAGGGTTGGATTCCCGGTTAACCCGCCGCAGCCGCAGTCCGATGTTCTCTCACGGAACCACTGGCAACCCGTTGCCTCCCGGTCGCCGTCAGGGTTGAGGCGGGCACCAACGGATTCGTTGGTTCGCGGCCATCCAGGCACTGGCGCACCAATTCCGTCAGGGTTTGGGGGGCAAAGGGCTTGGCGAGGAAGCACACCTCTTCGCTCACCACCGGATCGCGGCCATTGAGATCAGTGCTGTAACCGCTCATGTAAATGGTTTTCAGGTCCGGTTTTCGGGCCGAAAGCTGTTGGGCAAGTTCCAGCCCGGAGACACCATCCGGCATGACCATGTCCGTGAGCAACAGGTCAATTTGGTGGAGGTTGTTGGACCAGGCCTGGAGGGCTTCCAGGCCCGAGCCGGCGGTGAAAACGCGGTAGCCCTGCCGTTGGAGGGTGAGCCGCACCAGCCGGCACAAGGCCGGTTCGTCCTCCACGACCAGAATAGTTTCGGAGCCGCCGCAGGCGGCGGGCACTGGGATGGTGGTGACGGCGCTATTGCTCTTGCGCGTGCTAACGGGCAGGTAAATCCGGAACGTCGTGCCCCGGCTCACGCTACTCTCCACTTCGATCCAGCCCTCGTGCTGTTTGATGAGGCCATAGACGGTCGCCAACCCCAGGCCGGTGCCTTTGCCGACATCCTTCGTTGTGAAGAACGGTTCGAAAATGTGCGCCAGGTGTTCCGCGGCAATCCCACTGCCGCTGTCGGCCACGGACAAACAAACGAAGCGCCCCGGCCGGGCCTCCGGATGCTGTGGCGGTTGCGCGGCGCCAATCTCGCGCACGGCGGTGGCCAGCGTCAGTTGCCCGCCCTTGGGCATGGCATCGCGGGCGTTGATCGCAAGGTTCAGGATTACCTGTTCGATCATGCCGCGGTCGGCGTAAACGACGGGCAGTTGCGGCGCGTACTCGGTACTCATGGCGATATCTTCGCCCAGGGTGCGCGCGAGGAGTTTGGTGAGCGATCCCACCAGTTCGTTCATATTCACGTTGCCCGGCCGCATGATCTGCTTGCGGCTGAAAGCGAGGAGTTGCCGGGTCAAATTGGCCGAGCGATCCGCCGAGGCTTGAATCCCCCGGAGGGAGTCGGCCGCCTCGCCGGAGAACTTCCCGCTGCGCAGGAGCAAGTCCACGTGGCAACTCATGACCGTGAGCATATTGTTGAAGTCATGGGCAATGCCGCCCGCCAGCAGCCCCACCGATTCCATCTTCTGCGACTGCCGCAGTTGGTCCTCCAGCCGCCGCTGCTCGGTGATTTCCGTCCAGCAGCCGATGATTTCGACCGGCTGACCTTCCGGATCGAGGATCAGTTGGCGGTCATCGCGCACCCAGCGCACGTCGCCGTCCTTGCGCCGCAGGCGATATTGCAGACTCAGATTGCTCCGAACCGGCGGGGAGTTGAGGCTCTCACGGATCAAAGGCCGGTCCGCTTCCTCCACACATTCCAGAGCCGGTGCCTGCCGATACCAGTCCTGAACTTCAAAGCCCGTGAAGTTGACGAAATTGTCGCTGACCCAAGCCGGCAGCCAACTGCCGGATTCGAGGCGCAGCGAGTAAAGCACCGCCGGGCTTTTCGCGAGGAAATGCTCAAGCTTGTCCTGCGTGGCCCGCAGGGCGCGTTCGGTCATCAACCGTTCGGCATTCTCCTTTTGCAAGGCAGCGGTGCGTTCGTTGACGGCGGCTTCCAACTCATGCAGCTTGCTCCGGGCGCGCTGCAGAAGCGACCATTTCTCCGTGAACGCATTGGCGAGTTGCAGCACTTCCACGGCGTCGAACGGTTTCTTCAAAATCACCATGCGGTCGGACGTGCCGAGCCGGGCGATCATTTCGTTCCATGAGTAATCGGAATACGCGGTGCAGATGACGATCTGCAGGTCCGGGTCGGCTTCCCACAGCCGCACGGTCGTCTCGATGCCATCCCAGCCGGGCGGCATGCGCACATCCACGAACGCCATCGCATACGGTTGTCCCGCCGCACGGGCCGCGCGCACCAGGTCCAGACCCTCCTGACCTTGGAACGCCGAGGACAGTTCAAAGGCCGGCTGGCCGCGCGGTAGTGCGGTGGCGGCGCCAAACAGGTCCGCCTCGGCTTGGGCCAGCGCGCCACGGTCGGCGTCTTGCGGGACGAGTATCTTCTTGAAGTCGGCATGGATGGAAGCATTGTCGTCAATGACGAGAATGCGCCGGTTCTGGGAGATGATTTCGTGTTTCATAAAAATCGGCGGCTTATGGCGTGGGCGCGTTGGCTGGGGCGCCCACCCGGGCGCTTTCCTCACACTGGCGCAACGCCTCGGCCAATCGGTTGATCTCGGACTGAAGTTTTGCGTTTGCCTCCTCGAGCACCCTGGTGCGGGAGGCAACGTGAAGTTCCAAATGACGCAACTTGAACTGCGCCGCTTTTTGCAGTTGCCACTTCACGGTCAGCGCATGGGTCAGTTGCAGGACTTCAATCGTGTCAAAGGGCTTCTTCAAAACCAGCAATTGGTCGGGTCTGCGTAGCCGGGCCAACATCTCCGTCCAGGAGTAATCGGAGTAGGCCGTGCAAATGACGATTTGCATCTCGGGGTCTTGTTCCCAGATTTTGGCGGTCGTCTCGATGCCATCCCAGCCGGGGGGCATGCGCACATCCACGAACGCCAGGGCGAAGGGATGATTCTCCGCCTGCGCCTGCCGCACCAGCGCCAGCCCTTCCTGACCCTGAAAAGCGGAGTCAATTTGAAATTCAATCCGGGGCAACTGGTCCGGCGGCGGGCCAAACAAGGCGGCCCCGGCTTCGGCGAGCGTGGCTTCGCTCTCCGTGGGGTGGCCAAGAACTTTGGCAAAGTCTTCGTGGATGGCCTGGTTGTCATCAATCACGAGGATGCGCCGATGGAGAGAATTGTCGTCGTGGTCACTCATAAGCATTCTTTTTTGGTTAAAGTGGCAGTTCGAGCGTGAAGGTGGCGCCGCGTCCCAGTCCTTCGCTGTGGGCGGTCAACGATCCGCCCAGGTCCCTGGCCGCCAGCGCGCCGCTATGCAGGCCAAAGCCATGCCCGTTCTTCCGGGTTGTAAAACCATGCGAAAAAATCCGCGTCAGGTTTTCGGGCGGAATGCCCACGCCATTATCCACGACGGCAATGCGCACGCGGTCGTCCCCATTGCTCACGCGCACGGTCAGCCGCTTGTCCGGCTCGCCGGAGTCATCACAGGCATACTTGGCATTGCGGATCAGGTTGACGAGGATCTGAAGGACCTTGTGTTTGTCCACCGTCACCACCGGCGCCGGCTCCGGGTAGTCCCGAATCAGCCGGACCTCATGCCGCACCAGCGCTTCGGCATTCATGCGCACGGCGTCTTCGACCAGTTCGGTGACGGGAACGGTTTCGGTGACGCCGGCAATTCGCGCGTAATTCTGCTGCATGGCCACGATCTCTTTGATGTGCTCGATGTTCCGGCTTAGGTCGGTCATCTCGGCCAGCGCCCGCGCGCGTTCGACGGCCTGATGTTGGGCGAACGTCCGTAGAAAGTTGATGAATTGATCCGCGCGGCCCGGTGCGGCGAAGAAACCGGACAGATCGTTGCGGTTCTGGTCGAGCAATCCGACCGCGCGCTCGATGCCGTCTGGCTTGGTGGATTGCAGGCGGTCAGTGACGACGCTGGCCGAAATGTTGACGCTGTTGAGCACATTACCCACGTTGTGCAAGACGCTCGTGGCCACTTCCGCCATGCCGGCCTGATGGGAGACCATCAGAAGTTGCTTGTGGGTATTTTCGATTTCCACCTGCATTTGGGCCCGGCGCGTGATTTCCTCGCGCAACGACCGGGTTTGACGTCCCACCTGCCGGCGCAAGAGCCGCACCCAGGCCAGCGCCATCAGCAACACGCCACCCAGCCCGCCCAGGCTCCAGAGTGTGTACCGCGCCGTCCACCATGGCGGGCTGGAAATCAAAACCACATCGGCAGGCGAGCGCAACAGCAGGCGGAAGGATTTCGCCTCGGATTGCCCGCCGCCCTGGATGGAACAAACCCCGCTCAACCGGACCACGCTGCCGGAAACCAGCGGAGGAATTCGTTGACCCGGCGCGGCGGCCCCCAGGCGTGCGGTGAAGATGACGGCGCCATCCTGCAATATCATTTGCGGATTGGCCGCGCGCGCCACGCTTTGCAGCAACCGCCCTTCCAGCGTCACTTCCCGGCCATCGTACGCGCCTTGCAACAAAATCTCCTCCGCCGTCGTCCGCTGCGCCGCCGGCATGGACGCGCTGCCCGTCCGGCGCAGGCTGGCTTCTTCCAACTCGGGTGAAAAATCTCCCAGCGCCGGGAACCCGAGGACGTCCACCGCGTCGCCCGCACGGAACTCATTCGTCTGCTGTGTGCGCACGCGGATGCCGCCCGAAGCATCCTGCACGAAGTAGCCTTGATCGGAAGTATTCAGAGTGATGACGCCGCTGACCTTGATCCGTCGGCCCGCGAGCCGGGCCGGATCATACGTTGCCACGGCGGCGATGGGCGTGGTCGCGACGGTGAATGGGTCCTCGTGACCTGGCTCCAAAACCCGGATCCGATCCAACCCGGGCACATTCAGCGAGATGCCGCTCACCTGCCGCTGGGCGTTCACTTGCGTACTGCACGCGCCTTGAATGCTGACGAGCGAGTCAACAAGGTTGGTCGGCGTCGGCCCGTCATAATCGGGGACCAGCGCGGTAAATCTTCCTTTGGGCGACATCAGGCGCAGCGTCAAATGACTCCACTCATGGACCACACTCCGAACGACGCCCTCCATTTCGATCCATTGCGCGTCCAAATGCCCGCCCGCCAGATCGGTCAAGTCCACCCGGGCCGGCGCGGGGAAATTGGTGGTGCCCAGAATCTGCACGGTGGTCTTCAAGATTTCCGGCGCAAAGCCGCCGGGGCCAATTTCACCCGTCAGTTCGACCCACTGCCCCGCACGCACGTCGTTCTGAGTCAGGTCGAAGTAGATCGCGTTGTGTTGGTCGTGGATGAAGCCATTGCGCCATCCGGGATCGGCGTAAACGACCACGCCGCGAATCCGCGCCGTCAATCCTGCGGACTCCTCCTTCGGCATTTTTAGAATCTGCGAAATCTGCGTCAAGACCTGAGCCGATCCGGGTCTTCCAACGCGCGTCGCCCCCGCGTCCTCGCGAGTCACTTGGGTTGGGGTGGCTCGAATCACTTCAAATCGCGCATCGCTCAGCACGGTTTCCGTCGGCGTCACTTTCAGGAAGCCCGTCACGTCCACGCGATCGTTGAGCCGAGTCGGGGTCACTTGTGAGATTTCCGCGCGCAGGGCACCGGTGGGATCTTTGACGACGAGCGACTCGCTCACTTGATGCGCCACCACCAATCCGACGACGCGAACCGGACGGTTCGTCCAGTCGCCCAGTTCGCGGTTCAGCAGGCCCTCGATGGACGTGACCTGAGGCGCGGGTGAGTTTGCCTCCGCTGGCGCGGTGACGATTACCTGCTCGCGGTTCGGCACCATGACCGAGGCGGACACGAGGCGTCCGCCGGCGACCCTGCTATCGTTGAGTCCCCGAATCCGGACCTGGCTGCCGAGGAGTCGTTTCAGATCGTTGGTCTGGGGCGGCCCCATGATGAACACCCGGCAGCTCTGGCCATTTTCAGAAAGCGACAACAGGGTCCGCTCCCAGGAAAAATCCACCATGCGAACGCGGCCCTGCGTTTCAATCCACTGGCCCGCCTCGCGACCCAACTGGGAAAGCGCGAGCGGCTTGGCGGCGGGAAGCTTCCCCGGCTTCAAGACGGTTACGACGAGATTCGTCAGCGCGTTAATCCCGCTGGCCACCGTGGTTCGCGCAGTGATTTCGACCTGTTGGCCGAATTTTGGTTGGGGGGAAATTTTCTCCGGCACATTGAGCCAGCGGGTTTCCTCGCCGTCGTGGACATAAAACTGTCGCCATTCAGAATCGTAACAGAGCACGACGCCCTTGGATCGGAAGGGCAGGCCCGCGCCCGCCTGCTCACGGGACAGTTGGTAGAACTCGTTGAAAGTCGTGAGCTCCTGCGCTGCCGGCGACTGGCTGCCGAGGGCAACCGCCACGAGCAAGGTTGCCGCGAATTGGTTAAGCGTGCGCATGAGTTTCATGGGAGACGGCGCCGTTATGCGCGGGAGCAACCGAGTTTCCGGGAGGCTGGCACGGCAACTCGAGGGTGAGCTCCGCCCCACGGCCCGGGCCGTCACTGTGAACGGTCAAGGCGCCGCCCAATTCCCGCGCCGCCAGCGCGCCGCTGTGCAGGCCGAAACCGTGGCCTTCTTTTCGCGTGGTAAACCCGTGCGAGAAAATCCGGGTTAAATTCTCGGGCGAAATGCCAACGCCGTTGTCCGCGACGGTAATCCGGACGCGACAGTCGTCATGGGTCACCCGCAAGGTGAGGGACTTGTCTGGCGTGGAAGAATCATCGCAGGCGTATTTGGCGTTGCGGATCAGGTTGACCAGAATTTGGAGCACCTTGTGTTTCTCGACCATGATCTCGGGCACGTCCGGCGCGTAGTCCCGCACGAGTTTCACCTGATGGCGCGCCAGCGCGCCAGCGTTCATGCGCAGGGCATCCTCGACCAGATCCGTCGGTTTGACCGCCTCGGTCACGCCGGAAATCCGGGCGTAGCTTTGCTGCATGGCGACGATTTCTTTGATGTGCTCGATATTCTTGGCGAGGCCTTTGAGTTCCGCCAGAGCGCTGGCGTTCTCGGTGTTGAGATGTTGCGTGAGGGATTTGAGATAATTAATGACCTGATCCGCCCGGCCATTGGCTGTGAGAAAGCCCGCGAGGTCATGGCGATTGGTCTCCAATAATTCGCTCACGCGCGAAATCCCGGACACTTGGGAGTTCCGCAACCGGTCAGCCAGCACGCTGGCGGAGGTGTTGACGCTATTGAGCACGTTGCCGACGTTGTGCAACACGCTCGTGGCCACTTCGGCCATGCCGGCCTGCCGCGAGGTTTCGAGCAACTGCTTGTGGGTCTGCTCCAGTTTGGCCTCGGCCTCTTTGAGGGCGGTGATGTCCTTGGAAATGCCGAACGTGCCGATGATCCGGCCCTGCGCATCGCGCCAGGGCAGTTTGCTCGTCAGCGCCCAGGTGACGCGGCCATCCAACCAGACCTCCTGCTCGGCCTTGCCAATGATCGGCTGGCCCGTGCGGATGATCTCCTGCTCGTCCTCGTACGCGGGCCGCGCATGCGCCTCGTCGAAAATGTCGAAGTCGGTCTTGTGATGAAGCGACCTGAAGTCGGCAACCCCAAAGCGACGCAGGAACCGTTTGCTGTAGCGGAGAAAACGCGACTCGCGATCCTTGAAGTAAATGTGGTCCGGCGAGTTTTCCAGGAGCGTCTCCATCAGATTGCTGGCCTCCGCCAGGGCCGCCTCGGCCCGCTTGCGTTCGGTGATGTCGCGGAACATGCTCAGGAGCAAAACGGGTTGGCCAGGCAGGTTCAAAATGGAATTGGACAATTCAAACCAGACTTCCCGGCCATTCCATAACTTGACCTCGACTTCCATGTGCCATTGGGTGGCGCCTGAATCCATCCGGTCCTGATGTGCGCGCAAAACCTGTTCCGCGGTTTCGACGCAATGGATGACCGTCAGCGGCTGGCCCTCCACTTCCGCCTTGGATTTACCGGTCATCCGGCAATACGCGTCATTGACCATCAGCACGGTGCCCTCCCGGTCCGTGAGCCTCAGACCGTCGGCGGAGTTGTTCCACACCAGGCGGAATTGAGACTCGGAATCCCGCCGGGCTTCGTCCGCGCGGATGCGCGCCAGCGCGCCGCTGCATTGGTCGGCGAGCACCTGCAGTTTGCCCAGGTCCTGCTCCGTGTAGGCGTTGGGCGAGTAGCTGTGCATTGACAGGATTCCGATGGCCTCCGTCCCGGCTCGAATCGGGACGAACAGGAGCGAGGCCGAGGGCCGCGATTTGTCGCCGAACGCAATCGTGCCCGGCAGGAAGCCCCCGGCGTCGCGCAGGACCCGTTCACCTCCCCGCGCCAGAATCCGCCGGTGCAACTCCGTGATCCGCCTCGGATCGGGCAACGTGGCGTGGACTCTCTGACCGTCAATCGTGTCCGCCTCGAAGATGCTGTAAACCGTATCGTCCTTCTTGGAATACATCTGGACCGAAAAGGCGTCCCAGCCAAACAGATCGTCGGCCACTTCGGCGATGACTTTTGCCGCCACTTCGTTCGACGCGGCGCCACTCAAATTCCGGCCCAGCTTCGAGAAAGCGAGCGCAGAAATCTCGGCCTGCTTTCGTTCGGTGATGTCCTGCAGAATGCCCATCGAACCCATCGGCTTGCCGGCGGCGTCAAGATTTTGCACCGAGGCATCGGATAGCCAGCGGGAACTCCTGTCGCGAGTCACCACGCGCATGTCGCAACGCCAGTGCCGGAGTTCGCCCGCTACCACTCTTCGAGCCGCTTCGTCCTTCCCCAACCCTGCCGTCTCACCCAACATGACGGATTCCTGAATGATCTGCCGCCACAGGCCCGGCGTCATCTCTTCCGGAGCATAGCCAATCAACTGCTGAATCCCCTCGCCCATGAACACGTACGACCGCGTCTTGAAATCGAGCGAATAGGGCACGGCCCCCGCGCCGGCAATGGCTGAGCGGTAAATCGCCTCGGTCCGCCGCAGTTCCTGGGTGCGCTCCCGCACCCTGTGTTCCAGCGTGTCCCGCGCCGCCTCGAGAGCGAAGTCCCTTTCGTGAATCTCGGCGAGCATCTCGTTGAAACCGTCCACCAACTGGCCGAGTTCATCGTCGCTGCCCTTGGTCGCCCGCACGGTATAATTCTTCTCCTGCGCCACCGCACGCGCCACGCGAGCGAGGTCCAGAATCGGACGGGACACCACCCGCCCCATCACCGTAGCCAACCAGAAGGCGGCGGTCGCGGACACCAGGAAGACGAAGGCCACGATGCCGAGATAGCGCCACATTCGCCCTTGGAGTTGATCCAAGCTGGCCACCAGTTCAATCATGCCAATTTCCTCGTCATTCCGGGTAATGGGTCGGAAGAGATGAAGATAACCGCCGCTGAATTCGTGGTGCGTGTCGAATGTGGCGGGAATCTCAGGCGGTGTCACCGAGCCGGACCGGGCATAGCTGGCAAATTCGTCGCCGCCCGGGAGATGCACGTGCGCGAGCACGATGTTCGGTTCGCCATGCAGCGCCGCCAGGGTTTGTTCGGCGGCGGCGGTGTCGTTGAAGTCAATGGCGGCCGTGGTGTTCTTGCCGACTACTTCGGCCAGACTGGAGACGCGCTCGACGATATCCCGGCGGAAGGAAAAAACATCGTACGCCATGAAGGACAAACAAGCCAGCAGCAGCGCCAGGCCGCACGTGAGCATGATGATCCACTGTTGTTTCCAGCGGAGGGACATGTTTGGGAAGAGGCGCATGAGGTTTTTCTATTTGCCTTTGACCACGTCAGCCACGCTCAAGAGTTTGGAACTGATCTTCAGACCGGCTTGCCGGGCCGTCGCCAGATTGACCTCCAGGCGGATTTTGTGGTCGCGCCGCGCCAGATTGATGATTCCACCCTTGTCCAGAAAATCGTCACTCTCGCCCACGGTCAGGACAGTGGCGCCCTTGAGGTTTTGGAGGATCGCCGGGACACGCCGCCGCGCTGACTCCGGAATAAACAGAATGTGACAATCGGCGGCGGAGTTTTCGGCCACGACCTTGAACACGAGCGGACGGCCATTGACGGTCTTGTCGCTGACCAATTCGCGCAACTCGTCGCCCAGTCCGGTTTCCCCAATGGTCGCGATCACAATCGGGCTGTTCGTTTCGGCAAAAGCATCGGCGGGCCAGTCCACGTATTTGGGGAAGTTGAAGAGGAAAGCGGCTTTGACCTGATGCTCGGGTTGCGGCGCGGCCTGCGCGAAGCCGGCCACCGACCCGGCGAGCAACGCCAGCACGATGCGCAGCACCAAAGGCCGTTGCCGCCGCGCGCCGCCACCGTGATTCTGGTCGTTAAAGCCCATGTTGAGGTCTAAAATCGCCATGTGAGCTTGCCGTAAAACCCGCGCGGAACCTCAACCATCGGCCGCCCGATGAGGCTCGCCTGCTCGGGATGATGGGAATCCAACAGATTCTGCCCCACGATGGACAACTCCAGGTTCTCCGTGGGCCGCCAGGCCAGACGGACGTCGGCCGTAACATAGGCGGGGACCGCCGCAACGTTGTCCACGTAGCGGAGTTGCGCGTCCAGGCTGACGTGCCGGCTGAAATCGTACGAGGAACGCAGCACGACCTGATGTGTGGGGGCGTTCGCTTCAAGTAAATCCACTTCGCTGGTGGGATTCCCCTGCACATTCAGCAGCAAGAGCGAGTAGCTGGCGGACAAACGCCAGTAGTCGGTAGCCGCCACCGCCAACACCGTCTCCCCACCATACGACCGGCCGCGGAGGGAGTTCATCGGTGTCAGCGCGAGCGTGCCCACGGGAACAGCCGTGATGAAGCCGCTGGGCTGCCGCCCAATGATGTCATTATAGTCGTTGTAGAACGCTGCCACATCCACGCTGATACGAGAGTTGGGCTGGATGCGATAGCCGAGTTCGTAAGCCAGCAGCACTTCGGACTCGACTCCGGGGTTGCCGAGATAGGTCGGGACATAAAGCCCACCACCGGGGCCGACCACAGGTGCGCCCACGGCTATCGCGGCGAAGTCCTTGCCTTCCTGTTCGCTTGGCGTCCGCACGGCGCGTGACACGGCGGCCCACACAGTCTGCTTTTCCGTTGGCTTGAACACGAGCCGGGCGCTGGGCTGCACCTCAAACCCCGTAAAATCATTATGCTCGATTTTGGTGCCCAGTGTGAACGTGAGTTGATCCGGGATGATCTGGAAGGCATCTTGAACGAACGCGCTATAGAGATTAAGCGGGATGTTGTCATCGAGAATTGTAACCGCCGGGCTGTTGGCTTTGAACGCGCGCGTGCCCGTAAACCGGTAACCCAGCCCCCAGATGACGTCGTTGCGTTCACCCAATGCGAAGGTGTGCTGAAACGTCAGCTCGGCAGTGTCCACGGAGATTTCGGCCAGCGCATCATTCCGGTAGGTGTGATCGAGATAGGCCTGTGCCTCATAACTGGAGCGTTCAGAGAGGGGTTGCGTCCAGCGGCCCAGCGCATTGAAGCCATGCATGTCGCCGGTGTAATCAGCCAGATTGCCGGCGTGGGCGTCGCCCTGCCAGGTCAACTGGCCGTCGTTGCTCGTGTAATGGTCAACGCGGAAACCACCTTTCACTATGTCCCAACGGTCGTTGGCCGACTGGCCATTCACCTGCCGGAAATCGTCGTTGAGTTGGTAATTGCCGTAAATGCGATACCAGGTGTCTTCGCCAACCTTGCCACCATAGCGTGCGCCCCCCAACGCCAGATGCACGTCCCCGCCGCCGCCGTAGATGAGGCTGCCCTGAGTATCCCGGGCGCTCTTGCTTAAGATGTTGATCACGCCGTTCACCGCATTGGCGCCCCAGACCGTCGCGCCCGGGCCGCGGATCACTTCGATCTGGGCCACGTCGTCGAGGAACATCTGCTGGACATCCCAAAATACGCCGGAGTACAACGGCGAATAGACGGCGCGACCGTCAATCATCACCAACAGTTTGTTGGCAAATTGATTGTTGAAGCCGCGCGCGGAGATGGCCCAGGTGCTGGCATCAATCGCGGCCACCTGCAAGCCGGGCACCAGGCGCAGCGCATCCGCCACGGTCGTCGCCCCCGTACGCCTGAGCTCTTCCCCGCTCAACACGAACACCGCCGCCGCCGCGTCGTTGAGTTTCTGTTCCTTCTTGGAAACCGACGTCACCGTTATGTCGACCAGTTCTTCGAGGCTCAAATCGGCGACGCGGATACCGGAAGCGGCAGCCGTCACCCCGGTCGCGGCGGCGAGGCAATCCCCTGCGGCCAGAAAAATGGCCGCAATGGCGACCACACAAAACTTGCCTTGCCCCAAACAGTTTTGCTCCGCAGGTGGGGCGCCAAGCCTTCCACCCGCAGGTTTTCGATGCGGTTTACACATATCAATGCCCAATAGAACCCTTTGGTCGCACACATTACAGCAAGTTTTGGGTCAAGCGGAAGCGGGCCTCGTCTGATAACTCTGCCCGGTTTTGTCCTACACGGCCGGGGCGGCGGAACTGCCGGGATGGGATTTTGCCAGGGCAAGTCCAATTTGCCCCTGCCACACCGCCGCACATTTGCCCACAGCACATTCTTGTGAGTTGCAACTGGGCCGCCCTCCGGCTATGCGTTTCCAGCATGAACATTCTGGTGGGTTTGATCACGATTTCCGACCGCGCCACACGCGGTGAGTACGACGACCTCGGCGGACCGGCGTTGAAACAGGCCGCGACAGGCCATGGCTGGAACGTCACCGCGGAAACACTCGTTCCAGACGAAACGCGAGAGATTCAACGGGCCGTGCGCGAGCAAATCGCCCGAGGCTGCCAGCTTATTCTGACCACCGGGGGCACGGGCGTGGCCTTGCGGGACGTCACGCCTGAAGCCGTGCGCGAGATCGCGGTGCGCGAACTGCCCGGTTTTGGTGAAGCGATGCGGCTGGAGTCCATGAAGATCACCAAGAACGCAATCCTCTCTCGTTGCCTCGCGGCGGTGGTGGATCGCGCCCTGGTGGTATGTTTGCCGGGCAAACCGAGCGGCGCGGTGGAATGTCTGGGCTTCGTCGCGAGCGCGATCCCACATTGCGTTGAAGTCTTGCAGGAAGTGCCCACCAGTTGTTGAATACTGCCATGAGATTTCTTCCGCTGGGATTGTTACTCGTCACCCTGGCTGCGGGCGGATGTGCCAGCCGGGCCAAATCCGAGGCGAAGGCCCGGGCTGCTTTCGCCGCCGGCCAGCAACAAGGCATGACGCAGGTGCTCGAAACCCGCCGCACCAGCATTCGCGTCATAGGCAGCGTGCGTTACCCGGAAATTCCCTGGCTGGATGAACTCACGCTGGCCGAGGCGCTGGTGGCGGCGGAATACACTTCCCGCCGCGACCCCCGGCAGATTGTGATCATCCGCAGAGGCGAGCGGCTGCCGGTGGATCCCCAGGCGCTGCTGCGGGGCGAGGACTTTTTGCTGGCTCCGGGCGACACGATTGAACTTCATCCGTGAGCGGTCGCCTCTTTGCGAGAGTTAGCTCGCACTCGCCACGCCCAGACTGTTAGACTGCCGACGCATGAGAGAAGCAGAACCTCTCCAGCAGGTGGAGCGCACTTACATACGCTGGCGGGGCCGTAAATTGTCTTACTTTGGAGGGTGCGATTATTTCCGGCTGGCCAGCCATCCTTCCGTCCACAAGGCCATTCGTGAAGGACTGCAACGCTACGGTCTGAATGTGGCCGCGTCGCGCCTGACCACGGGCAACCATCAGCTTTACCAGGAACTCGAGAAACGGATCACGCAATACTTTGGAGCAGAGTCCGCCCTGCTGGTGAGCACCGGCTACGTCAGCGACCTGGTGGTGGCGCAATCGTTGGCGGGCCAATTCTCACACGCGCTGCTCGACGAACGCGCCCACATCGCCCTGCGAGATGCCACGCAATTGCTCGAATGCCCGGTGCTGAACTTCAAGCATCAGGACGTGGCAGATTTTGAACGCACCCTGCATCGCTGTGGACGTGGCGCCCGGCCCATCGTGCTGACCGACGGTATGTTTTCCCACGATGGTTCGGTCGCACCGCTGCGAGGGTATCTAAAATTGCTGCCGCGCGACGGCCTGCTTTTGGTGGACGATGCCCATGGCGGCGGCACGGTGGGCAAGACCGGCAAGGGGGCGATTGAAGTTGCCGGGGTGAGCCGCGCCCGCGTGGTCCAGAATGTCACATTGAGCAAAGCGTTCGGCGTTTATGGCGGAGCCATTCTGTGCTCGCGGTCCCTGCGCGCGAAGTTTGTAGCCCGGAGTCGGCTCTTTGTAGGCAGCACTCCCCTGCCCTTGCCGCTCGCGGCGGGGGCATTGCGCGCCCTCGAAATTGTGCAGCGCGACAAGAGTCTGCGCCGGCGACTGAACGACAACGCCAATTATGTGAAGCGCGCCTTGCGGAAAGCCGGCGTGCCCGTGCCGGAAGCGCCCGGCCCCATTGTTTCGTGGCATCCGCGCAACGCCCCGGAAGCGGCTTCCTTCCAAAAGCGTTTGCTGGCCGCGGACATCCTGCCACCTCTGACCCGTTACCCCGGCGGGCCGCCCAATGGGTATTTTCGCTTCGTGATTTCCAGCGAACATACCCGCCCACAACTCGATCGCTTGGTTGAAGTCTTGACGGCATTCCTGACCGCAGAACAACTTTGACACTTGGGCGGGAATCCGAAGTATTCCGCCATGACCACTTGCTCCACGTTGCGCACGCTGACCGTCTGTCTGCTGCTGGTGATGTTTTTGCCGGCCAATGGCTTCGCGATTGATGACTACCAACTCGGCCCGGATTCGATGGCGCAGGAGGGCGTGCCGCGCGGCACAGTCACGCAACACCGGTGGACCAGGGAGGTCTTTCCCGACACCGTGCGCGATTACTGGATCTATGTTCCGGCGCAGTATGATCCGGTCCCCCCCGCTTGCGTCATGGTGTTTCAGGACGGCGGCAGTTACGTGAAGGCCGACGGCCAGTTTCGCGTGCCCGTGGTGTTCGACAATCTCATCCACAAAAAGGAAATCCCGGTGATCCTCGGCATCATCCTCAATCCCGGAGAAATCCTGTCCACGGAGACCGGCCAGCCAGCGCGCCGCAATCGCAGCTTCGAGTACGACACATTGAGCGATCAATACGCGCGGTTTTTGCTGGGGAAAATCCTGCCGGAAGCCGGCAAGAAATATAATCTGGCCACCGACCCCAGCCGCTGGGCGATTTGCGGTATGAGTTCGGGCGGCATCGGCGCTTGGACGGTGGCGTGGGAGCAGCCCGACGCGTTTGGCAAGGTGCTGAGTCACATCGGCAGCTTCACCAACATCCGCGGCGGACACGTGTATCCCGCCCTGATCCGCAAGGCGCCGCCCAAGCCCATTCGCGTCCTGCTCCAGGACGGCGCAAACGACCTCGACAACCAACACGGCAACTGGCCGCTGGCCAACCAGCAACTGGCCGCTGCGCTAAAGTTCGCCAAGTACGCTTACCAGTTTGTGTTCGGCGACGGGGCGCACAATGGCAAGCACGGCGGGGCGATTCTGCCGGACTCGTTGCGTTGGCTGTGGCGGGAAGTCCCGGTCAAATGAACCCGATCAATCCACCACCGGTGAACCCATACACAAACCGCATTCTTACCGGTTATCGGCTTGCCCGAAATATGGTTCCCGACTAGTCTCCGCGCGTTATGGACACCACATCTTCATCACCGCAATTCGAGGCTCCGGTGCCACCACCACCACCGCCTGTGCTGCCGCCGCCGTCGGCGCCGCGCCCGCGCAAGAGCCGCGGCTGGATGATCTTCGCCCTGGTGCTGCTGGTGTTGCTCGGCTTGAGCGTGCTGATCAACGTCAGCCAGATGTTTGAGAGCCTTTTCCGCGTGCAAGGCGTGCGCACCCAGTTCGCTGGTCCCCGGCTTGATGAAGTCCTTCTGGAGAACAACCACTCGGCAAACAAGATCGTCGTCGTGCCGGTGGATGGAATCATCAGCAGTCAGATGGTGGATCGTGGCGGGAATAGCCGCGTGGAAATTATCAAGGCGCAACTCAAGCGCGCCAGTCGGGACAGCAAAGTGAAGGCGGTCCTGCTCAAGGTGGATTCTCCCGGCGGTGAAGTGCTGGCGTCGGACGAAATTGCGAAGGCCCTCGCGGAGTTTCAGCAGAAATCGGGAAAGCCCGTGATCGTTTCCATGGGCGGTCTCGCCGCCTCGGGCGGATATTACATCTCCGCGCCGTGCCAGTGGATTGTGGCCAATGAACTCACCATCACCGGCAGCATTGGCGTGATCATGAGCGCCTGGAATTATCGCGGGCTGATGAACAAGGTGGGTTTGCAGCCCAACGTGTACAAGAGCGGTCGCTATAAAGACATGTTGAGCGGCTCGCGGGATCCAGAACAAATCACGCCGGAAGAACGCGCGATGGTGCAGTCGCTCATTGACCAGACTTACGCCCGGTTCAAAGACGTCGTGGCCGAGGGACGCAAGAGCGCCCAGGAATTGAACGAGGCGGAAGGCCGAACGCTGGTATCCGACTGGTCGGAGTACGCCGATGGCCGCGTTCTTTCAGGCAAGGAAGCGTACGACCTGGGCTTTGTGGATGAACTGGGAAATTTTGACGTCGCCGTCAAGCGTGCCAAAACCCTGGCCGACATCCGCAATGCCAATCTCATTGAATACCGCCAACGATACGACTTCGGCGATCTGTTTGGCATCTTTGGTGAAAGCCAGAGCCGCGTGGTCAAGATGGACCTCGGCTTTGAAATCCCGAAACTCGAGACGGGCCGGCTCTACTTCCTTCATCCCGATTACACGCACTGACCGTGAAAGGCGTGACCGTCATCACGCATCCGCTGGTGCAGCACAACCTCACGCGGTTGCGCGACAAACGGACGCGCTCCCAGGAATTTCGCCGGGTGTTGAGCGAAGTCGCGGCGTTGATGCTTTATGAAGCCACCCGCTCGTTCGCGGTGCAATCTGTGTCAGTGCAGACCCCACTCTCGCCGGCGCGGGGATTTAAGCTGCGTCGCGAGGTCGTGCTCGTGCCTGTGCTGCGCGCCGGTCTGGGCATGTTGGATTCGATCCTTCAATTGATCCCCAGCGCCCGCGTGGGCTTCATCGGCCTCAAGCGGGAGGAAACCACTTTGCGGGCGCAGTCTTATCACAAGAGCCTGCCCAAGGACCTGCGCGACTTCGAAGTCATCTTGATTGATCCCATGCTGGCCACCGGTGGCAGTGCAGTGGCGGCGATGGATCTGCTGGCCGAACTGGGCGGTCACCGGGTCCGGCTCGTCAATCTCGTCGCCGCTCCCGAGGGCATCCTTCACGTGCGCGAACATTATCCGCGCCTGCCCATTTTTACCGCGGCCATTGACCGCAAACTCAATGAGCGCGGGTACATTGTGCCGGGCTTGGGCGACGCCGGTGACCGGCTCTTTGGAGTTTGAACGAACCAGCGACCCTCTGCGGAACTCTGCGGGCACCATGAGAACTTCCGAGAATCTGCTGATGGTGGCGGACAGCGAACACGACGCCAACACCCACAACGGGGCTCGCAATCTGACGCACTTCGAGAAAGCTTTGGAGATTTGACCTCGCGGCCAGCCTGGCGCACCAGCGCACAAAGCAGGTCACGGCTCGAGTTTCAAACTGCATTTCCGCACCCTTCACCGGCCGCAAACATTGAACGCGCACGGGCTTCGCGTGGTCGAACCGGTGCTGGAAAAATGAGGCCTGTGGGAAAAGTTGACCCACCGAACCTTACGACCCCAAATGACATTGCGATTGAAATATGCCTGAACCGATTTACTGGATGTTCATCATCCCCGGCTTGTTGCTGGGATTATATGCCCAATTCAAACTGAGTTCGACGTATCGGAAATACATCCGGGTCGGCACCAACCAAGCCGACGCTGGCTGGTTAATTTGCTTGCGAGCCAGGGTGTAAAATTGAATTCTCAGTCCGTCCAGATGCCTCGGAAAACCAAAAACAAGCGAGTTCGCAGGACGAAGCCCCGCACCGCCGCGGGACGCAAGAAGTCCGCCCGGCAGTCACGCCAGCCGTCGGCGATACGCTACCCGCGAATCCGTGTTCGCACCGCTCGGACCAGCCTTCGGCCCAAAGCCAACGAGGTTGCCAGCCCGGCACTGCCCGTCGAACCCGCCATCCGGCCCCCGGTCGAAGCGCCGCTCCACGTTCCCGAACGCGAACGTGCGAGCTACGATGGCGACACGGCGATCAAACTTTACCTGCGCGAAATCGGCCAGGTGAAACTCCTCACGCCGCAAGAGGAAATCGAACTCGCCGCCAAGATCAAGAAAGGTGACAAAAAAGCCCGCGAGCAGATGATCAAGGCGAACCTCCGGCTCGTGGTCAAAATCGCGCGCGACTACGAGGGCATCGGGCTGCCGCTGCTGGATTTGATCAGCGAGGGCAACATCGGTTTGATGAAAGCGGTGGAGCGGTTCGATCCATCCAAGGGCGGCAAGCTCTCCACCTACGGTTCCTGGTGGATCAAGCAGTCCATCAAACGCGCGCTGGCCAACCAGTCCAAGACCATCCGCCTGCCGGTGCATCTGGTGGACAAAATCTCGAAGATGCGGCGTATCGGCATGCGCTTGCAGGAGGAACTGGGCCGCGAACCCACGGATGATGAATTGGGCGAGGAGTTGGGCATGCCCACTTCGCGCGTGACGCAGATGCGGCTGGCGGCCATTCGCCCGGCTTCGCTCGACGCGCCGATTGGCGACGAGGATTCCAATAATTTTGCCGAGGTCGTGCAGGACGAAAATGCCGATACGCCGTACGAACTGCTCGAAGATAAGACCGTCACGGGCATGCTTCAGGAAATGGTCACGAAGCTTGATCCGCGGGAAGCCACCATACTGCGATTCCGTTTCGGCCTCGACGGCGGGACGGAAAAAACGCTGGAGGAAGTGGGCGTTAAATTTGGCGTCACCCGCGAACGCGTCCGGCAGATTCAAAACATCGCTCTGCGCAAACTGCGGAAGATGATCGAAAAACTGGAAGCCGCCAGACCTTGAACCATTCCGCGCCAAGCCAGCCCGACATGAGCCAGCCACACCCGACGGCCGCGGAAATCGAACAGGCCATCCGCAACGTTCCGGATTTCCCGAAACCAGGAATCCAATTCAAGGACATCACGCCGATGCTGGCGGATGCCCGCCTCTTTTCCGGCGCCATTGAGTTGCTCACGGAAAAATTCCAGCCGGGTGCGGTGGACGCGGTCGTGGGCATTGACGCGCGCGGTTTCATCTTCGCCGCGGCGGCCGCGGTGCGGTTACAGGCCGGCTTCGTTCCCGTGCGCAAGAAAGGCAAGCTGCCCTACCGCACACACGAACAGGATTACGCCCTGGAATACGGCTCAGCCACGGTGGCCATCCATGTGGATGCGCTGAAGCCCGGCAGCCGGGTGTTATTGATTGATGATTTACTGGCCACCGGCGGTACAGCGGCCGCCGCCGCCGCGTTGGTGCATCGGCTCGGCGCGAAAATTCTCGAAATCAGTTTCCTCATCGAACTCAGCTTTCTGGATGGCCGCGCGAAACTGCGCGACTATCCCGTCCGCTCGCTGGTGGTGTATTGATCCGCCCGGCATTTCAGCACAGACGGGCGGGGTTTGCTCTTCAAGATTTACGGAAAAGTCTCGGGCGTTCGATCCATACCGCAGTCGGTCGAGAACTGCGACGATTCTCAAATTGGTCAGTCCGAGTATCAATCATGCGATCGGCGCCGGTGCATCGAATCTCCGCCGTCAGGCTGGTAGCAACTTCAAGCCATGAAAAAGGGCAGGCTCCTGCAAACCTGCCCGCGAGAATGATTATGTGCCCGACCCGTTATGCAGCTTTGCCGGCCTTGGGTTTCTCGGCTTTGTTGACTTTGTCGGTTTTTGCCGGTCTTTCAACTTTGGCTGGACGGCCCTTGGTTTCGGCCGCTTCGACTCTGTCGCCGTCGCGTTTGCCCCGACGATCAGGCCGGCCTTCATCTTTCCTGGCTTCCGAGTGAGGAGCTTCGGGCGTAGGCACTGCCACCGGCGTGGTGCTCTCGACCCGAACCTGGAGCTTGCCCTTGACCTCGGGGTGGAGATGCAATTCGATTTCGTGGTCGCCAAGCGTCCGGATCGGATTCTCGATGTAGATTTTTTTCTTATCGAGGGACACGTCAAACTGGTGCTTGAGTTCGTCGGCAATCATGCCCGTGGTGACGGTGCCAAACATCTTGCCATCCTCGCCGGTCTTCACTTTGACCTGACACACGAGCTTGGAAAGGCTTTTGGCGAGTTCCGACATGGCATTGTACTCATGGGCTTCACGTTCAGCCCGGCGTTGGCCAAGCACTTCGAGGCGGCGCTTGTTGGCGTGCGTGAGCGGAATGGCCAAGCCCTGCGGAAGCAGATAATTGCGGGCATAACCGGCCGCGACCTTGACTTGGTCCGACTCGCCGCCCAAGCCAACGATGTTACTGGTGAGAATTACTTCGGTCTTCATAAAATGTGATGCGTGATGCGTGAAATCAAAATGGAACGTCGTCGCTCTCCGGCGGCCCGTCGCCTTCGACAGGCTCGGCAGCGGCGGCTGGCGCAACTGCGGCACCGGCCGCACGGGCTGGCGCTGGTCCTCCGGCACTGTCACCGCGATTGGAGTCAATAAAGGAAAAGCTTTCGAGCACCACCTTCAGCTTGCTCTGCTTTTGCTTGGTGTTCTTGTCTTCCCAAGTGTCCTGCTTGAGCCGGCCTTCGACGAGAAGCGGGCGGCCCTTCTTCATGTATTGGGCAATGACCTCGCCCTGCCGGCCCCAGGCGTCTATATCAATAAAGCTTACTTCCTCCTTCTTCTGGCCATCCTCGCTGGTCCAGTTGCGGCTGACCGCCAGGGTGAAACGGGCAACCGCCGTCCCTTTGGGCGTGTAACGCAATTCAGGATCACGGGTCAGATTGCCGGCGAGGATGACTTTGTTGAAGCTGGCCATGGGGCCTCCGGTTCTTGCGGGTTTACTTCGCGGGTTTAGGCTCGGGCGCGTGCGTGAACAGGACGCGGAACACTTCCTCGTTCGCCGCAAAGCGGTTGCGCACCTGCGCGATGGCAGCAGGCGCCATGCTGAAAATCACGTTCACATAATAGCCGGCGGTGTGCTTCTTGTCGGCTACGCGCATG
Source organism: Verrucomicrobiota bacterium (assembly GCA_014860005.1). The sequence goes on along the minus strand of JACZKP010000145.1, from coordinate 3,955 downwards.
AAGCTCTTGCGATCCATCTTCTGCACCGTCTCCACCTGCCCGCCCGCTGACACTATCTCAGCGGAGATTTTGTCAATGGCTTCTTTGATGCCCTCTTCCTTGCCCGCGGTGTTCAGTACAAACAGGCCTTCGTATCGTTTCACTGCTTTTGTCCTTCGTTCGCAGGGTCGTCCACGACCCCGTTAAATTGATTCATTGCTTTTTGTATTCCGGCCTGCAACCAAAAGTCCAACTGGTCGCAAGCCGCCGTCAGAACTTTATCCACCAGCACCGTCTCGGTCGAACCAAATCGCCCCAACACATGACCCGTAATCTCACGCGCACCCGTGCGCCGGCCAATGCCCACTCGCAGCCGCGCAAATTCCCGTGTCGCCAGCCGCGCCTCAATGGATTCCAGCCCGTGATGGCCGCCGCTGCTGCCACGCATCCGCAGTCGAATCTCGCCCAAGGGCAAATCCGCATCGTCCACCACCACCACCAAATGCCCCAAACTTACCTGATAGAAATCCACCAGCGACCCTACCGCCTCGCCGCTGGCGTTCATAAACGTAAGCGGTTCGCACAACAATACCCGCTTGCCATGCCGGCTGACTCTGGCCACGCACGAACGAAACTTCCTGGCTTCGCTCCAATCGGCCTGCCAGCGCTCGCCCAACCGCTCGACCACCCGAAACCCGACGTTGTGCCGCGTCTGCGCGTATTCCGCGCCGGGATTGCCCAAGCCCACGATGAGATGACAGTCCTCCATACGCGGGGAAGGCATGGCGCATCCCGCCCGGCAGGAGCGCCGTCAAAACTACTTTTTCTTCTCCGCTGGAGCGGCCGCTTTGGCAGGGGCTTTGTCCGCGGCTTTGGCAGGGGCTTTCTCAGCGCCTTTTTCCCCCTTCGCTGGAGCCGCCTCCACACCTTCTTCCTTCTTCTCCTTGAGCATCTCCACGTCGCCGGCTGTCACTGGGGCGACCTCGGTGGCAACGGCTTCCTCAGCCTCGGTGCGCGGCGCGGCCACCGAGATAACCGAGACTTTCTTGTCCCCGAGAATCTCCACCCCTTCCGGCGCCTGGATTTCACCGAGATGAATGGACTTGCCCAACTCCAGCGCCGTCACGTCCACGACAATCTGTTCTGGCAGGTCCTTGGGCAGGGCCCGCACTTTGATCTTGAACAGCACGTGCTCCAGCACGCCGCCGCTCGTCTTTACCCCGGCCGCTTCGCCCACCGTCTCGACCGGTACCATGATGGTGACCTTTTCACTTTCCGCAACTTCGTGCAAATCCACATGGAGCACTGCGCCGCTCAGCGGATGATGCTGCACATCCTGCACCAGCGCGAGGCGCTTCGGGCGGGGATCATCCTTGACCGAAAGGTCCACCAGCACGTTTTCCGACACCGAATGGTGAATCAGATCGCTGATTTCCTTGGCGTTGATTTCGAGGCTCTGCGGGTCGGCCAGTCGTCCGTAAACGACGGCGGGCACGCGCCCGGTGCCACGCAACCTCTTTACAGCGCGCCCCCGAATCAAGGTGCGGGGAACGGCGTTCAATGGTACTGATTTCATGGTTAAAAAAAACTCGCTACCCAGGCCGCGCACTTCTAACTGGTGCGTCCGCCTTTGAATTCAAACAAAGAAGTCACCGACGAATTACTATGGATTCGCTTGATGGCTTCGCCCAAAAGCCCCGACACCGGCAGCGTCGTAATGTTCACGCCGCTGATTGCGGGGCGCAGGACGGTATCAGTTGTGATTAATTCGTCAATCGCCGATTTTCGCAATCGGTCCACGCCCACGTCATTCAAAATGGCGTGTGACACACAGGCGGTTATCTTTCTGGCTTTCTTGCCTTTGAGCAAGGCGGCCGCCATCACCAACGTCCCCGCCGTCTCCGTCAAGTCATCCACCAGCAGTACGTTCTTGCCGCGCACTTCGCCAATCACCGCCATGGACTCAACTTCCGAGGCGCTCTTCCGGCGTTTGGCCACGATGGCCAGGCCGGATTCCAATGTCTGCGAATACGCGTACGCCATCTTCAATCCACCCACATCCGGGCTGACCACCACCAGGTCCGGCAGAGGTTTTTTCTTCAAGTACTCATACATCACCGGCGCGGCGTAGAGATGATCCACGGGAATGTCGAAGAAACCTTGAATTTGCTGTGCGTGCAAATCCATGGTCAGAATGCGGTTCGCGCCGGCAGCGATCAACAAATTGGCCACGAGCTTGGCGGTGATCGGCACGCGCGGTTGATCTTTGCGATCCTGCCGGGCATAACCGTAAAAAGGCATCACCGCCGTGATGCGACTCGCACTCGAACGCCGCAACGCGTCCATCATGATGAATAATTCCATCAAATGATGATTTGTCGGCGGGGAGGTCGGCTGCACGATGAACACATCTTCGCCCCGGACGTTTTCCTCGATCTTCACAAACGTCTCGCCGTCGGGGAATGGGCGGATGCTGCACTTGCCCAACTCAATGCCGATGTATTCGCAGATCGCCCGCGCCAAAGGCTCATTCGCTGTGCCGCTAAATACTTTCACAATTCAGTCAACTGCCTGGTTAAAAGGAAAACGCCCCTGAGCCGGGCGAAAAAGCGTGGGGACTCTAGCAATCAAACCTCATGGCGCAAGCCGAATCTCGGGTCACCGCGCGATCCAACCGCCGCCGATCACCAGATCATCCTGATAGAATACTGCCGCCTGGCCTGGAGTGATGGCGCGTTGGGGCGCGTGCAACTTCACCCGCGCCCGTCCGTCGGCCAACGGCAGGATGGTGGCGGGTGTGCCGGGATGATTGTAACGAATCTTCGCTGTCGCCTCGAAACTCAGCGGCGGCTTCGTGAACGGAATCCAGTTGCAGCGATCCACCGTGAACTCGTCACGAGCCAGCGCGGAATCGTCCCCTACGATGACGCGGTTGTGCTCCGCGTCCAGTTCAATGACGTAAAGCGGTTGCGGGGAGGAAATCCCCAATCCTCGCCGTTGGCCGATGGTGTAAAACTCAATGCCGTCGTGATGGCCGAGCACGTGGCCATGCATGTCCACGATTTCGCCGCGATGCTTTTGCACCAGATTCGCCTGTTGGAGGAAGCCGCCGTAGTCATTGTCCGGCACGAAGCAGATTTCCATGCTCTCCTCTTTGTCAGCAGTCTTGAGATTGCAGTGGCGCGCCACTTCGCGCGTGTCGCTCTTGGTCTTTTCGCCCAGCGGAAACATCGCCCGCGCGAGTTGATCCTGGCGCAGCGAGAACAGAAAGTAGCTTTGATCCTTGCGCAAATCACGCCCCCGCTTGAGCAGCACTCGCCCATTCTGTCGTTCGACGCGCGCGAAATGGCCGGTGGCGATGAATTCCGCACCGAGCTGGTCGGCGCGCTCAATCAGCCGCCCGAACTTGAGGTTCTGATTGCACATCACGCACGGATTCGGCGTGCGGCCGGCCTTGTATTCATCTGCGAAGTATTGAATGACGTGCTTCTGGAAATCCGCCGCCTCGTCAATGAGGTAATAGGGCACACCCAATTTGTGGCATACGGCGCGGGCGTCGGTAACCGCCTGCGGCCCGCAACACTTGTCCTCGGCGCGGTTCACGCAATCCTGTGGCCAGAGCTTGAGCGTGATGCCGACCACGTCGTAACCCTGTTCGAGCAAAAGCGCTGCCGTGGCGGAGGAATCAACTCCTCCGCTCATGCCGCAGACGACGCGAACTTTCTTGGGCGCGATCACAGATGGCCAGTATAGGCCCGCAAGGTTCGCCCGCAAGCCTTCGCCCGGGCTTGTGGCTTCCGCGGCTGACAGGCGTAGTCCAATTCCTTCGGCGCCCGCTTATTCTATTTTGCTTTCAAGATGAGCGTAATGCGTTTAGTCATTGGGGATGGCAAGACCCATTCGAATTAATGTGAAGCTGGTGTCCAAGGCGAAGCGAACCGTGAAGGAAACCGACGATCTTGATGAGTTTCGGTCG
>JACZKP010000014.1 GCA_014860005.1 Verrucomicrobiota bacterium | reverse complement strand
ATTAAACAGCGTCTTCAGCGCGACCAAACGCAAGGCTCGCGGCTACCGTTCGACGACGCATCTGATCACCATGCTCTACTTCGTCGCCGGAAAACTCCGCTTCCCCCAATTTTAATTCCACCGAAAACAGCGAAGAACCAGTTTACCTTGGTTCCACCCTCTCAAAACTGACGGTCATCGCGACGAACGTCGCAAACCAATCATTTCCTCAACTCACTTTCGATGCTCTTTCTGGCGTTGAATACCAGATTGCCCTGGTCAGTGCCCGCGGATTCTCAGACACCGCACAGTTCTCGCTTTTCCAGGATGCCCGTGAGTTACGCGGCCCGAGCCTGCTGCCAAATGGGACTTCACATTTCAGCTCGTGACGCCCCCGGGACGAACGTGGATTGTCGAAGCGGGTACGAATCTCATGCAGTGGACGCCAATCGCCACTGGCCATTGCGCCGATGGCGTGCTGGAGATCCTCGATCCGAACGCCGCGTTCTACCCACACCGCTTCTACCGGTTCCAAGTGCCATAACCCTGAAGCGCATGAATCTCCTTCCGAGTGGAAGGCGGGCGGGTTTTGGGGGTGAACTCCGTGTGTCCGCCAAAACCCGCTGAACTGAAAAATTATGAAGACCCCGCTCCGCCTGCCTGCGATGGGACTCTATAGTCCTTGCCATGCTGGCCTGCTGCGGCAGCCGCCGCCGGGCGAGGCCAGCAAATGATAATTTTGCAACTCCACCTGCGTCCGGGTTGGCAAAGCGGCAAATGAAAAGACGCCCACCGCAGGGCGGGGGCGTCTGAGAACGGGTAATTCGGAGACGTCAGCTTGAGAGAGCGCCTTCGGCGGCGGTCGTCTGGTTGAACACCAGTTTTTCGGTGTCCGACGTGACCAGGATGGGCTCGCCTTCGTGCAGGTGGCCGCGCAGAATTTCCTCGGCCAGCGGGTCCTCCAGGAAACGTTCGACTGAACGGCGCATAGGGCGGGCGCCGTATTGCGGGTCGTAACCTTTTTGAACCAGAAAGTCCTTGGCCTTCGCATCCAGTTCGAGCCGGATGTTCCTCGTCTTGAGGCGAACCAGGACTTTGGTGATTTCCAGGTCGAGAATCTGGATGAGGTCGGGCTTCGTGAGCGAACGGAACACGATGAGGTCGTCCAAGCGGTTGAGAAATTCCGGCCGGAACACTTTCTTCGATTCATCCAGGATTTTCTCGCGCATCTTCTCGTAGCTGCTCTCGTCGGTGATGGGGGAGAAGCCAAGCGTGGACTGCCGGCGAATCGTGTCCGACCCGACGTTGGAGGTCATCAGGATGATGGTGTTGCGGAAATTCACCGCGCGCCCCACGTTGTCGGTGAGTTTGCCCTCTTCGAGAATCTGCAACAGCATGTTCCAGACGTCGGGATGCGCCTTCTCAATCTCGTCGAACAGAACCACCGAATAGGGTTTGCGCCGGACTTGTTCGGTGAGTTGGCCGCCTTCCTCGTAACCGACGTAACCGGGCGGCGAACCAATGAGGCGCGAGACGTTGAATTTTTCCATGTACTCGCTCATGTCGAGTTGGATGAGCGATTTGGAGTCGCCGAACATCTGTTCCGCGAGAGTCTTGGCAAGGAGCGTTTTGCCGACGCCGGTGGGGCCCAAGAGCAGGAAGGTGCCGATGGGGCGGCGCGGGTCTTTCAAGTCGGCGCGGGAACGCCGCAACGCCTTGCAGATGGCATTCACACCTTCGCGCTGACCGATGACGACTTTCTCCATTTCACCTTCGACCGCGAGCAACCGGTCCATCTCGCCTTGTTCCATGCGCTGGAGCGGAACGCCGGTCCATTTGGAGACGATGTGCAAAATGTCTTCCTCGTCCACCACCACGCGCTTTTCCTCGCGGCTGGCGCGCCAATCGCGCAGCAAGGTTTCGAGCCGTTCCTTCGCGTGCTTCTCCTTGTCCCGCATGGCGGCGGCGCCCTCGAAGTCCTGGTTCTTGATGGCGCGTTCCTTGCGGGTTTTGATTTCCTCGATCTCGCCTTCAATGCCTTTTACCTCGGGCGGACGCGTCATGGTGCTGATGCGGGCGCGCGAACCGGCCTCGTCCAGCACATCAATGGCTTTGTCGGGCAGAAAACGATCCGTGATGTAACGATCCGACAACTTGACGGAGGCTTCGACCGCCTTGTCGGTGAATTCGGCCTTGTGGTGCTCTTCGTATTTGGGACGCAGGCCCTTGAGAATTTCGACTGCGTCTTCAATCGAAGGCGCTTCGACTTTGACCGACTGGAAGCGGCGCTCCAGCGCGGCGTCCTTCTCGATGTATTTGCGGTATTCGTTGAGCGTGGTGGCGCCGACACACTGCATTTCACCGCGGCTCAAGGCGGGCTTGATGATGTTCGAGGCGTCCATGGTGCCTTCGGCGGAACCGGCCCCGACGATGGTGTGCAATTCGTCAATGAACAGGATGATGTTCTTGGCGCGGCGGATTTCATCCATCACGGCTTTGATACGTTCCTCGAACTGGCCGCGGTACTTCGTGCCAGCGACCATCAGGGCGAGGTCGAGCGTGATGACGCGCTTATTGAGCAGCAATTCGGGAACATTGCCTCGCGCAATTTCCTGAGCAAGCCCTTCCACGATGGCGGTCTTGCCCACGCCAGCTTCACCGAGCAGGACGGGATTGTTCTTTGTGCGACGGCAAAGAATCTGGATGACGCGCTCGATTTCACTGCGGCGGCCAATGACCGGATCCATTTCGCCTTTGCGCGCAATTTCGGTCAGGTCACGACCAAAGGCTTTGAGCGCCGGGGTTTTGACTTCGCCCTTCTTGTCGCCCGGCGCGGAGGGTTTATCGGACGACTCGCCGGAAGCCTGCTCCTCCTGAGCAGCAAAGTTCGGATCCAACTCCTTAAGAATCTCCTGGCGGGTGAGTTCGATGTCCACGTCGAGATTCTTCAATACACGCGCCGCCACTCCGTCGCCTTCGCGCAGCAGGCCCAGCAGGATGTGCTCGGTGCCCACGTAGGTATGATTCAACGCCTTGGCTTCCTTGGACGCGAGTGCGAGAACTTTCTTGACCCGCGGCGTGTAAGGAATGTTGCCAATCATCTTCTGGTCCGGCCCTGTGCCGACCTGTTTCTCGACCTCCATGCGGACGGTTTCCAGGTCCAACCCCAGTTTCTGGAGAACATTGACGGCCACGCCCTGACCCAGTTTGATCAGGCCGAGCAGCAAATGCTCCGTGCCGACAAAGTTGTGATTGAAACGGTCGGCTTCCTTGCGCGCCAGCGCCAGCACCTGCTGGGCGCGGGGCGTAAAATTGTTCATTGAATCATCAGCCATAACTGCTGCAAGTTGCTATCAATTGTCAGATTTGTCCAATCCGCTGCCGGTGCTCGTGACCGGGCGGCTCACCGGTTTTAACCGTTGCCGCACCATATCAGCCCGAAGCAAATCCCGCTCCTCGGCCGACAATTTTCCCGAATGCACGGTTTGGAGGTGCGCTGGCTGGGTCAGCAGAATCAATTCATCCACCAGCGCGCGGTCCACTCCCGGGAAGGACCCCAGATCCACACCCAAGCGCAACAGGGAGAGCAGATTCATGGTTTCCTTGGACGAAATGCTGTGGGCATTGGCCAGGATGCCATAGGCCCGCCCGACATGGTTGTGGACCATCTTGGCTTTTTTCTCCATCAATGTGGCGCGGGAGTTTTCCTCGTGCTCAATGATCTGGGCCAGCACTTTTTCCAGCCGTTCCACAATGGTGCTCTCGGATTCGCCCAGGGTCATCTGATTGGACACTTGAAACACGTTGCCCAGCGCCTCGGTGCCTTCGCCGTAAAGCCCGCGCACGGCCAGGCCAAGCTTGTTCACGGACTGGATGATGGGGTTGATTTGCTCGGCCAGAACCAGTCCCGGCAGATGCAGCATCGCACTGACGCGAATGCCCGTGCCGAGGTTGGTGGGGCAGGCGGTGAGATAGCCCAAATCATTACTGAACGCGTAGTTCAATTTCCGCTCCAGCACGGAGTCCAACTGGTCAACCGCAGTCCACGCCTGGCGCAATTGCAGTCCCGGCCGCAGCGCCTGCATGCGCAGATGATCCTCCTCATTGATCATCACGCAGAAGCTTTCTTCCCGATTGAGCACCAGCCCGCTGCCTTCGCGCTTGGCGGCGTGCTCGCGGCTGATCAAATGGCGCTCCACCAGGAGGGTCTTGTCCAGCGTGCTGAGCTTGTCCATGGATTCGGAGAAGGCGCCTTTCAGTTCCGGCAGGCTTTCCAAGGCGGGGCGAACCAGTTCCAGCACACGGATTCTTTCGGGCTTCTTGGCCCAACCGGGGAACACGCCGTCCCGGATGTTGCGGGCCAACCGCACACGGCTCGACATGACAATCCGATCGTGCGGGCCTTTGCGGCGCGCAACTTCCGCCGGCGAAATGAGAAAGTCGTTGAGTTCCATCCCGGTTAAGTCGTCACAGGGCCAGCCACGCGGCTGTTCATCTGCTTAATTTCATCGCGCAGCAGCGCGGCCTCTTCAAAATTCTCCGTCGCAATTGCCTTGGACAGTTTCTTTTGCAGCGAGTTCAGGCGATCCGAAAGATCGCGCGTCTGGCGCAGGCTTTCGGGTACTTTGCCAGTGTGACTGGTGCCTTTGTGCATGGATTTGAGCAGCCCTTCCAGTCCCTCGGCAAAAGTCGTGTAGCACTCGGCGCAACCCAACCGTCCGGACTTCTTGAAATCGGACTGTGAGAAACCGCATTGCGGACACTTGACGTCCACCCCACCCGAGGCCTGCTCGATTTCCTGGGACGCCCCCAGGCCGAGCAACATGTCGGCAATGGCAAAAGTGGAATCATTCACGCCCTTGTTCTTGGCACATTCCTCGCACAGGTCCACCTTCTGCACTTTGTCCCCTTGAATCTGGGTCAAATGCACCGTGGCCGGTTTCGCTTTGCAGATACAGCAAACCATAATTCCTAAGCGTATATCGGCTCGCCTGACGTTTTCGTCAAGGCATGGTATTGGCTGACGAGTTTGCGGGTGACTTTGCCGGGTTTGCCGCGCCCGATGACCCGGCCATCAATCTTTACGATCGGAACGATCTCCGCTCCCGTGCCGGTCACAAAGCATTCGTCCGCATTGAACAAGTCGTAGCGCGTGAGGTTCGGCTCGGAAACCTTGTATCCCGCCGCGAGCGCCAGGTTCATCACCACCCGCCGGGTGATCCCATACAGCGCCCCTGCGGAAAGCGGCGGCGTGAGTAATTCGCCCTCTCTGACAATGAAAATGTTGTCGCCGGTGCATTCTGCCACAAAACCCTCGGCATTCAGCATGATGGCCTCTTCACAACCCGCGTTGTTGGCCTCAATTTTGGCCAGAATGTTGTTCAAGTAATTCAGCGATTTGATCGCTGGATTGACCGCGCTGTGCAAATTGCGGGTCGTGGGTACCGTGATGATTGCCATGCCGCGCTCGTAGAACTCTGGCGGGTAAAGCTGGATTTTGCCGGCAATGATGACGACGGAGCCCCGCTTGCAGCGGTTGGGATTCAACCCCAGCGTGCCCACGCCACGCGTCACCAGCAGGCGGATGTAACCGTCTCGTACACGGTTGCGGCGGCAGGTTTCCACCACCGCGCGCATGATGTCGGCGTGCGACATCGGAATGGTGAGCAGGATGGCTTTGGCCGAGCAAAACAGCCGGTCAATGTGTTCCTTGAGCTTGAAGACCCGGCCGTGATAAGCGCGTATCCCCTCAAACACACCGTCGCCGTAAAGCAGTCCGTGGTCGAACACGGAAATCTTTGCGGTGCGCTCGTCGTAATACCTGCCGTCGAGAAAAATTTTCATTCCAAATGTGGCGTCAACCTAGGGGAAACCACCCGGCAACGCAAACGTGAATTTAACGTGACAACCCGGCGACATTGCTTATATTCCGCCACTTCAGACGACCCTATCGTCTAGCGGTTAGGACACTGCCCTTTCACGGCAGCGGCCCGGGTTCGAGTCCCGGTAGGGTCGCCATCCTCATAAAACGTTCTCTTAAGTCGTAATCCTAGACCGGACTCTGATCGTCCTTGTCCTCGTGCTCATCCCTCGAGGGCCGATGGGAAATCAAAGGCCGACTCCTGCTGCGCGCCGCCACCCATAGCAAGAATTGTCCAAAGAATGACAATCTCCACTTTGCATCGGTTTCCACTTCCGCAGTAAAAGAATCATTACTAACAGGTGTCGCCCGTCGAAAGACACCAGCGTGCGAATTCACAGCGTCGGAGGCGACCCGCGAAAAACCAGTTCGGCAAGTCATTATGCAAGCGACCTTGGACACTCCTCTCGCGGAAACGCTCCGCACTCTGCCCTCCGACGACGTCCGCCAGATATTGTGGCGCTTCGCCGACCGCTACGACCTGCACATGCTCGTGCAAGGCGCGCGTGACGTGGCGCGCGGACCGGTCGCGCGGCTCGTGGCCGAGGGCGGGCGGAACTCGCACGACTGGACGGACGCCAAGGCCAGTCTCCTGCCGCACTTCGACGAAAGCGGCATCACGGCGGCATTCCTCGAGCCAGAACACGGCGGTTTCATCGCCGGCCCGAAGAATTTGGCGCTGGCATTGGTTGCGTTCGAGTTGTCGTGGGTGGATGCGGGCGCGGCAACTTGCAGTCTGGCGGGCAACCTGGGGCTGGCTCCCATTCACGAACGCGGCACGCCGGAGCAACGCGCTAAATACGTTGCCAACGCTGCCCCGTTGAAGCCCGGCGAGAACCGCAAGCAAGTCCGCGCCGCCTTCGCCCTTACCGAACCGATTCCCTTCGTCGGCGTCGAAACGGGAATGTTGGCTGGCAAAATCCGCATCGCCGAGTGGAAGGATGGCCAAGAGCCGCTGCTGCAAGTGGACAAACGCGGGCGCTTCATCACGAACATGGGTTTCGCAAACGTGGTCACTGCTGCCGTCGAGTCCGACGATCCGAAGCTCAAGGGCAGTTGCATGGTGATATTGGAGGAGAGTGACCCCGGCGTATGGGATCGTGGCACACCGACCAAGAAGCTCGTTCACCAGCTTTCTTCGACGAACGATCCGGTCTTCAATCTGAAAGTCCCGGCCAGTCGCATTGTTGGTGGCTACACGATCAAGGACGGCGTCATCATCCCGAACTACTCACACGGCGAAATCATCGAAGCCGTCTTTCGCCGCACGCGCGTGACGGTCGGCTTGATGACCGCTGCCAAACTGCTTTCCGCCATTGAGCCTGTAATTCTTTATCAGCGCCGCCGTTTCCGCGGGGGTCAGGGCGCGCCCGGGACGCCGCGTTACGAACTCGGCATCCAGCAGAAAGAAGACGCGCTCCATCGCCTCGTGGACATTTGGGCCACGGGTGAAGCCAGTGCGTCGCTCGGCTTTGAAGGCGCGCGATTGTTTGATGAACTGGATCCGCTCGAAAAGGAGAAGGATCGCATTCTCGGAGAGAAAAAACTCACGGGTCGCGCTGCCTTCAAAGAACTCACCAAAGCCCAAGCAAAAGCGTTGAGCCTGGTAAACCTGCATCAGAAATCGGAAGACCCGTTGGTCCAATTTGTCCTATTAGACTCCGTGGCCAACGTCCTCTGCCCCGCCTGCAAGCTCTGGAACACCGGCCACGGCGCAAACATGATGCGCGAAGCCGTCAGTCTCATGGGTGGTTACGGAGTCACGGAGGATTGCCCTGGTTTCCTCGGTCAGAAGTGGATGGACGCCCAACTCGAGGCCACCTACGAAGGCCCGGAGGCGGTGCAGCGATTGCAACTCTCGATCACGATGACCAACGAGTTGTTCCTCGCGCAGTTCAAGCAATGGATCGTCGAGATGAAACAGGTCGCGTCCGAGCGTCCCGGCACCGGCGCGTGCGCGCTGGGCACGGCGATGAAGCTCTGGCTCTGGACGCTGCAACACGTGCAAACCGCCACCGACGCGGACGGCGCGAAGCTGTATCACAAGACCCGCCAGGGCGTGACGTTCCCGCTCGCCGATGCGCTTTGCTGGCTGCTTGCGGCGCGGCAATTCATTCTTGATGTCATCGAATTGGAGACGAAGGGCGCGCTCAATCCCACGCTTGCTGACGGACTCGCGGGTACGGTCGCGTTCTTCACCGATCTTTGCCACGTGCAAGCTGCGCGTGCTGCCGGCGAAGTCGGGCGCATCGCCGCTGAGATCGTTCACGGCTACAACCGCCATCCCGCGTGGGACGACGCGAGTTGCCATGCCTGTTATTGCGCCGAGGAACTCACGAACCTTGAAGGCATCATCCCGGGTATTGACGGTTCGGCCCGCGCCTACTCGGATGTGGCCGAATCCGGCGAAATGCACCCACCGAAAGCCGGCCCGTGCGTGAAGTGCAACGGACTCGAACCCTTCGTCGCGCTGCGTGCCAAACTCGACACCTGCATCACCGGTTGCCGTCTCGCGAAAGATCGCGCTGCGGAATCACTTAAAACGGTGATGACACGCGAGGCGTTGGATTATCCGGTGTAACACGAAAGCACACATCCACGCCCACCACCAACCAGAAGTACATCCTCTATGCCACGACGCGACGACATCAAGAAAGTCCTCATCATCGGCTCCGGCCCCATCATCATTGGCCAGGCCTGCGAATTTGACTACTCCGGCACGCAAGCCTGCAAAGCGCTGCGTTCGCTTGGATATCAGATCGTGCTCGTGAACTCGAACCCGGCCACCATCATGACCGATCCCGGCATGGCGGATGCCACCTACATCGAACCGCTTACGGTGCCGGCGTTGACGGAGATCATCGAGAAGGAACGGCCGGATGCATTGCTGCCGAATCTCGGCGGCCAGACCGGCTTGAACCTTTCTTCGCAACTCGCCAAGGCGGGTGTGCTGGCCAAATACGGCGTGCGCGTCATCGGCGTGAACCTGGATGCCATCGAGCGCGGTGAGGACCGGATCATCTTCAAGGAAACCATGAAACGCCTGGGCATTGACCTGCCGCAGAGCGCGCCAGCGTTCAGTGTTGAGGAAGCCGAAAAAGTCGCCGCCGAACTCAGCTATCCGGTGGTCATTCGCCCGGCGTACACGATGGGCGGCACGGGTGGCGGGTTGGTCTATAACGTCGAGGAACTGCGCGTGGTGGTGAGTCGTGGTCTCGCGGCCAGTATGGTAAATCAGGTGTTGGTTGAGGAATCCGTGCTCGGCTGGGAGGAACTTGAACTCGAGGTCGTCCGTGATTCGAAGAACCAGATGATCACCGTTTGTTTCATCGAAAACGTGGACGCCATGGGCGTTCACACGGGCGACTCGTATTGCGTCGCGCCGATGCTAACGATTGATCCCAAGCTACAGGCGAAACTTCAGGAATACTCCTATCGCATCGTCGAAGCGATCGGGGTCATTGGCGGCTGCAACATCCAGTTTGCCCACGATCCCAAGACTGACCGCGTCGTCATCATCGAAATCAATCCGCGCACCTCACGCTCCTCGGCGCTGGCGTCCAAGGCCACGGGTTTTCCGATCGCGCTCATCTCGGCCAAGCTCGCCGGCGGGCTTACCATGGACGAAATCCCCTATTGGCGCGACGGCACGCTGGAGAAGTACACGCCCTCCGGCGATTACGTGGTGGTGAAGTTCGCGCGCTGGGCCTTCGAGAAATTCAAAGGCTCGATTGACAAGCTCGGCACGCAGATGCGCGCCGTCGGCGAGGTCATGAGCATCGGCAAGACTTACAAGGAGGCATTCCAGAAAGCCATCCGCTCGCTGGAAAATGGCCGGCACGGCCTGGGCTTCGCGAAGAACTTCAACCAGAAATCACTGCCAGAGTTGATGCAACTGCTCAACGAGCCGTCGAGCGAGCGCCAATGGATCATGTACGAGGCCCTGCGCAAGGGCGCAACCGTCGAGGCGCTTTACGCCAAGACTTACATCAAGCCATGGTTCATCCAGCAGATGAAGGAACTGGTCGAGTTGGAGGAAATGATTCTTCAGTTCAAAGGCAAAGCGCTGCCGGATGATTTGCTCGCGCAGGCCAAGAAAGACGGCTTTGCCGATAAGTATCTGGGCAAGATTCTCGGCGTGCCCGAAGCGCAGATTCGCGAGCAACGCAAGAAATTCGGTGTGGTCGAGGGCTGGGACGCGCTGCCGGTGAGCGGCGTGGAGAATGCGGCCTATTACTACTCGACCTACAATCGCCCGGACAAAGTGACGTCCAGTTCGCGTAAAAAAGTCATGGTCCTGGGCGGCGGACCGAACCGCATCGGCCAAGGCATCGAGTTCGACTACTGCTGTGTCCATGCCGCGTTTGCGCTGCGCGAGGCGGGTTATGAAACCATCATGGTCAATTGCAACCCGGAGACGGTTTCGACCGATTACGACACGTCGGACAAACTCTATTTCGAGCCGCTGACGGTCGAGGACGTATTGGCGATTTACGAAAAGGAAAAGCCCGAGGGCGTGGTGGTGCAATTCGGCGGGCAGACGCCGCTCAACATTGCGCGGGAACTCGAAGCCGCCGGCGTCAAGGTGCTCGGCACGACTCCCGACGTCATTGACCTGGCTGAAGACCGCGACCGTTTCCGCCAGATGATGGAGAAAATGGGCATCCCCATGCCCGAATCCGGCATGGCCAGCAACTTTGACGAAGCGAAACAGATCGCCGCCAAAATTGTTTATCCGGTGATGGTGCGGCCGTCCTTTGTGCTGGGCGGACGGGGCATGGAGATCGTTCACGACGAAGGGATGCTCCGCCAGTATGTGACCGCCGCCGTGGATGTGACGCCCGAGCGACCCATCCTGATTGATCGTTTCCTCGACAACGCCATCGAAGCTGAAGCTGACGCCCTGGCCGACGGCACCGACGCTTTTGTGCCGGCCGTCATGGAACACATCGAGCAGGCCGGCATTCACTCGGGAGATTCCGCGTGCGCCATTCCGCCGGTGACTTTGCCCGAGAAACACCTCAAAACCATCGAGGATTACACGCTCCGCATCAGCCGCGAGCTCAAGGTCTGCGGCGTGATGAACATTCAGTACGCCATCTGCCAGGACAAAGTCTATGTGCTCGAAGCCAACCCGCGCGCCTCGCGCACCGTGCCGCTGGTGAGCAAGGTTTGCAACGTCCCGATGGCGCGCATCGCCACACAGCTCATGCTCGGCGCAAAACTCAAGGACCTCGGTCTGCAACGGAAGAAGATTCCGCACGTCGGCGTAAAGGAAGTCGTGCTGCCGTTCAACATGTTCCCCGAGGTGGATCCGGTGCTCGGTCCGGAGATGCGTTCCACCGGTGAGGTCCTGGGCATGGCGCGGAGTTTCGGGTTGGCGTATTTCAAATCGCAAGAAGCCGCGCTGTCGCCCTTGCCACAGCATGGCACCGTCTTCATTTCAGTATCGGACAAGGACAAGCCGGCGATTGTGGACGTGGCGCGCAAGTTCCAGCAACTCGGTTTTCGCGTCAAAGCCACCAACGGCACGCATAAGTTCCTCAACGCCGCCGGCGTCAAGGCGGAGTTGAGTTACAAGATTCACGAGCATCAGCGGCCGAACATCGCCGACGAAATCAAGAGCCGGGAAATTGATCTCATCATCAACACACCGACCGGCAAGGCGGGCGCGATGGACGACGCCTACATCCGCAAGGCCGCCATCAAGTACAAGGTGCCTTATGTGACAACGACTGCCGCCGCCCGCGCCTCGGCGCAAGGCATCGCCGAATGTCGTGCGGGTAAGGCGGCGGTAAAGTCGCTCCAGAGCTATCACCGGGACATCACGTAGCATGAGTGAGGTTTCCCCACAGGAAGCGATACCGGCCAATGAACGCCCGCGCATGGACGCGGACATTGTCTGCGTTGGCTTCGGCCCGGCGACGGCGGGGTTTCTCACGACGCTTTCCAAACAACTCGTCAACGCTGACGGCACGCCCGCCATCGAAAGCGCGGTCATGCCGGGTATGCCACCGCAGGTGCTCTGCTACGAACGGGCGGATGACATCGGTTTTGGCATTTCGGGCGTTGTCACGAAAGCAAGAGCGTTGCGCGCAAGTTTTCCGGAACTCGATAACGCCGGCATTCCAATGGCCACGCCGGTCACCGAAGAAAAAGTCCTTTACCTGCTCGATCCCTTGGGCGCGAGCCGGCGTTCAACCATGCTGCGACTGGCGGATGAATTGATTCAAGCCTTCAAGTGGGCGCTGCCGGTTGAGGATCACGCGCTGAATCTGCCGTGGACGCCAGATTTTCTGCACAAGCACGGTGGCATGGTGCTCTCCATGGGGCAATTCATGCAATGGGTCGGCGCGCAGGTGCAAAGCACCGGCACGGTTCAAATCTGGCCCGGCACGCCCGTGGCGGAAGTGTTGATTGAGAAGGACGAATCCCCGGAGCGCGGACAGCCATGTCCGCAAGTTTCTAACTACGAAACAGCATCACGCGGACAAGGCTGTCCGCGCTCCGGGAACAAAATCCTCGGCGTCCGGTTGCTCGACCAGGGCATGGACAAGCAAGGCGCACCCGCCAACGGTTTCACCCCCGGCATGGACATCCACGCCGCGCTAACCGTCGTCGCAGACGGCCCTATCGGTCCTATCGGTCGCCAGCTAGACGAACACTTCGGCCTGCCCCCCGAGCACCACACCCGAGACTGGGCCGTCGGCATGAAGTTCGTCGTGGACTTGCCCGAAGACACGCCGCTCAAACCCGGCACGGTGCTGCACACGTTTGGTTATCCTGAGCCGGAGATATTCGGTTTTCTCTACGTGCATCCCGAGCGCGTCGCGTCGCTCGGCATCTTCGTGCCGTCGTGGTTCGACAGCCCGGTGCGCACGACCTACCGCTACCTTCAGCATTGGATGCTGCACCCGTATCTCTGGCGTTATCTCAAGGGCGGCAAGCTCCGTTCCTGGGGCGCGAAGACGCTCGGCGAATCCGGCCGGCGCGGCGAACCGCATCTCGTCGGTGACGGCTACGCGCGCATCGGCGAAGGCAGCGGCAGCACCAACGTCCTCACCGGCTCGGGCGTGGACGAAGCCTGGGCCACCGGCGCACAACTCGCCGAAGCCGTGCTCGAATTGCTCAAGGCGAGGAAGCCGTTCACGAAGGAAAACCTCGATGCGACGTATGTGCAACGCCGCCGCGCGAGTTGGGTGGAATCGGAAGCCCGCGTCGCGGAAAAATCCCGCGACGGTTTTCAACGGGGCGTCGTCACCGGCATGATCGGCATGGCGCTGGCCGGATTGAGCGGCGGACGCCTTGCAATCCCACTCCCCCTTCGCCGGAAGGTAAAGTCTGCGCACGAAGCGGCGTCTCACCCTCACCATGAAGCTCCCCCTCTCCCGGCCTGCGGCCACCCTCTCCCCCGCTCTGAGCGGGGGAGAGGGCAGAGAGAGGGGGTGCTCAACGAACCGCTGCGCCCGTGGGAACGCATTCCGTCGCTGGAAGATTATTTTCGCGGCCGCATCCCCCCCGACGAAGTGCGCAAGATTCGCGACGACTGTTACGCGCGCGGCGTTTCCGCGCACGCCGCGCTCATGGAACGCGCCGGCTGGCCGGCGATTCCCTACGACGGCCAATTGCTCGTCTCGCACCAGGACGCGCTCCTGCTCGGCGGCAAGGTGCAAGCGACGCCCGGCTACGCCGATCACGTCGCGTTTGTTTTTCCGAACCAATGCCAGCGTTGCGGCACGAAGCTCTGCGTCGAAGTCTGTTCCGGACAGGCCATCACGCCCGGCGAAAACGGCGTGCCGAATTTCGACCGCGAGAAATGCATCCACTGCGGCGCATGCCTGTGGAACTGCGCCACCGCCTCGCCGGAAAACCCGGAGCGCATGGCCGTCGCCTTCCGCGCCGGAACGGGAGGTTTGCACTCGGCCGAAAATTGAATTCAACACGTAAAACTTCCAGGGTCTTTTCGTCACCAACATGAAAATCTCCGTTCTTCAGCGCTTGCCGAACGGCACCCTGGTGCCTGCCGACGCACTGTTTCCTTCACTGCCTTGTCCTGAGATCAAGGTCACCGACTTCAAGATTCAGAATTTGAGAAAAGACCCGAATCAGGAATACGGTTACATCTGTGACGTGACGGCTGCAGGAGAAGTAACTTCGAGCCTCTGTGATGCGATCCCGACCGCCTTGGGGCAGATCGACAGTGTTCGATTTTACCACAATGATAGTGATAAAGCCGCGGGCACGTTTGCGGTGGCGGGATGCAAGTTGACCGGAGGCAGTAACGAGCGACCCTTTCCGTTTGATGGCACATTCAGTTTAACGCTGGCGGCGTTACCGGTCACAGATGGCAACAACACTTTCCGCATCGCCGCTTGCGATAAAGTGTACGGGCTCGATGGGTTTTCTTTGTGGGCAGCTTCTTTTGCTTTCCCATACGACAGTGAATTGGATGAAGAGGAACTTGAAGGCGTCAAAGAGCCGACAATTGTTGAAGGTCCGCAGTTTGTAAGCGGGGCAAGCGGAGGTGAGTTGACGCTGTTCTGTCTCGCACTGCAGGAAGAAATTACCGTGCCAGGGCTCACTTGTATCGCGGGAGAAGGTCAAAACGCGACCTTCGAATTCAAGTCGCTGCCGCAAGGCAATTCACAGGTCGCGATGTGGCCAGGCTCAACTTTACCAGCATTCTTTTCCGTCAGACCTACGATGCTGATGGCTTCCAAGATGCCGTCTGACACGAAGATGGTTTCAAGCCTGGCATCAAGTCCCAGCGTTGCGTCCTTTTCCCCAAGAGAAAGATTCCTCTACGGTTTTGCACAAGGCCTCGGTTTCGAGGGATACGATCTCGTCTTTGACTCCGACAGAATCCTCAAAGGTGCAGCAAGGGTATCCGATGATCTCGCAGGTATGCTTATCGCGGTAGATTTGGCGGATGCAAACGGCAGGAGAAATCGAGGAGAGGCCACAGTCGGTCCACCTCGTAACGCCTCCCAGCTCTCTACTATTTCGCCCTACAGCACATCCGGTTTGCTTTGGCACTTTAGTAATCTTTTCCGCACTTCGGACCCGATGGCTAGCGAAGTGGTCGTATCGCTGCTGTTGGGAGATCTATCGAGCTTGGGTTTGAAAGGCGTTTCAATCGCTGACTGGCGTGAGTACTTCTACATGTCGATTTCTGAACTGCTGGAAGAACTCATTAAGGACACGGTGAGCGACTCCGAGTTGGCCCAAGGTTACTACTTGGGTCGGGGCATTGCAGACGCATTGCGGACAACGGTTGATCCAACGAGATCCGGCAGGCTTGATGAACTTGGGAAGGCGGACTTCTTAATTCGCATGAGAAACATGCCGTTTTTCAACCCGAAAGGCAGGGGTGGTATCGCTCTTGGGCAGCAGGCGAGTCTGATTGATAGGCTGAAACAGTTCATCGAAAAATATCGGGAGTAATCGTATCACCTAAGCGGATGGGCGTCAGCATAACCGACCGCACGCCCGTCGCCGAACGAAAAGGAAGTTTGAGCTTCGTTCACGCGCCCGAATTGAATCACATTGCGGTTGTGACCGCGTTCAAATTCTTTTGCGCCTTTTCGCGGCCAACCTGATTTATGAACACCGCATACCAAATCGTCGTTTGCGCCGGGATTGTGCCGGATCCGTTGCAGACGCTTGAGCCCCGTCGCGTCGCCCACCGGGCCGGCCTTGAAGAATGAAATGATGCTGCCCGCCGTCCTTGATCCGTGGACGGGCCACGCGCTTTAACAAGCAGATTGCAGCTTCTGTCGTTTGTGGGTAGCTTCATTCCGTTATGAGCAAAGACGCGATGATCGCCAAATATGAAACGTTGCCGGTCGCGGCGAAGAAGCAGGTGGAGACGTTCATCGAGTTCTTGTCGAAGAACACTTCTCCCAAGCGCGCGCGTCCGGCCAAGCGCCGGTTCAAATTCGATTGGGCGGGCGGTTTGGCGGATTTGAAGAAACAGTTCACCGCCGTTGAGTTGCAGCATCACCTCAACGAATTGCGATGAACTATCTGTTGGACACCAACATCTTTCTCGAAATCCTGCTTGGGCAGGCCGGACGCAAGAAGTGCGAGGCTTTCTTGCAGGGCGAGAAGGGCGCGGCCTGGATTTCAGACTTTACGCTCCATTCCATCGGCGTGCTGCTGTTCCGCCAGAAGCGACCGGAGTTGTTTGATCGGTTCGCGGCGGACACGTTGCCACAGTTCACGGTTCTTTCCTTGAGCGAGGCTGGCTATTCCAAGCTGACCGAGGCAAACACCCGGTACGCCCTCGACTTTGACGATGCTTACCAGTTTGCCGTCGCGCGCGAGCACAATCTGGCCATCGCCACACAGGACAAGGACTTTCAGCGTGTTCGGAGCGTGCTGAACGTCCGCTCGCCGTAAAGTGGAAATTCCCTTGCGCCTTCTCTGGCTTTTCGCGGCCAACCTGATTTATGAGCACAGCCTACCAAATCGTCGTTTGCGCCGGGATCGTGCCCGATCCGTTGCAGACGCTTGAACCCGCCTGCTGATTTACGATTTACGATTTAAGATTGCCGATTTGAAGAAGGCAGAAGAATGAAATGATGTTGCCCGCCGTCCTCGATCCTTGGGCGGGCCATGCGGCTTGATACGACCGGCCAACGCTCGGCTGAGAACTGATTTCCCTCGTTGACAGGAAAACCGCCTGAGGACAATTTGTCCCCGTGCGAATTATTGCCGAGGGAGCTATCCGGCAGTGGGCGGCCGATCACGCGCGTGCGGCGTCATCCCTGCGGCAGTGGGTCAAAGTGGTGCGGGCCGTTCGCTGGCATTCCTTTGCGGAGATGCGCCGGACGTTCCCGGCTGCTGATCAGGTCACGGTGAAAAGCGGACGTAAAGTGGCGGTGTTCAATGTGGGCGGCAATGAGTTTCGCCTCGTGTGCGCCGTTCACTTCAACACCGAGATGGTGTTCGCATTGCGTTTCATGACGCACGCAGAATACAGCAAAGACACGTGGAAGAACGAATTATGAAGACAGTGACTCGAACCACTGCGCGCTCCGAATCTTTTGCGGCGCTCCCGAAAGATTACTTTGGTCTTTGCCAGCGTTACGTGCCGCGACCACTGCATGACGCGGCGGACTACGCCGCCGCCCGGCACGCCATCGAACCGCTGCTGGGTTTTGAAAGCCGGCTCAATGCCGACCAAGTGGACTATCTCGAAGCGGTCGGCTCTTTTATCGAGGACTACGACCAGACGCGGGTGAAATGGCCCAAAGGAAAACCGCTCGACACGCTCAAGTTCCTGCTTGAACAGCATGAAATGTCCGCCGCCGATCTCTCGCGCATCCTGGGCAGCGACCGTTCGTTGGGGGCGAAACTGTTGCGTGGTGAACGGCGACTCACAGTGGATCACATCCGTACGCTGGCCCGCTGTTTAAACGTCGAACCGGGAGTTCTGCTTTAAGCGAGGCAGGATGAACGGCATGCCAAACTTTGACCGCGAGAAATGCATCCACTGCGGCGCCTGCCCCGTGAGATAAAGGAATCAGGCCGCTATGGAACAATGCACCTGTTTATCTCACGGGGCGGGCCCTGTGGAACTGCGCCACTGCCTCGCCGGAGAATCCGGAACGCATGTCCGTCGCCTTCCATGCGGGAACGGGGGACTGCATTCGGCAGAGAATTGATTGAACCACGAATGAACGCCAATGGACACGAATGGGAGGAAATGATGTTTTGATTCGTGTGAACTCGTGTCCATTCGTGGCTTAACACTTTTATGAGCATTGCATACCAAATCGTCGTTTGCGCCGGCATCGTGCCTGATCCGTTGCAGACGCTTGAACCCGTCGCGTCGCCGACCGGACCGGCGTTGAAGAATGAAATGATGCTGCCCGCCGTCCTCGATCCGTGGGCGGGCCATGCGCTTTACGAGGCGGCCAATCTCGCGAAGAACGCGCCCGGCAGCAAAGTCTGGCTCGTCAGCCTCGGCCCGAAAGCCAAGCTCCAGCAGGTGATGATGACCGTCGCACAGAAAGTGCCGTTTGAACTCGTGGCGCTCGACGGTCCGGCCAGTGGTTTCACTGAAGCGGCCGAAGTCGCTGCGGCATTGGCTGAATCCATCCAGAGCATTTCCGGCCTCGACAAATCAAAGCTGCTCGTGTTCGGCGGCTGGGAATCCGCCTCGCGCGGCGCGGGCGCGACGATGCAAATGGTTGGCGAACGATTGGGCATCGTGGACCAATTTCAAGGTGTGGACGAACTCAAGGTGAACGCGGATGGTTCGCTGGAAATTCTGGAGCGCATTGAAGGCGGCAAGCATCAAGTGTCGAAGTGCGTAGGTCCGCCCGCATTGCTCGGTTGGGCCACGGGAAATTTGCCCGAACCGAAGAACAATCCACAGGTGGGCATGACCAACATGCGCACGGTGATGCCGGCGTTGCAGAAGGCCAAGCCGACAAAGCTCACAGGTGAAGGTTTGGCGTTCGCCAGTGTGGCGTTGCCCAAGCAACTTCGTGAAACCAAGATCGTGAAGGACAAAACGCCGGAGGAGATTGCAACGGAGATTGTGGAGTGGATTAAGAAATGAAATCGGTGGGGCGAGGCTGCTGACGAGCCCGGCTCGCGAGGACGCTCGCCCTACCAACACAGTTTTGAATTTATGGAAACCATTCTTTTGCTAGCTCACACCGAAGCCGATGGATCGCTCGCCAAATCGGCCCGCGAAGCGTTACACGCGGCACGCGCGCTAAACAAATCCATCGCCAGTTCGAGTCTGGTTATCGGATTGGTGGGCGAAAGCGTCCAAGCTGCGGCGGATTCAATCGCCGCTTGCCCGGCGACGAAGTATCTCGGCGTAGCCGGCGCGGATTTCAACCAATCGCGCTACGCCACCGATGCCGCTGCGGCGGAAGCCATCTGCAAAGCAGCCCAGGCCACCATCGTGATTGCCCCGGCAACTTCGCGATGGAATCGCGTGTTGGCCGGGGTGGCCCAACGGCTCGGCGGACGTGTGGATACGCATGTGACTGGCGTTGCGGCCACGAATGGTAAAATGTCGGTCAATCGCTGGTATTATCGCCAGCGCATGGAGGCGACAATTACCAGAACACAGCGACCGTGGTTCGTGCTGATTGATCCCGGCAGTCAGCCCACTTGTGAGTGTGGGGCAGGGACGGCGACAGTTGAGTCAATTGCGGTCAATGTGGCTGACGCCTCCAAGCGAACAACGGTGGTTGGAGTCCGGGAGCCAAGTGCCGATGCGCAAACCATCCGGCCGGATGCACAACTTCTCTTCGTGACTGGCGCCGGTTGGACGAAGAAACAAGCCGACGGTCAAACGCACGCGCCGGAAGCGGAAAAAATCATCCTGGAATTCTTGAAACACACACGCGCTTCGCTTGGCAGCAGCAAGTCGTTGGTGGACCTCGGCGGCGAAGGCCAGGCGATTTTGCACTTTCTCTCGCATCTGAATCAAGTCGGACAAACCGGCTCGACGCCGCGGCATCCAAAGGGTTTGAGCACTTGCTGTCACGGCGAAGAACCGCACACGGTGGGCTGGCGATTCATCAACGATCGCCGCGCCATCAGCCTCGACCCGAATTGCGGCTGGGCGCGCGGCAAGGCCGATGTGCTTTACGTGGCGGATGCGTTCAAGGTGATGGCCAAAGTGAATGAGCTGCTTGCGGTCGGGTAGGTGCTGATTTCTTTTGCCCCGATGGGGCAAGTCAGTTTGGCTTAGCGAGTATTTGTGATATCGGTTTCTGACTCTGCGTTGAGTCCGACACCTTACCCTGTGGTCGGGCAGAAACTTGCGCAACGGACGCGGCACGCAGGCGTCGAGCAGGACTTTCATGTCGCCGGTTGGAGCGTCAGCTTGTGCGCGTATTCGAGCACGGCCACGGCCTGCTCACGCGTCACGTCCGGGAAACAATCGAGGTATTCGTCGAGGCTCAGGCCGCTTTCCAGATTGGCGAACAGGCTATCCACCGGCACGCGCGTGCCCTTGAAGCAAGGCGCGCCGCTCAACCGCTCCGGATCAACCCAGATCGGCACTTCCGGCGGATAACTCAATGGCAGTCCTGATTTCATCCGGCTTCAATTTAGTTGAATGACCGGGATTGTCAGCCGATTTTGTGAACCGCGAAGGCGCGGAGCGCGGAGCGAAAGCTTGTTGCCTTGGTTGCCAGATGCTTAACTCGAAGGGCTGATGGCCAACACAACTCAACAACTTCGCGAAGAGCTTTTTCAGGAGCTCAAAAAAGACCCGACAGCGGTGGCATCCGCCATCGAAAAATTGCGCCAGCATACTGACGAGGGTTCGTGCGTCGATCCCAGCAATGAAACCCTGTGCTTTGAGACTTGGTTGCAGGTCTTCGGACTTCTCCATCAAAACAAACTTCCGCACCAAGCTGCGGAAGTGGTGATGGCTTGGTATGACCGGCTAAACGAGCTTCAGGCCGCCCGCGGCAACAAATATCACAAAGGCGGAGTTGCACATAACGCAGGTGTTTGTTTCTTTAGTTTGGGTGAGAGCACTCGTGGGGTTTGGTTCTACGCCTGCGCATACGTGGAGGACGTTTTCAATAGCGCGGACAATGTCATCCCTCACACACTCGCAAGCCAACATCTTCGAGTTCATTTCAATTGGGCGCAGAATGATTTTGAAAACCTCGCGACCACTGCTCGGGCGCTGAAAGCGGCCGGGGGCTCCCTCTGGCACTATCCAGAAGCGACACTCGTTCAGCTTGCAAGAAGTCAAAAGCTCAAAATCCCATTGCCTAGAGGAACGACTGATATTCCGATAAACCGCCCCTTCCTCAAACAACTCATCGAAAGACTGCCCACGGGGAATGACAACCAAAAGAAGGAATCGCTGGAGTTTCTTGCTTCTTATCTTGCCGTGACGCTGCCGGGTGTTCGAATCAACGCGAATGTTAAGGCTCACGCTAACGCCGCGCTGTTCGAACACGAAATTGATCTGGTCGTGACTCAGTATGGCTCGACACCTACATATTTGCTTGAGGCGCTGGGCCGACATTTCCTCATTGAGTGCAAGAATTGGGACTCTAGGGTCGGCGTTCAAGCCCTGAACCATTTTGTTGCAAAGATGCGATTTCACAGATGCAAGTGTGGTATCATTTTCAGCAGAGAGGGATTAAGCGGCGATGCAGATCAACAGACAGGGCTACGCTTTGCGCGCGTGACTCAGTTGCGGTGGTATCAGCAAGACGATTGTGTCGTAATCATCATAACCAAACAGCACCTCGACGACTTAATTGCGGCTGGAGGCAGCTTTTCTGAAGTTCTATTGCGCGGTTACGAATCGGTCCGATTCAGCAGCGCGAATTGACCTTCCCCGCAGGTCAATCGTTCGGGGACTAGATCTGAGTCCCTGCGGTTAAGAATAATTTTCCATCCCCACGCAGGAGCAGACTGGGTTGCGATCGCCGAAGACGTTGTCCACGCGGGCGACGTGCGGCCAGAATTTGTAGTCGTGCAAATCCTTCGCCGGAAACGCCGCGACTTCGCGGCTATAAGGACGATTCCACGCGTCACTGGCGATCTGGTCCGCCGTGTGCGGGGCGTTCTTGAGCAGATTATTTTTCGCGTCGGCTGCGCCGGTTTCCACGGCGGTCATTTCGGCGTGGATGGAGATCATGGCGTCGCAGAAACGGTCGAGCTCGTATTTCGATTCGCTTTCGGTCGGTTCGACCATGAGCGTGCCGGCGACGGGCCACGAGAGCGTTGGCGCGTGAAAGCCGTAATCCATCAGGCGCTTGGCGACGTCCTCGGCGGTGGTGGCCTTGAACGCGCGCAGGTCGAGGATGCATTCGTGCGCAACGAGGCCGTTGCTGCGGTAGAGCGTCGGGAAATGTTTTTCGAGCCGCTTGGAAATGTAATTCGCGTTGAGGATGGCGAACTTCGTCGCTTCGGTGAGTCCGTCCGCGCCCATCATCGCGATATACATCCACGAGATGGTGAGAATGCTCGCGCTGCCCCACGGCGCGGCGGCGACTGCGCCAATCGGATTTTCGCCGCCGAGATTGATGACGTTGTGGCCGGGCAGAAATTCCACGAGATGTTCCGCCACGCCAATCGGTCCGACGCCCGGTCCGCCGCCGCCGTGCGGAATGCAAAACGTCTTGTGCAGGTTCAAATGGCAGACGTCCGCGCCGATGAAGCCGGGGCTGGTGAGGCCGACTTGGGCGTTCATGTTCGCGCCGTCCATGTAAACCTGGCCGCCGTTCACGTGGATGATTTCGCAAATCTCGCGAATGGTTTCCTCGAAAACGCCGTGCGTGGACGGATAGGTGATCATCAGGCACGAGAGATCGGTCTTGTGCGCCTCAGCTTTCGCGCGCAGGTCGGCGACGTCAATATTGCCGGATGAGTCACATGCGACGGATACGACCTTCATGCCAGCCATGACGGCGCTCGCGGGGTTCGTGCCGTGCGCGGAGGTGGGAATCAAACACACGTTGCGATGCGCGGCGCCGCGCGATTCGTGATAGGCGCGGATGACGAGCAACCCGGCGTATTCGCCCTGCGAACCGGCGTTGGGCTGGAGCGAAATGCCGGCGAACCCGGTGATCTCGGCGAGCCAGGTTTCGAGTTGCTCAAACATCTTCTGGTAACCGCGCGTCTGTTTGATGGGCGCGAACGGATGAATCTTGGCAAACTCCGGCCACGAGACGGCGAACATCTCGGCGGCGGCGTTGAGCTTCATGGTGCATGAGCCGAGCGGAATCATCGAAGCTGTGAGCGAGAGGTCGCGCGATTCGAGCCGCTTGATGTAGCGGAGCATCTCCGTTTCGGAGTGGTAGCGGTTGAAGACCGGGTGTTGGAGGAAGGGTGAGGTGCGTGGAAGCGGAATGCAGGAGCTGTAATCTGGTTTTGGTGTACCTTTGTCCTGAGCCAGTTCGGTGGAAGGATTGTGACAGAAAATCAGGATAATGCGTTCCACGTCCTCAACAGAAGAAACCTCATCAAGAGAAATGCCAATCTGGTTGTTGTTTGTCTGCCTGAAATTATAGCCGCGAGCCTCGCCACTCTTGATGAATTCAGCTGCGCTCTTAACTGGAATTGAGAGCGTGTCGAAGAATGTATTGTTGATCGGAGCAAAACCGAGATTTGCAAGACCTTCAGCTAGACGCGCTGTCAGTTGATGAACCCGCTCCGCAATGTTCGTCAGTCCTTCTGGCCCGTGATAGCAGGCATAGAGCGAGGCCATGTTCGCGAGCAAAGCCTGGGCAGTGCAGATGTTGCTGGTGGCTTTTTCGCGGCGGATGTGTTGCTCGCGCGTGCCGAGGGCGAGGCGCATGGCGGGTTTGCCGCGGGCATCCTTGGATACGCCCACGATGCGGCCCGGCATCTGGCGTTTGAATTCATCGCGCGTGGCGAAGAACGCGGCGTGCGGTCCGCCGTAACCGAGAGGCACGCCGAAGCGCTGCGCGCTGCCGACCGCGATATCCGCGCCGAATTCGCCCGGCGGCCTTATGAGCGTGAGTGCGAGCAGATCAGTCGCGACCGTGACCATTGCGCCAGCACCGTGGGCTTTCTCAACGAACGGCGCGTAATCGTGAATCGCGCCGAACGTATCGGGATATTGCACCAGCGCGCCGAAGACTTGATCGTTGAACTCAAACGTCTCGTGATTGCCGACGACCACTTCAATTTTGAGCGCATGGGCGCGGCTGCGAACGACTTCGATGGTTTGCGGATGACAGGCCTCGGAGATGAAGAACGTGTTGCGGCCATCCTTGAGCCGATGCGACATCGTCATGGCCTCGGCGGCGGCGGTGGCTTCGTCGAGCATGGAGGCATTAGCGATGTCGAGCGCGGTGAGTTCCATCACCATCGTCTGGAAATTTAGCAGCGCTTCGAGACGGCCTTGGGAAATCTCGGCCTGGTAAGGCGTGTATTGCGTGTACCAACCGGGATTCTCCAGCACGTTGCGTTGGATCACCGGCGGCGTGATCGTGTCGTAGTAACCCTGCCCGATGAAGGAACGAAAGACCTGGTTCTGCGCCGCGATGGATTTCAATTCGCGCAGCGCGTCGAACTCGGATTTTGGTTCAGGCAAATCCAGCGGCTTATCCAACCGGATATGCTTCGGCACGGCGGCCTCGGTCAATGCGTCAACGGAGTCGTAGCCGACGACCTTGAGCATTTCACCTGTCTCGGCGCCATTCGGTCCAATGTGGCGTCGGACAAATTCGTCCGGGTGTTTCAGGGTTTCCGAGTTCGAATTCTGCGTTTCCGAAAAAGACATAGCGGGAGATTAAATTCGGCGGGCGGGTTAGCAAGTTGGATTTGGACTGATAATCGTTAGTTCTTCGCTTAACCACGAATTCTTGCGCAGCTTCCCGCTGGTGGAGGTCTCTGAATGAGACTTCGAAGGTTGCCCGCCGGGAAGCGTGGTGTGAATTGTCAGAGTATCGGAGTGACGCCTTTCACTTCTGTTGTATTGCATTGGGCGACGCCCCTCGGGCCGTGCCTGTCGGTCAAACTTGCCCGAAGCGTTTCAGGAAATCCTCGTACACCAGGCGAATTCCAGCTTCGAGTTCCACCTCTGGCCGCCAACCCAGGGCAAACAGTCGCGAACTGTCCAGCCATTTGCGTGGCGTGCCATCCGGCATGGATGCGTCCCAGACAATTTCACCTTGGAAGCCCACGATTTCCCGAACCAGCCTGGCGAGCGCCTGGATGGTCACATCGCTGCCGTACCCGATGTTGATGAATTGTTCATCGCTATAACGCTGCATGAGGAACACGCAGGCGCGGGCCAGGTCGTCGGCATAGAGAAACTCGCGTTTCGGTTTGCCGGTGCCCCAGCAAGTGACAGCGGGGGCATTTGCGGCTTTGGCCTCATGAAACTTGCGCACCAGCGCGGGCAGCACATGGGAGGACTGCAAATCAAAATTGTCGTTCGGCCCGTACATGTTTGTGGGCATCGCGCTGATGAAGTTGCAGCCGCGCTGCCGGCGATAGGCCTGGCACATTTTGATTCCCGCAATCTTCGCGACGGCGTACCACTGATTGGTGGGTTCGAGCGGACCGGTCAGGAGTTGATCCTCATTCATTGGCTGCGGTGCGTGTTTCGGATAAATGCAGGAACTGCCGAGAAAAAGCAGTTTCCTGACTCCGGATCGCCAGGCGTGGTGGATCAGGTTGTTTTGGATTTGCAGATTCTCGTAAAGGAATTCTGCCGGCCGGGTATCGTTGGCCTGGATGCCGCCGACTCGTGCGGCCGCTACAAAGACAAATTCCGGGCGTTCTGCGGCAAAAAACTTCTCCACAGCATTGGCGTCCAGCAAATCGAGTTCGGTGTGGGAACGGCCAATCAAGTGGCGAAAACCCTGCCGCTGCAGTTCCCGCCAGATGGCGCTGCCAACCAATCCCCGATGGCCTGCCACATAAGTGCGGGCGCTTTGCTCAAATTCCATGCCGGCAGGATAGACCACCGGATAACTCGACTACAAGGCAGCGCTTCAAGGGCCGTTTCCACTTGGCTCAAGCCTGCTCTTGAATGGCCCCAAGAGGGTGACTACTTTGATCGTGACGTGAGCGAGCCGTGCGCCGTGTTGGCGGAGCTTGAACTGGGACACGGCGCAGCGTGGGCTCGCAAAACGTGCTCGCATCTCAAACAAATTCAAACCATGAAAGATCGAATCCTGAACTGCAACTGGCTGGCGATGGCGGTCCTCACGGCGGCTACATTCACAACTGCAGCGCTTGCCCAAGCGCCCAACCGGCCCGCCCAACCGCCTCGCGTGGTTTCCCCGGAGGTTTCGGCGGATCGGAAGGTCGCTTTCCGGATTTACGCGCCCAAGGCGGAAGCCGTGCAACTCGGTGGCAGCGGCGACATTCCTGGCACTGGTTTTGGTCAGGCGACGCCGCTTATCAAGGGTTCCAACAGCTTGTGGGAAGTGACGGTCGGTCCGCTCGCGCCCGGGGCGTATCGCTATAACTTCAATGTGGACGGGTTGGCGGTGATTGACCCGCGCAATCCGGCCACCAGTGAGTCAAATGAAAATGCCTGGAGCCTGGTGTATGTGCCGGGAGCGGATTTCATGGACACCAAGGACGTGCCGCACGGCGCAGTTTCGGAAGTCACTTATTGGTCGGCGACGCTCAAACGGTTTCGCCGGTTGCATGTGTACACGCCGCCGGGGTACGAAACCAGTGCGTCGCGATATCCCGTCTTTTACCTGCTGCACGGCGCGTTCGATTCCGATGATTCCTGGAGCACGGTCGGGCGTGCCGGATTCATCCTCGACAACCTGATCGCCGCTGGGAAAGCCAAGCCAATGGTCGTGGTGATGCCGCATGGTCACACCGGACCGTTCCGCTTTGGGATGGGTTTCACCGACGAATTCGAGCGGGAGTTCATTGCCGACATCATGCCGCAAATGGAGAGGCGTTACCGGGTCTTCACCGATCGTGCGAACCGCGCCATGGCCGGTCTCTCCATGGGTGGCGCTCATACGCTGAATCTCGGCATCCCGAACTTGGACAAGTTTGCGTACCTCGGAGTTTACAGTTCCGGCATCTTCGGTATCACGGGCGGTGGACCGGGCGGCAACCCGCAGGGACCGAGCTTCGCGGAGCGCCACAAGGCGGTCCTCGACGACACCAAGCTCAAGGAGGGGCTGAAGCTGTTTTGGTTTGCCACCGGCAAGGACGATTTCCTGGTGGAAACCTCGCGCGCCACGGTTGAAATGTTCAAGCAACATCAGTTCAAGGTCATTTATCGGGAGACGGATGGCGCGCACACTTGGGACAAGTGGCGGGAATACCTGAATGAGTTCGCGCCAATGCTTTTCCAGTGAAAACCGTTGCGCGTTAAGCATGCGCAATCACGCAACGTTTGTGGCGGAGACGGCGGTTGTTCGCATCATTCAGGCAGCGGCGCCGGCCTGAACGGAGTCACGGCATCGGCAGCAAGCCCAACTCCGCCAGTGAGGCCCACGGACTGTTGGCATGGCCGCTAACGGCGCGAAGCTTGATGAATTTCACGGCGACCGGTTTTTCAAACTTCACGGTCTTCAGCGAAGCGTTGCCAGGAAACTCGCCCCGCGCCACCGGAGCATCCCAAGTCTGGCCATCCGCGCTCGCGTAAATCTCATAGGCTCTGATCCACCCGTTGCGATTGCCGTCCTGGCGCGGCAACGCGGTGATGCCGGCGATGGCCTGCGGCGCTGTCAACTCCACCACCAACTCGTGCGGAAAACCCGGCGCGCCGTCACCCCAGGCAGTATGCCAGATTGTGGTTGGATCGCCATCCACAGCGCTGGCGGCGTCGTATTCCCCCTGCTCGCTGCTGGCGGTGATGCTGCGAACGCCGTGCAAGGCGCTTGCCATGCTCGGTGTGATGAGACTTCGTATTTGTTCCGGTGTGAACGCGGTGCCGGGCTTGAAATCCATTGTGCCCATGTAGCGCAGCAAACTGGCTCGCATCTGGCGCGACACGGGATCATCCGCATCTCGTGTCAGGTCGAAGCCGCACACGATGATTTTGCCCGGGCCAACGTTGCCTTCCACGACCAATCCCAGCGGACGCGCAGTAACCCAGTCGTCAATCACGCGGACCACCGGCTCAACGCCTTTTGGCAATAGGTCGAGGCGCAAGGCACCAGCGCGATGGACGAGATACCACCACTGCCAATTGCTATGGAAATCGGTGGGGAACTGCGCGAGCGCGGGGTGTTTCGGGTCGCACAAAATGCCCAGCGTCGTAGGGGCTTGCCGGCCCGTCCAGGCGGTGTTCCAGAAGATGCTGGAGAAACCGAATTTCACCGGCGCAGTGTCGAAGTTGCGGACCTGCCTGCCGGGAATCGTGAGAAGCACCTTGCCGCCCGAGCGCAGGCGCACTTGCGCAGCCTCATCGAACTGTGCCGTCACGAGCACGTCTGCCGGCTCCTCCGACACTTGTGAGGGATACACCCAGATGTCCCAGTCATTCTCAACCCGGACCGTACGGCTGGGAAATTCCTTGCTCCACATGTGACCGTCCACTGAGACAACCAACTTGTATCTGCCTGGCGAGGACAAACCTCCACAACCAGCTATAACGCGGCCGACCGGGTTGGCATTTCCAATCGGAATGGTCTTTAGCAGGATCGGCTCGGAAGCCACGGTAGATCCGTCATCGTGGACCAGTTTCCAACTCACCATCGGACGTTTGTAGCGTTCGAATCCGGGCGTCCACGAGTGCTCAATCAGCGGCAGCGGACCAAAGTGTGCGACCTCGATATTCGCCTTCAACACTTCATCCGTGGTGAAAACGCGTTTGGGCAAACGCACCAGTGGCACGGTCGAGTTGCAGAACCGACTGAATTCTGCCGCTGTCACGTAGCCTTTCTCCTCCCAGAACGGATCGAGCACGCCGACGAGCGCCGTGCCTTGCCCGGGAAAGTCGTGCAGGTCCAGCAATTGAAATCCGCCCATGCCCGGCGTGCGCAGCGCGGATTCAATGTCCTCTTTGTAGCAAAGCGTCTGGAGCTTGCCTGATGCGAGCAGGAATTGTTTTGCCAGCTTGCCCATCCCGTTCGCCTCCAGCCGCTCGCGGAAAATCTCGAAGTTGCGCGGCTTCAGGTAGCCGGTGTATTTCGGGATTTCGTCGAAGTTTGGATACACGCACCACTGGCCGATCTCGTGGCTGATGACGGGCACGCTGCGGGCGGCGATGTAATCACGGTAATCGGTCATCGTCTCCGGCGGCTTGGCGTTGATGCGGGACTTCAAGCCATCGCCCCACGCCTGAATGCGCGGGTCGGGCGTGACGTGAAACTGGTTCTCCGGTAATTCCGGCCAGCCCGAGCCGCTGGTCCACAAACGGCGCGGATCGAGCGCCTTGTAGTGATTCACGTACCTGGCGAGAAATTCCTTGTGTTTCGGACCGCCCGGCTCATTGCCATGTGCCATCAAAATGAACGACGGATGATTGCCGTAATACTTGAGGATGCGGTCCGTCTCTTCATAAAGCCATTGGTCCACGGGTTTGCCGTCGCCGAGCGTGGTGGATTGGTTGGGCCACGTGGACGCCTCGATCTGAAAATAGAACCCCAGTTCGTCCGCTGCTACGAACGCCGCTTCCGGCGGACACCAGGAATGAAAGCGAATCATGTTCAAACCATAGGATTTCGCGACGCGGATGATGCGCTTCCATTCCTCGACTTCCATCGGCGGATGGCCGGTCTTGGGAAAGATGGCGCACTCCAGCGTGCCACGGAAGAGTGTCTTCTGGCCATTGAGCGTGAACTGTGTGCCGCCGGTGGAGAATTCGCGAAAGCCAAAGAGCACCGTTCTTTCGTCTCGGATTCCGTCTCCAAACAAACCAAGTGTTCCGTCGAACAAAGCCGGCTGAAACTCTGACCATTCCTTCATCGCCGCACCTCCCCACGTGGCGGCGGTTTCAAAGGTGCAGCCGTGTGAATCCCAGTCAATTGCGTTGGTAACCTGCCCGAGTCGAATCTTGCCGCTGCCCGGCTTTCCCGTCGCGTTTCCAATTCGCCCCACGATGCGGACGCTCGCATTCGGTAAATCCGGATAGACACGCATCTCCTCAATCCACACCAACGGCGTCGCCCGCAACTCGATCTTGCCCACAATCCCATTCCAGTTCCCCTGGGTATGGTCGCTGACGCTGTGCGAGTTCTCGCCCACGTCAATCACCATGCGGTTATCCACGCGAATCGTGAGCGTGTGCTTGCCGGGCGCGAGTTGTAGTGGCACGGGCGTCTCGCCCGTGCGGTTCTGGTTCTTTGCTGCATCGAACGGGCCAGACGCCCGTGCCACTATGCCCAGTTCGTATTCGTGCGGCGTCGCCAGCGAATTGTTCGTGCCGATGAGTTTGTCATTTATCCAGACGCGCGTTTCCCAGTGTGCGCGTTCAAGGAACAGCACCACGCGTTTCTCCTTCCAGTCCTCTGGGATCTCGATATCGCGCTGAAACCACGCCGCGCCGGCGTAGTAAAGCTCCGGTTGCAGCCAGAACGGAATCTTCACATTGTCCGGCTCGCGATACTTCGCGTATTCCGGCGCGATGAACCACGACTTGTCCACAATGCCGCCGATCCATTTCGTGTCCACCGTCACCGGATCGCCGATGCCTTGCGCTGTGAGCGTGCCGGGCAATTTGATCCGGTCTGGCAAAGCGCGCTCAAACCAGCGTTCGCGCACGCCGGCATCTTCGCGGTCGAGTTGAAAACGCCATTCGCCCGCGAGGGGCAGCGTGGGATTTGCCGCGAGGGTGGTCAGTCCGCTGGCAATTAACAGGAAGAGACATTTGATTGTTTTCATGACTTTCTCCACTTGATCGAACAGTTATTGTTGGACGGAAACCGTCTGGCAATTCACCAAAACTTGAGAAAGAACACCGCCACCGCGGCGATCACTGCAAGTCCGCTCCATAACACCACGGGGTCTGTCCGCATGTCGAGGTCGGCGCGCACCGGCAACACTTTGGGTTGTGCCAGGGGCCGGGCCAGCGTGATCAGCCCCATGACCACGGCCACGAGGCAGAAGGCCAGCAACACCTGCAGCAGGAAATGGATTTCGTGTCCCCACGGGCGCGCTTCGGTCTGGCTGGTGAATTGCAGCACACCGTAGGCAGCCGGTCCCAGCACCAGTGCCACCACCCCTGCCGCCGCCGGTGCGCGCGGCAGCAGAAACGCGCCCAGAAACGCCGCTACGACGCCTGGCCAGATGTAGCCTTGGAATTGTTGGATGTATTGGAACACGCCGCCGAACTTGGGATTGTCCAGCGACGGCGCGATGGAACAACCCGCCACCACGAACACGATCGTTAAGCCGCGTCCGAGCCAGACCAGCCTGGCTTGCGAAGCATTCTCGCGAATCATGTTTCGATACACGTCCATGGTGGCGATGGTGGAAGCTGAATTCAGCAGCGAAGCCAGCGTGCTGGTGACCGCGCCGGCGATGGCCGCATAGATAAAGCCGCGAATTCCGGCGGGCACTAGTTGGGTGATCAAGGTGGGGAATGCCGCATCGGTGGTTGTCGCGAGCTTGTCCGCGTAAAGTTGTTGAGCCATTAACCCGGGCATGACAATGGCGAACGGCACCAGCAACCAGAGTCCGCCCGCGAAGATCATTCCCAGTTGGCCGTGCTTGAGCGACTTGGCCGCGAGATTGCGCTGCACGATGAACTGGTTCAATCCACAGTAATAAATCATCACGATCCACATCCCGCCCACCACGCCGGTCCACGGTAGGTCAGGATTGTCGGCGGGCTTGATCATGTGAAGCTTGTCCGCGTTGACGGTGGTGAAGTTTTCCCAACCGCCCACGGCGTTGAGACCAAGGAAGAACACCAACATGCCGCCCGCCAGTAGCGCCAATCCTTGAACCAGATCCGCCCAAGCGATGGCTTTCAATCCGCCAACTGCGGCATAAGCCGTGGCGAGGAGGCCAATGACCCACACCGCCTGGGTCAAAGGCACGCCAGCAATTGCTCGCAAGGTGACTCCGCCGGAATACAACACCGCTGGCAGCATCACCACGGCATAAATGACGACCGTCATGACCGCCATGATCGCCCGCGCGGAAGCGTTGTAGCGATAGGCAAGAAATTCCGGCATCGTGTAAATGCCCGCGCGCAGGAACCGCGGTAGCAGCGTCATCGCAATGATCACGATGAAGACCGCGCCCATCAACTGCCAGCAACTCACCGCCAGTCCGGTCGAACCCGCGGCCTGGCCGGCCATGCCGACCATTTGCTCGGTGGAAATGTTGGCCGCCACAATCGAAATGCCGATCAGCGGCCACGTCAATCCGCGTCCGGCGAGGAAGAAGTCCGCGCTGTTCTCGGCGTGATCCCGCGCGCGGCGGCTCTTCCAAACGCCCAAGCCCACGACTGCAACGAAGAACCCGACAAAAATAATCAGGTCGAGTGAAGTGAAGTTCATGCGGTTTGCCTGACGGGTTGAAGCGAGCGTAAGAGATCGGCGGCGAGCGCGTGGCTCGGGTCGCGTTTAAGCACGGTGCGCAGAAGTGCGATGGCTCGCGCCCGTCGGCCCAGACCCAGGTGTGCCTGCGCTTGCAGGAAGAGCGCCGTTGTTTGCTGCCGGAATTGCAGATCGTCGTCGAACAACAGCAGGGCAGGGAGTGAGGTGGCAAAGTAATCCAGCCTGGCCTTCGACCTCTTGAGTTGTTGTGCGTAGGCAAGGAGACCGAGAAGCAGTTTTTGGGCTTTGGTCTTCCGGCCCAGCTCCTTCAACGAGAGTGCAGAGTAAAACGTCATCTCACTGAACGCGCGCACGCTCATTTCCCAAAAATCACCCTTGAAGGTCGCGGCCGCCTGCCAGTGCTGTTGCGCACGCTTCGTTTCGTTGGCCTGACTGAATGCCACGCCGAGCCAGTAATGGATGTCGCTTTGATTGGCGAGCAGGTGTTTGGCTTCGCCCAGGTTATGCGGGGCGGTCAACGCGGCCTTGAAGTGTTCAATCGCCGTCTGGAGCAGGCGTGAGCGTGATGCGGATATTCGTTCCAGCGATTGAACCTGCTCCAGTGCCTGCTGCCCCAGCAGAATGTTCGCGCGTGTCCATTGGCCCAACGCCCCGCCTTCACCGCCCTCCCACGGCTGGAAGGTTCGCGAGCTCACCAGTGCCAGGGCTTTGTGCGGCTGACCGGTCTGGTTGTGGAGCGCGCCGAGTTCCACGCTCAAGTCATCGCGCTGCTGGACGAGTTCAAGCCGCTTCTTCAATTCACGCAGACGCTTTCCAGGACTGTCGCCAAGTCGTTTCCAGAGTTGGTCGCGCTCGTAAAGCAGGCGCGCGTCTTGCGGGTTCGCACGCAAGGCGCGGTCGTAGGCGGTGCGGGCCTTGGCGGGTTGCTTGCGAATGTTGAAATAGCCGATGCCGAGATTGCGCCACACAATCGAGAAGCTCGGATCCAGCTTTGCGCTCCGTTCCCACAAGCGAATGGCTGCTTCATGGCGCCGACGGTCATAAAGTAGATTCCCGAGGTAGTAGGCCGCGCGGGCGTCACGCGGATTGACCCGCATCGCGGTTTCGAGGATGGCGATTTCCTCAAGTCGCGCGGGAAAGCAGTAGTCCGGTGGAAACGCGGCTGCGGTTTTGAAATGCTTCAGCGCCGCCTTGGCGTTGCCACGTTGTTGCTCCAACCAGCCTAGGGTGTAATGAACCATCGGCAACGCGCCCCAGCTTTGGTCGGGCAAAGTATATGCGACGGCCGCCCGTTCCGTGAAGCGGAGCGCGACTGTGCTGAAAGCCAGTCGCAGCGCACTCCAACCTGCTGCGGCTGGTCTGCGACACAGCCGCGCTCCGGTTCTGGGGTCCAAGGCGCGAGTCATTTGTGGAATTCTCACCCCGGCCCTCTCTTCCGAGGAGAGGGAGAAACGTTCGCCACGCTTATGTGACACGATGTCGGTGAGGATTTCAACGGCTTCATCGAACAACCCGGCCCGGGCGTAGTCGTGCGCAAGATCCAGCGCGGTCTGCAAATCACAATTCAACTTCTGGCCAGACAAGTGCCGCGCCCACCCATCCAGCGGATCGAGCGCCGAGGTCTCGTGGAGCAACGCGTCGGCTTCTTTTTGGAGTTCAAGCTTCAGCTTGGTTGGGTTTTTAATGACTGGGAAGCGAGCGGTAGCTTGAACTCCGACTCCAGCCAGCTTGCGCAGCACAATCACTTTCAGATTTCGGGCGCGCAGATTGTCCGTGTTGAAACGGAGCGAGCGGTTCAGATGATCCAGCGCGGTTGCCCAATCCCGGCGGGTGCAATCAATTTCTGCCAGCGCATGATAGCCGGCGGCGGCCCAGCCTTGATTCCAGGTAGATTTGTAGAACGCGTCGTAGGCCTTATCATCGCGAGCGAGATGGCGCAGGCAGAGGCCGAGGTTGTAGTAGGGTTCGCCATCGTAGGGATTCGCATTGCGCTGGGTGAGGCGTTTGATGGCACGGCGGAAATGCGTTTCGGCCAGTGCGAACTCGCCCCTTTTGAGATGCCAAAGGCCCATCGCATTGTTGCAGCGGGCGTCGAAGGGGTCGCGGCGCAATGCTTCGCGCCAGTAAAGCGTCGGGCAACGTGTGGCGTGCCGATACTGATCAAGATGCAGGCCCGTCAGGTAAAGCTCGTCGGCGCTGGCGACGTCCGGCGGTGCCGGTGGCTCACTGGCGGGCGCGGGCAGTTTGGCTTTCACGGGGAACCTGGGTTGGTAGGCAATGATTTCGTTGCCGGTACGATCCAGCACCCGCAATACGGTTTCGCCGATTTTCCAGGGTTTGATCGCTTGCGGGCTTGCCAGGATAAATGGTTTTCCTGGGGCCAGGTTGACGTCCCATTCAGCCGCTGAGGAACCATTGGCGCGTTCGAGCCGGACCACGGCCTTGGGAAAAGCCCGGGTCACCGCGATGCCAAGTTGGAATTCCTTTTTCCTGAGCACCAAGCTCACCGCCGCATCCAGATTCGCGTGTTGAGCCGGGCCAATTTTCTGAATCGGATACCAATACTGACTCCACGACTTGGTTTCGCCCGGTTGCAGAAAACTAAAGTCGGGTTGGTTGTCGGTATAAACACCGGCCATGATCTCGATGTAAGGCCAGCAAATCCCGTCCGCATCTGGATCGGTCAAGTTGCGATCCCACGCATAGCCGAATTCGTGGCTGCCCCAGGTCCATTGTTTCTTGCCGGGGGAAATGTGGTGGTTGGCAATGTGAATGATGCCAGCCTGTGCCTTGAAATCGTAGCCGCCGAAAAAATCTTCCTTGCTGCCCATCGCCATGTACGAGGTGGGCACGGGAATGTTGGCGTAGAAGGACAGATCGTTGGGAGCGTAGTCGGGAAGATTCGAAAGGGCGCGACGCTGCGTGCGGCGTGCTGCGTGACAATGCGGAGGCACGAATTGCGCCGGCACTTCGCTGGCCGGAACACCTTTGCTTCCGCGCTCGCCGTAGTTCACGCCGTAGTAGTATCCTTGTGCCAAAGGATACTCCCTCATCGAGCGGCGGGCGTGGTCGGCAACGAACTGCACGTCCGGCGGAAAGAAACTCTGGTAATTTTCTTGCACGCGCGTCGCGACATTGGCCCACCAGAGAAAAGTCTGCACATAGGGCGTGCGATTATAGGCGCGCACTTTCAGTTCCACATAGGCCCGGCCTGGATGCAGGCAAACACCGTGCATGCCTTTCATGCGCTGCAAAGGGTCGTGATCACTGCACCAGATGGTTTTCGAGCCATCAGCGTGAGCTTCGATCTCGTAATCCGCTGGCAGAAACGTCGCGGGCCGATGATGTTGCGGCCAGTTGAACTCGATGCCGCCGGAAATCCACGGCCCGGCGAGCCCGACGAGCGCGGGTTTGATGACAGGCTGATTGTAGATCAAGTCGTAGCCATTGGCCTTGTCCAGAATCGCATGAATGCGCCCGCCGATTTCCGGCAGCACGAGCACACGGAGAAATTCATTTTCAATCCAGACTGCCTTCCATTTCCGGTCCACCGGTTTTTCCGCGATGCGATCCGTAAAGGGGAGCGGATACACTTTCCCGCTGCTGCCTTGATAAACGCGCTTCTCGAGGAACATGGGATTCTTGTCCGGCGCGGCGGGCAGGTAAGTTGGGATGACCATTTGCTCAACGCTGACCGTCACCTTGCCTGCAAGGGGCGAGGTCTCCGATTTGACAGGGTGCTTCAGCTTGCGGGGGTGTAATGAGCTTCGCATCGGAGGCCGGATTTCAGAAGATGATGGTTTCATATCGCCGGGCAGCCGGATGGCAGGCGGTTGAGCCGCAAACCGACTTCACGGTCAGTCTGCCAGATGAGCCGGCGGAATCAATTGACCGTTTTTGGCATTCAATGGTCCATTCTTTTCATTGTGCGGCGCGACCTGAACCCCCAAATTGCTTTCCGGCCACTGTGAATACGCTGCACGGATACCTTACCCGCCAGGTCATCGCCTCGTTGTTGATGACCGTGGCGGTTTTTACTTTCGTGCTGCTGGTGGGCAATGTCCTCCGGGAGGTTCTGACCCTGCTGGTCAACCGTCAGGCGTCGCTCGGCGCGGTGACGGAAGCCGTGGGGTT
Source organism: Verrucomicrobiota bacterium (assembly GCA_014860005.1). The sequence goes on along the minus strand of JACZKP010000014.1, from coordinate 16,498 downwards.
GCTGATCCCCTTTGTGTGGGTGTTTGCGCTGCCGATGGCGCTGTTGACGGCCACGCTGCTGGTGTTTGGCCGGTTCAGCGCGGATCAGGAACTTACGGCAGTCCGTGCCAGCGGCATCAGCCTGCTTTCGCTCATTACACCGATTTTGCTGTTGAGCCTGTTGCTCTGCGGCATCAGCGCCGTTGTGAATCTGGATATCGCGCCCCGCTGTCGCGTGGCCTACAAGGACCTCCTCTATAGCCTGGGCGCGGAGCTGACGGCCGCGCAATTGCCCGAGGGCCGTTTTCTCAAGGAACGCGGGCACATCATTTATGTCGGCAAGAATGATGGCGGAGACTTGCGGGACGTGATGATTCTCAAACAGGAAGAAGACCCGCGGGATACCACCACCATTCGAGCGCCGCGCGGCAAACTCCTGCTGGACACCACCAATAGCACCATCACGCTCCAACTGTTCGACGCCCGGAGCATCAAGATTGAAGATGGGCGGGTCATGCTCAGTTCGGGAGACGTTACCCTGCCACCGTTTGAATTGAACCCAACCAGGAAGAGCCGTCGCCCCCGCTTGACGGAAATGACCTACACGGAACTGCGCGAGGAATTGCGGGAACTGGAGGAACTTATCAGCCGGCCGTTGTTCGTCAGCCAGGATCCGGAAACCACACCTCAAAACCAGCAGCGGGAGCTTGAAAAGCAACTGGGTGACTTGACTTCGCCCGTCCGCGTGCAGATTCACCGTCAGGCGGCGTTTTCGCTGGCGTGCTTTGGCTTCGCCCTTATCGGGATTCCCCTCGGCATCCGGATGCACCGTCGCGAAACCAACGTTGGCGTCGGGGTCGCGCTGGTTTTGGTGGCGGTGTACTACAGCTTCATTCTTATTGGCGAATCGCTGGCCACGCGGCCCGAATTTGCGCCGCACCTGATTGTGTGGGTGCCCAACCTCCTGTTTCAGGCGGTGGGCATTGTGCTGCTCTGGCGGGCGAATCGGGGCGTGTGAATCCCGGATTTGAACCTTCAAGGTCACAGCATATTTCCGTTGACGCCCGCGTGTGGTTTCGATGCACTACGGCCCATGATGAAGGCCAAATCACTTCGAGCATGGATCAGTTTTTTCTTAATCGCGCTGGTGTTGCCGTTGCAAGCGGAACTGCGGTTGCCGGCATTGTTCTCCGACAACATGGTCTTGCAGCGCAACGTGTCCGTCCCCATCTGGGGCTGGGCGGACGATGGCGAAGTAATCACTGTCCAATTCCGCGGGCAGAAAGTCACGACCACGGCGCAAAACGGCGCGTGGTCGCTGCGCCTGCGCCGGCTCAGCGCGGGCGGCCCGGACATGCTGACGATTGCGTCCCCGGCGCGCACCCTCCAATTTACCAACGTGCTGGTCGGCGAAGTCTGGATCGCCAGCGGGCAATCCAACATGGAATGGCCGCTCACGCAAACCGACAATTCGGCAGCCGCCATTGCCTCGGCCACCAACTCGCAGATTCGTTTTTTCATGGTGCCCAATGTGAAAGCCGAAGCACCCACAACACGCATCAACTCCTCGTGGAAAGTCTGCTCGCCGGACATGATCGGCGGGCACAGTGCCGTGGGATATTATTTCGCGCGCGATCTCGTCGCCGCCCGCAAAGTGCCGGTGGGTATCATTCAGTCCGACTGGGGCGGTTCGCCAGCGGAAGTTTGGATGAACCGCGAGTCGCTGGAAATCAATCCCCGTTATCAAGCCGAGATTCTCGACTCCCACGCCGAGGCTTGGAAAAACTATCAGAGCGCGGTCATTGAATTTGAGAAGGAAAAGGCGGTCGCCGCGAGCAAGGGCGAGGAATTCAAGAAACAAGCGCCGCGCTTTGGCTGGCGGCCCACCGAACTCTACAACGGCATGATTGCGCCGCTTATTCCCTATGCCTTCAAAGGCGCGATCTGGTACCAGGGCGAATCCAACGCCGGCCGGGCCGAACAGTATCGCACTCTGTTTCCCGACATGATCCGCAATTGGCGGCGCGACTGGGGGCAGAGCGATTTTCCGTTCCTCGCGGTGCAACTTGCCCCGTTCATGGCCGTCAAAGATGAACCGCAGGACAGCGCTTGGGCTGAACTGCGCGAAGCTCAATGGCTCGCCACGAAAGTGCTGCCGAACGTCGGCATGGCGGTCATCACCGATGTGGGCGATACCAAGGACATCCATCCGCGCAACAAACAACCTGTCGGTGCGCGGCTTGCGCTGGCGGCGCGGGGCATCGCTTATGGGGAAAAGATTACTTACTCCGGCCCGCTGTATCGCAGCCTGAAGATTCAGGACAGCAGCGTTGTGCTCTCCTTCGATCACGTAGGCAAAGGACTGGAAGCGCGCGACGGCGATTTGAAGGGATTCGCGATCTGCGGCGAGGACCGTAAATTCGTGTGGGCCAAAGCGCAAATCGTGGGCGCCACCGTCGTGGTCAGCCATCCCGCCGTGCCGAAGCCGGTGGCGGTGCGTTATGGTTGGGCGGATTGTCCCGTGGTGAATCTGTGGAACAAGGACGGCCTGCCCGCGTCCCCGTTCCGCACGGATGATTTTCCGATGATCACCGCGGCGAAGAAGTGACGAATCAACCGTTGCGTGATGCGTGAATTTCGATTCACGCATCACATGTTACTCCCTTCGAAATACTTTGTGGATCGCTGCCTGATCCACGGGTTTGACGAGCAGTTCGTCAATGTTCACGTGCGCTGGGCGGCTGGCGACCCACACGAGAATCTCGGCGATGTCTTCCGCGGTGAGTGGATTCACACCAGCATAAGGTTTCTTGGCGCGCTCGGCGTCGCCTTTGAAACGCACGAGTGAAAACTCCGTTTCCGCCAGGCCGGGGTCAACTGAGCTGACGCGGATGCCGGTGCCGCAAAGCTCCAGCCGGAGCGCCCGGGTGATTTGCAGTTCGGCCGCCTTGGCGCCGCAGTAGGCGGCTCCGCCTTCATACGCTACGCGTCCGGCGAGCGAGCCGATGTTGATAATGGACGCGCCGGAATCATGCGGCAGGAGCGGCAGAGCGGCGCGCGTCATGCGCAGGATGCCCAATGCGTTGCTTTGAAACATTCCTTCCCAGTCCTCGTCTTTACCCTCGGCTACACTATCCAGGCCGAGCGCGCCGCCGGCGTTATTGATCAGAACGTGCAGATGTCGGATTTCGGATTTCGGATTCTGGATTCGCTCCCGCGCCCACGCAATGAACGTTTCGACGCTGCCGGTCTTGCTTACATCCAACGCGTGGAAATGCACTTCACCCGCCCCAGCCTGGCGCGTTTCCTTGGCGACCTGTTCCAAACGATCAATCCGCCGCGCGCCGAGCAATAATTTCGCGCCGACCGCGCGGAACGCGCGTGCCGCCGCCGCACCAAAGCCGCTGGAGGCGCCGGTGATCAACACCCATCTATCCTTCAATCGCGATGACATGCCAGAATCAATAACGGAGAAGGGCAGAAGAGGGGAGAACTTTTCATCCGGTGGAGAATTCTGTTGTGAGCACTTGGACTGCGATGGTTTAATGTCCGGGCGTCGTTATGAATAAAACCAGCTCTTCCATCATTCAGCGCGGGTATGTCCTGCTCGCCATCACACTCACTTGCCTAACGTTTTCGCTCAGTGCGCAGGACCTCGCGCGCACTTTTATCCCGGAGAAACTGGCGGAGATGGATGCGGCCATCACGCAGGCCATCGCGGAAAACCGCGCGCCCGGCGGCGTGCTTTGGCTCGAGCGCAACGGGGTTACCTATCACAAAGCGTTTGGCCAGCGGGCACTCGTGCCGGGGAACGAAGCCATGACCGAGGATACGATCTTTGACGCCGCTTCGCTGACCAAAGTCGTTGCCTGCACTCCCGCAGTAATGCTCCTGGTGGAGCGCGGTCTGGTGAAGCTGGATGAACCGGTGCAAACCTACATTCCGGAATTCAAGGGTGGAGGCAAGGAAGCGGTCACGATTCGGCATTTGATGACACACACTTCGGGGTTGCGTCCGGGCATTGGCGCGGCGGACAACTGGAGCGGACAGGCGGCGGCCATTGCGAAAGCGTGCGCGGAGAAATTGCAGACCGCGCCGGGCACAATGTTTCGTTACAGCGACATCAATTACATCGTGCTGGGCGAGGTTGTGCAACGTGCGAGCAAAACTCCGCTGGAGCAGTTCGCGGCGCGGGAGATTTATGGCCCGTTGAAAATGCGTGACACGGGTTATCTGCCGCCCGCGAGCAATCTGGCCCGCGTGGCACCGACGGAAGTTGTGGAAGGCAAACCCTGGCGCGGAGTGGTGCATGATCCAACCGCGCGCCGCATGGGCGGTGTGGCCGGTCACGCGGGTCTGTTCACCACGGCCGCGGACCTGGCCCGCTATGCGCGCATGTTGCTCAACATGGGAGAACTGGACGGCGTGCGCGTTTTCAAACCAGAGACGGTGAAGCTCATGACCAGCGTCCAGACGCCACCAGCAGTCACGACGCAACGCGGTCTGGGCTGGGACATCAACTCCAGCTACAGCGGACCGCGCGGCAGATTCTTTCCGGTCGGTTCGTATGGTCATACCGGCTGGACTGGTACTTCGCTATGGATTGATCCTTTCTCGCGGACGTTCGTAGTCTTTCTCTCAAATCGAAATCATCCAACTGAGAAGGGGAACGTGATCGCGCTTCGCTCCACGCTTGGAACACTCGCCGCTCAAGCCATTGTGGGTTTCAACTTCGCTTATGTTCCCGGTGCGCTGGCCGCTGAAAGTTCTACGCAATCTCGGCCCGTCCAACGCACTCAACCGGCTGCATCGCTGAAGCAAGCAAAGACGCTCAATGGCATTGATGTCTTGGTGAAGAACGAGTTCGCCCCGCTGAAGGGCAAGCGCATTGGTCTCATCACAAATCACACCGGCCAGGATCGCGATCGGAATCCGACCATTGATTTACTGCACAAAGCGCCGGGCGTGCAACTCGTGGCGCTGTTCAGTCCTGAGCATGGGATTCGCGGGCTGGTGGACGAAAAGATCGGCGACAGCAAGGATGAGCAAACCGGGCTGCCGATTTACAGTCTCTACGGCGAAACGCGGAAGCCCAAGCCCGAGCATCTGGCTGAGCTTGACGCGCTGGTGTACGACATTCAGGACATCGGCTGCCGGTTCTATACCTATCCTTCGACGATGGGCCTGGCAATCGAAGCCGCCGGTGAGGCGAAGAAAGCGATCTTTGTGCTTGATCGCGTGAACCCGATCAACGGCGTGGCAATTGACGGCCCGGTGCTGACCGAGCCGACCAGTTTCGTCGGTTTCCATCCCGTGCCGCTGCGTCACGGCATGACCGTGGGCGAACTGGCGAAAATGTTCAACGCGGAGAAAAATTATCGCGCCGATCTCACGGTGATTGCGTGCGAAAACTACACGCGGGATATGTGGCTTGATCAGACGGGTCTGCCGTGGAGCAATCCTTCGCCGAACATGCGCAATCTTACGCAAGCCACGCTGTATCCGGGCGTGGGTTTGCTGGAATCCGCGCTCTCGGTGGGGCGGGGGACGGACACGCCGTTCGAGGTCATCGGTGCGCCTTACATCGAGGATGTACGGTTGGCGGAGGAGTTGAATTCAGCGGGATTGCCGGGCGTGCGGTTTGTCCCAATCCAGTTCACGCCCACGTACAGTGTGCATCGCGGCCAACTCTGCCGGGGCGTGTATATTTTCCCCACCGACCGCGACGCGTGCAACGTGGTGGACATCGGCCTGTTGATTGCGAAGACGCTGTATCGCTGGTATCCGAATGATTTCAATCCGGACAAAATCAAACATCTCCTGCTGCACAACCGCACCTTGGAAGCCGTCAAGACTGACAAACCGCTGGAAGAGATCCGCGCTTCGTGGAGCACGGATGTCGCCGAGTTTCAGACGCGGCGTGAGAAATTCCTAATCTACCGATAGCGACCGGTTTGTGCAGGGGAACAAACTTTCGCGTGGAGCAAAGCGCGCTGCGCTTGGCCATGCGCCGCGCAGCGGGACACAGTGCCCGGTGGAATTTCACTGCTTAAAATCAAATCAAAGTGGCGAAGTCACTGCGGGCGTGATAAATAGCCTGTGTGCTTGGCTTGCTCAGAAAATCAAACGCGACGGCCCCGTCCGGGCCCGGTCAGTTTGGCCGGTTTTATTTGCAGGAACTGATCAACAGCGGTGGCATGGCGGAGATTTGGCTGGCCACCGATGCCAAGGGTCATGCCCACGCCTTGCGACGATTGCATCACCGGCTGAATTACGATTTCACCGCCAAACGTCGCTTCGTGCGCGGGTGCGAGGTGTTGGAAAAGATTTCCGACTATGAAGGCATCATCAGCTACGTGGAACATGGTAAGATTGACGGCCACTGGTACCTGGCAATGGAGTACGTCGAAGGAGACAACCTCAAGGAGCTTTACGCCCGCCACGATCCGGTGCTACTCGAGAACGTGGCGCAAATCCTTATAGACATGGCGAGCGCACTGGAGCACATGCACGAAAACGGCTACATGCACCTGGATTTCAAACCGGAAAACGTATTGGTCACGCGCAACGCCTCCGTTCGGTTGGTGGATTTTGATCTGGCCCAGCAAATCTCCGAGAAACCGCTCAAGAACAAAAAGAATCCCGGCACGCCGGCCTACATGGCGCCGGAACAATTATCCGGCCAGCCCATTGACCGGCGCGTGGACATCTTCGCGTTTGGAGTCTCGGCTTACGAACTCCTGACCAACCAGAAACCCTTTCCGGGTGAAACTTCAACGGAGATTCTGGGCCGGCAGACAGAGCGGAGCAGTTTTATCATGCCGCGCCAGTTGAACCCCGATCTGCCACTGAATTTGGAGAAGGTGGTGGTCAAGTGCCTGGAGTGTGATCCGGACCGGCGCTACCCGTTCTTGAGCGTGCTGACGCGGGATTTGAAGGCGGCGCTTTACGTGTGAGTGGAGGATACGAAAAGAGTTTTGCCGGCTTTTGAGCATGCGTTGCATTGCGGAAAACCAACCCTCAGTCCGTCACGCTGGCGGGTGGTGCGTTCGATTGACTCAAGGTCCACAGCAGATATCCCATGATTTTTCGATTAGGTTCGGTGGACGCACCCCAGATGGCATGCAGTCTTGAACCATCCGGACGTGTGACCACGCGCAGCGCAGTTGCGGGATGGTTGCTCGCCAATTGCAGCAATTGACCAAAGTCGGCATCCCAGTCAATTTTCACCCGCTCGCGCAATTCCTCGATGGGAACGTAACGCAGGCAATTTGTCGCTTGGTCCAAGTCTTCCCAACTCCGGGGCCACTGGTTGGAGTGAGTGTTGAGATAATCCACGATGAGATTTCCTGTGGTCCACGCGACGTAGGACTCGGGTATTTTTCGCCAGGTGTTGAAAGCGCTGAATACAAAAAGCCCGAGCCAGAGAATCAGAATAAGGACGGTCGCAAGGAGCACGCGGCTCCAAATCCCGGGATTCTTCTTACGCGCAGCGGGCTCGTTGATATCCGCGGAATGATCTGAAGCATCATCACTCATTGGGTTACCGATTCTCTGCCTCAAAAGTTGCCACCAATGGCCGGTGATCCGAGCCAATGCCCCAGTTGGTTACTGTCACCACACAGGTTTGATTGGTCACCCATTCAAGCGCCATGCCGGGACTCAGCATGAGATAATCAATCCGGCTGTAGGTGTCCTCCACACCGTAATGATGCGTCCACGCAATGTTGCGAGGGTTGTAGCGCGGATTCGTCGGATGCGGCTGGTTGTCGCCGTTGTGTTCGGCGGGACGGGTGTCCACCAGCGCGTTGCGTCCCCGACCCACAATCGCCCGCGTTCCCTTGGTGTTGTACGTGTCGTTGAAATCACCCAGGACGACGATGTTCGCGTTGGGGTTGGCGGCGAAACGGGCGTCCACTTTTTCGCGCAGGATGCGGGCTTCCTCGAAGCGCATCTCGGCTTCATCGCCGTTTGGCACCGGACGCTTCGATTTCAAGTGTGCGCCAATAACCGTGAACGTGTAACGCTCATTGACTTTGATGTCCACGTCGAGAATCCCGCGACTGACGAGGTAGCGCCGCCCACTGAGCAGAAAGTTGTCGTTGGTGTGGGGCCGGCGGGCGACGATGGGAAACTTGCTCAGGAGCGCGACGTGAATGTTGGTGTCGTAACCAGCAACGTGTTCCCAATGCGGGAAGTCGAGTCCTTCGGCCTTAAGTGATTGTTGAAGTTCGCGCAAGGCGTTCACGCTCCCCATTTCCTGAAAGCAGATGACGTCCGGCTTGAGCGCGTGGATGCTTTCACGGACCTTGGCTTTGCCGGCGTCGGATTTGGGCAGGCGCGTTCCGGCGGCTTGATCAAGGTAGTTTTCGATGTTGTAGGTCGCCACGCGGAAGGTTTCGGCCAGGGACGAACAGGCCGTTAGCAGAACGATGGCCAGGCCCAGGCCGGCTCGGAGCAGTCGTGGATGCAAAATCATCCTTGCCTAATACCCTTGTGTCAGGCGTGAGTCAAAAAACAACTGTGCTGGTTCGGCGTTTTCCGGCGATAGATCATGGCTGCGGGGGACTGCGGAAATCTCGCAAAGCGCAATGGTCGGAGTTGGGACGATTCCGGGGCGGAAACTCCCGTCAAGCGGGCAACGCGAGGCATCGCGATTTAACGTGGCGGCAATTCAGTGAATTGAGGCAGCCGATTCCCGTGGCTCAAATCTCGATCGGCTTGACGCGCAGTCCGTCGCGTACGCGGTCGCCGGGATACACCACCACTTCTTCCCCCTCTTTCAAGCCGTTCAGAATCTCGGTTTCCGTTCCGCTGGAACGGCCCACCGTGACTTGGCGCAGGCGCACTCGTCCGCCTTCGAGCACGAAGCTTTCCCACTGCGGCCCACGACGGAACAATGCGCCCGCGGGCACTTTCAGGGTCCGATCCGTTTCCCAGGTTGCGATGCGGGCCTCGACGCGGAAATTGTCGCCCAAGTTCAACCGCTGTTCCGGCGGCGTGACGAGATCGGCGACCACGTTCACGCGCTGTTCTTCGACGCCGAGCGCGGAGATTTTGGTGAAGGCCGCCGGTTCGACCAATCGCACGCGGGCCGCCAGCGGTTGACCGCCGCCCCATTGCTCCAGTTCCACTTTTGTGCCCGGGCCGATAATGGCGCCGTCCCGCGAAAGCACTTCGATGACCACTTCCAGATCATTTGGGTCGCCAATCTCGATCAGCGGCAGCCCGGAAGTAACGGCGCGCGCGCTTTCCTCGAACACGCGCAGCACACGACCGGTGATCGGCGCGCGCACTTCCGTGGGGCGAACGGATGAGTCCGCGCTGCCGTCGGTTGCGACAGCGAAATCGGCAAGTTCAGCCTCGGTCTGGCGAAATGCGCTCTCCGCCGCGGTGAGTTCGCGTGCGGCCGTGGTTTCGCGCCATTGGGCAGCCTCCAGGTCCTGCGCCGACACGGTGCCTTCGGCGTACAGCTTCTCATTGCGCCGGAGTTCGCTGGCCGCGAAGGTATGCGCGGCTCGCGCTTTTTCCACGTTGGCTGCCGCCGCGTCGCGTCGGGCCTCCGTCGTGATGCGCGAACGCGGGTCCAGCGGGGACGACGCGAGGGGATCAATGATCGCCACGATCGTCTGATTTACGACCACTTCCGCGCCGGGTTTGAACGGGATGCGGCGGAGTTGTCCCGTGACGGGGGCGGACACAATGAACCGGTGTTTGATCCGTGTCTTGCCTTCCTCGTTTACACTCGTGCGCAAGGGCCCGACCGTGACCGTCGCGGTTTCCACCGGCACGGCTTCGGGCCAGAGGCCAAGAACCAGCAGTGCCATCAGCACGGCCGCGCCGGCGTAAGGAATCCATCTTCGCGGACGGCGCGGCCGATTGTTTCTTGGCGCGGGAGTTCCACCGGGCCTGGTTGCGGTTGCGGTTTCCATCGCGTGAGGGTGACGAAGTTTTGAAAGGGATCTCAGCGGGCCAAGGCGGCCTGGAGTTCGCCGCGCGGATTGGAAGTCACGACAACGACTTCTTCACTGTTCCTCAGTGGTAGCGGATCCCAACCCGTCAAGAGAACTGCCTCAGGCCGTGCCGGATTGGATTCCGACAGGCATGTCACTGCACTCCGAGGAATAACGGCATCGCCCCACCACATCATGTCGCAACGTAAACCGGAGACGCCACCCTGGACAATGCTGAAAACGTCTGGCGAAGGGATGAGTTGATTGTCGGGCGGTAAAAACTCACGCTCGGAGAGAACTGGCTCCAAGTTTCAACGCCATTCACAAAACTGGTTTCCCAGTCCTGCACCTAATCCCAATCGAAGGATGCTCCTGGTCCAGATTGCAACCCAGGCAAAGGACGGCTATCGGAGCCGTTGGCTGCTTCGGTACGCCAACCATTCCCAAGAGTCCCGATTCTCTGCCGTTACTGCGCTGGAGGGTACGCCGGCTCGCGGATAGTTCAGCCCGCGCCACTTCTTGATTTCCGAATGACCATCCGCGAAGGCAACTCCTCCTGCTCCATTATGATAGATGCCGGGGAAATCCACCCAGCGCATATTCGGAGCATTCGGTCCGGGGTGACCAAAGCCCGCGTCATTGATGCTCTCATGATGCTCGTCAATGAATACCCAGGTGTCGGCTGGTCGTACAAAGTCGCTGTCTTTTCCGAAAGTACGGAATATTGTTCCAGCACGGTGATTGTGGTTTCCATCCAGCCAAGGACCATGGGTGGCCTGCGTCGGGGCTCCGCTGTGTCCTGAGCCGTTCGCAAATCCAATGCAAACGGTGCCCACCGCTTGATTCATGGCAAAACTGCGAACTGCTTGCGATCGCAGTATGGATAACTGAGATGCACCCGGGTCGGCTGGGCATTTGTAAACTTTCACATTCTTGCCTGTGTAGTTGGCGAGGACGTTGTTATTAGGGTCAGTCAATAAAGTAGTATTGGTCCCATCCGGAATGGTTCCCGCATGGCCTCTGATCCAGACGTGACCCTGAGGGGCGCCGGAACTGTCCTCATTTGGCGCCAAGAGGCTGTTAAAATCTCCGGAGTACATGCGCCAGCCAAGCATCATCTGCTTGCCGTTGTTCATGCACGTGATGCCTTGCGCTTTCGTCTTGGCCTTGGCCAGGGCGGGAAGCAGCATGGCAGCCAGAATGGCGATAATGGCGATGACAACCAGGAGTTCGATAAGGGTGAAGCCAACGGATTTCTGGGGCGAATCAAGCTTCATATTGTGGGGTGCGATTTTGGGGTGGGGGGACTTGTTTGATATCAGGCATGACATAACGCTCATGCTTGAACGCGAGATCTGAGTTCTGACATGGTCAATGGTTCTCACTGGCGCTACGTTTCTGTGTTTCTCTTGCCTGACCGATTCTGAGGTTAAACTGACTTAAATCATCCAGAAGCGCAAAGGGAAAATGACAGGGGAAATGGCTCCTGTCTATTTCAAGCCTCCTGTCCTTCGCGCACGGTCGTTGGGCAACCCCCGGAATCAGCGGGTATACACCCTCCGGTTGCCGATTTGATGGCGACTGTGGCTTAATCCGGACTTCACTTGTCCATCCAGATTTGCCGGGCTGGACAAAATCTGGCAACATAACGACAAAAATGAAGAAGCCGCGGCCCGCCTCCGGCTTTAGCTTCTTCCCGACTGATAAACTATGAGCACAAAGATTGAAACACTCCTCGGCGATTCCGCCCAAAGCCTGTTGGCGCACCAATGCAAAACCGTCTCCAAAGAGAAACTGCATCTGCCCGGCCCGGATTTTGTGGACCGCGTATTCGCAGCCACGGACCGTAATCCGCAGGTGTTGCGCAGCCTGCAAGGCATGTTCAACACGGGCCGCCTCGGTGGCACAGGCTACCTCTCGATTTTGCCGGTGGACCAGGGCATCGAACACTCCGCGGGCGCGAGCTTCGCGCCAAACCCGGATTACTTTGATCCCGAAAACATCGTGAAGCTGGCGGTCGAAGGCGGCTGCAACGCGGTGGCTTCCACGCTCGGCGTTCTGGGCATGGTGGCGCGCAAGTACGCCCACAAGATTCCCTTCATGGTAAAGCTCAACCACAACGAGTTGATGACCTACCCGAACAAGTTCGATCAGGTCTATTTCGCGCAGGTTGAACAAGCCTGGAACATGGGCGCGGCGGCGGTGGGCGCGACAATCTATTTCGGTTCGCCGGAAGCCACGCGGCAAATTGTCGAGACGAGCCTCGCCTTCAAACGCGCGCATGAACTTGGTCTGGCCACGGTGTTGTGGTGCTACTTGCGCAGCAGTGCGTTCAAGACGAAGGACAAGGATTATCACGTCAGCGCCGACCTCACTGCGCAGGCGAATCATTTGGGCGTGACCATTGAGGCGGACATCATCAAGCAGAAGCTGCCCGAGAACAACGGCGGCTACAAGGCGTTCGAGAAATACGGCAAAACGCACGAGAAGGTTTACACCGAACTGTCGAGCGATCATCCGATTGATCTGTGCCGCTATCAGGTGGTGAACTGCTACATGGGCCGTGCGGGCTTGATTAATTCAGGTGGCGAGTCCAAGGGCAAAGGCGACCTCGAAGCCGCCGTGAAGACCGCCGTCATCAACAAGCGCGCCGGGGGCACGGGTTTGATTTCCGGGCGCAAAGCATTTCAACGTCCGCTCAAGGAAGGGGTGGAACTGCTCAATGCGATTCAGGACGTGTATCTCGATAAATCCGTGACGATTGCCTGACGAAAACGAACAGTAATGTGACCGGACGCGGGCCGCTCCTTGCTCGGGGCGGCCCGCAATTTTTGGCAGGTTCAATCCGGCTTGGACTCCACTTCGCCGGGTCGCAATCTGGGCGGAGCAATGAGTGCCAGTCCCACGGCCAGCACCGCCAGCGCGCCCAACGTTAGCGACCACGGAACGAACTTCATCTCCATGAGCCCCCATTCCGCGTCCACGCTGAAATGCACCAGCGTCGCGATCAACCCGTTGTTCACGGCGTGGACGATCATGCTGCAATAGATGGACCGGCTGCGCCACGCCACGTAGCCGAGCACCACGCCGAGTAGAAAGGTTGGCATTAACCGATAAATCGAGGCGTGCGCAATGCCGAACAGCAGCGCGGAAAGCCCAATCGCCGCCCACGGTCCGAGCCGACGCAAACCGGACAGTGTCAGTCCACGGAAGAACGCTTCTTCGCACAGCGCCGGGGTGAACGCCAACACCAGCCACACCATCCACAACGGGGCAGGGTCTTTGCCGAGCAGCAAGGCGTCACGCAAGCCTTCCACCAGTGAGTCGGGCGGGGGCAGCAGTCGCAGTGTCAAGCCCGCCACCGCTGCGCCGCCGGAGATGCCAATCAGCAGCGCGCCGATCGCACTGCGCCATTTCGGTCGGCGCAACGAGAACGTGGCGGCGACGGGAAATTTCTTGATGAGCACCAGCAGCACCACCGGCAGCAGGAAGAACCCGTATTGCACGGTCAGGATGGAAGCCACGAGTCCGCGCCCTTCCAGCAGCAGACTCCCGTAGAAAGTGATGACCAGCACCACGGCAAACAGCGTCAGTACCAATCCGGGTGTCGGTTCAGATTTCACCCGCTGTTGGCCGGGCAGCAGTTGACGGACGGATCCCGCCCCGCCGAGCAGGATTTCCTCTTTGCCAAAAACCCGCGACGCGAAGACCAGTGCCAGCATGGCGTAGGCGAACGCCGCTACCACCGTCAGGAAGAAAAGGTTCAGGCTCAGTTCTTCGAGGAACAGCGTTTTGATGAGCAACGCAATGTTCACCAGCGGCACGAAGGCCGTCCACGCATTGAGTTCCACGCCCGGCATGATGGACGCCGCCACGGGGACAATCAGCAGGATCAAGGCGGCGGACAGGAAGTTGCCGGCGTCCTTGGCGTCACGCGCCAGCGCCGCCACGCCAATAAACGCGGCGGCGACCGTGCAGGTGACCAGCGAGAGCAACCCCAACACGGCAGCCAGCGTCCCCAGCGAAATGCTTGGCAGATTTGCCGCTGCCGCCACGCGCGTGAACGTGAATCCCAGGCTGACGATGTTCGCAAACGCCGACACCAGGCTGATGCTCCACACGGCGAGAAATTTTCCCGCCACGATCTCCAGTGGCAACACCGGCGCGCACAGCAGCGTCTGCATGGTCGTGCGGTCCTTCTCGCCGGCCGTCAAATCCACCGCGGCGTAGAGCGCGCCCGTGGCCGAGAGCATGATCAACAGCAGCGGCAGCAACCGCCCGAATTGATTGCCAAAAACCTTCTTCGGTGTGGCCACGCTTTCGGATCGAATTTCCAGCGCGGTGGAAAAGCCGGCGGGGAGTTTCAATTTCTCCTGCCGTTGTTCGACTAACTCGCGGCGGAATTGCGTGAGTTGTTCCCGCAGCCGCGACCAGGCCTTTACTGACGCCGGTCGGACCTCGTCGTAGAAGACCGTGAGGCGGCCGCGGTCGAGTTGATCCAATGCCTCCATGGTGCCGGGCCAGAGCACCAGCACGGCGTCGGCGGCTTTGTCGGTCAGGAGTTTTCGCGCGGCCAGCAACAACTCATCGTCTGAACCATCCTTTGAATCAATGTCTGCGGCTTCGTCCGACGCCGGCGGCGTTTTGTCGGTCTCACGCGGCTGCAACTCACCTGACTCGAATGCCCGGCGCAATTCCTCGGGCAGGCCTTGGCCCGTGTCCAGTTTCAGCGTATTGGTGCGCTGCAAAAACTCCAGCAGCGGTTCAACTGGCTGTCCCCAGACCACGACTTGGGAAACGCGCTGGTCTTCCGTGGCTTCCTGAGTTTTTTGAATCCGCACCAGCACCGAAACCACCAGCGGATAAATCAAGATCGGCAGACCCAGCACCACCAGCAGCGTCAGGCGATCGCGCAACGCTTCGGTGATTTCCTTGCGGAAGATGGTCCAGATGATTTGCAGGCGCATGGCGGTGATTCAGGCCGGCGAGGCCGCTGGGGATTTCGCAGCTCGCGCATGATGGAGGAAGGCGTCCGTCAGATTCTCGCAACCCGAGCGTGTGAGCAGCTCCGTCAGCGTTCCGTGGTCGGCGATGCGGCCCTCGTGCAACAAGTAGATGCGGTCGCACAATCGCTCCGCCTCGCCCATGAAATGCGTGGAGAACAAAATCGCCCGGCCGGCGGCGCGCTCACGGAGGATCGCTTCATGAATGAACTGCCCGCTGATGACGTCGAGGGCCGCCGTGGGTTCGTCGAGCATCAGAACATCCGGGTGATGCAACAGCGCGCGGGCGATGTTGGCCCGCTGCTTCTGGCCCGACGATAGCGTCCGGCAGGGCCGGTCGGCAAAAGAGTTCATTTCCAGGTCGCTCACAAGTTCGGCGATGCGCGCGGTCAGGTTGCTCTCCGCCATTCCATACAACCGGCCAAAGTAGCGGAGCACTTCGCGCGGCGTGAGCCGCTGGTAAAGTTGCGTGTCGCCGGAGAGAAATCCAATGCAACGCTTGGCTTCGAGCGGTTGCGCGCGCACGTCCCAGCCACGCACCAGAACCTGTCCGGCGGTGGGTGACAGCACGCCGGTCAACATTCGCAACGTGGTGGTTTTGCCCGCGCCATTCGGACCGAGCAGACCGACGACTTCGCCCGGTTGCACCTCCAGGCTCACACTCTGCACCGCCGTCACGGTGCCGAACTGCTTCTGCAAACCTTGGGCGAGGAGCATGGCGGTCATGGCGGCGGCAAATCAGCAGTGTTGAGTTGATAAAATCATCGGCATTGGGATTGGAACAAATCGGGGCGGAATTGTCATTCGGATTCTGGCGAGCGGTGACTGTCTTGAGACGGGAACGTTTGCGCTTGACCAAGCATGTCAAAGTGACTCAGGAGTGGATTCGGCTCACTGCCTGCGGAGGCGGTAGTAACGTATCCGGATACGAGCAGGCGGGCCGCCAGTTCGATCTGTCCCGCATCCGTGATCTGCACCTGGACGCCTGCGCCCAGTTCGAGCATCAGTGACGTGGGCGCGGGCGACGGCGCCAACTCCACCTGCACGAAGCCGGGCGCAGGTGGCGCGGTGCGCTGGCGCTGGTGCCAGTTACAAAAGGTGATGTAGTGGAGGCGATGTTGCCGGGCGAAGGCCGCCGCGGACAATCCGCTCCGTTCAAACTGAGCCAGCAGTCGCGCGCGACGTGTCGGGGAAGTGCGGGCGCGCCGAGGTCGCACAAAACCATTTGAAGTCTTCATCGCCGCGCGTTTTACCACACCCACCCGCGCGCGAACATGAGGGCTCAGCGTTTACGGATACGAATTGGCTAAACCGCCTACGATTACGTCTCCACCAAGATTCCGCGCTTTGCCTTCGAGAAAATCCCCCAAGCCGATCCCTCGCGCACCACGCAGATGAAATGAAAGACGTCGGCGAAGCCAGGTGTTAAGTGCCGCAGTGCCGTCGTAAGAAGTGCCGTTTTCTGGCCGAATTGTCATCCGAAATCCGGCTGCGTTTAGGATCGCAGTATGGGCGAAGTGCCGTCAGCGCCGTCCTTCCCTTTTCTCAATCCTCTTCGATCGA
>JACZKP010000013.1 GCA_014860005.1 Verrucomicrobiota bacterium | reverse complement strand
CTTGGAAAAGTTGCTCGCTTTTATCTGAAGTCAGCGCGATGAGTTGAGGCCGAATCAAAAGGTAAATCCTGAATCGCTCTGGATAAAAACTCAGTTGGGATAATGGGCCTTATCAGGCGCACGTGATAATGGCCACGCGCGACGCGGCTTCTTTGAAGCCTTGGAACAAGCCCCGCAAGTGGCGGGATGGATGTTGAAACAAATCGGCCTGCTGTATCGGTGGGAAGAAGAGTTGCGCCAGAGCCGGGCGGGGCCGGGTGCGCGTGAAACGTTGCGTGCGTCCCATCACCGGATGGTGGTGGCGCGGTTTCAGCGCGCCTTGAACCGATTGCAGCCCCGCTATATGCCCCAGAGCCCGCTGGGCCAGGCGATCAACTATGCGCTGAACCAGTGGCCGATGCTGGAACGCTTCCTGGCGCACGGCGAAGTGGAGCTCGACAACAACCTGGTCGAGAACGCGATTCGGCCGACCGCGATTGGAAAAAAGAACTGGCTTTTTTTCGGCTCGGCGGAAGCGGGCCAACGCAGCGCGGCGCTCTACACCCTGATCGCCAACTGTCGGCTACACGGCGTTGAACCCTATGCCTATCTCAAAGACGTGCTGACGCGTTTGCCCCGCACGACCAACAAGGAAGTCGCGCAACTGACGCCGCAGCGCTGGAAGCAATCTCACCGGCCTCCCGTCCGACTGGCCGCCTGAATCTCCTTCGGCGCTAATCAAACAGCTCATCCTATCACGCTCAACGCGCCTGAACAGGCGGATGCACCTTATCCGGATACGGCGCATTGCGCGCTGCCGGGAAAAGGTCCTGACATTCGGTGGCCATATGCGGCCACCGTACCGCGAGCTTTCAAAAAAGCGGACAGTTTTGGGTTCGAGGTCCAAAGCGTCCAGCCGATCTCCAAAACCCAATTAAATCAGGCATAACTGAGAAGCCTATGTCAGGAGTTCTGGACTCGGAGTTTACTCCCGCCTAAGCTTCGGCCCGGCTATGGCGCGGTTCCGGACTCGGCTCTTCCCAGATCATTGATGGTAACTGAGTCAAGGCCAACGGCGGTCTCGCCAATGTCTTTCCCTTCGAGCCGGAACCAAATTGTGATCGAATCGCTTCCCTTGGCCGGCAAGGTTATATCGCCAGTGAGGTTCTCAGGAGTCTTCTTTCCCGAGGAGCGCTCCACCCATTTGCCGTCTGTTGTGGTAGCTGATTCGCACTTGGCAATCTGGCCTGCCGCTTTTCCTCTTGCGCCATTCGGCAGCGCTGCTTCTCCAGCCATCTGCGCGGGCGTCAGATCCCCGCCGCTGGCAGGGTTGTAAGCTGCGTGAAACGAGAACGACCAGTTCCGGTCTTTTGACTCCAGCGTGTTCAAGCGCGCTCCGACGCGGTAAGTGTGACCGGGGATCAGACCCAAGAAGCGTCGCGAAACGCCGCCAGAAAAAGCGCCCTGGCCCTTAAGCACTTGATAAAAACCCTTGCCGTGAAAGTCACGTGTCTCACCGCCCGCCGCCATACCTGGGAGCTCGCCTTGCTCAAATTCGATCCCATCAGCCGTTTTGTGAACCCAAGACTGAAAGCCCGGAGCGATGCCTTGCGAGAATGGAACGTTCATCAGTGACTCTTGCAGGGTATGCTCTCGCAAGCAGACGCCCGCTCCGTTAGAGGGGGTGCCATCTTTGGTCCCTACAACCATGATGTTAAAGTCAGCGTCTCTGGAAAACGAACGAATGAACCCATACCCAGCATGTCGCTCGTCATACACAATCTGTGTCGTCGTTCCCGGCCAAACCCAGCCAAGAGGAAATGAGTCAATGAATACGCCGACCGAATCATATACAGCACCGTTCTCCCATCGAAGAACCACTCGGTTCGTCTCATACGACACGCTGAGGGCCGTGGGCCCCGGCGGAACGTTGAACCCCTTGTCCGTCCCGCCAAAAATCCACGATGGGAACTCCTTGAAGCCACCTCCGACCAAGCGCAGACTGTCCTGCTTTGTCTCAAGAACGCATTTCCCATAATAAACCTCACAGACGGAACAGGCCGACAATTCATCTGCAAGCCGCTTCAGGACGAAAGCGGAGGATTCTCCGGGGCGATTGGTGACGGCCACGTAAGGATAATTCGACGCCGGCACCCGCATTAAACACAGCGCCATAAGTAACTGCGCATGTTAAGCAAGGGAGCAGAGTCGGCGCAGATTGGCATTGGGCTGGGACCATAAAGCGAATTGTTCCTCGACCGCGTTGAGCACCAGTTCCAACTTCGAGAAGTACTGGTTGTGCAAGCAAGTCCGCCGGGT
>JACZKP010000144.1 GCA_014860005.1 Verrucomicrobiota bacterium | reverse complement strand
TTAAACAGCGTCTTCAGCGCGACCAAACGCAAGGCTCGCGGCTACCGTTCGACGACGCATCTGATCACCATGCTCTACTTCGTCGCCGGAAAACTCCGCTTCCCCCAATTTTAATTCCACCGAAAACAGCGAAGAACCTTTATCCAGCGGGAGACTGTGCGCTTTTTCGGGCGGGTGTGCGGTTTGCCAGTTCCTAAAGGCGGCCTCCAGAAACCTCTGATTTCAAAGTGTCTGCAAAGTTGGAACTCGAAAAGCGCACAGAATCGAAGTGACTCTGAGAGGGTGCAAGGTGCAAAGACGTTTTAACGGTAACGTCGGCGGTGGTCAGAATTTAACAGCGCGGTTTTTGACCTCCATGCGCTTGGCGCCAATCGCCCCGTGACCCCTCGCCAGCCCTGCGCACCGGGTCTGCGGCTGCTATGCGGCCCCGGTGCATAAGCCCCGCACGGTGGCTGCCGGCCATCTGCCGTGGCCGTACCCGTCAGCCCCGATCCGCCCGTTGCGCCGCTGCGGCCACCTGCCCTGCCCTGCCCTGCCCTACGTGCCGTTCCCCACCCATATTGTACTTGGGCAAAAAAAAGCCGGCCAGGTTGCCCCGGCCGGCGCGTTCGCGAAATTAAACACCGTTCGGCCTACCAGAGTTCACTCAGGCGCACCGGCCGGGTTTCGGATTTCTTCGCGGTCGCGATTTTACGCCACCGCTTTGGCAGGTAGCAGTCCACATAGACATGCCCCCCGATCTTGAATGGCCGCGTGTGCGCCATCCACGTCACAAGGCAGGCGTGCCACGGATCACCTTCGCGGAACATCACGTAGGTTTTGCCAGCCTCCCGAAGAGGCCGAGCCTGGCGATGCCGCGAATCCGCGCCCCGCTTTACGTGCGATGTCTTGCTCATGTTCCAGATTCCTTTTTGCGCTCCGCGTCGCTATCGGCGCGCTCAAGCTGTGGCGGACTCAATTCCGATCGCTGCCCACTCCCAATTCCCAGCAATCTCTCGCCCGCATGCCCGCCAGTCTCGCCACGCGGACTTTCTCCTCCAGCTCCCACACCGCACTTGTCGCTGCCGCATATAGCACGTCGCGTGGAACGCACCCGCATTCGTGGGCCGCTTGGCGCAAACGATCCTGCATGTCTTTCGCGAGATTCAACAGGAAGAACCCCCGCGGCACTTTCGGCGGCGGGAGCACTTTAAGTAATCCCGGATTACTGATCGAAACCGAATGCGTCAACTGATCCACCCAGCGCAAGAACTTCTCGGCCGTCTTCATTCGCTCGGCAGCGGTCAACTCGCCGCACAACTCGCGCAACTCGGGTTCAATCACCGCATCGGCCCGCTTTTGAACACCACTCATCGTGCCCCTCCCGATCCCAGGCCGCTTCACCATCGCGGGAAATGACATCCGCCGCCAAACGCAGTTGCGCAACCTCACGAGACAACTCATCGGCCATGCACCGAAGATCAGCAGGCTTGCGGCAATCGTGACTCTCGGCGACATACCGCAACGCCGCCCGTTCCTGCTTGGGCGTAGTCGCCGCGCCCGAGAATTTCCCTGGCAACTCCCGATCGAGGACGTCCAACGATTCAAGCACTATCAATTGCGCCTGAACAGCAGGACTGGCCGGATGTTCATCCGTCAGGACACACAGCAGACTCCGGAGCAGAGTCTTTCGTTCTTGAATGGAGTCGGGAAACTGTCGACACAGTTGCCCGAGCAACACGCTTAAAGGATCCGAGAAGTTCGGGCTTACCAACTCAGCCTCCAATTGCCGAAGCTTGGCGCCAATGCCATGCTCCAGAAACTTCGCCACTGAAACACCGGCACTTTTGGCGGCGGATTTCATGCGGAGGAACTGCTCCCCAGGAATCTCAGTCCTTCCGGTCACCGCTCCGCAAAACTCCAGCGTCACCGACTCGACGTCACCGGCCCGCTCCCCTGCTCCGTTCCGATCACGATGATTTGCAATCAGCGATTGGACATATTCCGCCACATTCAACCCAGCACGGGCCGCGGCGACTTCAACGTACTCCGTCATCGCCGAATCAAACGGCACTTGCGCGCACTTCCGGCCATTGTGAGTGATGGACAACGCCCCGCGCGCACCGCGCCGTTTGTAAGCAAAAACAACGGGGGGCGCGGTTTCCTTGGCTGCTTGCTTTCCGCCGCGTCGTTGATTATTCTTCGCACGAACTTGGACTGGTTTCTGCATTTTCATTTGTGACTCCTGTTTGGGTTCTTGGCCGCGTCGTGTTCATAGCACTGCGCGGCCGCATTTGTTTTTGGGTCAGGTTGGTTTGCGCTCCTGAAGCTCGACCCATTGAAGCATCTGTAGCGCGTACTCCGCACCTGGCTCTCTCGCACTCTTCGATTCCGAAAGCCACTGCGATATCTGCGTTGGGTCCACATCCAGCACTTTTGCCAGCGTGGTCTTCGCCCCGATTGCCGTCGTCGCTTTCTGAAGCCGTCGCTTAAGGTCCGGCCATTGCGGTTTCACTTTCACGCCCTCACTACTAAACGAGCCTGACGTTTCCGTCAACTCCTTTTTACGCTCTGCGAACTCCCTCTCCAGCCACTCTCTGTCCTCACGACGATACTCAGCCAAAGATTCGGGCTGAAGAAACTGAAGCCATGGATAGAACCGGTTTGCCGCTGGGGTCTTGGCAACCTGCATGTGTGCCGTCACTTCATCATCAGACGGGAAGGAAAAGTATCTGGCAAAAGTAGCAACAGGAGTCGTCTGAAGTTGGCGAATGAACTCGCGACGCGTCCGCGGGTCCATTTTGACAGCAACCCGCGCAGCAAAGCCGCAAAACTTGGACTTCAGGGCTTCACTTGGATAATCAAATTCCTTGGCAAGCCCGACCGGATTTTGGCTGTGTAGGAGGTAGACAAGGATGTTGCAGCCCCCAAAAACCAAATCTGCCAATGCGGAACGCTTGGCATCGGGCAACTGAGGCATGACTGAGCAGGTCTTACGCAGTTCCGCCTCCAGTGCGACTTGGTAAATTCCAGTGTCTGGCATAATGCACCGCTCCAGTAGCTCACAAGAATTGATCCCCATTGCGCCGCACAAGCGCACATAGGACGAAATCAAACAGTCGAATTCCCCCGACTCAATACGCAGGATCTGTGAGTGAGAGACACCAGAAGCACGCGCGAGCTCACGAAGCGAAAGGTTGAGATACTCCCTCCTTTCACGCAATGCCGCGCCCAAGGCTTCTTTATTAAACTCCAAGTCATTCTTCACTCAGGACACAGAAAACCTTTGCGGGAAAGAATTGCAAGCAGGCGCTTGACATGGAACGCTGTTGTGGTCTATACATGCAACAGTTGGAACGGCAACGCACCATAAAAACAATGACACTACCGACAACGGATGCACGATAAAACAACAGCGGGCAATCAAACCTGGCGCCGCCGCAAGCGTGCCGGTGAGCATCGCGACGTCGCCCGCGACGCCCGGACGCTGGGTTGCCATCGCAGTACTTTGTGGCGCGTGTTGTCTGGGAAAGTGAATAACCCGGTTCTCTTCGCCCTGTATCAAGATTTGATCCGCCTGCGCGGCGCAACCACCAACAAACCCCGATGAACGCCGACGCCCAGCCTGACATTGCCAGCACCGCGAGTTCTTTGCAGTTCGTCGGCGCGCCAAGCCACAAGGGCCAGGATCACGGTACTTTTGCGGACGTGTCTGCGCTGAACCTTCATCCCCTTCAAGCCCAGATCCCGGCCCCGGACGTGAAATCTGAAGGATGGAAGGCTTTTCTGAAGAGCGTCAAAATCTTCGGTGTTTTGCAGCCTTTGGTCGTGACTCCCTGTGGACAGGTAATGGATGGGGGTTGGCGGTTACGTGCCTGCCGTGCATTAAAAATTCATCGGGCGCCTGTGGTTATTCGGCCCGATCACGATGCTGCCTCCATAATTAAAACTACCTTGTTTTCACGGAAAACGATTACGCGCGGCGCGGCGGCTTACATTGCGCTGCGGCTCACCCCGGACCTCATCGGCGGCGGCGCCCAGCGCCGCTTGGCCAACCTCAAAAATTCCCCGAATCGCAATGATTGCGTTTCGACACCGCAACTCAAGGCTGTTGCCAGGGGATGGGGTGTTTCGGAGCGACTGCTGAGCGACGCCATCCGCCTGCACAAGATATTCACGGAACGCGAAGATTTGAAAAAGCAATGGGAGGCAAAGTTGCTCACCGGGGAGCTGGGGCTTGCCCAGATTCTTGCCGCAATTCCCAAGCCCGCACCGAGCCGCCCCAGCAAAAGCCCCGGCCGAAAGACTCCCATCGAAAAGCTTTGCGTCATCGCCAAATCCTTCGAGCGCGCCGGCAAGCTCTGGCCGGAACTGGATCGTGGGCAACGCGCGCAAGCGGCCCAGGTGTGGCGGCGCGCACTCACCGCCCTACCCCTCGACTTTGCGTCAGCCATCCTCTCGGACCACAAATCAACCATTGTTAAACGCAGTTCCCCCGACACCACACCATGACCAACACCCTCCTGCAATTCCTTGCCCGCGCTGACCAGATCGAAGCGCGCAAAAAGGAACTCACCACACGCCGCGAAGAAATCATCGCGGCCAAAGAAAAAATCTTTGACGCCGCCGGCCCCGAAGACGCCGAAGCCTTCGGCAAAATTGGG
>JACZKP010000143.1 GCA_014860005.1 Verrucomicrobiota bacterium | reverse complement strand
GTCTTTTACGCCCGCCACTTTGGCTTGTTTGGGCCCAACGGCCCGCTGCCGCTCTGTCTGACGGAATACGCGCGCGAGCGCATCATGCATCACGGTGATGGCACGTTTGCCGCCTTCTGCAACGTCTTTCACCACCGGCTGCTGTCCTTCTTCTTCCGCGCCTGGGCGGACGCGCAAAAGACCGTGGACTTCGACCGGCGGGATGATCAGCATTGGTCAAATTTCGTCGGTGGAGTTGCCGGCCTGGGCATGGACAGCTTGCTGGAGCGCGACAGTGTGCCGGATCGGGCCAAACTTTATTTTGCCGGAAGACTCGTGCAACAAACCCGCAACGCCGAAGGACTGGAAGCGATCATTCAGGATTTCTTCTGCGTCCGCACTGAGCTGCAGACTTTCGTGGGTCGCTGGCTGAAACTCCCGCCCGGTTCTGATTGTCGTCTGGGGGGCACCCCTGGCACCGGCACACTGGGCGTCGCAGCCATCGTGGGCAGCCGGGTGTGGACCTGTCAGCTTCATTTCCGCCTGCGACTCGGACCGATGAAACTCGCGGATTTCGAGCGTTTGCTGCCCAGCGGGGCTTCGTTCCGGCGGCTATGCGATTGGGTTCGTTATTACGCGGGCGAACAGTATTCCTGGGATGTGCAATTGGTGCTGCGTCGGGAGGACGTTCCGCAGACTCATTTGGGCCGCTATGGCCGGTTGGGGTGGACAACCTGGCTGGGAACAAAACTCTTTGACAAGGACGCGGAAGACTTGATCCTGAATCCATCCAATGGCTTATGAAAATCCAACGCCTGCCATCGCTTTTTTCCGGGTGGCGTTGCCCTGCGTGGCGGCACGGCGGCGAGGCCATACTGCGGGTTGGATCACGCCGCCCGGCAATCAATGAACTGAACGACCCATCTAAAACCAATCCACCCTGCGCAACTCTGGACTGCTCTTATGGCTGACATCAAACGCTCCACTCTGTTCGGCAAACTCAATCCAATTGGATACAAATCCATCGAGGCGGCCACCATCTTCTGCAAGATGCGCGGCAATCCCTACGTCGAAACCGTGCATTGGTTTCACCAGTTGTTGCAGCAACAGGACTCCGACGTGTTGCGCATCATCAAGCATTTCAACCTGGATACGTCGCGTCTGGCCACCGATCTGGTGGCCGCGCTGGATCGCCTGCCTCGCGGCGCCACATCCATCAGCGATTTCTCACCGCACATCGAAGGCGCGCTCCAGCAGGCGTATCTGTTTTCCACCCTCCTCTTTGGCGAATACCAGGTTCGCACCGGCCACCTCATCGTCGCGTTCCTGAAGACCGACTCGCTGAAAAATGTGTTCGTGGGCCTCTCGCGGGAGTTCGCCAAGATCAAACTGGAGCAACTCACCGACGATTACGCGCGCATCGTGGGCGGCTCGCCCGAAGACGCCATGCAGGCCAGCGACGGCACGCGAATATCGGCCGGCGCCGAGCCGGGCGAAACGAGCGGGGCCATTCCGCCCGCCGAAATGGGCAAACAGGAGGCGCTCAAACGCTTTACCGTGGACCTGACCGAGAAGGCGCGCAAAGGCGAGATTGATCCCATCATTGGCCGTGACGAGGAAATCCGCCAGTGCGTGGATATTCTGATGCGCCGCCGGCAGAACAACCCGATCCTGACCGGCGAAGCGGGCGTGGGCAAAACCGCCGTGGTCGAAGGCTTCGTTCATCGTATCCTGGCGGGTGACGTTCCTCCCGCGCTCAAAGAGGTCAGCGTGCGGTCGCTCGACGTGGGATTGCTTCAGGCCGGCGCGAGCATGAAGGGCGAATTTGAACAGCGGCTCCGTGGGGTCATTGACGAAATTCAGAATTCTCCCAAACCGGTGATTCTGTTCATTGACGAAGCTCACACGTTGATGGGCGCGGGCGGCAGTGGCGCCAGCGATGCCGCGAATTTGCTCAAGCCGGCGCTGGCCCGCGGCACTTTGCGCACCATTGCCGCCACAACCTGGGATGAATACAAGCGGCACATCGAAAAAGATCCGGCGCTGACCCGGCGGTTTCAGGTCGTCAAGGTGGAGGAACCCGGCGAAGCGAAGTGCATTCAAATGATGCGCGCCGTCATGGTGCCCTTTGAAAAGCATCACAAGGTGCAGGTGCTCGACGAGGCGATAGACGCGGCAGTCCGCCTGTCACATCGTTACATTGCCGGACGGCAGTTGCCCGACAAGGCGGTGAGTCTCATTGACACTGCGGCTGCGCGTGTGGCTGTGAGCCAGCACGCGGTGCCGCCGGAAGTGGACGACTGCCGCCGTCGCATCCAGTCACTTGACACCGAGTTGGAGATTCTGGGCCGCGAGACGGCCACGGGTCTGGATCACCAGGCACGCGTTGCGGAAATTAACGCCCAAAGGCTACAGGAAACGGAAGCCCTCGTCGGACTGGAAAAGCACTGGAACGAGGAAAAGGAACTCGTCGGCAAAATCCTTGACCTGCGCGCCAAATTGCGCGCCGCTGGCAGCACCATCGAAGCCCAGCCAAACGAAATGAAACCGGCGGATCCCAAGGACGCCATCACTCCCGAGGAGCGCGACAAGCTGCTTGCGGAATTGAAGGAACTCCAGGGCAAGCTCAAAGAGTTTCAAGGCGAGTCCCCGCTGGTATTTCCCAGTGTGGATGCCAATGCCATCGCGGCCGTGGTGGCGGACTGGACCGGGATTCCCGTGGGCCGCATGGTGAAGAATGAGATCGAGCAGGTGCTCAAGCTTGCGGATATCCTGGAACGCCGGGTCATCGGTCAGCGTCACGCTTTGGACTTGATCTCGCGTCGTGTCCAGACAAGTCGCGCACGGCTCGATAATCCCAATCGCCCCATCGGGGTGTTCATGCTCGTCGGTCCCAGCGGCACGGGTAAAACGGAAACCGCGCTGACTTTGGCCGAGGCACTCTATGGCGGCGAACAAAACCTGATCTCGATCAACATGAGCGAGTTCCAGGAAGCCCACACCGTCAGTACCCTCAAGGGATCACCGCCGGGCTACGTGGGTTACGGCGAGGGCGGGATTCTCACCGAAGCCGTGCGCCGCCGTCCCTACAGCGTTGTCCTGCTCGACGAGGTGGAGAAGGCGCACTCGGACGTTCACGAGATTTTCTTCCAGGTGTTCGACAAGGGTTGGATGGAGGACGCCGAGGGAAAATACATAGATTTCAAAAACACGATCATCATCCTGACGAGCAACGCCGCGCAGGATGTGATCATCAACCTATGCAAGGACCCGGAGTTGATGCCCAATGCTGAGGGACTGGAGAAGGCCATGCGCACGCCGCTGACAAAGGTGTTTCCCGACGCGCTGCTCAATCGTCTCGTGGTCGTGCCTTACTACCCCATCAGCAAGGAAGTGTTGCGGCGCATCATCAAACTGAACCTTGCCCGCGTAGAGAAGCGCGTGAAGGAAAACCACAAGGTGCCCTTCAGTTTCGATGAGTCGGTGCCGGAATTGATCGGCCAGCGGTGTACCGAACTCGAACGCGGCGCCCGTATGGTGGACGCGCTCATCACTAACACCATGCTGCCCGAAATCGGTCGCGAGTTCCTGTCGCGCCTCGCCGCCGGCAGCGAAATCAAGCGGGTGCATGTGGAGGTGAAGGACGGGAACTTTGCTTTCGCGTTTGATTGAGGCCGGTTGGGTTTCAAACCATGAAATCCAAGCCGGTTGGCCAACTGGAGTTTCGGGGTCAGCGAAGGGGCGAGGCAACGATCGGGCCAAGAATGAATTTGCTCCAAGCGTCAGATTCTGTTATTCGTTCACACGAAGCCTAAAGCCATGCCACCAAAACAGGAAAGCCGTTTGTTGGGGATCAACACCGCCCTCGGTCCCGAGGCGTTGGCGGCGCAGTCCGTTTCCGTCCAGGAGCAACTTAGCCGGTTGTTTGAAATAGAAGCGGAACTCGTCAGCGAGGACGGGGAGATTGGCTTCGACAAGATCGTGGGGCATCCAGCCACCATCCGGCTGGAAGTCGGACAGAACAGCAAGCGTTACTTCAATGGGTTTGTCAGCCGCCTCGTGCAAGTGCCCAATCAGGGTGGTTACGCCCGTTACCGGGCGACCCTTGTCCCGTGGCTTTGGCTGCTCACCCGCACGTCCGACTGCCGCATTTTTCAGGAAAAATCCGTCCCGGAGATCATTGAGGAGGTGTTCAAAGGCCACGGCTTTGACGACTACCAACTCAAGCTTTCCGGCAGTTACGAGAAAAAGGAGTACTGCGTCCAATACCGGGAAACGGATTTTAATTTCGTCAGCCGGTTGATGGAACAGGAAGGCATTTACTATTTCTTCACTCACGAAGACGGCAAGCACATGCTGGTGTTGGCGGATTCCATCAGCGCGCACAAGCCGTTTGAGGGGTATGAGGAGGTGGCCTATTACGAACTGGAACGAGGCGCGGGCGGACGGGAAGCGGTCACCGACTGGACTGTGGTGCAGGAAGTGCAGCCGGGGGCTTACGCGCTGAACGATTTCGACTTCAAGAAGCCCAAGGCTTCGTTGCGCGCCTCCACCAGTGTGACCCGTCAGCATGGGCAGGCGAAGTTCGAGATTTACGACTACCCTGGTGAGTACCTCGAGCAGGGCGAAGGCGAGCGGCTGGCGGACGTGCGCCTCCACGAATTGCAGGCGCAACACGAACTTCTGCGCGGTCAGGCCAGCGCCCGCGGCCTGGCGGCCGGTAACACCTTCAAACTCAAAAACCATCCGCGAAGTGATCAGAACCGCGAATACTTGATTACCGGAGTTTCGTTGCGTGTGGACGCGGGTGAGTTTGCGAGCGGCGGCGCCGAAGGCGAAGGTGAATTCTTCTCCTGTAGTTTTACAGCCATTGACTCGCAGCAGGTTTTTCGCGCGGCGCGAAAGACCCCCAAACCCATTGTGCAAGGACCGCAAACCGCGATTGTCTCCGGCCCTTCCGGTGAGGAAATTTACACGGACGAACACGCGCGGGTAAAAGTGCAGTTCCACTGGGACCGCTATGGCAAAGCCGACGAGAACTCCTCCTGCTGGGTGCGGGTTTCCCAATACTGGGCTGGGAAGGAATGGGGTGCCATTCACATCCCGCGCATGGGGCAGGAAGTCATTATCGAATTCTTGGAGGGCGACCCGGATCGTCCGATCATCACCGGTCGCGTTTACAACGCCGACCAGGTACCGCCCTACGAGTTGCCAGCCAACAAGACGCAAAGCGGCATCAAGAGCCGCTCATCCAAGGGCGCAAGCACCCCCAACTTCAACGAAATCCGCTTTGAGGACAAAAAAGGCGAGGAACAGCTCTTCATTCATGCGGAGAAGGATCAAGATATTGAAGTTGAAAATGACGAGACTCACTGGGTCGGCCACGACCGTGTGAAGACCATTGACAATGACGAGACGACCCACGTTAAGCATGATCGAAGTGAGACTGTGGACAACGATGAGTCCATCACCATCCACGGCAACCGTGCAGAGACGGTGAACAAGAACGAAACGATTACCATTGATGAAAACCGCACCACCTCAATCGGCAAGAATGAAGATTTGTCCGTGGGGGCGAAGCGCTCGGTAAGCGTTGAGGCGGACGAAACCATTGATGTCGGGGGCAAGCGCACCCAAACGGTCGCCAAGGACGAAACGTTGTCCGTTGGCGGAAACCTCCAGCAGACAATCGAGAAGAGTCAGGCCATCAAGGTGGGAAAAAGCTTTGTTCTGGAAGCGGCTGATGACATCACGCTGAAGACCGGCAGTGCGAGCATTACCATGAAGAAGGATGGCACGATTCAGATCAAGGGCAAAGACCTGACCTTGGAGGGTTCAGGCAAGATCAATGCTAAAGCGTCGGGAGACATGATCTTGAAGGGCAGCAAGATTGCTGCAAATTAGGTGATTTTGATGAAAAGGAAACCAGCCACGGTAAGCGAAGCACGCGCGATTGGCGGACAAACGGTCGTTTTTGAAGCGGATAATGCTGCCGCGACACCTGCGATTGGCCTGAATAACGATACTGCCGAGTGGATGCGTGGAATGTTTGAATCTCCGGTGGGCGGCAACAACCGGGAAATGGCGCAGATCATCACCGGTCATCTGGATGGGATTGACGAGGAGGGCCGGATTCTGTTTGTTGCCGAGCCCGGGGTAGGGCCGGCAGAACCGGTAATTATTGGCACTGCTTTGTCGGATGGAGTGCTGGTGCCCGCCGCTCGCAATCATCAGCGTGCTCTAGCAGTTCGCACCAATGAGAGTCCCTCCCGGCTGGTTTTGATCAGCCTATTGCGTGAGCGCATCGCTGCGTCCGCCCGCGAGGCTGCTGCTGGACAACTTGAGGTTACTGTGGAAGGCGAGACGGTCAGGCTGACCGCCGGGCATGAGATTGAATTAAAATGCGGCAACGCGAGTATTGTGCTGCGGCAGAGTGGGCGCGTGATTTTGAAGGGCACCCACGTGGTGACCAGTTCCAGCGGGCCGGTCAGAATCAAGGGCGCAACCGTGGACATAAACTGATCAACCGGGTTTGTCCCGAGTCACCCGTGGCTGAACGCGAAACCAATGTGGCTGAGCCGCCGGTGGGCCGACCGGCGATTCCCGATATTCTCGAAGAGCATCTCGAGGAGTTGGCGCACCTGTCCATCCAGCGCAGGAAGCTGTTGTTTTCCGGAGAAGTGCCGCTACGGAGAGTGCGCCAGCATGCCGAACGCATTGAAGCGCATCTGGACGGTTTGCGCGTGGGCGGGGCGGCAAGTATAAAACTGTGCGAGAAGTTCTTGGAAGCGGACGATCCCTGGCTGGTTCATGCCGCTGGTCGCGTGTGGCTTGAGTTGGGTGAACCCAGCGCGTCGGGGGTGAACAAAAGGTTGGAGGCGGTGGCTGCGGATTCAGTGTGCGCGTGGAAGGAAACCTTTCGTCAAATTCCGCGCGAAGTGGTCCAACGCATTTTGCCCACCGGTTCAATCGAGAAACTGCCCGACCCGATGCTGTCAATTGTCGTGGATGCCTGGGGATGGCACGGCTTGCTCACGTCGGAGATCGCCTCGAAGCTCGTCAGCGTTCCTGGACCGGAAGTGCGTTTCGCTCTTGCCCGGCATGCTGACTGGCCCGCGGTGGTTGCGCGATTGCTGGAGGATGAGAACGTGTCTGTACGCCGCGCGGCACTGTGGCGGGTGGCGCTCCAGCGCCCCCACGATGCCCTCAGTCGCTGCCGGACGGCGGCAAGGGAAGGGGAGATTGATCAGTTCGCGGTGAGGGTCTTGGGACTGTTCGGCGATCACAGCGACGGGCAGCTACTTGTTTCACTGGCGACTCAGAAGAGGACTATTAACGCCGTGATTGAGGCGCTTCGCGAACTAGCCATTCCAGAATTCGCTGAAGTCTTGTTGGACTTGCTCGATGACGAGGCCGCTGAAATTGGTGCCGTTGCCAAAGTTGCTTTCGAGTCTCTGACGGGAAGAATTTCTTTGCCACACGCAACCCAGGACTTAGCCAAGAATGACTCGCTCGCCCGACGCCACTGGGGGGAAATCCGAGCCAAGCTGGATTCTCGGGAGCGCCGTTTGCGTGGTGTGCGATTTCCCTGGCAGGGGGATCCCGCCGATGAACCGATGGAGTTCCTTTGGCGACGGTCGCTTGGAGGGGAGATCGCAGATGCCCCGGCTCTGCGTCGCGAGGTGCCGGATGGGTTTTTCGCTGGTGAGCCAACATTCGTTGCGATTCCTGGAGAATAGGCCGATGCACCTCGATAATCAGACTCCCTTTCAACTGGCCCACACAGTGTTGCTGGACATGCAAGCAGCAGAGTTTCTGATCGTAGCGTCTAAGGCCACATACTCCATTTCGGAGAAGGGGAAGCTGGAAGTTGCCGCACCGCAGGATGCAATTCGCGCCGCCGATGAATTTTACGGAGAGCCTGGCCAGAGCAGCATCCGGCATGAAGCCGAATTAGGAATACCGAAATTGGCAACGGATGTGGCTTTGATTGGCAGTGCGGTGGCACCTCAGCCCGGTACTACGAGCATGGACGTGGGATTGCGAGTTGGCCCGGTATCAAAGTTGGTTCAGGTTTTCGGTGAACGGCACTGGCAGAAGTCGCTGATCGGTTTCTCGATTTCGCGTCCCAAGCCTTTTGACCGAGTGCCGTTGGTTTATGAAAATGCGTACGGTGGTACGGATCTTTCAGCAAAAAACCCAAAGGACCATGCCAGCGAACCCCGCAATCCAGTAGGCCGCGGCTTCCGCTCGGGCAAATCCGAACTGCAATTTGCCGACACGCTGCTGCCGCAAATCGAGGACCCCGAGAACCTGCTCAAACGACCCGGTGGAGGAGTGTCGCCCCAAGGATTTGGTTTCCTAGGGCGCGATTGGGCGCCGCGCGCCCGTTACCTGGGCACCTATGATCAAAAATGGCAGGACGATCGTATGCCTTTGCTGCCGCAGGATTTTGATGACCGTCATTATAGCGCCGCGCATCCTGACTTGATTGCGCGTGGTTATCTAAAGCGCGGCGTGCCCGTGGAGGTTATTGGTTGCACGCGAGGCGGAAGAGTCCTGTTTACTCTGCCGGACATCGAGCCGATTGTCACGGTATGCTTCGGAACAGTTCACCAGGCCGTTGGCATGTATCTCAACACAGTGCTGATCAACACTGATGCCATGAAACTGACGCTCTTGTGGAAAGCCGGCTTGAATGTTCATCGCCGGCTCAGACAGATCAGTCGAATCGAAGCGCGGCTGACTTCAGAACAAAC
Source organism: Verrucomicrobiota bacterium (assembly GCA_014860005.1). The sequence goes on along the minus strand of JACZKP010000143.1, from coordinate 37,100 downwards.
ATGAGCGGCGAACTTTCCATTACCGGTGTGGGAGCGGTGACTCCGGTGGGGCTTTCGGCGCAGGCAACGTGCGCCGCCCTGCGGGCCGGGGTCGCGCGAATGGGGACGGTGGCTAGCAGCCAGGTGGAAGCGGAGTTTGGTGGTATCGGGCCGGCGACCGGGGGGCGCGTTCCTTTGGAATGGCTGCGCGGCGGTCCTGAAGTGGAGGAATGGCCTGGCCATGAACATTTTGAAATCGAGCCACCGTCGCCAGCCGAACTATTCATTCCGGATGGCCCGGCTCGCTTGGTCGCGTTGGCGGTGCCGGCTGCACACGAGGCGTGGTCCGGCACCGGGCGTGGCGTGAACCCGCCGCCGAACTGGGGTTTGTTTATTGGTCTGGCGGAGGCCGAATCAGGGAAGGAATTGCTCCGAGGCTTGGTTGACAGTTTTCCGTCGTGGCGGCCCAGCAGTGGCGAGGTCATCAACTGTGGTCGCGCATCTGCGTTGGTGGCGCTGCATCGTGCGGTTGCAGAAATTGCCTCGAACCGGATTGCCGGAGCCTTGGTAGGTGGCGTGGATTCCTTATTACGTCCCTCCGTTTACGAATCCCTGACCGAGGCCGGTCAGCTTCGGGATGCAGATGATAATCCCGAGGGTATTTATCCGGGCGAGGCTGCGGCGTTTATCGCATTGGAAAAACGTCCGGTGTCGGGCCGTATCTTTGCTCGCCTGCTCTCGACCGGCACTGCGGAAGAACCAACTGCCGGAACTGAACAGCCCAACCGCGGGGAAGGACTGACCGCCGCCATCCGGTCTGCTCGTGCCGCCACGCCACACTTGAAGGACCGTCCCTTGGTCATTTGTGATTTGAACGGCAATCGTTACCGTGCTTTGGAATGGGGACTGGCTCTGATCCGAGCCTTGGGTGACTTGCGATGGCGGGAGGGTAAAGCGCCGAGCGATGAATTTTGGCATCCCGCCGATTGCATGGGTGATATCGGCGCTGCGAGCGGAATCCTTAATTGCTTGTGGGCAGTCGAAAGCTTGCGGAAGGGTTACGCTGGCACCAGTCAAGTGCTGGTCTGGGGTGCCTCCGATACCAGCCCGCGTGCTGCCTCAATTATTGGTACGAACTCCTAAATCACATCATGCCTGCAACCGTAAATGTTAACAACCTCACCGTGGTTCACGCCGGCAGTAGCGGTATCGCCATGTCGTTTCCCGACGTGTGCAAAACGCCTTCGCCGGCTGGCCCGGTTCCGATCCCGTATCCCAACATTGCGCAATCCAGTGACACGGCTGACGGGTCCAGCACCGTCAAGGTGGACGGCAACCCGATCATGCTGAAATCCTCGAACTTCAAGATGAGCACCGGAGACGAGGCAGGCAGCGCCATGGGCGTGGTGTCCAACAGGATTAAGGGTAAGGCGGTGCCGATCAACGCGTCGTTCGACGTGAAGGTGGACGGGAAGAACGTGTTCCGGTTGACCGACCCGATGCAGACTAATTGCGGCAATCCCGCCAATACCGTCAACCCGGCGCTGGTTCAACCGCCGCTTGTCGTGATTCCCAACCGGACCAAGCCTTGCAAGAATACGAATGAGAAGAAGCAGGAGCAGAAGAAACAGAATACTTCCTGGGGCGAATGCGGCATTATCAGCGAACATCGTCCGGTAATTCAACAAGTAACCGATGACTTGTGCATGGTGGTTTACTTCCGCAAGACCAAGAAGCAGTGCGAAAAATGGATTCGGCTAAAACACCAGCCCAAGCCGCACAGTTGTCTTTCCGGCACCACCATCACTGAGGATCACCTTCCCAAGGTCAAGGCCTGGCTGGACAAGCATTTCAAGAAAATGTCCAAGGCCGAGCATTCACTGCAACCCCCGGTCGTGGCGTTGGAGGCGACGAACAAATTCTACAGCCGCGACCCCAAGGATTTCATCGGCATCATCGGCAAGCCGCACGGGGAAACGATGATCCAGCCGGTCAAGGGCGGCGGCCGGCAGGTGGGGGCGAGTTATACCGGCAAGTGGATGAGTGGTGACTATGACTTGTTTGAAGTGCTGCGGGGCAAAGGCAAGTGCGGGAAGGTTACCGGCAAAAGCTTTGCCAGATTCAAGCGGACGTTGAACAAGAAACTGAAATGGGACGCCATCCAGCACGGCCCGCAGGCCCAGTGGAAACCCACCAAGCATGAATTGAAACCCGGCGCCGACAAGTTCGACATGAACACGCAGGTCAAAGGCGTTTTGCAGGGCAAACTGCCGGCGGACAAGAGCGTGATCTTTGATCCGCAGCGCAAGCCCATGGATGTGATTGACTCACCGCTTGCCGTGGTGTGCGGCAAGACCGTGATTTCGCTGGAGGACAAGGCGGCGGTGATTGACGCGCTGAAATGCAAGGGTTGTGCCGAGTGAAAGGAGTTCATTCATGCTCCTGACCCGAAACGAGCGCAACAACCTGCTTGGACGGCTGCGGGAACTTGAGGGGAGACTGTTTCCACTCAACGATGCCGAAGCGCCGACCGGCAGAGCGGCGGCCCGACTGAACGAAGCGTGTTATCAGCTACTCGCGGAGTATGGTGACCGGCTGCCGCGCGTGATCATGGGAGCGTGTCCCTTCACCGGCGCGCCGTTGAAATGCTCTTTTGATCCTTATGGTCTGGATGGACCGTGGTGGTGGAAGGACTGTCCGTTTGAAATTGATGAGCCCAAACCACCGGCGGCATTTCGCGTTTTGCTTGGGGCGTTAAATCTCCACGGCCGTCTCCCTGCCGAAGCCACTGATGAGGTCATTCCTGGGCCGGAAGTTCCGTTTGTGGTGCCGCGGTTGCTGGCCATGCCGGGAATGGTGGCCGTTGTGTCGCGTCTGGAATTGATCACCGGTGACGTTGCTTACCCGGTTTCCTACTGGTCTGCGACCGAGTTCGCGGCCGAGGATCTACACCAACCCTGGCTGCGTCAGGAGTTGTGGTTCGACAACGACGAGGGTTCACAATCGTGGTTGATCGCCAATGATCCTTGGGATTTTGAATTGGAGCGATGGATTGCCGGGGACAAACTATTCTGGCTGGAACCGGGTGGGGAGAAAGTGCTCGGCCGAACCACCGGTGGCAAATGTCCGTTCCTGGGTTTGAAGGGAGATCTTCAGCCACAATCATTGGCGGGTGGCGAGCGGGAATTGCTGGAACTTCCGGACGGCAGCCCCATCAACCCATTTCCGGAAGACTGATCATGCCGGCTTTCTCGTGGCGGGCCAGTGCGCCCTTGCAATATCCTCGGGCCAACCCCGTTGCGCTGGTTTTGGAAGACGGGCGCGTGCTCGTGGCGCATGGTCACGTCAAGGTTTACGACCCGCGCTACGAGTTGCGGGAAGTTGCGGCAGTCGAGGTATGGGATCCGGAGCGGAACCGGTGGAGTCTAGCCAATAACCTCGTTGACTCTCAGGGAATGCTCGTTGGCGTCAGAGGACAACGTTGGGACGCGATCACACGGAAATGGAGGCGGGTCACCCAACTGACCGGGCCGGGTTCCCCCGGCACGATCTCCCTGCCTGACGGTGCCCGCCTGACCGTTGGCGGTGCGGAGTGGAAAGGGGGCAAGCCATTTGGCAAACGTGAAACTGAGCTTTCCCGGGTGCAATTGCGGCCATTGCGGGGACGTCCTCGTCCTGCGTCGCTGAAGCAGGGAAGAATCAATGCGGTGCTTACCCTGTTGCGCGACGGTCGCGTGCTGGTCACAGGCGGTTACGAAACCTCGATTGACTACAGTTGGGAAACCAACCGGCGTTCCGTTACGTTGGCGGAGATTCTTTGCCCGAAAGATGGTTCGGTGAGCGAGGGGGGAGTCTTGGTCCGCGCCCGGCATGATCACACCGCAGTGCTGCTCCCGGACGGCAGCGTGATGCTTATCGGAGGACGCAAGGATGAAGGTGGAGAACTCGCGCACGTCGAATTGGGTCAGCCCGTCTAAGCAAACATTCCAGCCACATGCAGATTTCGATTGCGCCCCTTCATAAGGCAAACATCAGCTTGTTAACGCCAGCGGTTTTGTTAGGGACGAAATGGATTGAATTCCCACCACGCGCACGGCATCGCGGCCTTTGATCGAGAGACAGGGCGTCAGGCCGTGTTGCAGGATCACATTGGCCGCGCGATCAGTCAGCCAGGCTTCCGCGCACGGTTTGATGGTGGTTTCGCCTTCCATCGTGTATCGAAACACCGGCAACTCACCAACCACACCGGCTGCGGTTGAATCATCTTGCCGGCCTTCGGCTAAGAATGCTTCCGCGAGCAGATAGGCGGAGAGAAACGCGGAGTTCGCCCAGAGAAAATTCTCATGAAGGTATGGCGCGGGAATTTCCTCGAACTCGAATGATTCGATGGGATCGCTTTTCGCTCCGTAAGGTTGACGGATCAGGAAGCGGGGTAATGACAATGAGACATGCTGCGCTTGCGATGAAGTGCGCAATGCTTGCCACGCGACCTTCAAGGTTTCAGGCAACGCCTGACGCCAGTCGTCTGGATCGGGATGCGGAGCGAAATTGTCACAGCCGACAAGCTGAGGATGCGCACCCCCGAGAAGCGCGCAATGCAAGGAAGCACACAGTTTTCCCAAGCCGGCGAGCGCATTGAGGTCCGTTTCGTTCGATCCAAAAAAGTAATCCGCCACCATCACTGCGGGCGGTGCGTCGCGCAGCAGGCGATGAAGTCCATCCGGGTCAGCGGCCAGTTCTTCCAAGGAGGCGTCGAGGACAAGGAGCTTTAGCTGTTCCTCGTCCGGCAGTCGGCGAACCAGAAAATCCAGCCCGCGCCAGGCCGCTTCCAGGCATTGAAAAGTGGGCTGATGTAGAACCGCGCGCAATTGGGACGACAACTCCAAGTCCGCTGCGGCCAGCAAGCCGGCGATTCCCGCCGGCGCAGCCGGGACGACGTTGCTGTCGCCAACAATTTGCCGGATCAACGCGGTGGCATTGAGCGTTCTTCCAGGCTTGGCGGCGGGTCCTTGCGGGCCAGCGGGAGCGTTGCCCAGCAATCGAGTCAGGGTTTCCGCGTTGGATTCCGATTCTGTCTTGTCAGCGCCTGCCGGTGCGCCGGTTTGCTCGGGGGACGGTGTCGTGGTTTTTAACAGCGCTGCCACTTTTTCCGTACCTTGGATTGCGGTGGATGGCGATTGCAGCAACCGGCGGGCAGACAACAATTCCGCCAGGCCTGGAAGTTGTTTCAGCAACCGATCCGGGTGAAAATCGTCCAGCGATTCAAGTCGCAGCCGGACCTTGCCGGCGTTGGCGTTGGCCACCTCCAAGTCCAGCGCCGCGCCGAAGCCGGCGAAAACTCTTTCAAGATTGTCGCAGTCCACGCGCAAGACACGACGTGTCGCAAGCGGTTCGTGCAAGCTGCGCTGCGCCCGCCCACTGAAGTCCGCGAGGATCAGCAAGTGAAGTGGCGCGTCGGGATCGCGTGGGGACAAAGCGCCTTGAGAATGAAAGGTGAAATCAAAATTCACTTTGCCGGAGTCGGAGGTGCTCATGATGTTATGGACAAATGACTGGCCAGTTACAGACTTGCGTTGCTTGCGGAGATAGTAAGCGGTTCAGGGATGATGACAATGCTCGAATCAGCATGCGGGTTTCCCATCAGTCAACTCGCAAAGCACGGGCTTCCTGCCAGTCGACTTGCGGTTAATTTCACCGCACAGTTTGCTCTATTCAAAGTCATGAAGAGTTCGTCCGCGAAAAATCCGGGTTGGGTGTTGGTTTGTTTCCTCGCGTCGGCCGCCGCGGTGGTCATACCTTGGTTATCCAGCGCGAAGGGCGCGGTAATATGACCACCACCGCTTGTGGCATTCAATCCCAGCTTTATTTCAGTCCGCTGCTGCGGCCAACCACTTCCTCTTGCGATTTGATCGTTTCTTGTATTGGCTTGGTGCGCCTTATGTCAGAACAGCAGATTCAAGCAGCAACCGTTTTGCATCGAAGCGAAATACGAGCATGACCATGAAACTGTGTTATCAGTCCGCTCTGATGGCCTTGGCGATCACCTTGAGTGGTGGGGCGCGGGCTGAATTGCAGCAAACCGATGTTTTCGTTTCGGGGACGGACGGCTACCACACGTATCGCATCCCGGCCATTGTCACCGCGACGAACGGCACGGTGCTCGCGTTTGCGGAAGGGCGCAAGAATTCTGCCAGTGACACTGGCGACATTGACCTGGTGTTGAAACGCAGTTCCGATGGCGGGCGCACCTGGAGTGATATGACCGTCGTGTGGGACGATGGCGGGAATACCTGCGGCAACCCTTGTCCAGTGGTGGACCGTGAGACTGGCACAATCTGGCTGCTGTTGACGTGGAATCGCGGAGACGATGCCGAGCCGCGCATCATCGCGCAGACCAGTGGGGACACGCGACGGGTATTTGTCACCCATTCGACTGATGATGGCCAGACGTGGGCCAAACCAAAGGAAATTACGGCCACGACCAAACTGAGCAACTGGACCTGGTATGCGACCGGGCCGGGTGCCGGGATTCAAATTGAGCGCGGGCCGCATCGGGGGCGATTGGTCATTCCTTGTGATCACATCGAGGCCGGTACCAAGCGATACTTTTCGCACGTGATTTTCTCAGATGACCACGGGCAGACTTGGAAACTGGGTGGCAGTTCCCCGCGGGATCAGGTGAACGAATGTGAAGTGGTGGAGTTGACCGGCAATCGCCTCATGCTAAATATGCGCAACTATGACCGCACTCAGCGTACGCGGCAGACAGCCATCAGCCACGATGGCGGCTTGACTTGGGCCGATCAGGGCCACGCGACGGAGTTGATCGAGCCAATCTGTCAGGCCAGCATCCGGCGCTACTCGTGGCCAAACGACGGTCTGAAAGGCATCATCTTGTTTTCCAACCCGGCCAGCACGCGCCGGGAAAAAATGACGGTCCGGCTCAGCGAGGATGAAGGTCAGACCTGGTCTGCGGCCAGACAACTCCAGGCCGGGCCATCCGCTTACTCCTGCCTGGTAAGCCTGCCGGGTCAAGCCATCGGCTGTCTCTATGAGGCAGGGGAGAAAAGCCCCTACGAGAAAATCGTGCTGGCGCGCTTCACTCTCGACTGGCTGACTGACGGCCAAGATGCGGGCCGGAGTTCGGACTGACACTCGAATCAGACTGGCGACTTCGGTGATGCGGACGGCCACGAAGGCAGCGGCACGGCAAGCCCTTTCAGGACTCGGCGAGAGCATCGAGTTGCAGCGCGAAACCCCTGTAAAGCACCGGTGCGGTTTTTGGTCGCGATTGGAGGTGGACAGGCACGCGCAGATGGCGCATTGGTAATCATGGATTTGTGGCGTTGCCGGGCTGGAATCCAGAGTGGGTGGTGGATTGCCACGGCAAGAGCCTCGAATAGTCGGAGGCGATATGAAAAAGCGATGGAGACGCGGATGGGTTGTCACGGGAATGCTCCTGGCGGGCGCTGCGCTCGTTGACATTGAGCGCGCCGTGGCCCAGCCGCTGCCGACCACCAACGGCAACTGGACCTACACCCTGTTGCAAGACAGTCAATTAACGGATGACTGCCCGATCTGCGACCGCCTTCCCATCGTGGTGCCGATGCGCGGCAAGTTTGATCTGCGGTTGGTGGAGGAACATCCTCTGTTCACCCGGTATGCCCTGGAAAACATATCGTTCGTGGCTGGTGAACCACTTGGACCAACTTACAGGGTCACTGGCCAAGGCACTTACCGGGTGGGCGGGGAAGTCGCCGTGGTTCAAGAGATGTTTCTTGAGGTTCAGATAGACAATGGGGCGGACAAGACGTTGTGTTACCTGACCAACGAAATCGGCATGGTCCAACGGCCGTGGCCAATGATCAAAATCCAACTGCATCAAACTAACGGAACAATTGCCCAGGTTTATCATCTTGAACTGGCGGCCGCGCCGCTACTGGAGATTTGGTTCTCGACAAAATCTGGCTTTCATCCCGGCGCTCCGAATCCGGACAGCAACTATGTCACGGGGGGTGATTTGCTCTCAGCGGCAGGCCGGGTGGTGAAGCGCAATCACGAACTCACCGCGCGCCTTGGTTTCATGCCGGTGGTGCCCGACCTGGGCCTGGACGCGGTGGACATTCTGCCTGGTGGCGAAATTGCGTTCTCAATGGAGCAGGATGAGTTCAGCGAAACCTTGGGTCCGCTACATGAGGGCGACGCTCTGTCAAACCGGGGAAAGGTCCTGCACAGCTACGGTGACCTCATCGGGGCGTTCGGCCCTCAGCCGCCGACGGCGGATCAGGGCTTGGATGCGTTGCACGCGATCAGCCGCGAGGAAATCTATTTTTCCATCCGGGCGGATTTCTTCTCGGAATTGTTAGGGAGCTCGATTCGCCGGGGCGACTTGCTCTCCAGCCGCGGCGTGATCATTAAAACGAACGAGCAACTCATCGCCCGATTCAACCCAGCCGACTCAAAGAAGGATTATGGACTGGACGCCCTCTGGGTCTGGCCCAGCGGGGAAGTCTGGTTCTCCACCGAAGAAGGCTTTTACGGTCAGAACTTTGAATTTTATGCGCCGGGGGATCTCCTCAGCGATCAGGGTTATGTCGTGTTTCGCAACCTGGAATTGCTCGGCGGTTTTGCGCCACTTGAAGACCTGGGCGACTTCGGCCTGGATGCGCTGTTCATCGTCAGCGATGCGTCGCCGCCGTTCGCCGCCCCACGGTTCTCGCGTATTAACCGCCGGGCCGCGACCGGCGTTGTGGAGCTGGAGTGGAACGGCGAAGGGCGCGTGTTTCAAGTGCAGCGCGCAAGCGATCTTGCAGTGCCCTTTTTGCGATTGAGCGAAATTGTGCCCGACCTGTTCTTCCACGACACCAAGGCCGTGGAGGTTCAATCGTTTTATCAGTTGCGGCAGTGGTAGTGTTGTTTTGTCCAGAGGGCAGCGGCGCGATTGGGCCGAGGCGGGAAGCTTTGACGGAATAACGACAGGTGCGCGACTTGGTAAGGAAAATCCAAACAGGAGTCATTTGCCGTGCGGCCAGCCGTCCAATCTTACGAGTTGCCGCAAAGCTGCGGAAGAAATGGTCCGCACCCTGAAAAGCTCGAACCAATTTTCTGGCCGGAAATGCTGGCCATCATTTTGAAATTCGCGCATATTCTCGCGCTCGCGGTTTGGCAAGATGATGTCTCGACTCTATTTGGCGGCGATGATTGGGGTGGCGGTGGCCCTGTGGGCCCAATGGCGTCTGATGTCGGTTTACAATCGCTGGCGCGGACATCCCTGTGCTGAACGTCCGCTCACCGGCGCCCAGGCGGCCCGCGAGATTCTCGATGCCGCGGGTTTGACGCACGTGCCCGTGGAGCGGATTGGCGGTGCGCTGACGGATCATTACGACCCGCAGACGCGCACCTTGCGGTTGTCGGCGGACGTGCATGACACTAATTCGCTGACGGCCGTGGGCATTGCGGCACACGAGGCCGGCCATGCGCTGCAACATCAGGAGCTTTACTGGCCGATGCAGATGCGGATGGCGATGGTGCCGTTCACACGGATAGGGGCGCGGCTGGCGTTGCCGCTGTTCCTCGGCGGACTGGTGTTGAAATTGCCGCCGTTGATTTTAATCGGGCTGGGATTGTTTCTGGTGCTGCTGGCGTTTCAACTTGTCACGCTGCCGCTGGAATTTGACGCCAGCCGGCGCGCGGGCCAGTTGTTGCGGGAGCGCGGCCTTGTCAATGCGCAGGAACTGGCCGGCGTGGGGCAGGTCTTGAACGCGGCGGCGTGGACGTATGTCGCAGCCTTTACTTTGAGTTTCGTGCAACTATTGCGGTTGTTGCGATGGGGACGTCCCTTCGCTTGAGCAGCCGCTTCAACCCGGAGAAAGAACTATGAGTTACAATCAACCTCAATTCGATCAGCAACTCGGTCGAATGCTCGAACAGGGCGAGAAATGGGTCAAACAATACATGTCCAGGCTGCTGCCCGTGATTCTTGGGGCCGTGGGTCTCCTTTGGCTCGCATCTGGCGTTTATGTCGTTGAGCCGGGCCACAAGGGCGTGGTCCGCACCTTCGGCAAGGAAACGGCCCGCACCGAGCCGGGCTTGAATTATCGCTATCCGTGGCCCTTTCAGCGAGTGGATGTGGTGAGCGTGGAGCAAATCCGCCGTATCGAAGTCGGTTTTCGTGCCGGCCAGCGGGTGAATGAAGAAGCCATGATGCTCACCGGCGATGAAAACATTGTCGAAGCGCAGATGGTGGTGCAATACCGGGTCGCCGATCCCTCCAAGTATCTCTTCCGCCTGCGCGACCCGGAGTCCACCCTGCGTGGGGCCACCGAGGTCGCCCTACGCAGTGTCGTCGGCGGCATGACCATTGACCAGGTGATGATCGAGGAGCGCGCCCGCGTGCAGGAGGATACCCGCGCCTTTGTGCAGCGCCTGATGGATGATTACCAGTCCGGTCTGGCGATCACGGAGCTTAAATTACAGGCGGCTGATCCGCCCGACCAGGTGCGTGACGCCTTCCACGACGTGGTACGCGCCCGCGAGGACCGGGAGAAGCTAATCAACCAGGCGCGTGGTTATCAGGCCGACATCCTGCCCAAGGCGCGCGGTGAGGCGCAGAAGATTCTGCGGGAAGCCGAGGGTTACCGGGAGCAACGCGTCCTCCTGGCCACGGGCGAGGCGGCCCGTTTTCTCAGCGTGCTCGCCGAATATGAAAAAGCCAAGGACGTCACCCGCGCCCGCCTGCATCTGGAAACCATCGAGAAAATTCTGCCCGACATTGACAAGATCGTCGTCGGTGGCGACCTGAGTCAGCGATTGTTGCCGCTGCTTCCCTTGAACGCGGCCGGCGCCGAGATGCTCCGGCCTGCTGGCACAACCGAACTTCCCCGCACCCGCTAACCCCAACCACTTTATCTCATGACACAAAAACTCTTTGGCATCGGCGGCTTGTTGCTGCTGTTCGTGGCTTTCATCATTTCCCGTCAAGCCTTGTTCCAGGTCAACGAGACCGAGCAGGTCATCATCACGCAATTCGGCGAATACAAGCGCACGGTCCAGGAACCCGGCCTTGCCACCAAGGTGCCGTTTGTCCAGACCGTGAACCGGTTTGATCGCCGCATTCTCTCCAGCGACGCGCCCAAGGCCGAATACCTCACTCAGGACAAGAAGCGCCTCGTGGCCGATCCGGTAACCCGCTGGCGCATCACTGATCCGTTGCAGTTCTTCAAGACTGTGCGCGACGAGTCCGGCGCCCGCGCCCGGCTCGACGACTTGGTCTTTTCCGAACTGCGCCGCGAGGTGGCCAGTCACGAATTTGGTGTCGTAATCGGCACCAAGCGCGAAATCATCATGGACAACGTGGCCAAGACGGCGCGCGAGAAAGCCAAGGAGTTTGGCATTGAGGTGGTGGACGTGCGCATCAAACGAGCGGACCTGCCGCAGGAGGTCCAGATGAGCGTCTTTCAGCGCATGCAGGCCGAACGCGAACGCGAAGCCAAACGTTATCGGAGCGAAGGCGAGGAGGAATCGGCCAAACTGAAAGCCCAAACCGACAAGGAACGCACCATCGTCCTGGCCGAAGCGCAGCAGGATGCCGAAAAGCTCCGCGGCGAAGGCGACGCCACCGCGGCGCGCATTTATGCCGAGGCCTATGGCAAGGATTCGGAGTTCTACGCGTTCGTCCGCAGTTTGCAGGCGTATGAACTATTCCTGGGCAAACGCAGCACGTTGTTGCTCCCGGCGGACGCGGATTTGTTCCGTTATCTCGGCAGCCCCAACGCAGCAGGCGCAGCGCAGCCGGCACGCCGTTGACGCACCTGACCATTTACATCGGAGCCCGATCCGGCCCTCAAAGGCCGGTGCCGGGTGGTGCAGTTCCTTCTTTTCATCCGGGTAGCCTCGTGCTCACCTGAAGGCCGGATTTTTTTATGGGCAAAGAATTCAGCATCACCCCGCGTGATGTAGCGCGGGTGGAAAGCAAATACCGCCGCATAGTCACGCCGTTGCCGCATCCCGCCTCGCTCCCGACGCTGGAGAAGTTGCGGCAGTTCGAGCCGCAATCCATGCGCGGCCAGCCGCCGTTGGTGTGGGAGCGCGCGGAGGACATTTTTGTTTACGACAAGTACGGCAATCGCTGGCTGGACTGGTCGAGCGGCGTGCTGGTTGCGAACGCCGGGCACGGCGCGCCGGAAATCCGGCAGGCCATCATTGACCAGGTCAACAGCGGTCTGCTGCACAACTATGTTTTCCCGAGTGAAGAGCGCGCCGACTTGGCAGAGTATCTCGCCAGCCTTGCCCCGGAAGCTTTGCAGAAGGTCTTTCTCCTTACCACCGGCTCGGAAGCGACCGAATGTGCGATCAAACTGAGTCGCGCGCACGGCCTCAAAGTTGGTGGCCGGGAGAAAATTGGCATTGTGGGTTTTCAACGCGGCTTCCATGGGCGCACACTCGGCGCGCAACAAGCCGGCGGGATGGCCGGACAGAAATCATGGATCGTCAACGAAGACCCGGCCATTCTCAACGCGCCGTTCCCCGACGGGTACTGGCAGACGGATACAAGCTTCGAGGTTTTTCTCGACGGCATCGCGCAACGCGGCTTGAACGCCGAAAACATTGCCGGCGTCATGATGGAGACGTATCAGGGCGTGGGGCCGGACTTTGCCCCGGTGGACTACGTCCGCCAGCTCGCTGCATGGTGCAAGCAACACCACGTTGTTTTGGTGTTCGACGAAGTGCAGGCGGGCTTCGGGCGCACGGGCAAGTTCTGGGCGTTTGAACATTACGGCGTGACGCCCGACTTGATTTGCTGCGGCAAGGGGATCAGCAGTTCGCTGCCGCTCTCGGCGGTCGTTGGGCGCGCGGAAATCATGGATCAATTCCCGCCCGGCTCGATGACCAGCACGCACACGGGGAATCCCGTCTGCTGCGCCGCGGCGCTGGCGAATCTGAAGAAAATTGTGAAGGAAGATTTGGCCGGCAATGCCGCACGCCTCGAACCACTGCTGCGCCAGGGGTTGAGAGAGATTCAGCACCGGCATCCTGACGTTGTTGGACACGTCACGGCCCGCGGATTGGTGGGCGGTCTGCAAGCCGTGAAGCCCGGCACCCGCGAGCCATGGCACGATCTGGCCCACGGCATCATCGAGCGCTGTTTCCACAAAGGATTGTTGCTCTTTTCACCCGTTGGTGCTTGGGGACAGACGGTGAAGATCGCGCCGCCATTGACCATTCCTGCCGAGGCTTTGGAAGATGGCATCGCCGTGCTCACTGAGGCGACGGAGGAGGCAATAAGCGAGCAGGCGACGCCGTGAGCGGAGATTTCGGTTGCCAAGCGGATGGGTAAACGGCAATTTCTCTTCACTGTCGGGGCGTAGCGTAGCCTGGCTAGCGCGCTTGTTTCGGGTACAAGAGGTCGCGAGTTCGAATCTCGCCGCCCCGACCATTTTCTTCTCCACTCCCTCCCGCTTCACCGTTTGGTGGCGGGTTTCACGGGCGGTTTCAACTTCAACACAAACTGATTCTGGCGATCGGTCTTGTGCCGGTCGTAATGTGGCGAGTAGGCCTTGATCTGCACGGTTTCGCCATCGGGCAGAAACTCAATCAGTCGCAGGAAGGATTCACCGCCCAGAGGTTTCATCTGATAATTGACCAGCATTTGATGTACGATGTTGCCGTGGTCACCTTCGCTGGACAGGCGCGCGAGGCCGTCGTTGAGCACATGGCCGTTGAGCGTCATGACGAAGCCGGGATGTTTGCGCACCAGTTTCTGCCAGAGTTCCTCGCCGTCGTTGGTGCCGTCCGGGTCGTTGGCAGTGCCATAGGCATGTGGATTCCATGACTGTGTTTTACCCTTGGTTTTCCAGTCGTAGCGGGTTTCGTCGTAATACATGTAGGCATGGGTAATCAGAATCGCCCTGTGGTTCGGATGTTTCGCGACGATTTCATTGGCCCAGGCGACTGCTGAATGGCGCGGCCCCCATTCCAGAGCCAGCACCAGCCAGTCGTGTCCGCCCGCTTTGAAGAGGTGGTAGGTGTTGTCCATGCGAGTTGAGTCCATCGCGCCGCCGAACGTGGGCCACAACCGGTATTTTTCAATGGGGAAATAATCATTGAACAGGGTCTGCCGATGATTGGCGCTGCCGTTGTCGCCGTAATCGTGATTGCCCGGCGCCATCGCGTAGGGCACCACGCCGTCGAGCATGTTCATGGAGCGGCGGGCGTTTTCCCACTGCGGCGGGTTGTTGTTGTTCACGATGTCGCCGAGATGCAGCGCGTAAACGATGTTGTGCTTCTCCTTGTTCTCCGCAATCCAATGGGTTTGCTTATCGAACATCTCCGGGTGGCGCATCGAATAAACCTGTGTGTCGGGCAGCACGGCGAGAGTCCACGAACCCGGTACAAACGGGAGCGGGTCAATGGGCGTGGGCGGTGGCGTGGCGACGACTGCGGGAGCGTTGGCTGACCGCACGCTGGCGGTGTAATCAGCCAAGTTGGCAAAAAAAGTGGCTGAAATCTTCTCCAAGTCCGGGGTGGCCACGTTCGTGCCGTGGCTCTGGAGTTTATCGAGATAAAGTGAGGTCAACACAATGCGCCCGCGTCCGTGGGCGCCCTCGAGCAATGCGAAGTTCTGCAAGTCGTCGCCGGAGGCCAGCAGCACGCGAAAGCCCAAGTGTTTGATGAACCCTTCCCAGTTTGCGGGGCGACCGAGATGGCTGGGAATGAGAATCTGTTTCGGATCGCTGCCGCGCTCCGGCAATCCCCGCAATAGCGGGTGGTCGCCGGTCACGGCCCAAAGGTCGGAGTAATCGGGGTCAGCTCGTTCCGCTGACAAGGAGCGGGGCAAAAATGGCGGCGCACTTTCCGTCTGATCGGCCTGCGTCATCTGGACCAGCACGCCACCTTGTTCGACAAACCCCTGAAGCACGGCGGCGTTTCGTTTCATGAACGCCACGTAACCGGGATGCTCACTGGCAAAGCTTCCAATCAGGATTAACTGCGCGCCGCGAGGGTTGATCGGCTGGTCGAAGGTGAGTGTGGTTGTTTTCCAACCGGCCGTTTGGAGTGCTTGGACTGCGCCGATGGCCTGTGTCCATTTATCCGAATGTTCCAGCACCAGGGCGGCAAGGTTTCGACCGGGCACATTCTGCGCGTTGACGCCAAAGGGAAGATTGAAGATCAATGCGAGGAGCACTTGAATGGCCAGGAATCGCAAGGTTGGTTTCATGGCGTGAGGTTGAAACCTCATGGACAAGAAGGCCAGCAAGAAAACCAGGACGGATGCGGCGTCGCGAGAAGACGAAAGTGCCGGATGGCGCCGAATCCGCGAGGCAGACTAGGGATGGCCGGATTGCCACCCGGACGGTTCAATCCTCTGACTGGCTGGAGACTGGCTGGAGCAGTTCGCGTGGCCGGGAGTCAAACAGCGCTGAAGCCAGGGGAAAATCTTCGTCAGCCTCGATCCACAATTCCGGATAGCGCGCCATATTGAGCATGGCGGGAGACATGGCGTCGTTGAGGATCTGGCAGGCGATGCCGCAGTTGAGCAGCAGACTCTTGACCGCGGCCACCTCCGCAATGTCCGGTGAAGAGAATAACAATTTCATAAGCCATTTCCTGATGACAATTTACGCGGACGGTCGCGCGATGCAAAAAGAGGCATTACGGAGGTTTGGACCGGGGACTTGCCTTGGAGGTCGCTATCATTACGGACACCCAGCCAAGGGCGCCGCCTTGAGCGTTGCACTGCCAGACCAAGCCTCGTTAGCATTAGCCGATGCAAGGCGAATCGGGCACTGGAGCAAATTCATCAGGGCGGTTGTACGACCTTCCGTCCATTGTGGAGCGCCTTGACCTTGGGGCGATGTTTCCCGTGGCCCAACCGCTGGAGGTCGAACTGGGCAGTGGCGACGCTTCGTTTCTGGCCGTTTATGCGCAGCAGCATCCGGCGCGAAATTTCATCGGGGTGGAACGGCTCCTTGGTCGCATTCGCAAACTGGATCGCAAGGGCCAGCGCGCTGGTCTGACGAATCTCCGCGGGGTAAGAATCGAGTGTAGCTATTTTCTCGAGTATTTGCTGCCACCCCATTCCGCCACCACCCTGCACGTCTATTTTCCTGATCCGTGGCCCAAGAAGAAACACTTGAAAAACCGGTTGGTGAACGAGCGTTTCCCCGCACTCGCGCGACAGGCGCTGGTGCCGGGCGGAGTGATATATCTGCGCACCGATGATGCGGATTACTTCGAACAAATGCGACGGGTATTCGCGGCTCACTCCGCGTTTCACCCCACTGAGACGTCGCCGGAACTTGCAGCACTGCTGACCGATTTTGAGCGGGAATTCAAAGCGCGCGGCATCGCCACATTGCGCGCCGCCTACCAGCGGGATTGACGGTTAAACATCAATCACCGGTCCACCGCCGTCGCGATCCGATCCGGGCGGGCGTCGTCGGTTTTGCACTTTCACGCGGGCGTTGCCGGTGCCGGTAAGGATATTCAGCGCCACGGAAACGATACTGATGATGAGCGAACCCAGCAGAGCCCACCAGAAGTTTTCCACCTCGAAGGATGGCAGCAGCCAGCCCACGAAATAGAGCAGCAGCGCGTTGATGACGAGCGTGAACAAACCCAGGGTGAAGATGAGCAGCGGCAGCGCCAGCAACATCATGATGGGGCGGATGAAAGCATTCAGAATTCCCAATACGAGCGACGTCACAAACGGCGTCAGCAAACCACCGCCCCGAAAATGGAGGCCCGGGAGAATGTTGACGGCCACCAAGACCGCCAGAGTCGTGACCAGCCAGCGTTGAATGAATTTTTTCAGTCCCGGTTGCATTTACAGAAAAAAGAACACATCGCGTGTTTTCCGCTCAGGCAACATGCGACGGGCGCGGCTCGAAAACAAGAAACATTGCAGGCGGAACTGAAACCGCCAAGGTGCTGCTCGCGAAATCTCTCCGGTAACTTTCAAACCGCTTTCAGTCGCACGCTCCGCTTAACCTACTTCGACGCGTAACAGACTGGTGCCCGGCGTTGCCGTCAATTCCACGCTGTCCAGACTTGCGGGCAGCAAGCAGAACTCTCCGGCGCGCAAGTTCACCGGCTCGCAGTCGGTGCTCCTCACATTGGCGCTCCCATGAACGATCCCGGCAATTTGCATCGTGGGTTCACACCACCGCAACGGTGACTCCGTTGCGATCTCGAATTTGTCCACGGTGAACAGTGGATCATTGACCAGTCGTTGAACCAAGAAGTTTGGTCCTCGAGTTGTCTGGCCTTTGATCAGCGACGGCTCGAAATCAGTGAAATCAATGCTCGCCAGAGATTCGGCGACGTGCAGTTCACGCGGTTTGCCGTCCAAGCCGACGCGGTTCCAATCGAAGACGCGATACGTGGTATCAGAGTTCTGTTGGATTTCAAAAATGACCAGCCCGGCGCCTATGGCGTGGACGCGTCCGCTGGGCAGGAACATGACATCGCCGGCGTTGACGGGAATGCGGTGAAAACAATCGGCGACCGCACCGTCCTGAATTCTTTGCTGGAACAGCTCCCGGGTCACGCCGCGCCGTAAGCCCACATAGAGTTCCGCGCCCGACGCCGCATCGGCAATGAACCACATTTCGGTTTTGGGGTCACCGCCCAGTTCGGCCGCCTTGGTTTTGGGCGGATGGACTTGCAATGACAATTTCTCCTGTGCGTCGAGCAGTTTGATGAGCAGTGGGAAGCGGTTTCCCTGCAATCTGGCCTGGCCCAGCAATTCCTTCCCGTGATGTTCCACCAGCCAGTGCAGGTCCTGCCCGGCCAACGGGCCGTTGGCAATGACACTAATGTCATTGGGCCGGTCGCTGATTTCCCAAGATTCACCAATGGGCACTGCCGGCGGCAAGGATTTGCCATAGAGTTGCTCAAGGTTGCGTCCGCCCCAGACGCGTTGCTTGAAGATGGGTTGGAATTTCAGCGGGTAAAGCACCGGTTAACAGTAGTTTGGGCTCAGTAAAATTGCGGCCTGTCCGAAGTTTGCAGGTCTATGGCTGATGAATGTGTTGCCGTGACCGAAGCCTGTGCGACACGTGTCCCAGATACGATGGGTGATCCTGAAATCCCGGGTCACTGTGACTTGGCATCCGGTTCACAGAGCGTGAGTGGCTGCGTGCTTGGTATTCTTCTTCGCCGGAGTCACCATCTTTTCCCCAGCCGCCATCGGCTTCTCAAGGAAATGTCCGTACGCCCGATATTTATTGTAACGCTGCTTCAATCGTTCCGCCGTGGGGAGGGCGAGCAATTCATTCAGGTTCTTGATCAGGGCTTGTTTCAGGAGGGTGGCCGCCGTGTTGCGGTCCGTGTGTGCGCCGCCCAGTGGTTCGGGCACGATCTCATCCACGAGTTTTAGCTCGAACAAGTCCTTGGCCGTGATGCGTAAAGCCTCCGCCGCTTTTGCGGCGGCCGAGCGTTCCTTCCAGAGAATCGCCGCACAACCTTCGGGGCTGATAACCGAGTAGTACGCGTTCTCCAGAATCAGGACCCGATCCGCCACGCCGATGCCCAGCGCCCCGCCGGAGCCGCCTTCGCCGATAACCACGGCAATAATTGGCACTTCGAGCAAGGTCATTTCGCGCAGATTCACCGCAATGGCCTCCGCAATGTGCCGTTCCTCGGCCCCGATGCCAGGGTAGGCACCCGCAGTGTCAATCAGCGCGATAATGGGCAGACCAAATTTGTTGGCGAGTTTCATCAGGCGCAGCGCCTTGCGGTAGCCCTCGGGATGTGCCGAACCAAAATTGCGGAGAATGTTCTCCTTGGTGTCGCGGCCCTTTTGCGTTCCGAGAACAACGACCTTGTGCTCGCCCAAACTGGCGAACCCGCCAACAATGGCGCGGTCTTCCGCGTAAAGTCGGTCGCCGTGCAACTCATGGAAATCCGTGAATGCGGTCTGCAAATAATCCAGCGTGTACGGCCGTCTGGGATGGCGGGCCAGTTGCACGCGTTGCCAGGCGGTGAGTTGAGTGAAGATCTGTCTGCGGGTTTCTTCCAGCTTCCTTTCGATCTGCGTGATTTCTTCGTCGAAACTGACCCCCATGGAGTGGGTTTCCGGATGTTTCCGCAGATCATCCAGCTTGGTTTGCAGTTCGATAATCGGCTTCTCGAAATCGAGCTGGTGTTTCATATAAGGTCGAGTCTAGGCACGGCGGGAAGGGCAGGCAACGCTGAATTCTGTTTGAACCAAAAGGCCGAGGGCCGGACTTGCGTCCGGCCCCCGTAGGTGACGAGGTTTATACGCCTTCACCCAGGCGCTCAGAAGGGCAGTGCGGCCAACTTGGAGGGTCGCTGTTCGCACCGCACTGCAAGCAAAACCTCTATGCCAACCCTAAACGAACAGCGAAATCTTTTCTCTTCGTCGCTATTTATCAGATACACCACGAGGCCGATTTGTTCAAAATTAATTTCCCCCGCCAGCGCGTGAACGCCCCACGTTCATTGCTGCGAAGAAGTTACGCCTAAAGATTTCTTTCCGGGCAGCGAATGGTTCTGAAAACCCCGCCAGAATCACGGTCTGGGGCCGGGTTCAGACTTTCTGAATGTCACTGAAAACCTGCGTCCGCTGCCGGGATTGGATGACTCGCGCCAGCGGGATGCGACCAGTTGGCTTCAGCGATTCGCGCACTGCGGCCTGTTTGCCCGAACCGGAGGCCAAGACCCACACTTGCCTGGCTGCGGTAATGGCGGCGTAACTGAGCGTGATGCGTTGGGGCGGTGGTTTGGGGGAATTCGTTACGGCACGATAAGCCGCCTGGCTGGATGCAATTTCCTCCGGCTCGCCGGGGAAAAGCGAGGCCACGTGTCCGTCCTCGCCGAGGCCAAGCAAGACCAAGTCGAGAACCGGCTGACCGTGGGCATCGCGCGGCGCGAGGCGGCAGAGTTCCGCCTCGGCTTTGGCCGCGGCCAAAGCCGCGGATTCTTCGCCGCGAATACGGTGGATTTGATCGATCGGTATCTTCAGCGGAGCAAACAACCGCTCACGCGCAACGCGGAAGTTACTTTCCGGATCATCCGGCGGCACGCAACGCTCATCCGCCCAGAAGAAGTGAACGTGATCGAGTGGCACATTACGCGCCTTGGTCAATTCAACCACCGCTGAGAACAGCTTGAGCGTGATTCGTCCCCCGGAAAGCGCAACGTGATATGCTTGGTTGGCCTGTCTTGCCGTCGCAATTTCATCCAACCAGGCAGCCGCTACGGCCTGCGCAAGTTCGTCGGCGTTGGAGAAACGGATTAGCGCAAACTTCGCCATAAGGTTGGTTCACGCGCCACTGGTCGTCCGCACCACGATTTCCGTCCTGACGGAGTTGGCGATATAACATTGCTCGTGGGCCAGGTGATGCAAATGCTCCTCCTCTGCGTGGGTGGGTGATTCTCCGCCGCTGTAAACAATTTGCGGATTGAGCGTCACCCGACTCATCCACGGCACGCCCTTTGCGTTTTTGGTCATGTTGCCGACCGCCTCGTCCTCGTAACTGTCAATCTGGAATCCCTGCCGGGAGGCGAGGTGGAGAAACGTGAGCATGTGACAACTGGAAATTGAAGCCACGAACGCTTCTTCCGGATCAACATGCGCGGGATTCGAGTACGGCGTTGGCACGACTGACGGCGACGGCGAAGCGGGCATCGTGAACCCGCCATCGAACGCCCACGTATGCTCGCGCGAGTACTTGCCCTTCAAGAAATCGGGGCTGGAGCGCTTCCAACTGATGTTTGCTTTGTGCTCGGACATCGCAGGTTCGCAGTGCGCCAGTAACTGCTACTTGATCGGCTGCGGGTTTCGCCAGACGTGGCCGCTGGACGCGAGTAATTCTTCCGCGGCGATCGGTCCCCACGTCCCCGCGGCGTAGAATTCCCGGTTTGTCAGCGGTTTGTCCTCCCAGCCTTGGCGAATTGAATCCACGATTTGCCATGCGGTTTCCACTTCGTCCCGACGGATGAACAAGGTGGCGTCGCCCGCGATGGCTTCGAGCAATAACCGCTCATACGCCTCCGGTGTGTACGCGCCAAACTCCGTGTCGTAACTGAAGTGCATCCGCACGGGCCGCACGCCGATGTTCGTGCCGGGCACTTTGCCGTTGAAATGCAAATAGATGCCTTCGTTGGGTTGCAGGCGCAAGGTGAGTGAATTGGAATCGAGCCGCGGCCCACAGGCGGCCGCGAACAAGACATGCGGCGTGGGCCGGAATTGGATGCGCACCTCGCTGGCGCCGAGCGGCAGACATTTGCCCGTGCGCAGGTAAAACGGCACGCCGGACCAGCGCCAGTTGTCAATGAACAGCTTCAACGCCACGTAGGTTTCCACGTTGGACTCCGGCTTCACCTTGGCTTCCTGGCGGTAGCCCGGCTGCGGCTGGCCGTCCACCACGCCTGCGAAATACTGCCCGCGTACCACCTGTTTCGAGCTGCTGTCCGGCGTGAGTTGGCGGATGGACTTGAGCAGCTTCACTTTTTCGTCGCGAATGGATTCAGCTTCGAGCGACACGGGCGGCTCCATCGCCACCAGCGCCAGCACTTGCAGCAGGTGATTTTGCACCATGTCCCGCAAGGCGCCGGCTTCCTCGTAATAACCGCCGCGACCGCCGACGCCCATCTTCTCACTGACGGTGATCTGGACATGATCCACGCTCTCACGATTCCATAACCGTTCAAAAATCGAATTCGAGAACCGGAACATCAAAATATTCTGGACCGTTTCCTTCCCGAGATAATGGTCAATGCGAAGAATCTGCCGCTCATGGGCGAACCGCGTGAGTTCGCCATTCAACGCATGGGCTGAGGCGAGATCGTGGCCAAACGGTTTCTCGACGACGACGCGCTGCCAGCCTGCGGCGGCTTCACGATGCAACAAGTCGGCGTTGGCCAGTTGCTCGGCCACCAGGCCAAACTGGCTGGGCGACGTGGCGAGATAGAACAACAGGTTCTGCCGTAACTCGGCGTCGCCAAACGAATCCAGTTTTGCCCGCAGTTGATCGTAAGCCGCCGTGTCGGTGAGATCACCCCGGCAATACGATATATTCGCAGCGAACTCGCGCCACACTGCGTCATCAACCGGCTTGGTGCGGGAGAATTGCTCCAGTGCCTCCCGCAATTCGTTCCGCCAGGATTCATCCGTCTTCTCGCGGCGCGCAAAGCCGATGATGCGGAACTTAGCCGGCAACTGTTTCTCCAAGTGCAGGTGATAAAACGCCGGGATGAGTTTACGCGCCGTCAGGTCGCCACTCGCACCGAAGATGACGATGGTGCAAGGCTCGACCGCCTTGCGCGCGCTGTCCAGCCGGCAAATCATCAACTCATCCAACGGAAACTCAGGATTCATGTGGGAACAATGGCTGGCGCAGCGCCTTTTATCAACGCTTCTGTGATCGGACGGCGAGTGGCGCAAGCGGGCAGGGGATGGCTTGCCGGGCGCTGAGGCCGGCAAGTCAGAATGACACGCAGTTCCTTTTGTGAATCAAAGGCCGGTCGCGAACTGGTCAGCGGAATCGAAACTCGGCCACCACTGGCAAATGGTCCGACGCCTCGGAGTACGGCACCCAAGCCTTGAGCGGCTCAAACACTTTGTCCTTGGAAATCCAGATGTAATCAATGCGCTTGCGTGGCTGCTTTACCGGGATCGTGAATCCGTCGCCCTGGCCGACTCGTGCCCATGTGTCATCGAAGGATTCGCCGATGCGGCGGCAGACGCGGCTTTCAGGGGTATCGTTGAAATCTCCGCACATGATCATTGGCAGGCCGGCGTATTGTTTCGCCAGTTCCTCAATTTCGGCAACATTGGACCAACGCTCGGAATCGTCGGCGCGATAGTCAATGTGCGTGTTCATGAACAACACCTCGCGTCCATGCACCTTGAGCACGAGTTGCAGGATGCCGCGTTGTTCGCCGGGGCGCAGCATTTTGTAATGCCGGTTCGTCCAGCGCACCACGGGATAGCGCGTGAGCACGGCGTTGCCGTATTCGCCGCCCTGGTAGTGGTAATTGTTGCTGAACACGCAGGTCATGCCGGTGAGCGCGGCCAGTTCCGCGGGTAAATCGCGGCGCTGCGTGCGTTCGACGCCCTTGTCCACTTCCTGTAAAGCCACGATGTCCGCACCCTCTTCTTTGATCAATTGCGCGATGCGCAACAAATCCACCTTGCCGTCCAAGCCCTCGCCGTGATGGATGTTGTAGGTCATCACGCGGAATGTTTTGGCTTCAGACGGAGTGGAGGCGGATTGGCAGCCGGTGACGAAAACGGCGGCAACCAGCAACAGCGCCAACCCTTGTAGCCGTTGGCGAAAGGTGAGTCGTGACTGCATCATGCCAACAGACTCGACAAACACTGCATTGAGTCAATCGGAATTCCCGCGACCCTGGCCAATTCCGACTTCTGACCAGGAGCTAAACCTCGGTGTTCTCCGGCTCATAGCGAACCACTCCGATCCAACAAACGGGGCTGCGTTTTCTCGCTTGGCAAAGGTCAGGCGACGATGGTCAGGCCATCAATGCAGCAAAAAGTGATTTCCATGAAGGCGGATTCATGGTTGAAGAAGCGCGTGCAAGTGTTGCGAATCGCGCTGTTTTGGTTTGCGGCCGGCGCCACTTTGGCGTTCGGCCAAACGCTCGCGTTTCCCCATCGCGCCACCTCCACACTCACTGGCAGTGAATTCTCCAAGCAAATCGAATTGACCAGTCTGCTGGATCGCGAAGCGGCCATGCGCAATTCGATTCTGGCTGGCGCTGTGCCGGATTGTCTCCGCGAGTTGCGTCCCGTTCATGTGACCAACGTGGTGGCCGGCAAAACCAATTTCGGCACGTTCCACGTAACGCCGGATTATCTGGCTGTGGGCAGTGACGAGGACTATCTCCTGACGCCGATGACTCCGGAAACCGTCCAGTTCATTGCCGATGCGCTGGGTTGCACGCTGCCCACGCGCAAGATGGTGGATGCCATATACGCCGCGGCGACGGTAAAACTGCAACCTATTCCAATTCCCCCCAGTCCGGTCATGACCACACCGGCGGTTTTTGCGCAACACAATGAAATGGTCAAAACACAACGCGCGACGCACCTCCGGGAGTTTCCGCTCGGAGCGCTTGTGGCCGGACATAAGAAGGATGTGGTGATTTCCGCGCGGCTGGCCGGCGTGACGAACAAGGTGGCGATCTACGGTTGGCATCGGACCAACGGTGTGGCGATTCAACCGCTCTATGCCGGACACACGTCCTCGTGGGTGGACTACAGTCACGGCATCCGATTGGTCCAACAACAGATGACGGTGAACGGCCAGCCCACGACGGTGGCAAACGTACTCGCCAATCCCGAGTTGGCAGGCCTTCTCAGCGACGAAGGTATGCTCACGAATCCGCGCTACCCCACGAATGATCGTTCTCACGCGGAGTCTGAATCCAGCCGGGCAGCGTGGCCGGAACATTTCGGCCCGGGTGCTTTTCCGGGTGAACTGGTGCGCGAACTCCAATTACCCAACGGTGTGCGCGTGGTCATCAACACTGCGGCGTCCGGCCAGTTCGCAACGAACAGACCCGTGCGCTTGATCTTCTACGCGCTGCCGAATGGCAACACGATCGAGCAAACGGTTGGGAAGAAATTGGCGCCCGGCGACGACTGGCATTTCAACATCCAACACATTGGCGCGCAAACGCGTTTCCTCCGGCAGGTCCTTACGAACCACAATGTCGTCGTTGCGTATCTGGAGAATTCACTGAAAAGCTGGCCCGCCTGGCGTCGCGAGCACGGCGATGACTCCATCCCCCCGCTGTTGGCAACTGTGCAGGCGATCTTCGCGCGTTGGCCCGTCGAAGTGGTGTTGACCGGCCACAGCGGCGGCGGAAGTTTGACCTTCGGTTATCTCAACACGGTCACAAACATTCCAGCGGATGTCGGGCGCATTGCTTTTCTCGACAGCAACTACGCTTACACGACCTCAAATCACCTGGTCAAACTTGTGGACTGGTTGAACAGTTCCGCTCAGCCTCGCCTTTGCGTGCTGGCTTACAACGACGCGGTTGCCCTGCGCGAGGGCAAGCCGTTTGTAAGCGCAGTTGGCGGCGCTTGGGGCCGCAGTCACGCGATGCTGGAAGACCTGTGCCGGCACTTCCGGTTCGCGAACCAGACGAAGGGCGATCTTAAAACATCATCCGCACTGAACGGGCGCATCCAGTTCCTATTGCTGGAGAATCCGGAGCGGAGAATTCTCCACACCGTGCAGGTCGAGCGGAACGGCTTCATCCACGCTCTGCTGGCGGGCACAATCCACGAAGGGCAAGGCTACGAGTACATGGGGCCGTGCGCGTACGACCGGTGGATCGCAACTCCTTAACAGGTCACTTTCACAGCCGTTTCGGTGTAGGGCGGGCCGCCTCCTGCCTGGGTCTGCGGCAGAGTGTTGGCGACGTTTAATCACCCCGTAAGAGGGTCCACATCCCGCGCGGATCGTTGAGAGTGCCTCGGCCAACGGTTTGCGTGACTTTTAGAATCTCCGAGTGGCCGTCATGGAACAGGTAATTGAATCGGTGGTTGTGCAAGGCGTAAACCGGTCCGCCAACATCATCACTTAACTGCTCCGCCGGCCGGTAGGTCGTGGTGTACCATTCGTTGCCCACGATGTTGTTGCTCTTGGGATTCTCGGCGAACATCAAAGTTCCGGAGGGATCCAAAACGACACTGGTTTTGAATCCCGGAGCATCATAATCCGGGAGCACCGCGCTGCGCGTCGAATAGTAGCGAATCCCCACGCCAAACCGGGGTGGGGGAAGGAAACCTCCCGGTACGGTGTTGTTAAATGGTGGGTCCGCGGCAATCATCGAGTAGGTGCGACGTTGCGCGTAGGCCGCCCACACCGGCACTTTGAGCACCCGGTCACTGGGACATCTCAACACCTGCGGCACAAACACACTGTCCATGATACCCACGTCGAGATCGTATTGGGGGGAGTTGCCGCCCAACTCCTTGTGCAACAGGTCGTCCCAGGAAGCCTGATACTGATAATCCCCGGATCGCCAGCACGCGTACGGAAACATGTCGTTGCGATCATTTGCACGCAGGAACATCGCCACGCCGATCTGCTTGGTATTGCTCAGGCATTGCGTGCGCAGGGCCTTGGCCTTCGCTTTGGAAAGCGCCGGAAGCAGCATCGCGGCCAGGATGGCGATAATCGCAATCACCACCAGCAATTCGATTAAAGTGAACGCGTACATGGCCCGCCACCACTGCCGGTTTGAGTTTTGGGTGTATGATTTCATGTCATGTTGTCACATCGTTCTCTTCCCAGGAGGCCGCGAGCGCGCGCTTTCGAGCCGGGCATCATTGATTCTCCAGGACAACTTCAACCCGCGCTGCGTTAATGACAAACTTTTTGCCCGGCGGGGGCGCCGGCAGACTTGTAACATAACCGGCTGTTACAAGTTCTTGGAGATTGCTTGGCACCCGCCGCTTTTCCGCGCTGTAACGGCGTACCGCATGGGTGAGTGTATTCAAGGCTGCTGCCGGATCCGGAACGCTCGTGCTGGTCGCTGATAGGGCAGGGGAGCGGTTCGCCCCGGCTTGCCTGGTTGCGTCCGATTGGAGCGAGGCTGCTTCGGTGTCAAGCGGTGACGGTGTGTCGGAGGCTGAGCCTTGCGACTGTGGGTCATTGCCACAGCCAGCGATACTCAAAATCAAAATGCACAACCATGTGAGACGAATGTTCATTGCTGAATCTTAGCCGAATTGTTCAGAAAAACCATGTCGTCAAAAGAAATGACAATGCGTTAAAGAAGAGGTTTCGGCTCTTCGGCCGATCTCATAACTTGCGACCCGGCGTGTGCGAAGACCACCGGGCACCCACGGCAAAACGTCTTAAACTATGGGGTCCGGGATTCACACGAACATTTCTTCTGGCACTTTTAAGTGCGGTTCTTACTGTTGGTTCATGCTTTTGGAATTCACGAAGATGAACGGCGCGGGAAATGACTTCATCCTGCTCGACAACCGTTCTGCAGCAATTCGACTCTCGCGGGAAGAAATTGTCCGGTTATGTGACCGTCATCGCGGTGTCGGTGCCGATGGCATTTTGATTCTGGTGCCGTGCAAATCTGGCAAGGCGGATTGGGCCTGGGAGTTTTACAACAGCGATGGTAGCACGGGCGAAATGTGCGGCAACGGGGCACGATGCTTCGCCCGATTCGCGCAAAGGAAAGCGGGCCTTAAGCGTGACTTCACCTTTGAGACAGAGGCGGGTGTGATTGCCGCAAGTTTCGCGGGCGAACGAGTGACGGTGAATCTCACGAAACCCGCGAATCTGCGGCTTAACGAACAGGTGAACCTGTCCACGGGGACGGAAACCATCCATTCGCTGAACACCGGAGTACCCCACGCAGTACTTTACGTGCCGGATGCGGACAAGGCCATGGTCCAATCCCTTGGCTCGGAAATCCGGCGGCACGCGCATTTCGGGCCGCGCGGCACGAACGTGAATTTCGTACAAGTGCTCGAATCGAATCACATCCGCGTGCGCACCTTTGAGCGTGGCGTCGAAGGCGAAACCCTGGCGTGCGGCACGGGTGTCAGCGCGGCGGCTATGATTTCGGCGCGGGTTCACCAATTCACATCACCAGTGAAGGTGCAAGTGCAGGGCGGTGACACGTTGGAGGTGAGTTTTACCGTCAACGGCTCGGAGTTTGACGATGTGAAGCTCACCGGTCCTGCCGATTTCGTGTTTGAAGGGCAAATTGAGGCATAGTCTCGCACTTGCCTCAGTCTTCCGCTTGCGGGGAGACGATCCGGCGTGAATCGCCATATTTGTTGGCAAGATTGCGGGAACTGGCGTACCAGGATTCTTTCGCTCGCAAGACGTGTTTTGGCGAATACGGAGTGAACGGATTTCTGGCTCGCCAAACTGCCGGGTTTCTCCGAACATCCGGCACTCTGGAAGACAAACCATGACTTTTATTGGCACTTACACCGCGATTGTGACGCCGTTCAAAAACGGCCAGATTGACGAACCTGCGCTCGAACGCCTGATCAAATCACAGATCAGGGCAGGTGTGGACGGCATCGTGCCGGTCGGCACAACTGGCGAATCCGCCACACTCGATTACGAAGAGCACATTGGCGTGATCCGGTTGTCGGTGAAGTTCGCGCACGGCAAGATCAAAGTTATTGCCGGCACGGGTGGCAATTCCACCAAGGAAGCGATTTATCTCACGCAGGAAGCCGAGAAGGCGGGCGCGGATGCGTCGCTTCAGGTGGCCCCCTACTACAACAAACCAACCCAGGAAGGCGTGTTCCAGCATTTCCACGCCGTGGCCTGTTCGACCCATTTGCCCATCATTCTTTACAGCATTCCCGGGCGGTGCGGGATTGAGATCGCCGTGGACACGGTCAACCGCCTCGCTCACGACAGCGTCAACATCGTCGGCATCAAGGAAGCGGGCGGCAATCCCGATCGCGTGAGCCAGTTGCGCGCGGCAATGGGCCACAAATTTACGATCCTGAGCGGCGACGATTCGTTGACGTTGCCGTTCATGGCCGTGGGCGCGCACGGCGTGGTGAGCGTGGCGTCCAATGTCATTCCCCGCGAAGTGGCGCACATGGTGCGGGCCTGGAAGTCCGGCAACACCGCGCTCGCCTTGAAGCTGCACGAAAAGTTCTATCCCTTGTTCAAAGACCTGTTCATTGAAACCAACCCCGCACCTGCAAAAGCCGCACTGGCCATGCTGGGTTTGATGGAAGAGGAATTCCGTCTTCCCCTCGTGCCCATCAGTGCGACCAGCCGCGAGAAGCTGCGCAAGACCATGAAAGCGTGCGGAGTGTTGAAATGAATTCCCAGTGAAGTGCGGATCGAAAGGATGCCTTTGCGGTCTGCCTCTCACAAATTACTTCTCCCGAATCACCAATGACCAAAGTCATTATCACCGGAGCGAAAGGCCGCATGGGCCGGGCGCTCCTCCACTGCGCGCCTGCCCACCGTGATCTCGATGTCGTTGGCCAGATTGATCAAGGCGATGATCTGACGGCGATCATTCAACAAGGCGATGTCGTGATTGATTTCAGCGCGCACACGGCTACGGCGAGGATCGCCGAACTGTGTTCGGCCAACAACAAAGCGTTGGTCGTGGGAACGACTGGCCATGACGACAAGGAGAAATCACGTATCACACAGCACGCGTCACGTATTCCCATGGTGCTGGCCTCGAATTATTCCACCGGCGTGAACACGTTGTTCTGGTTGACGCGCAAGGCGGCGGAGATCCTGGGATCGGACTACGATGTTGAAATCGTGGAGATGCACCATCGGCTCAAGAAGGATGCCCCCAGCGGCACGGCGAAGTCTTTGGCGGAGATATTGGCGGAGGTTCGCCGGCAACAACTCTCGAAGGTCGCGCGACACGGTCGCGAAGGAATTGTGGGGGAACGGACCCACGAGGAGATTGGAATCCACTCCGTGCGCGGCGGCGATGTGGTCGGGGATCATACCGTTATTTTCGCCACGAATGGTGAGCGGGTGGAATTGACCCACAAAGCCTCCAGCCGCGACACTTTCGCCAACGGCGCCCTGCGTGCGGCGTTGTGGGTGGTGCGGCAGCCGCCCGGTCTCTACGACATGCAAGATGTGCTTGGCTTGAAGTAAAACCCCTGTCCGGCTTTTGTATTAACGCTTATGTCTGCGCGTGTTCTGGCCATCATTGCCCTCGGGTCGAACGTCGGTGATTCCCAAGGCATCCTCTCGCGGGCGATGGAACGATTGGAGGCACATTCATCGTTTCCCTTGCTGAGGTCTTCCTTCTGGCAGACTACGCCGGTGGATTGTCCGCCCGGCTCACCGCCCTTCGTGAATGCCGCCGTTGGACTCACACCGCAGCGACGGGAATCCCCGGAGTCCCTTTTGGAGAAGCTGCTGCTGTTGGAGAAGAAATTCGGTCGCAAACTGAAACAGGTTCTCAACGAACCACGCCGGCTGGATCT
The DNA here is from genome assembly GCA_014860005.1 of Verrucomicrobiota bacterium. Next base: position 7,150 of record JACZKP010000143.1, on the reverse strand, counting down.
GGATTTGATTACCTTTGGTCAGGAAACGCGCGTCACAAAGCACCTGGTTTTGCCGCATCCCCGGGCGCACACGCGGCGCTTCGTGTTGCAACCATTGAGCGAGATTGCGCCGGATCTTGTTTTGCCGGGGCAGCGATCGAGCGTCGCAGCCTTGCTTGCGGCGCTGGACACTCCTGAAAAGTTGGTGCGGCTCAACCCTTGAAGTCACGGCAGCCGCGTTGGACTGGAGGTGATTCCGCTGAGGCATCAGGCCGCTGCGTCTCGACCGCAATTCGCACGACAATATGCACGCGCGTGGGAACGCTTAAGAAAGGTGTGAGTCAGGAATTGCGTGGCTTGCGAGGGCGTGGACTGCCGGAGGTGTCAACCTACGCCCACGCGCACAAGCTTTCGACGTAAGCCGCCGAGCCGTCGCGCAACCAGCCGTCCAGTTGGGATTGATCCTTGAGTTGCTGTCCACGCAGCCGCGGCACAGCGATGAAGCGAGTGTCAATTTCCGGCAGCGAACTCATGTCCACCCAAAGTTTTTCGAACTGGCAGACCGGGTAAACGTCTTCCTGACCGTGGCCCCAGCGTTTCTTTACCTCCTTGAGGGTGATGTAGGTGGGAATCTTCGCAGCAAGTTCGCGGATGGCGGCGGTGGTCCTGGCTTCGTCTGTCAGGTCGCCGCGCGTCAGGTGAAACACCCCCAGCAGTTTGTCGAGGTCAATCCAGCAGGTGTTGGAGTTGTAATAGGAAAGATTGAATTCGATTTCCTCGCGCGGCATGGCCAAACCTTCCACGAGTCGCAAACGCCCATTGACGCGCGCCAAACCACCACCGCGGTCCTCGATGCGCCGCGTAATGACTTCGAACGAAAGGCACGCACCGCTTTCGATGTGCCGGCCGAGTAATGCCGGATCAACGTCCGCGCCCAGGGTATCAATGTTGTGCAACATCAGATATTTCAACTGCGGTCGCCGGGTCAGCAAATCCGCCAGTACGCCGTTGCGCAGCAGGTTTGGGATTTCATACCAATGACCGACCGGATGGAGGCACTGGAGCGGAAGGTTGTCCGTGTAATCGCTGGCTTCACCGGTGCTTTGTGCCCACCCAATCAGGGCGGAGCGCAGACTCTCGCGCACTTTCTGGGCTTGTTCATCCAACAATTGCTGCGGCAGTTCCTCCCACATAAAACGCAGATCACGCGCCATCGGCACGAAGCGCAGGCCGATGAAGCGTCCGGATGAAAGCACAACTTCGCCTTCGTAATTGTAATTGTGCTGGCGCGCAAGAAACGCCTGGGTCGGCTCGTGGGAAAGGTAACTGGTCGTGAAGAGATGGGGCAGCCAGTTACCGGCCTGCTTCGAGATACGCCGGCTCTTCGCCAGATGAGTTTCAATGAACGTGCGGTGCTTGCCGTCCAGCCGACAGAACGGGTGCAGCGCTTTCACCACCCCGGCGCCCTGAGTCCACCGGCTGCCCGCGCCCGCCGCCAGCGTGACCACCGCCACTTCACCTCGCTCCAGCGCGGCCCGCCCCAGTGGCGCGAGCCTCTGGCTTGCGTCAGTGCCGCCAACCCTCCGGGTTGGCGTGGGTGTCTCGCTGGAAACGCCAGGCTGAAAGCCCGGCGGCACCGTCGCAAGCTGCAAGCTTGCGCCACTACCCGGGTGCGTTGCCGTGGCGCTTTCCTCCTCGCTTCCCACCGAACTGCCAAGTCCCACCACCGCACTCCCGACAGGCAGATTCGCGCGCAGTGGATTCTCGGCCACATAGGAGGAAATGCGTTCCAACTCGTGTTCATCCCGGATGATGTGATCAAATGACTCATGCTGCCAGAGCTGCCCGGTGGTTCGGTTGAGTTTGTTGATTTCGCGGGCGGTGTACGATTTCCAGCTATGCAGAATGTCCGACAGCTCGTGGCCCTGGATGGGCCGGGCAATGACGTGAACATGGTTGGGCATCACGGCGAAGCATCCAAGCCAGTAACGTTGGCCGTCAAAATGGCGAAGCGCGGATTCCAAGATGCGCGCGGCGGCTGGATTGCGCAGCAGGCATTGGCCGTGGCCTTTGTCGAGTTCGGCCTCAATCTTCTCGCGGTAGAACGTCAGCAACTCCTCGCGTCGCTCAGGCGAAAGCGATTTGCCTTGGGCGCGGACAAACTCGTCGCGCTCGCGCAAAGTGTCCGTCACAAATGATGCTGGAAGCGAGTCCGCCAGTCGGAAGGTCACAAAATAGGTTGTGCCCTCCTGCCGCCAATGCGGGAGATAACGACGACGGATGCTGGCTGAACGATGCTTGTCGAAGGGGATGAACGGCAATGGTGCAAGCCTCTGGCTTGCGTCAGTGCCGCCAACCTTCCGGGTTGGCGTGGGTGTCTCGCTGGGAACGCCAGGCTGAAAGCCCGGCGGCACCGTCGCAAGCTGCAAGCTTGCGCCACTGCCGGACCACGTTGTGGCATCCGTCACATCGTCGGGCTGCACATCCTCAATGACGGCGCTCAAAGGCAGGCGATTTTGTGCCAGGCCAATGCGGCCTTCTTTAAGCTCGCTGCGAATTTGTTCATGTTGGGGGTGGTCAAAGCCAAGTTCTTCCAGCAACGAACCAAGCGATTTTCCCTCGGAGCTTTCGGCTTTGCCACGGGGCAGCATCGCATCGAACAACGTCTGCACCATGTCACGCAACTCGGGCCGGGTGCGGCAGGCGGCGCCGAATTTATCCAACTCGGCGCGCCGCAAGGGTGGGAGAACCTTGCGGTCCTGGCGAAGCAGCGGTGGCGTGGTCAAGGCGTAGTAACCGGCCGGCATGAGTGCCGCCGGGCCAGTCAGCAGTTCGGCGAAAGTGCCGCGTTCGTTGATGGCAAAGTCATAAACCACGGGCTCCATCGCGAAGGGCAGGGCGTGCTGCAATTCGCGTTTGGTGTCGGACATGATTTGCTGGAGGAACGTCTGACCACGAGCCTTGTGAATTGGATCGAAAATGAAACCCATCCCACCGCCGGACATGCCGCCCAGCATCCAGAAACCCAGAAACTTTTCGCCGAACTCCGCGCGCACGCGGTTGATGAGCGTTTCGGTGAAGAGATTCGTTGCCCACGGAATGATGGCCTGAATCGGGCCGAAGAAATTCCGAGTGGTGGCATCGCCGATGGCTGGCAAACTCTCACCCCGCAACGCGCCAAGAATCTCCTGAAGGATTCCCAGCATGCTCAAGCGTGCCTGCCATTCGGCCTCGGAGCGCAGCAGGTATTTCTCGGTGACCATTTCCAGAATGGGACCCACGTTCTGGGCCATGCCCCCATGCACGAGGACCAAGCTATCTTGAAGCTTTTGCCGCATTGCCGGCGTTGCCTCGGTCTGATCCAGGATGCGGTGTTGGGGCATGAGCCGGCCGCGGCTGATGCCAGCTTCGGGGTCCTGTTCCGTCGCGAGCACGCCTTCGATCAATTTCATGCCCGGCCAGACACCGCCCGAATCCTGCCAGCCGCCGCCGGAACCGCCGAGCCATTCGCCGAGAATCGCGCGTGCCAGGACCAGCCGCCGTTCCTCCTCCCGCAACGTTCCAGTCAGCGAAGCGGCCTGCCCGGTGGCCCGCATGCACAACGAAATCAGCGAGGCCAGCAGATTGGTGGACACCGCCAGCCGTGAACCTTTGGGGATGCCATTCACGTTGCTCACCAATTCCAGCCCCCGTCCGCTGCCGGCCACGCGCGCCAGCAGTTCCGCGAGATCCTGCCCCGAGCCTTCCACGCCCGGTGGCACGATCCCGCTGGAGATGACGGCCGCTTTGAGCAACCCCAGATAGTCCTTCGCAAAATCGAAAACATCTGCGAGATGCGTAATGTCCGCGGTCGCTCCCAAATCAACGCTGGTCAAGCGCAACACGGGTTCATCTATCACGCGCAAACAGGTCTCAATGGGCGGGCGCGTGGTGGTGTCGCGTCCGCGCACGCCGAGATCAATCGAGACATTGAGCACCTTTGCGCCCTCGGGATAATCCATGCCGAGGAAAAAGATGTCGCTCCAGCCACAGTGGGTGAGGTCCATCCGCACGGGCGTACACTCGCGCAGAATGGGATACGCGCCATCCTCCTCGCTGCGCTGCAACAGCGCGGGTTGGAGGCGCAAAGGATGATCCGCCGGATGGCCCATGCGGAACATCCATTGATTGCCGCGCACCGAACGCACGCTGCGGCGCACCTGGTCGGCCAGTGTTTGAATGGCGAGCTTGTAGTACGCGACGGCCAGTGCGCTTGAGATTGCGTCGGACGGCCCCTGGTCGTTTTGGGATTTGAGAAACGTCGTGATGGCTTCCTCAAACCGCCTTTGCAGCAGATGGGTGTGCCCCGTGAACGGTATCAGGCTGCGGGTCGTGACCCCGGCCTTGAGCGGCAAATGGAACCGGTGAATCGCGTAGAGAAAAAACAACGCGCGAACCCGTTCATAAAGATTTTCACTGCGGTGGCGAAACGATTCGAGATTGCTGGCTTCCGCCATCAGTTCCGGAAGTGAAGCGGTGCGGCAACAGGCATCCAGCGATTGATTCCGCACTGCCGGGTCGGTCGAGGTGATGAGTTGGACGAGTTTGCCAGACATGCTTCAGCAGGTAACGGAGGTGAGAATGAAGCTTCGGTTGGTGTGCTGCGCAAAGGTTGTCGCCTCGTTACCACGGTGGCGACCATGCGCAGTGGCTTTTGGGGACGCCTTCACTTCTGCGCCAGCAGTTCGACCAAGTGGGAGAGCACTTCGTCGCGATCCGGTCCGCTCAAGGCAATGGCCAGTTGGGCCGTGAGCAAACCGTATTTGACGCCGATGTCGTAACGCCGGCCATGAAGTTCGCAAGCGAGGTAACGTTCACGTTCGGCGGTTTTGGCCAGTGCTGTGGAAAGATGAACGCCGCGGGCTCCCTCCTTGCCGCCAACCAGTTCCTGCAATGTTTCCATGACCGTCCCGGTCAACACGTGCATGCCGAAAAAGCAGAGATAATGACCGGCGCGGAGTCCGGGGACGATCAGCTTCTGCTCTGCCACGGTGGGGGTCGGTTTCTCGATGACCTGGTCCACCTGATACAAGCCGGCGTGGCCCGGCAACCGCCGGGCGCCGACCGTGCCATAGTAGGGCAGTTTGCTTTCGTGCGTGGCTTGCACCGCGGAAACACTGCAAGTTTCAGTCTCCGCAATTTCCACGAGCTGCTTTGCGCAGGGTGTTGGTCCTTGGGCGACGTAGAGGTGGTCGCCCACCAGCAGGAGAAAAGGTTCATTACCCGTGAACGCGTGGGCGCACAGAATCGCATGCCCGTATCCGAGTGGCTCGGTTTGTTCGATGAAACGCAACCGCTTGACGTGCGCGCCTGCAGCGGACAGGAAGGCTTCACGGTCGCCGGGACAAATCACCAGCCCGATCTCCTCGATGCCGGCTTGAATGACTTCCTCCAGCAGGATGGTGAGGGCCGACTTGGTCTGGCCGTCGCGATCCACGAGCGTTTGCAGCGGCAACGTGCGTTGACCGGAACCGGCGGCAGTGATGACGGCTTTGCTGATTTTCACGACCGGTCAAAATGGTTGTTGTTGCTTCAGGCTGGTTTATTCCCATTTCCCGGCGCGGGCGGACGAAAGAGGGCAAGGAACAACATTAGTACGACCCCCGCAAAAATCGCGGGTTTCCCCCAAAGCTGTTTCCATTCGATTGATTGCAGTTCGGCCTTGCGTAATTCTTTTTGCTGTTCCGGCGACAGTCCAGCCCGGAGGGTCAGCATGAACCGATCAAGTTCAGCGGCAATTTCCTTTTGTCCCTCCAGTGGTGCAGCGGCCAAACGATCTTCCAAGTCTTTGACTGCGGCCGCTTGTTCTGGCAGCGCCTTGGCAACGGCCACGGAAGCGGGCGGCGTATGCTGTGCTTCGATTCTGCCCGCGACTTTCGCGCCGATGGCCATGCCGAGTCCGAGTGTGAACAGCACCAACAGTCCTTGCGCTTGTGCGCGTACCTGTTTGGGAGCGGCCTGATCGGTATAAATCTGCCCTGTGACAAAGAAAAAGTCGTAGCAAATTCCGTGCAGTACGATGCCAACGAGGATCATCCAGCGAATCTCATCCGCTGCGCCAAAGGCGAACAGCGCATAGCGCGCGATCCACGCCAGCATGCCGACGGCCAACATCCATTTCACACCAAGCCGGGCAAAGAAGAACGGCATCACCAGCATGAAGAAAATCTCCGACATCTGCCCGTAACTCATCGTCTGGCCAATCGGCAGCCCGGTCATCTCAACTACCCGGCTGGTGATCTGATAGTAGAACGCCAGCGGAATGCAGATCAGCATGGACGAAAGCAAGAAGACGAGGTAGGAACGGTTCTTCAGCATTACCAGCGCATCAAGCCCGATGATCTGCCGCACCTTGACCGGTCCCGTTGTGGTGGGCGGCGTGTTGGGCAGAGCGAAGCTGAACAACCCGAGTGCCACGCCCGCACCAACCGTGAGATAAAACATGCTGATGTTGGTGTCGAACTTCAGACCCGTGATCGTCAGTCCGGCCACGATCCAGCCGATGGTGCCAAGCACGCGGATGCCGGGAAACTCCTTCTCGGGATTGGTCATGCACTTCATGGCGATGGTATTGGTCAGCGCCAGCGTCGGGAAATAGGTCAGCATGTGGGCGAAGAAAAGCAGGTTGATCGTGTCCGGCGAAGGGTTGGCTGACTTCATGATCGTGGTGGCGGCAAACATCATCGCCGCGCCGAGCAGATGCATGACCGCAAGGACTTTTTGTGCGGCAAAAAAACGATCCGCGACCATGCCCACAAAGAACGGCGCGATCATGCCCGCAATCGGGCCCACGGAATACATCGTGCCGAAATCCTCCGCTTTGAAACCGATGGTGGAGAGATAATTTGGCCCGGTCACATACCACGCACCCCAGACGAAAAACTGGAGAAACATCATGACCGAGAGTTTGAAGCGAATAGTGTTGTTCATAACCAATTGCGCGCGAGCATAGGGAGCGTGCCGCCGGCTGGCAAGGAATTCAATCCCGCCTCCAGCAGTTCTCATTTTGAAACTTGGCGGGGCGATGCGTTGAGCGAAGTTGGAGGCAGAAAGCCGATCCCAAAGGACGCCACCGGATTGTTTGCTTTCTGTAACACAATTGTAACTGTACTTTTGGGTACCGTTCCGGCAT
>JACZKP010000142.1 GCA_014860005.1 Verrucomicrobiota bacterium | reverse complement strand
CGAAAATCCCGGTATTCCTCGGGCCGCAACTGGCGCAACGCGGGGATTGCCAGGTCCACCAACGGCAGGCGGGCGCGGGCAGCCACCGGCACGACCTCGGGAAACAAGCTGGCGGTTTGCTCTTGAATCGCGGTGCCGGCTGGCCACCAATCCTTCATTCGCAGCACGCATTGATCGCGGTCGAGTTTGGGCGGAAGTCAGCGATTGAAGTGTCCTGCCGCCTCCGGTTGGTAGAGGACTTTTTCAATGGCGATGCGACGTTTGCCGACGGGCACCGCCCACTCGATCACGTCGCCTTCCCGATAACCCAGAATGGCGGTGCCGATTGGGGCCAGGACGGAAATCGCACCCGAGTCAATGTCCGCCTCCTGGGGAAAGACCAGCGTGTAGGTCATTTCCTCCGCCGTATCCTGGTCGCGCAACCGCACTTTAGAATTCATGGTGACAACGCTGGCCGGCACGGATTTCGGGTCCACGATTTGAGCCCGGTTCAGTTCCCGTTGCAGGTCCCGCAAGTCCTCCCGCACCAGCGGCCCGGAAGCGCCGTTGCCATTCATCAGTTCGACCAGCCGGTCTTTGTCAAATTGTGTAATAAAAATCTCTCTGCGTTTCATGATGTCCTCCGAATCTGAGTGCTCGAATCCCGGCGCGTTCAACGGCCGCTGCGACACTGTAAACCCAAAAACACTTACGGCAACTTGGAATCCGTGCGCATCCACTCGGCCTGACACGGAGCCAGACCAAACCCGCCTCACTGAAGCGCGCCTGACCATGGCGGCTGCCTCTTTGATCCGAAGCGCCATCGGCAGTGCCAGGCAGGGTTCGTTGTATGGCTTGCGAAAGGTGAAGCGTCGTGAACGGTGCGCTCCAAAAGCGCCGTGGCGGCGGCGGGTGGAAGTGCTGCGTGACGCCGGCCGGCAACGGCGCACGTTCAAACCCGAAAAAACCGGCGCCGGCCGCGCGTGACGCAGGACAAGTTTATGTTGCATAAGTTGGTCATGGCAATCGTGCTGCGGTTGGCTGACTGGGAAGGGCTGAAGGCCCGAAAGATAATAGCCCCGGGCAAAGCGAGTCTGCGAGCGACGCCTTGGGTCAATCGTCCACAGTATCTCCAAGCCCTGAAAGGGGCGGCAGAACTCAATCGGTTCGCCAACGTGAAACGGAGACGGAGCGCGACTGTGTTCGCAGGACCAGTCGCAGCAGGTTCGACAACGGTGGCGTTGTGAAATGTTCTGACGCCTTGGCGAATGCGATGTGCTGCGGCTGGGCTTCGCCACAGCCGCGCTCCAGTCAATCCCAACGGGATTGAGACCTCCAGCCCAAGGTTGGCGTGCCAGCGCCTACCTTGGGTCATCGTGCAAACAAATCACCAACCGCAACGCGGTTGTGGCGAATGTCGCGCGCGATGGACGGACGGGAATGGCCGCAACCGCGTTGCGGTTGAAAATCATTCGCGGACGGTGACCCAGGGTAGCTCGTGCTTCGCAACCCTTGTCATTACCCACATCTTTTTAGCGTTGGTTAAAGGTTTCTACTCCTTCGGCCATCCACATCAGGCGCTGCCAGCCGCGCCAGATGGTTTGCCAGCCAGGTAGGCCGTCGCCTTTGCGCCCGAGGAAGCCT
>JACZKP010000141.1 GCA_014860005.1 Verrucomicrobiota bacterium | reverse complement strand
ACCGCCACCACCGCCGCCGCCGCTACTGGTCTCAATGTCGCCGAAGGCAAAGGCGTTGACGCTTTCCAGACCTTGGGAAAAGGTGTTCGGATCTACTTTGTAGGTGCGAATAAACAGCATCTGCGGCTCGGCTCCCCTCAGCGAGAACACCACCGCGTAGTCTTCGAGCGAATACTTGATGGGCTTGTCGGCCACTTTCACGATCGCGTCCAACACGTCCGCCAGCCGCACATCCGTCAACTCCGGGTTGATCTTGATCGAAACCGTACTGATGTCCACCGGCTCCGGTGGCGCCATCGGCAGCGGCAAGCCCGTGGTCGGATCCGTGAATTGCTGGAACGGCGCCACTGTCGCGGCTTCGACATTCGGGTTGATGATGAAATTGATGCCCCGCTTTTCAGGATCGCGCTTCTTGGCTTCATCACTGAGGATCTTCACCACTTCACTCAGACCCAAGCCGTCCCACATCACCGTGTCCATGCGGATGCGGTCAAGCTTGGAGGCAATGGCCTGACGGCCCTTGCTGGTATAAATCTGGTTGGTGCGGGCGTAAGGATTCGGCACTGGCAAGCTGTCGCGTCTGGTGGGCCGCTCCCAAGCCTTCTGAATGTCCACGATCGCTTTCTTTGAGTCCTGCTCCCGACGGCCTTCAGAAATTTTGAATCGCGCCTCCTTGACCAGACTCGAATAATAGAAGGCGGCTTCGTTCGTCGGATCCAGTTTCATGGCCTCATTCAACTTGGCCTCCGCCTGATCCAGTTCACCCGCTTCCAGCAGAATTCGCGCATCCTGCACCAGCGTGTTGGCTCCGGATTTCTCCGCCCGAATCACCGCCGCCTGCTCGACAATGGCCGGACTGGGGAGATAGGATTTGTTTTCGGCGAGGGCCTTGTCATTGGCCTGCTTGAAGGCGAGGGCCGCCGGATTCTTGGGGTCCACCAACAACGCGCGCGAAACCTGAAGGTCTGCCTCCCGCCAATCGCTGCGCCGATAGGCCGCTTGCGCCAGTTCCATCCGCACAGCGGTGAGGCCGCCGATGGTTTGCGCCTGTTCCATTTCGATGCCATAGCCGCTGCCAATGCTTTGGGTCAGCCTGTAACATTCCTCATAACGCTTGGCGGCGGTCTGGAGGTCCCGCCGCAACTCGGCATCCCGCGCCTCGATCAATGCCTGGCGCAAGGTTTGCACGGAGGCCTGTCGGCGCACCGCTTCTCTGACCGCGTCTTCGGCGGGTGAGGACTGGCTCCAGGAAATCGTCGCGGTTGCGAGAAGGAAAACCAAACCGATGGATACAGATGCTGCTTTTGTCATGGGTTGACTTCTAGTTGGTACAACGCTTCACCATTTAGGAACCAGGGTTGTACGGGACAGACGTTTTCTTATTGTTCGACTTTGCGGACAATACAACTTCGTTGCTTAAGATGGCAACGACAATGTATTCCTCGCCCGCGATGAAAATGGGAGGCCGCGGGGCCACCCCCACGCGAAGACCGAGCCAGGTTTTGTTCTCCGGAGTGTACCGCAAATCGGCCAGGTGACCATCCACGCGACGGAATTCGCCGCCGCGCTTGAGCGTCACCGTTTCATTCGTGTCGTTCAACTCCAACACCAATTCAGACGGATTGTCCGGCGGCCCCTTCACTTCCCGGAGGATGAAAGCTTCCGTCTTGTTGTTGAGCGTAGCGGTGAACTGTCGCTTGCGCCGCTGGGCGGGATTGACCGCCGCCTCACGCGAAACGCCAATGAGATAACGCGCTCCACTGTCCGAGGTCGTCACCTGATCCAGCGTGATGATCAAATGCAGGGGCGTGATGCTGGTAACGGTGGCAGCTTCGACGCCCACGCTGCCCTTCTCCACTTTGATGAAGGACTCATCGGCTTTCTTCTGCCACTGCACCGGATTGACGAGTTTGTTGGTGGTGGAAAAATCCAACCGCAACACCCCTTCCATCCGCTGCAAGAGCGTCTTTTGCTTGGAAAGATCCAAGGGAGGTAATTCCTTGGGTTGGGGTCTTAAAACCTCAGCCTGCCTGGCAAAGGACTCCTGCTCGCTGGCAATCATCACCGGCAGGAAGGCGGCTACGACCACCAATCCCAGCAGCACAACTCCGAGCACGACTTTCTCGTAATGTTTTTTGACGAAATCCATGCGCGCCTACTTCTTGGGCAACAGTTTTACCACCTGAACCATCAACGTGACCTTCAATTGCCGCTCATCCAATACCGGTCTCAACCCTGCCCGGGCCGCTGGGGCGGCATATCCGGGCTGCGGGTAACCGGGTTGCGGATAGCCTGGCTGGGGAAAACCCGGTTGACGGAATGCCGACGGGGGCCGCTCCGCGCCTGGCCTTTCTCCCGGTCGTTCCCCCCCCAAACCGTAGCGATCACGGAATTGGCGGGACATGGCGGCCTCATCCATCGCCCGCGGCTGCGGCTGCATTTGCGTCGGAATGGGCGACGGAGTGAAGTAGCGCATTTCCATCGGTGGCTGCCCCCCCAGCAGGGGGTCAACCATCGCCACACCGGCTGGTTGCACGTTCACCACTTTCACCACCAAGGGATGTGGCGAGCTGGCAAATCCCGACAGGACCGCGGCGAGTTCCGGGCTGAATGCGAGAAAGTTCACTTCATAAGGTGTCACCACCGCCAGTTCATTGGTCACCGTTGTCCCCGTCAAATAGTCGCCCGGCGATCCCGCCTGGTCATCCACCGACACCCGTTCCCGCCGGATGCTCTCCAGCGAGTTAATCCGTGCCGCGTTCAAAATGTCCGCGATCACTTTCACTTCCCCCAGTTGCACCGCCAACCGCGGGAGGCTGCCTTCCGCGAAAGTCACCCGCTGCCGTTGCGCTTCAAAGCTGTAGTTGTAGCGTGGCGGCAGCACCACGCTCTGATTCGTGGCATCACGCTGTAATTGGTCAATGGTGCGTCGCAGCGCGTCCGCATATTCCTGCGGGGTGGGGTTGGTCGGGATGGGCGCAATGGGCATGAAGCGCTCGGTCATCTGGCCCAGAAAGGTCCGCAACTCGCGTTCCTGCTCGCGCGCGAGTTTGATGTTGTCCACCTTGCCGTAACCGGGGTGCGGGTTCAGGGTGTTCAGCCGGCGGTATTCGTTGTAGGCGGATTCCAAGTTCTCGCGCGCGGTGGCGTTGTTGCCTACGGCGCGCAGCGTGTAAAGGGCCGCCACGACCATCAAGCCCAGCGCCACTAGGCCGCCGATGACGAGTATCAGGTTGCGCTTGATCCAGTCCATGGTTCAGGTCAATTGGCCGTACTCCGATGGCCGAAATCCAAAGTCAAATTGGTTGAGCGGCTAATGTTCATAGGAGTTTGATGGGCCGTTTGAGGGCCAGCGTCACGCCAAAGGTGAAGGTGCCGCTGGTGTCGTCGGTTAGAATCTGCCCGTCCAGCCTCGTACGCTCGGCATCAAACAACGGGTGGTTCTTAAGTTCGTTGTCCACGGCAAACACGATGTCGGTATCGGGCAGCGAGGTGCTGGGGACAATTCTGCGCAGGGTTACGGCGCGAAAGACAAGGTTCAAAGTGGCGATCTCGTTGGGGTTGGCGGGGGTGCCGGCAACGGCGTTCGGATCTCCCGGAACAGCATTAGGGTCATACGGCATACCCGGATCGGGGTAGCCGCCGGGCACACCGGATTCCATGCCGGGAGGCGCGGCGGGGAGTTCGGCGGCAGGCAGCATGGGCTGGGGG
>JACZKP010000140.1 GCA_014860005.1 Verrucomicrobiota bacterium | reverse complement strand
CCCCAACCCTCTCCCCCGCCGCCGGGGGAGAGGGAGAACGAAAGTGCGTTCTCCGTCGTACTCCGAGCCAGTATTGAAATTCGGAGATCCATCGTGTTCGCCACGCTCATCATTGCGTTAGTGTTCATTCCCATCTTTTTCCTCGCGGGCGTCGAGGGTCGTCTGTTGCAACCCCTCGGCGTCGCCTACCTCGTGGCGTTGGGCGCATCGCTCATCGTCGCCCTCACGGTGACGCCCGTGCTTTGCTATTTTCTGCTGCCCAAGAGCAAGGGTGTGCAAGCCGATCACGAACCTAAATTCGTGCAATGGCTCAAGGCGCGTTACGCCCCCATCCTCCAATCCGCGCTGGCGCATCCGTGGCGCTTCACTTTGCCTGCCGTGTTGGTGCTTGCCCTGGCGCTGTTCGCCACCACCCGCATGGGCCGGGCGTTTCTGCCGGAGTTCAACGAAGGTTCGCTGACCATCAGCGCCGTGACTCTGCCGGGAACTTCCCTCGCCGAATCCGATGCCTTGGGCCGCGTGGTCGAGCAAACACTGTTGAGTTTTCCGGAAGTGGTGTCCGTGGCGCGTCGCACGGGTCGGGCGGAACTGGACGAGCACGCCCAGGGCGTCGAGTCCGCCGAACTCGATGTGTCCATTCATACGAAGGACCGCAGCAAAAGCGAGCTTCTTCAGGCGCTACGCGAGGCGCTTTCCACCGTTCCCGGCATGAACATCACCATCGGCCAGCCGATTTCACATCGCATTGATCACATGCTCTCCGGCACGCGGGCGAACATCGCGGTGAAAATCTTCGGCCCTGATCTCTACCAGCTTCGTTCGCTGGCTGAACAGGCCCGGCAGTCCATGCAAGGTGTCGCCGGCGTGGTGGATTTGTCCGTTGAACAGCAGACCGAAGTGCCGGTGCTGAAAATCAAGTTTCAGCGCGAGGCGATTGCCCGCCATGCGCTGACCATCCGCGATGTGGCGCGCACGGTCGAAGCCGCGCTGCAAGGCGTGAAAGCCTCGCGTGTCCTCGAAGGCCAGACCTCCTATGACCTCGTGGTGCGCCTTGAGGATGCCAAAAGCTGGGAACTCGACACGCTCGGCGACTTGCTGGTGGACACGCCCGCCGGAGCGCGCGTGCCGTTGCGTTCGCTCGCGCGCATCCAGCGCGACACCGGCCCGAACCAGATTTTGCGCGAACAGGTCGAGCGAAAGATTGTCGTGCAGTGCAACGTCGCCGGACGCGATGTAACCGGCGTGGTGAATGACATTCAGGAACTGGTGAACCCGATTCTGGCGGCCACGCCCGGCTACCGCGTCGAATACGCCGGACAATTCGAGAGCGCCGCCGAAGCCGGACGCACGCTCACGCTCGTCAGTATCGGCGTGGTCATCGGCATCGGCTTCCTGCTGCACCTGGCCTTCCGCTCAGCCCGAGATGCCGCGCTCATCATGCTCAACCTGCCGCTGGCGCTCATCGGTGGCGTGGCAGGCGTTTTTGTCGGTGGTGGTGTGTTGAGCGTCGCGTCGCTCATCGGTTTCATCACCGTCTTCGGCATTGCCACGCGGAACGGCATCATGCTTGTCTCGCACATCCGGCATTTGCAGGAACATGAGGGCGTGACCGATTTCCGCGAAGCCGTGCGGCGCGGCGCGATGGAGCGGCTCGTGCCGATCCTGATGACCGCGCTCTCTGCCGGGCTGGCGCTCATCCCACTTGCGTTGAGCGGTGAGAAACCCGGCAACGAAATCCAAACCCCAATGGCCATCGTGATCCTGTTCGGTCTGCTGACTTCGATGGTGCTGAACATGATCATTGTTCCCACCCTGTATCTGCGGTTGGGACGGCCCGTGACAGCGGAAAGCTCAGATAAATTATGAAAGTAAAACTTCTTTTCCCGCTCCTGGCGGCAATGTTCGTTTCCGTCGGCAATGCGCTGGTGGCCGCCGAAACCAATTCATTCAGCATGCAACCGGTCGAGAAACTTACGCTCGAACAGGCGCTGGAAATGGCCGAACGTCGGCAGCCGCAACTGGCTGAAGCCCGCGCGCTGGTGGAAGCCGCTGCCGGCCGCGCCCAACAAGCCGGAGCGTTCCCGAACCCCGAAGCCATCGTGGGCGCGCAACAGATTCCGTTCGAAAGTGACTCGTCGAACCAACGGGAATATGTCGCCGGTATTGCCCAACCGATTCCGCTCGGTGGTCGTCTCCGCAGGTCGCGCGAGGCGGAACTGCTCGACCGCGAGGTCCGGGTGCGCGGCTTGGAAGTCATCCGTCGCGATCTGCGCAAGCGTGTTCACAGCGCCTTCGCCACGGCATTGTATCAGGAGACGGCCTTCCAGATGCAAAGCCAGATTGCGCAGAGTGTCGAGAAGGTCACCGCGACAACCAAGGCGCGCGTTGTTGCGGGCGATGCCGTTCCGGAGGAACTCGCGCGGATGGAAATGGAGTTCGCGCGTGCCAGGGTGGAGGTCCAGCGCAGTCAATCCCTGCGTGAGCAGGCGATGCTGGGACTGGCTGCTGCCATTGGCGACAGTCGCCTAAGCGTGAAGTCCCTCGCCGGAAGTCTCGACACGACATTCGAGATTCCAACGCTGGAATCACTCGCCGCCAACCTGTCCGCGCAACCAGAGTTTGCCTTGGCGGATGCCAGCCTGCGCGCCAGCAACGCGCGGATTGACCTGGCCAAGGCGGAACGCATCCCCGACGTGAAAGTCGAGGCGCTCTATCACCGCCTCGAAGCCACAAAGGAAAACACATTCGACATCGGCATCAGCATTCCGCTGCCGTTGTTCAATCGTAACCAAGGCAAGCTGCGCGAAGCTCGCGCCGAAGCTGCCGCTGCCGAGGCACGCTCGCGCATGACCGAGAACGAATTGAACCTCCGCCTGCGCGAGTCCTACGCTCAGTTAAGGAGTGCTCTCGCCGCCTCCCGCGCGCTACAAACTGAGATCCTACCCCGCGCCGAATCCATTCTGAAAGCCGCCGAGTCCCGCTACGCGGCAGGCGATACCAGCCTGGCCGATGTGCTGCCCGTGCGCCGTGATTGGGCAGCCATCCAGTTGAGCCATCTCGAATCCTTGCGCAACGCGATGCAAGCGTGGGCGGAATTGTCGGGCTATCTGAAATCAACCTCGAGATGAATTCAGGTCATGGGATGAGCACAGGTGTCACCTGGACAAGATATTTGACTAAGAGGCTGTCTGAAAAAGGAGCGCGGCTGTGTCGAAGACCAGCCGCAGCACATGACAAGGTCCTCAACCCGCCGAAAAATCGAGGCCTGCTGCGGCTGGTCGAGGACGACACAGCCGCGCTCCGGGGTTTTCAGACAGG
>JACZKP010000139.1 GCA_014860005.1 Verrucomicrobiota bacterium | reverse complement strand
TTTGCCCAGCAGCATCAATCACGACTGGAGCAGCGACTGGGTGCGGCAGCAGGTGAGTCTGGCCGCGTGGGTGGGGCAGACGGTGCGGTTGCGCTTCCAGGTGTCGGGCAACTATGCCGCGCCGGATACTGATGTCTTCCTCGACAAGATCACCCTCCAGGAATCGCCCCTGCCGGTGACGCTGAATCCCTTGGATCAAATTACGGTTTCCTCGCTGCGCTTGACCTGGACCGAAGCGGCGATTCCCAATTTCAAGGAATATCGCATTTATCGTTCTGAAACCGGTGCGCCGGATGAGAACTCCACTCTGCTCACCATCATCACGAACCAGACCGCGACCGCGTTTACCGACACGGGATTGACCTCGCGCAAGACGTATCTTTACCGGGTTTATCTCTACGATTCCAACGACACGGGTGTACCCTCCAATCAGGCTTCGACCATGACTGCCGGCGTGCCGAACGAATGGGCCGATGACTTCGAGTCTGCGCATCCGGCGTGGACCTTCACCGGGAACTGGACGCGCTGGCCGGGCGTCGGGAGGGACGGTTCGACCGCGCTGGTGGATTCGCCGGGCGACTATCCGAACAACAGCCAGACACACGCGCAATTTGGCTTGGACTTGAACGGCCTGCGCTGGCCGGTTTTCAAATTCCACGATCGGCATGCCTTCGCCGACAATGACTGGGGACGCGTCTATGTTTCCGGGAATGGTGGCGTCTCCTGGATGAGTGTTTACAGCGCCTCCGCCACGCGGACGAATTGGGCGGAACAGACGATTGATTTGTCGCCGTGGCGAAACCAGAGCCAGGTTTGGGTGCGGTTCCAGGTGAATACGGATGGCAGTTCGCAGAACGATGGCTGGTATTTAGATGACCTCAGTGTGAGCGAGAATCATTCACCCGTTATCGCGTATCCGTTCCATGAAACCTTTGAGCACGGGCTCGGCAACTGGTTGTCCGCCACTTGGGCTGTGGATACGAACCAACCCTTTGCCGGTCGTTACGCCGTGCGCGACACGCCGTCGGGACGCATGACGCCGGACACCGCCTTGTGGCTGGTGCTGGCCAACGACCTGAGCCTGAGCAATGCCATCAATCCGCAACTGACCTTCTGGTTACGCGGCCAACTCGGCTGGCGCTCCTATTTCCGGGTGCAAGCCTCCACCGATGGAGGCCTGAACTGGACGGACCTGCCTGCCGGTCAGGATCACGACTGGAGTTCCGACTGGGTGAAACGGCAGGTGTCCCTGCTAACCTACACCAACCGCTCCATCCGGCTGCGCTTCCAGACATCGTGCAATTACGCCGCGCCCGAAACAGATGTTTTCATAGATAACATTGGCATTGGGGAACCGGCGCCCGGCGCGCCCACGCTGGCCGCACCAGCCAATCTGGCCAGCGTGAACATTGCGCGACCCGTATTGGCGGTGACCAACGCGGTGGATTTCCAGGGGGACTCCCTGTCCTACCGGTTTGAAGTCTATGCGGATGCAGAATTGTCAAACTTGGCGGCGCAGGTGCCGTTGGTTGCTTCCGGTGCTCAAGTCACCAGTTGGCAGGTGGACACGGATCTGCCCAACAACGCGCAGTACTGGTGGCGCTGTCAGGCCAGTGACGGGACCAATACGGGGCCGTGGATGGCGGCGGCTTCGTTCTATGTGAATGAAACCAATCATCCACCCAGCACGCCGCTCATTGCCGGACCTCCGTCGGGCACACTGGTAACGAGTCTTGAGACGTTGCTGGTTTGGTTCCCCGCCAGCGATCCGGACGAAGGCGATAACGTCGCCACGTATCATATTCAGGTGGCGACGGACGCGGCGTTTCTGCTGCCCGTTATCAACGCGACGCAAATTCCCGCACCACCGTTACCGCCGGCAGGTGACTGGGCCTTGACGCTGCCCTTGAGCGCATTGCCCGGAGCGGATGAACTCATCGCGGGGATGCTGTATCACTGGCGGATCAGCGCGCAGGACTTGCGCGGAATGAGTTCCGGCTGGTCGGCGGGTCTGCAAACGTTCCAGTTTGGCCTGGGTGAACCGCGGGCGGGAACGATTACTGCCTTCCGTCGCGGTGCGGGGAACGAAATGATTCTGGAATGGAGCGGGGCGGCGGGATCCGTTTATGTGGAATTCACTTACGGAATGAATCCTCCGCAGTGGCACACTGTGGCCGGTCCGCTGCAGGGCACCACCTGGAGCTTCAGTCCGCTTCCCGGAACTACTTCCGGATTTTATCGTCTCCGAAGTGAGTAGGTGAAATGGCAGGCAACCAACGCGCGGCAACCGAAATAGTCAGCGCCCAAGTGCCTGCAACAACTGTTGCGCTTCCGCAAATCCGGGGCGCAATTCCAACGCCCGCCGCGCGGCAAGGCGCGCCTCCTCCACCCGACCCAGCCGCGCCAGAATGGTTGCGCGGGCATAGGGGAACATCGGCGAATTGGCGTCCAGCGACTCGGCGCGCAGCAGACTTTCGATTGCCGGTTCAGGTTGATTCAGCGCCGATTGCGCAAGGCCGAGGTTGTACCAAGCCCGGGCAAATGAGGGATCAAGTCTCACTGCTTCCGCGAGTGCGTCGTGCGCTCCGCGCAGGTTGCCGGTTTCACTGAAGGCCAGTCCCAGCAGGTAACGATATTCCGCATCCTCCGGGGCCGACCGCACCGCCGCCTGCAATTGTTCCACCGCTTCGCGACCGCGACCGTCGGTGCTGTAGGCCACGGCCAGCGCATGACGCAACGGCGCGGAAAAGCCGTCCCACTTCACCGCTCGCTCAAAATAAACCAGCGCCGCCGCGAGATTGCTGCGGTCCATCTGAAAAACCCCCATCTGCAAAGCGCCGCCGGGTTGATCGAGGTTGTGCCGCAGGTAGGCAATCAAATCCGCGCCGGCCGTCGAATTTGTATCGAGTTGATGGCGCAAGGCCCAAGCCGCATCTACACGAACGGAACGCACCGGGTCGTTTAGCCGGGCATTCAACATCATTCGGACGGGTGCGCCGCCGGATTGGGCGATGGGTTCCAATCCACGTACCGCCATGGCGCGGACGAGTTCATTCGTGTCGCCAGCCGCAGAGAGCAGGGCGGCGGTGACATTCGAGTCATTGGCCCAACGCTTCAACAGGTTTGCCGCGACTGCGCGCCACAGGGGAATTGCTTCTTGACGCAACATTTTCAACAGCCCCGGCACGGCGGCGGCGTCACCGTCCCGCGCTTTGGCAACCGTAGTGGCGCGTTCAAGCACGGTGTTGTTCGTGCGCGGACCGTACCACTGAACGACGTAATCCAGCGACCAGTCGGCGGTGCGTTCGGTGTGACAGCGATTGCAAGCGTTGGGGATGCCGAGTTCCTTGGTCAATCTTGGATCCGGACTCGTGAAACCGTGATCGTGCCGCGGGTGGCGTTGCATGTACACTGTTTGCGGCATGTGGCAATCGGTGCAAAAATCGCCGCGCGTGCCGACTTTGTGACGGCTATGCGTTTCCGGATCAATACGCGGGCCAACGGGCGCGGTGTTGAGCGCGTTGGTGATGGCCGTGGGTAGCGGACCGGTATGGCAGCTCAGGCACATGAAGTTGCCGGGAAGTCGCACCTTGCTGGTGTGCGGTTCGTGGCAATCCACGCAGCGCACACCCGCCGCGTGCATCCTGCTGCCGAGAAACGCCGTTACCTCGTAATCCTCATCGCGCACCTGCCCGTCGGGATGGAAAATGTCCGTTTCATCCGGGATCGTGAGATGGTGGTGATCAAAGAAATTCTCCGGTGGCCGGTAATCGCCGGTCAACTCTGCGCGGCGTGAGTGGCATTGGGCGCACGCGGAGAACATTTCCTCGCGGGAAATCCGGCGCACAGTAGGATCGCCGCGTTGATTGGGAAACCTGGCCTGCCATGCGTTGTGGTCCGCCATGGGCCCGTGACAAGCTTCGCAGCCGACGCCGCGTTCCGCCATCGAGGTGGCGTAGGTATCAGTGGCTTCGTCGTAGTTCTTGCGCAGACGGGTGTTGTGGCAGTTGGCGCACATGTTATTCCAGTTCATGCCGCGCCCGCTCCAGTGCCCCCATTCGCCCGCCTGCCGGTCTTCCTCGCCATAGACATTGAACCAGCCGGGATGATTGGGGTCATAACACAATTCACTCGCCTGCAAACGTCCGCCCTCGGTCGGAATCAAGTATTGCAGCAACGGGTTTACGCCAATGACGCGCGCCACCTCGAACGGTTGGTTGGTTCCGCCCAATCCCTGCGTGACGAGTTGAAATTTCCCGTCCACCAGCCGCGCCTCCGAATTTTGCGTGCCATGCGTGATGCGCCACGGCGGATCAAACGCCGGCGTGTCCAGCGCCGGATCCAAGCTGCGTTCCGCGAGTGCATGATGCGAGCGCTCCCAGTTTTCGTAAGCTTCCTCGTGACACGATTTGCACGTGGGCGACGTGCCGTAGGTGGCGAACACGGCGGCGTCGGAATCCGCCCCGGGCGGGGTCACTGTGGAAAACTTGGATCGTTCAACTCTGGCCTGATCACGCTTTGCCGCCCAATACACGCCCGCAATGCCAAGGGCAAACACCACAACGATGAATGCGCCGGCAAGGGCGTATTGCCTGGCCGGTGGCTTTCTAGCCGCAGTTGATTTCGACACAACAGCGAATAATTACCAGACGCAGTGCGGCGTGTGGAACAAAAGAATTCTTGGGTGAGCCAAATTTGCCACAAACCTTAACTCGGGAATCCTCTGCTTAACGCAGTTTCAAACAAAGCTCGCTTTGCGCGGATCATTAATTCGAGTTTGGGGTGTTGCCAGCGGGTGTTGGCCGCCCGCCTTGCTTTGTTCGGGGTAGATCAGAATTTCGCCACTCATTGCCTGACAACGCCTGCGAACCGTAAGCCTTTGGATTCCCGAGTAGCCGGGGTTGACCGGCAACAGAGCCTTGATCGGACTGCGCGCGCAGCCAGTCGTCCAATTCGTTGCGCAACCGCTTCAGTCGTCTCGCCTGCGCCGGGTCGGCGGCGAGATTGCGCTGCTCATGTGGGTCCGTGGCCAGGTTGTAAAGTTCCTCCGCCGGACGCGCATGATAACGCTGCACGATGGCGGCGGATGATGCGTTGGTCTGTGCGGCAGCTTCCCACGTGGAAAAATACGCGCGCTGGCCAAGATTGCCCGGCAGATCAATGTGTGTGGTGAAGGCAGAATCGGGATGCAGGTTGCGGATGTATTTCCAGTCGCCCTCGCGCACGGCGCGGATGGGATAGATGTTCCAATTGCCGTCGCCGGTATGCGTGGTGAAGATGCGGTCGCGATGCGTGCGCCGTTTCCCCTGCAGGACGCGGATGAAGGAACGGCCGTCCAAATCACGCGGCGCTTTGCCTCCGGCGGCTTCCAGTAAAGTCGGGAGAAAATCCACCCAGCTCACCTGCGCCGCCGTGCGTGTGTTGGGTTTGACCACGCCCGGCCACGAGACGATGAGCGGCACGCGCACGCCGGCTTCGTAACTGTTCCATTTGGCAAACGGCCACTGCGCGCCGTGGTCGGCGGAAAACAGGACGAGGGTGTTCGCGCCGAGATGCGCGCGCGTCGCATCGAGAATCAGGCCGAGTTCCGTGTCCGCCTTGGTGACGGCCGCCGCGTAGCGTGCGCGCCAGGCGCGGGTTGCGGGCGTATCCACGCTGCCGGCGGGAAGCGGCAGTTGATCCGGATCGTAGCCGAGATCGGTTTCCGGCCACGGGACGTGCGGCCAGTTGCTGCCCACGAAAATACAGAGCGGTTTGGCGTCGGTGCGCGAACGGTTCTTCAAAAACTCAACCGCCGCCGGAATGCCCGCGTGATCGTGAAACGTGTCGTGCGCGAAGTAATCGAAGCCGTAGTCCGCGGTGTGCCGGTAATGCGAAACTTTGCCGAAGGAGACGACCTCGTAGCCGAGTTCCTGGAAATACGCCGGCCACTTCTTGATCTCCGCACGGGGCTTGGCATGGTTCGCCTCGGCCCCATTGCGGGCCGGCATGAGTCCGGTGAGCAACGCCGCGCGGCTCGGCGCGCACGACGGCGACGCCACATAGGCATCCGTGAACGTCATGCCCACGTCCGCCAGGCGCTGCATGTACGGCGTGCGCAACGCCGTGCCGCCATAGGGCGAAAGATCAAGCTGACTGTGATCGTCCGTGAGGAAAATGACGATGTCTGGCCGGCTCTTGGTGGCGGCAACACCGGACAATTGCCCAACCAGACAAACCAGCAATAGCAGGAGTTTCAATTTCATGGCGCAGCGAGCAAGCAACATCACGGCGCACAATTACCAGACGCCTCGCCGTGTGGGGAACAAAAGAATTTGCGAGTTTGGCCAGCGCGCGGGGAAACAATCCACTCGACAGCCCAAGCTTAACGACGGATGGTTCAAGTGCTGCCGAGTTGGGCAGGAGTGTCATGCGTATCGAGAGTGCAGCGATAATTGGGTTGGTCGCCGGCGCGCTCAACCCAAGCCTGCCACGAAATGGTTGTTCCAAGCTATGATTTACGTTATCACACATCGTGGTGTCAGCGACTGTTGCAGCCGACCGGGCGTTTCCGGCGGCGGTCGCTGAGCTCGTTCGGCGCAGTTTTTCACGTCGTGAGCACATTCGTCTCCTTCTGGCTGGCCGGCTTGGTTGCTTTTGAGATCGCAATAGTCTTGACCGCGCTTGCATGCATCCGGCAGGGGTTGCGGCCGGTATCGCTTTTTGCGGGATGGGCGTCCTACTCTGCTGCGAGACGCCGCAGACACAAGCCGCGACTCCTGGTCTGGTATGAGCGTCTCGAGCTTGCAGGATTGTCATTTATTATTCTGGGTGGTTTGGCGCTCGTTGCTTTGTGGATGATTTCATGACTTTGCCGAACAAGCCGGATGCAGAGAACCCCGCGAGAGCGTCGGGGTTGGCAGTCGGCTGTCACTGGCGCGGGGTCTCTGATCCTTTTCGTCAGGGGGCAGCGCACACGCTATGAACAATTGGCACTTCAAATTGCTGTATGACGGCGAGTGCCCGTTCTGTCTGCGCGAGGTGCGATGGTTGCAGCGTCGTAATCGCCTCGGCTATCTCGCTTTCGAGGATTTTTCCTCACCCAGCTTCGATCCCTTGCCCTTGGGCGTGACACGCGAGGAGCTTTTAGGGTTAAGCCCGCACTCTGACCAGAACTTCACGGCGATGTACTGCCGTGTGGTGCTGCCGGTCCTTGGTATTGCACCCAACGCAAGTTGCCAAAGGAATAGCGCACATGGCTCGCGCTCGTATTACAGCCGACTTTGATCACGCGGATTTGCCCGGCGTCCAGTCGGTGATTCGGATCGGGATTGGACCACGCCGCGCCGTGAACCGCACCCTCAAGAAACGCCAGGGCTTCCGTGGTCTCGCCCACCCGCGGCGGCGTCATGAAATCCGCCACGTAGGCACTCCCGTTTGCCTCCTCAAACACCACCCGAAATTGCCCGCTGCCTTCCAACAGGGTGAAGGTGAGGCCGAGCGCCTCAGTGCCATCCGGTGGGATTTCATCGTCGTTCAATGACAGCGTCGGGTAGGCCCACCGATCGTCGCCGCCAAACTTGGCGTCGGCGATCAGGCGATTAGTCGCAACCGTCAGCGTGAGTTGGCCATCACCGGAAACGCTGCGCTGCCAGCGGGCACTTTGCATGGTGGCCGGTAAAGGAACGGCAGCACCGGCCCCGGGATTAATTAACTTCAAAGAAAGCACCGGCTGACCGGCCGGCCCGAAGTCGCCGGTGATTCTGAGGGTTTCGATGAGCCCTCCCGCAGACTCCACCGCTTCCACCGCGAGGGACAATTCCACGCGACGCTCGGGCGGGAGTTCGACCGTTTCTGGCAACTTGACTCTCCAACCAATGGGTGCGGTGACGCGAAGCCGGCCTTTCACCTCGCTGTCGCTGAAGTTGTAAATCCAGACCGGTAGGCGTTCCGATTTGCCGCCGCTCAATCGGTAGGCCGACTTGTTGAGCAGCATCTGATCTTCCGGCCAGAGCGATTGGAGGACGATGGGCGACGGCGTGCCGCCAAGTCTTGGGGGCGCGATGGGCGGCAGCGTCAGGTTCAAGTTCTCTGCCGCGGGAGATGAAAGCACGACGAAGATCGGAGCGCATGTGAGTTTGACCTCGAGTCGAAAGCCTTGAGCAGATCCCTCAGCGAAGGGACGGCCCAGATGATCAAACAAAGCTTCGGGCGGGGCGGGCAACTTCAGCACTGACTCGCCCTTTGTATCCCATGCCACCAAGACGACGCGCGACGCGCCCGTCGGTTTCGCCTCAAACGCATAGACCTCCTGTGTCGGCAGGGCGGAGAGGCGGCCCAGAGGCTTTGCGTCCGCCAGCAGACGCCCCACCGCCGCGAGCGCCACAAAAGCCGGCCGGGGCGTAAGGTCGCGGCGCAGCACGCCAAACTGGGTTTGACCCTCCACATAATGAGGCAACAGGAAGTAGAATGTTGCCGCCGCGCCTTCGTGGAGAGACAGGGCAAATGTCTTCGCCACACGCTCGGCTTGGACGCGCAAATCGGTGTCGGTTGGCTCCTGCAACTTTTCATCGCCCGCCCATTTCACGGGCAGCGCACATTCGGTCACCCAGAGGGGCCGCCCTGCGGACACAGCGCGAAAGGCGGCGTAAAGTTGCGGGTACTTCTCGAACGATTCGTAGTGGTGCAGGTTGAACGTGTCGAAGTACGGCCAAACCTCGTTCTCGTGCAAATCTTCCAGGTGCGTCTGCCGATGCGTGGCAAAAACGTTGAGGCAGGCGATCGCGTCCGGGTTGCCCGCCTTGATGCCGAGGTAGGCGGCCTTTTGCAGAGAGGCCATTTCGCTGCCGGTGTGTCCGCCAAACACGCTGATGTCCGCCTCGTTCCACGGCTCGAAGGCATGCACCTGACCGGCCCAACGCCGCGCCATTTCGCGGTGGAAACGGTAGGCGTCGCGCAAATCTAGGGGAAAACGTTTCTGATTCGGATTAGCCCAGGCAGGTGAGGCGTGGTGAACCTGCAACAACTGCAACCCCGCGCTTGACTGCGCCCGGGCGGAAGCGTCGTAGCGGTTTGAACCGGCGAACTCGCCGCGTTGTGGTTCCATTTGCGACCACGTCAAACGATCGCGCACCCGGTTCACGCCCGCGAGGGCGCACAGGTTGGCGACGGCGGCCATTTTCTCCGGCGGATAGAACCACGCGCACGCGACGTCCAACGCCATCGGCGACGTGCTGGGGGTTGGCGTGGCTAGCGGCGCCAAAACGCCCAGGGAAATCCAGTTAGTCGTATCCACTTCGATTGGTTTCAAACGGTAGTACCCGACCGGCAGGCTGCCCAAATGAATGGCGCCGTCACGCACCGCCGGTTTTGCGATCAACTGATCGTTGTAGTCGAGAAGCTGCCATTCCGCCGGTGAGTCGGCCGGTAGGGAAACTGTTATCGCCTGACCAGCGAGAAAGATATTTCCTGGATGTCCCGGCAGCGGCGCAGGGATTTCACGTGCCGATGGCGCGCTGCCTGCCATGAGGGCGAGCCCCAAACCCGCCATGCAGACTATCAGCGCCCGACTGCGCATTGAGAATCCTGATTTGATGTTCAAGTTCGTCGTGTATGTGAAAACGCTCCATGGCAGTGACCGGCATCCGACCGTTGGGAGGATTGCGCGTTTACGGGATTCGTTTGATGTCGTTGCCACATGCGACGACCGGTGGGGCGGAGGTAGGTCAGACATGGAGGAAGACCAAACCAACCCGGTGGCGCTGTCAAGCTTGCGCAACGTTGCAATGAAATCACCTGACAAAATGCTTCCACGCTTGCAGCGTGCTGTCAGGAGAAAATGTCAACCGCAACCAGTAGTCCGGCGAGTAGGCTTCGACGTAGGAAGGATAGGCTGGACCGTAGAACCCCCAGGGCCGATGGCCGTAGTAGCCGAATTCTGGATGGCTGTGGGCGTAACCCCGGCGGGTCATCCATTCGGCCACTCGCGTGCCGTCCTCGAGTTCGGCTTGCTTGTCCGGCGGCCCCAACTCCAGAACCGCCTGGTCGAAGGTGTACGTGCCCACGCGATTTGCCCAGTCGGGTTTCCCCGTGGCGCAACCGGCCAGCATTAGCCCTATCATGGAAATCACCAATAGGTGGCAGGGGACGCTGCCTTGTTTCCCGCAGAAACTCATGGAGCAAGCCTACCGGACTCGTGGTTGAACGCAACTGTTCCAAACCCGTCGAACATAGGCGCGGTGTTCGAGCGGCGATATTTCAGATATTTCATTGTCTCGAAGTTCATTCGCAGATATTTAGATCGGATACATGATCAAGGCTTTGTTGCTGATATTTGAACCGGTGGCGACATGGGAACGGATTGTTCAATCCCAACGCCGGTGGCTGTACGTCTTGACGGCATTTCTGTTGCCCTTGTTGCTGTTAACCTCCCTCGTCGAGGGGTTTGGCTTGATACAATGGGGAGTGGTACAAAAGGAAATGTTACGGCCAAAAGTCTTCAGCATTGCGGAGGCGTCAGTTTACCTAGGGGGACAAGCGCTGCTCTCGGTCGTCATTGTCATTGTGGCGGCCTGGTTGATCAAGACTCTGGGTGAGACGTTCCACGGACGCCATAGTTTTGGACAAGCCTTCACAGCGGTCGCGTACGGCATGAGTCCGCTGTTTGCCTTCCGGGTGTTGGATGCGTTTCCGGTCATCAGCCCGTGGGTGGCCTGGGGCATCGGGATTCTCTTGTCCACGGCGGTGTTGTATCACGGGTTGCCGCGGGTGATGTTGCCCGATCCGCCGCATGC
The DNA here is from genome assembly GCA_014860005.1 of Verrucomicrobiota bacterium. The sequence goes on along the minus strand of JACZKP010000139.1, from coordinate 53,476 downwards.
TTTCGGCCTCTATTTGATGAGCGTGATCCTGCTCATCTTCATTACCGGGCTGGCCCGCTTTGTCACGGCGTGGTATCTGGAAGGCAGATTCAAACCAATTGAGCGGATGGTGAACGACCTCATCGCTTGACTGCGCGTTTGATGACCCATCCCTGCTGCCTCAGAGCCGTCTCGGCCCGGTTATAGCTGGCTTTAGTCAACGCCTGCACAATGCGCACCGCCCGGTCGCGCAACTTCGCATTGCTGGGCACCACGTCCACCATCAGATTGCTCATCACCTTTCCGATGCGGACCATCGCGAGGGTGGTGATCAGGTTCAGCACCAGTTTCGTAGCCGTCCCGGCTTTGAGGCGGGTTGAACCGGTCAAGACTTCCGGGCCGAGGTTGGGAGCAATCACCAGCCTCGGACGCAGTGGGCGAGGAATGGTGAGGAACGGGTTGAAGCAAAGTAAAATCGTCGTGGCCCGGCGGTGCTTGGCTTCGCCCAACGCGCCCCAGACGAAAGGTGTCGTGCCACTCGCGGCGATGCCAAGCACAACGTCCTTTGATCCCACACGCCGATTCGAAATCTCCCTCGCGCCCGCGACGCGATCATCCTCCGCGCCTTCGACTGATCGGCGCAACGCAGTATCGCCACCCGCAATGATGCCTTGTACCATCTCGTGCGGTGTGCGGAATGTGGGCGGACACTCACTGGCATCAAGCACACCGAGCCGGCCACTCGTGCCGGCACCCACGTAGATCAACCGTCCCCCTCGGCGAAACGCACGGGCCACTAAATCCACGGCTCTAGTTAACTCCTGGCGATGCTGCAACAGGATGCGTGGGACTCTGGCCTCCTCCGAGAGCATCAAAGTCACCGCGTCCCGCACGGGCAGCTTATCGAGATTCTGCGAACGCGGATTGCGTTGTTCGGTGGGTGAGAGGCGGGTGGATCGCACGACTCCGTCTGGAGATTGGCTGGGTTTGGCTTTGCGGACAGCAGGCATGCCTCGATTATTCTACCAGTGCGGGCATTTTCAATGACTTTAACTGTGGGATGGAAAAAGCTACCGCGGCAGGGTATTGAATCAGGCATGTCACAGATTGAACAATCTCTTCTGCAAGCGCTGGTTGAACTCGACGCGGCGGCAAGGTCCGTTCGCACGACCAATCCCAAACCAGACCTGCAGGCATTATTCAGGCGGATAGATGAACTGGCGCAGCAATTGCCCTTCGATGCGCCGGCGGACCTCCGGCATTGTTTGCAGCGGAAAAGCTACGAAAAGGCGCGGTTGTTTCTCGAAGGTCGGGAGAATGAAAACCGTCGTGGCAGTTGCGGACATTGACAATCCTGCTGGCCCGCAACGCACATGAACGCGCGCCCCTTGCCAGGTGCAACCGTCAACCGGTAATCTTGCGCCATGCTCGACGACACCATTGCCGCCATCGCCACGCCGCTGGGTGAAGGCGGACTGGCGGTGATCCGGGTTTCCGGCCCGGCGGCGCTGGCGGTTGGGGATCGGAGTTTTTTACCCGCAGGCAAAAGTTCCCGCAAACCCAGCGAAGCCAGCACCCACACAATCCATTACGGCAAAATCATGCGCGAGGGCCGGCAGGTGGACGAAGTGCTCGTTTCCGTCATGCGTGCGCCGCGCACTTACACGCGCGAGGATGTGGTGGAAATCGCCTGCCACGGCGGATTGCTATCAGCCAAGACGGTGCTCGACACCGTGCTTGAGAACGGTGCCCGGCTGGCGTTGCCGGGGGAATTCACCCGCCGGGCGTTTCTCAACGGGCGGTTGGACCTGACCCAGGCCGAAGCTGTGGCGGATTTGATTCATTCGCGCACGGAACTGGCCCTTCAAGTCGCCAACGAACAACTCGCCGGCAAACTCGCCCAACGCATCAACCAACTGCGGGACGACTTGATGAACGTGCTGGCTCACGTGGAGGCGCACATTGATTTTCCCGAGGAAGACATCGCGCCGGACACGCACGCGCAACTGCTGCAACGGCTGGAGCGCGGGATGGCCTTCATGGAGGAATTGCTGCGCACTGCCGACGAGGGGCGGATCCTGCGCCGCGGCATCCGGGCGGCGATTGTGGGCCGGCCCAATGCCGGCAAATCCAGTCTGCTCAATCAACTCCTTGGTCATGATCGCGCCATCGTTTCGCCCGTGCCGGGCACGACGCGCGACACCATCGAGGAGACGGCCAATGTGCGGGGGCTGCCGGTGGTGTTCGTGGATACGGCGGGCCTGCGCGAGGCGCGCGATGAGATTGAGAGCGAAGGCATCCGTCGCAGCCACCAAAGTCTCGCCACGGCGGAATTTATCCTGCATGTGTTCGACGCGTCGGAACCGCTGACCGCCGAGGATGAGAAATATCTGACTGAGTTTGCCGGCAAGAAGCGGATTCTTGTTCGTAACAAGATTGATCTGCGGGTGAAGCTGACCCTGCCAGCCCTCGCCTCACCCGAAGTAGCGAAGCCAGCAAATCAGATGTTCAGTTCAAGACCTGACACCGTTGACGTCAGTTGTCTGACCGGGCAGGGGATCGAGCAACTCAAAGACGCCATCAAGGATTTGGTTTGGTCGGGCGAAATCAAAGCCGAGATGCTGGAGGCGATGATTAATTCGCGCCATCAGGACGCCTTGAGCCGGGCGCACGAGTCGGCGGTCCTCGCACTAGCCGCCTTGCGCGAAGGGGTAACTTTGGAATTAGTGGCCGTGGACCTGCGCATTGCGGTCAACGCCGTGGGCGAAATTGTGGGTAAGACTTCCACCGAAGATTTGCTGGATTCCATCTTCAAACAGTTCTGCATCGGGAAATAGCCAATGCCAGTGACCCAGGCGACATACTTGGTGGACAGCCGACGAGTGGACCGATTGGTCAAACGATGAAGCGCCAACGCTCGTCTTGACCAAGCGCCTCCCGGCCAGTTGCGAGCCACAGTTCCAGGATGTGGGTTTAGATGGTCGGGGAGGTTAGGGGCCGCAAACAGGCTATTGGTGCCGGTCCAACCTTCCGCCCGCCAACCAGCTTAAACTGATGTTTCGTAGGTGGCCCGGATGGAATGAATATCGGAAGAGTATATCATCCAACTTCGTTCAAGTTCCACTCTCCCGTTTCGGAAAACATTTTTGATTGTGAGTACCACTCCCGTCCTGCGGTTACGGACTTTTCTCCCCGGCCAGGTGGTTGGGTCGTTATCCAGCCAGTTTCGCGATGAATGTGCCGATTGCATGCCCTCGAATTTTTCATTGGTGCGCCGCATCGGTCTGTTCGTTTGGTTGGCAGTCGAGTTGGATGGCGTGGCCGGCAGTTCAGCGGCTGGCACAGGCTGCCTGCCCAAGGACCAGTGAGGTGTGACGACGCGACGCTGCGGCAGCGATGTTGCTTCGGGATATACGGTTGCAGATGGATGCATTTTCATGTTCATGGCGATCGAGTCTTGTTCCTCCGTTTTACTTGCTGTAGTGAGGACAACCTAAGCGCGCGCCCGGAAGCAGGCAATTCAGGCAACTACTGGAAATGAACCCAGGGAAAACCCGGGATTCCGCTACGGGAAGGCGCAACGACTCAACCGCGCCGTCACTTCGCTCGACACGAGCGATGACTGAAAAGGTGCTCGCCTACGGCAACAGTCTATAGCCCACGCCATGCACCGTGAGCAGGTGTCTGGGTTCGCTGCCACTGTCACCCAGTTTCTTCCGCAACTGGACGATCACCTGGTCCAGGGTGCGCGTGGTGCCGTAGTAATTGTAACCCCAGACGTCATTGAGCAACCGATCGCGCGACAGCACCTCGCCCGCGTGCGCGTGGAATAGTTGCAGGAGTTTGAGTTCCTTGGCGGTGAGTTCTTCGGTCGTCTGGCCGCGTTTCAACTGAAAGGTTCTCGGATCAATCGTCGCGTTACCGATACAAAACTCGGTCTCCGACGGCACGCTGGCCGACGCGGTATCACCGCTGCGTCGCAGCAGGGCGTGAATCCGCGCCAGTAGCTCCTGCACGCCGAAGGGTTTGGTCACGTAATCATCCGCGCCCAGGTCCAATCCCACCACCTTGTCAATTTCCTGCCCTTTGGCGGTGAGCATCAGGATCGGAGTGGAAACCTTCTTGGCGCGAAGTTGTTTGCAGATGTCGTAGCCGCTCAAGGCGGGCAGCATCACGTCGAGCAGGATCAACGCGGGCTGGTGTTCGGTGAATGCGGCCAGCGCCCGGTCGCCGCGATTGCAGGTCACGACTTCGAAGCCGTCGCTCTTCAGGACTTCTTCCAGACCCAGCAGAATGTGCGGGTCATCTTCCACCACGAGAATTTTTGTTTTCATGAGTCCGAAATTGTTACTTCATGATGATTTAGTTGCTCAGACTTCAATCAGACTACTTCCAAATTACTCTTCGGCGGTGAGGGTTTGGGGCTTCACTGGCAGCCGCAAACTGAAACAACTCCCGCCGCCCTCGCGCGGCTGGCAGGCAATGTCGCCGCCGTGCGCCCGGGCAATCTGGCGGGCCAGCGTCAGGCCCAGACCCGAACCCTGCACCCCGCTGTTCAGTGAGTCGTGCGCGCGATAGAACTGCTCGAAGATCTTTTCTTCGCACCCGTGCGGGACACCCAGGCCACGATCCTGCACGTTGACCTCAACGAACGGCAGCGGGTCGCTGTGCCGATGCAATTCGACGTGGATTTCTTTCCGGTCACCCGAGTATTTTTCCGCATTGGAGAGCAGGTTGACCAGGACCTGGGCGAGGGCGTCGCGGTCAGCATGAACGACACAGGGTTCAGCGGGCAGCGCACATTCCAGCGTGAACCCGTTTTGTTCCAGATGTGGCCGCAGGGTCTCGACGGTGTCATGCACCACTTCTGCGATGTCGCAATGCTGGAAGATGTATTTCTTTTCACCACGTTCCAGTCGCGCGAAATCCAGCACGTTGTTGATCAGGCGCGTAAGCCGCGCCGTTTCCGCCGTGATGATGTGAAGATAGGAATTCTGTCGCGCGCGATCGCTCACCCGGCCTTCAGCAAGTAGTTCGGCAAACATGCGGATGGAGGTCAGCGGCGTCTTGAGTTCATGCGAAACATTGCTGACGAAATCCGTCTTCTGGCGTGCGAGGGTGAGTTGGCGGTTGAGATCGCGGACGATCAACCAGCTCCCGACGCTAATCGTGACCAGCAGCAAAACGATGAGCAACCCCAACGTGAGCTTGAGCGTCTGTGCGGCCTGCGAGAGTATGCCCGGGTCCAGCAAATAGACGGCGACCTCCCAGTGCGGCAACACCTCGCCAATTTCGGTGGCCACGAAGGGACGTTTCCAATTGGTGGCTTGAAAGTCCGCCTGCGACAGCGCCGCCGGTTTGGCGGTGTCATCCAACAGCGCCACACAAACATCGTCGCGGATTGTTGGTCCCAGTTCATCCAGCAGTTCCCGGAGTTCCTCGCGCAGCCGGGGCAGGGACAACTGCACGCCGAAGATGATGTTGGTCGCGCGCGGGGAACGATACCAGAACAGCACGGCCAGACGGTTATCCACGAAGCGGGCCAGCGTGCCTTCGGTGGCATCGCCGATCAGTTGTCGGAACGCGGCTTCGGATGGATTGAGCCGTGAACGGTTGTCCGCAGCTTGTGTCCAGGATGTATCCTTCAACTCCAGGGATTGCTGGGGGAGCACGTTGCGAACAGATGGCGTTTTGGTGGGGAAAGCACTCTGTGCCGCCACCTGGCTGGTGTTGCCGCCATAGTTCAAGGGATTCTCCGCCTGCTGCTGGAACGCTTGTGCGACCGGTGCGTTCAAGGTTTGTTTGCCAACATTCCAATAAACCTCCGCAGCCTCCTGGTTGCCCAGAAATCGGCTTTGGGTGGCGACGAAATCCCGCACCTCCGGCCGGGTCGAAAAGCCGGGCGAGAACAAGTGGCCGTCGGTGGTAACCGCAAAGCCCACTTCTGCCAGCGGCCAGTTCGTGGCGAGGTCCTGATCGAGCGTGCGCGCGAAATCCAGAGGCTCGCGCCGCAACAGCAGCCGCTCGATCTCCAGCCCGAACGAGCGCAAGTGCTCACTGAGGAATTCCTGGGTTTCGCGGGCCAGTCCATCGGCGACGCCTTGATAGAGCAACGACTGCTGGCGTTCGAGAACGAACTGCTGGTCGCGCAAGGAACGCACCGCCAGCCAGGCCAGCGCCAGGCTCGGCGCCAGCACGGCGATTACGAACAGCAGGGCGACTCTCTTCATACCGGTTAATCCATCATTGGTCTTTTATGCTTCCGCGTCGAGTCCCGGTTGGTGGCGGATCAAGCGAGCCAGAGCAGCAGGATCGGTACGGCGACCCCGCCCAAGAGACAGGCCCAAACCGGCCATTTCTGTTTGCAGAACTTAAACGCCATGAGAATCCCCAGCCCTGCGGTCAGGACCAGGGAGAACGCCATCATAACCACCAATCCCCGCACCAACCGCGTGATGCCCGGACTGGCGGTTTTGCCCCATTGTTGATGCAGGTGAACGGAGGACAGATGTTGAATCAGCGCGGGCGGCCTGTAGGACTCGTCCTTGGCGGCACGGTGCAACATCAGGGTCTGCCACGCGCCCGTGACCGAAAAGAGAATCAACAAGGGGGCAAAGGCACAACCCAGGTAAAGGTGCATTTTGCGGATCAAAACCAGTGCTTTCATATTTATCCGCAACACTGTGCCACGAACCAACGCCCCGGATGTCAGCTGCACGTCAATCGTTTGTAAAAAAGATGTGACACATCCAATGTGCCGGATTCGGCGGTGTGCGTAGCCGGCAAAGTGGAAGGGCCGGACGGCCCGGGATGCGGCACAACGCCTGGCGGCGGTACGCAAAAAGGGCCGGCACTTGGCCGGCCCGAAATAGGTGGGACGCAAGGTTACTTGCCCAGCAGATGTTCGATCACCATCTGATCCAGCGCGGCATAGTTGCGATCCTTGATGAGCGCCTGCGCCTGCTTTTCCTTAAACGAGCGCGCCTTCTGCACGAGCTTGAGGAACGTTCGCCGGCTGTTGTCCAGATGCGCCAGCCAATGCTCGACTTTGGTGGTCCGGAACGGATGCACATCGAAGCACACATACTCACCGTTCTTTCCATAGCCGTTGCGTTCAAGCGCGCGGACCTGATTGAAAGCCACGCGCAGGTTCGCGCTGCCGAAGGGTTTGTCCTGGTCAAACTTCAACCCGTTTTGATCGTTTAGGTGCAGCGACCACAGCTTGCCGAAGGACATGGCAAAATCAATTTCATCCGCTGGATCCAAGCCCGCGAGAATCGCGTGGGCCGATTCGATCAGGCAGCCGACGCGTTTGGAATCACTTGTCAGTTGCGCGATTGCCAACGCGTGACCAATCGTGGGGACATAAGCATGGTCCATCGGTTCATTCGGCTTCGGCTCGATGGAAATGCGAATCTTCTTGTCGTAGGCCAGCATCGCGTCCACCGCTTCCACCAGATAATCCACGCACTTGCGGGCGTTCTTGGCCTCGCGGATGTAACTGCCTTCGCGCGCGAGCCAGAGCACGATGAGGTCCGTGCCCAGATACTTCGCCACATCAATGCACCGGAGCGAGCGTTCGACGGCGTACTTGCGGCACTTGGGATCGTTGCTCGTATAACCGCCGTCAATCGTGCGCGGATCAAACCACAGGCGCGGCGCGACCATTTCGGCCGCCACGCCGGCATCGGCCAGCTTCTTCTTGAGTTGTCTGGTTTCTTTGCGGAGTTGCGCGTCGGACTTGCTGTCAATGTCCGGCACCGCGTCGTCGTCGTGAAACATCATCGCGTCGAAGCCGAGTTTCTTGAGTTGCGCGAGTTTCCAGTCGAACGACTGGGGCGGGCGGGTGGTGGGACCGTAAGGATCTTGTCCTTCGCTGATATTCCAGGGGCCGAAGCAGAATTTGTAGTTGTGTTTTGCCATAAGTCAGGGCGTCACCGTAGCGCGGCGTGAATTGAAAGAAAGCAAAAAGTTTTCGCGTGAGTATTCGCGCTTCCAAGGATAGGATGCTCTTGGCGTCAGACTATGAATACATCCAAATCCGAATCCACGCCCAGCCCGACACCTCATGGGCGGGTGACCTTTCTGGAGGGGCGCGGCGATCTGCCCATGGTGGAAATCACCACGCCATGGAGCACTGCCGGGATTTATTTGCACGGGGCGCAGGTAACGCATTTCCAGAAGCAGGGCGAGCCGCCGCTGTTGTTTCTCAGCCAATGCAGCCGGTTCGACACGGAGCATCCCATTCGCGGCGGGATTCCGATCATCTTCCCGTGGTTTGGCAAACCCGCCGACAAGACCGGACAACACGGATTTGCGCGGGTCAGGGATTGGGAGTTGTGCGAAGTCACGTCGCCGGCGGATGGCAGTGTGACGTTGCGCCTGCGGCTGCCGGAGTGCGGAGAGTCGGCAGACTGCGCGGCGTGCGCCGTGGAATACGTGGTCACGGTGAGCGACATGCTGACCGCGGAGTTGCGGGTGAGCAACAAGTCCGGGCGCGAGTTTGAGTTCGAGAATTGCCTGCATACCTACTTTGCCGTGGGCGACATTCAAGCGGTGAAAGTCACGGGCCTCAAGGGCGTCGAGTATTTGAACCAGCCCACCGGCTTCTCGCAGCATACGGAAACGGCGGACGCGATCCGGTTTGGCGATGAAGTGGACCGCATCTATCTCGCCACCGGGCATCCGGTGGAAATCCTCGATGAGCGATTAAAGCGGATCATTCGGGTGGAGAAGGAAGGTTCAAATTCGACGGTGGTTTGGAATCCGTGGATTGCGAAGGCGAAGGCGATGCCGGATTACGGCGACGAAGAATTCAAGGAAATGGTTTGTGTGGAATCGGGCAACGTCGCGGCCAACAGAGTGATCCTCCCGCCGGGGCAGACCTCGCGGCTGAAAATCAAATTGAGCAGCCGATCATTGGTGTAACACTGCGGCGGCGAGGAGTTTCCCGGCCACTGGACCATGGGCAATGCTGCCCGCTCGGCCAATGGTTACTCCAACCCCAGCCAGCGTCCGCCGTGGTAGGTGATAAATGCCAATCCCCACGCCAGCACGCCCATGTAAAGCCATTGGAAAAACGGCCATTTCCAGGAGTTCGTCTCGCGGCGCACCACCGCCACGGTGCTGACGCATTGCATCGCGAACACGTAAAACACCATCAGCGTCACCGCCGTCAACGCGGTGTAAACGGACGTGCCGTCGGGATGTTGTTGCTCTTGGAGAGTTTGCTCAAGGGTTTTCAACCCCGTGTCGGAGTCATCGAATTCGCCGACGTTATAGACCGTGGACATGGTGCTGACGAACACTTCGCGCGCGGCAAAGGAAGCGACAATGCCGATGCCGATTTTCCAGTCAAAGCCCAGCGGCGCAATCAGTGGCTCAATCGCGCGACCCGCCATGCCGGCGAAGCTGCGGCGCAGTTTTTCACCGGCTTCCTCCTTGTCCACCGCTTCAAGCTGTTCCTGCAAGGCGGCGAGTTGACTGGACTGCGCGCCGACGGCTGTGGGAAGACTCACGGCGCTGAAGGAGTTGGTGATTTCCACGCGTTGGGTTTCAAACTGCGCTTCCAGCTCGCTACTGCGCGGATACGTCGCGAGAAACCACAGCACGATGCTTATGCCCAATATCACGGTGCCGGCGCGGGTCAGGAAGAGTTTTGAGCGGTCCCAGATATGTCGCAACACCACGCGGAGCAGGGGACGTTTGTAAGGCGGCAACTCCATGATGAGCATCGGCGTTTCGCCCTTGAGCAGCGTTTTCTTGAAGAGCCACGCCATGAGCAACGCCACCACGATGCCAAGCAGATACATCGCCAGCATCGTGAGCCCGCGCAGTCCCAGAAAGCCAAACAGATTGAGTTGCGTGAAGCCCAGGTTCAGTCCGTAGTTCAGATTCCATAGAATGCGGTCCGGGATGCACGCGCCGATGAGCAGCGTGTAAACCGGCAGCCGCGCCGAGCAACTCATGAGTGGTGCGACCAGAATTGTGACCAGCCGGTCCTTCGGGCTTTCAATGGTACGCGTAGCCATGATGCCGGGAATGGCGCAGGCAAAGGAACTGAGCATGGGGATGAAACTCTTGCCGTGCAGGCCGACCTTGCTCATCAACCGGTCCATGAGGAACGCCGCGCGCGCCATGTAGCCGGTGTCTTCGAGCAACCCGATGAAGAAGAACAGTAGCAGAATCTGCGGCAGGAACACCACCACCGCCCCCACGCCGGCGATAACGCCCTGGACCAGCAAATCCCTCAAATCACCCGGCGGCATCAGCGCGCCGATCTGGGCGCCGGCCCAGGCCACGCCGTTTTCGAGCCAGTTCATCGGTACTTCCGCAAAAGCGAAAATGCTTTGAAACATCACCGCCATGATGGCCAGGAAGATCAACGTGCCCCAAATCTTGTGCGTCACGACGCGGTCAATCCGGTCGCTGGTGGTTTCACCCGGGGGTGACAGTTCCGTGGTGACGGCCTGCTGGATTTCCGCTACGCGCGCATAACGCCACTCGATGGGGGCGCCACGCCAGTCCACGCCTTGAGTCTCCAGTCGTTGTCGCGCCGCGGCGACGGCGTCCTGGACTTTTTGCGGATAATGTGCCGCGCTGGAAGCGAGCGCGCGTTCGTTGCTAAGAATTAACAACGCCTCGGCGGTGGCTTGGGCACGGCGCTCTTGGAAAGTCTCCGCCAGCAAGTCCGCCAATTTCGTGGCCTCAATACGGAACGGTCCAGGGAACTGGCAGAACTGGCGGGGCTTGACTTCGCTCGGCGCACGCACGGTTGCGAGGATGCGTGCGCGCAGTTCCGGCACGCCCTGGCCCGAACTGGCGACCACCGGCAACACGGGCACGCCCAGGGTTTCGGAAAGCTTTCCGGTATCTATCTGGTGGCCGTTGGTCTCCGCCACGTCCACCATGTTCAAGGCGATGATGGTGGGATGGCCCAGTTCGACCACCTGTGTGGCGTAGTAAAGATTCCGTTGCAGATTGGAGGCATCCACCACCACGACGATCAAACGGGGCGGCGGCAGCTCGGGCAGCCGATTGAGCAATACGTCGCGGGAAATCTGTTCATCCAGCGACTGCGGGCTGAGACTGTACGTGCCGGGCAAGTCCAGGATGCGCAGGTTCGCGTCAGCGGGTGCTCCGACCAGGCGGCCTTCCTTGCGTTCGACAGTGACGCCGGCGTAGTTGCCGACCCTGGCGCGCAGGCCGGTCAAGGCGTTGAAGAGGGTGGTTTTGCCGCAATTGGGATTACCCGTCAAGGCGATGTAAACATTGCGCGCATCTGCTCGCCGAGTGCCCGTAGGTGGACGGTCATCCCCGGTTTTGTGTCGCGCGCTCAAGCTCATAGAGTGGGGGCAGATTACCGGTTTTCAAAGAAGACTGTTTGCGGCAGATTGCGATTCTTTGTCGGTGGCTTGCGGCAGGCCGTTACGATTTCAACCGTTAGGAGTTCAGCTTCCCGGCGGAAAAGTCCGCGTATCCAGCGACCGAATTCCACCGCCTCGCTTTCAATCATCAAGGAAGGCGCGCGGAATTCAGCACGCATGACTGGCCGCGGTAACAGTGACGAGAACCTGTTCCGCCTCATGTTTGCGCAAGGTGAGGTTGTAACCGCGGACCTTGATTTCGACCGGGTCTCCCAGCGGCGCGAACCGCACGAGTTCAACGGGCGTGCCGACCAGCAAACCCATTTCCATCAGGCGCGGACGGTGTGCGGGGGCGACGTTGATTTCGGCGACAGTTGCGGTCGTGCCCAAGGGCAGCGAAGTCAACGGTTGAAGAGTGGCCGGCATACCAAAAGCATCAAGGTTTCGGCAGGACCGGCTCAACGAGGATGGCTTCGGCCAGAGCCTCACTCAATGCGACGCGGGCATTGCAGACCTGGCAAATGATGTTGGTCCGGCTGCTGACGAGTTTCACCTGCTGTTCCTCGCAAAGGCCAATCTCACGCAAGCGGTCGCGGATTTCCGGCGACGCCAGCAGTTGTTTCACGTTCACCACTGTGCCTTCCTTGACCTTGGACAGGGGGCAAATCGTGGGGTGGGCGCATGAGCCATCCACGATTTTGCAGGACAATGGTGTGTTATTCACGCCCGGCCAGACTAGGTCAGCCAAATCAGGGTTGCAAGTTGCGAGTTGCCCGCTGCGAGTTGCCCGCCCAACCGGCGCGCGGACGAAAAGGCCCGCGAAGTCCTGGCTGAGTCAACGTCAAGAGGTCGGGCTTGGGCAAAGCCAACGCACCACAGAGGGCCTGACTAATGGTCGGGTTTCTTTCCCGCAAACCTGAAAGAGTTGGAAGCTTACAACGGATGCGTGGTGACATCCCTCAGCTTTTCCCAGTCTCTGAGTCCACCTTTGGGCCGTGCATCTTCCACTTTCCAGTTGATGCTGGCGGGGTCTTTCATGGAATAGATTTCCGCGTGGCCATCGTTGAAATTGATGCCGTAGCCGTTGCCATGATTGCGCGAGGGCAGGTCCAGAAAGCGTGCCGTGCCTCCCATGTCCACGAGGAACATGCCGTCGTTGATGCTGGCTTGATCTTCATCGAGCACCAACCAGGTTTGCGACGGTTTTCGCATCTCGCTTTCCTTGAGGTAAACCGGGGTATTTGGATTCCGAGGTCCGTTCGGACTGGTTGCCACCCACGTGGGCGTTACGCCAAAGCTGGTTCCGGCCATGAATGAGTTCATGGAGATACTGCGCAGGATCGGCTTGCCAATGTATTGCGGCAACCCGGTCCGGGCTATCCGTTTGTCCGCCGGGCACTTGTAAAGGTCCAAAGCTTTCGTGTAAGGCCACAAAACTCCCCGCTGAATTCCGGTGGGATCCGCGCCCCCATAGACATAAGCCCCGGGAGCGCCGCCCGTTTCCGCGTTGCCGCCGGCCCATGTATTCGTAAAACCGCCGTAGGTGGGATAGGCCGAAACGATTCTTCCATCGTGGTCACCAGCGTATAGCGCGCAGGCGATCGCAAACTGCCGCAAATTATTGACGCAGTAAATTCGTTGGGCCTTGAGCTTGGCCTTGCTCAACGCGGGCAACAGCATGGCCGCCAGAATTGCGATGATTGCGATCACCACCAGCAGTTCGATGAGCGTAAAAGCCTTGCGTCCGCTGTGGTGGCGGTTCTGGTCGGCGATCGGAGTGATTAGTCTTTGCATACAAATACCGTTCATAACTCACTATTCATTTAGTTCATGTTGGAAGGCTTGTCCATCGCAAAACCCCATGCGGAACGGTCGCAGGACGATGCCTGCTGGCATTGCTTCAGATGAGATTCCCCCAGCCGGCTTGCGCGATACAACTCTTCGTTGATCAACTCCCATGATGAGAACTGGCCCACAGTTCGCGCAGCGAAGTCTTGAGGATTTTGCCCGTGGCATTGCGGGGCAGCGCCGGCAGCACCACCAGCTTCCGCGGCAGCTTGTAATCCGCCAGCTTGGTCTTCAGAAATTGCAGCACCGCTTTCTCGTCGAGTGTTGCACCGTCGCTCGCCGCCGCAAACGCGATGGGTTGCTCGCCTTTCCTTGAATCCGGAATGCCGATCACCGCCGCCTCTTTCACTCCGGCAAACTGGTACATCACTTCCTCGATTTCGCGTGGATACACGTTGATGCCGTTCACCAGCAGCATATCCTTCTTACGATCCGTGATGTAGTAATAACCGTCCGCATCGCGATAACCGATGTCGCCCGTCAGCAGCCAGCCGTTGCGCATCACCTTGGCGGTTTCCTCGGGTTGATTCCAATACCCCATCATCACGTTGCCGCCGCGCACGCAGAGTTCGCCCGTCTCATTCGTTTCAAGCATACGCCCTTCGTCATCCTGAATGCTGACTTCCACATTCGGAATCGGCACCCCAATTGAGCCGGGTTTGTGCTCGCCACGCAGCGGGTTCTTCGTCACGACCGGGCTGGCTTCGCTCAAGCCGTAGCCTTCGATGAGCGGAATCTTATATCGCTCTTCGAACTCCTTCAGCACCTGCACGGGCAAGGGCGCCGCACCGCTGACGCAAATGCGGAAGGGCAGCGTCAGCGCCATCGGGGCGTGCGCCAGTGTGCGGTAGAATTGCGGAATGGCGGGCAGAATCGTCGTTCGTCGCTGGCAGACTTCTGCGAGAATGTGTTTGGGTTGATTTACCGATTTGACGAGCACGATGGAAGCCCCGACCAGCAACGGCAACAGAATGCCCACCGTCAGCATGTAACTGTGAAACATCGGCAGCAACACCGCGAACCGGTCCTGATCAATGGTCTCCAGCACCTGCCGGCAACTCTCGACGTTGTGGAGCAGGTTGCCGTGCGACAGCATCGCTCCCTTGGGCCGGCCCGTTGTGCCGGACGTATAAATGATGACCGCCAGATCGGATTCCACCGCGGCGGACAACTTAAATTCTGGACTGGCCCCACCGGTTTCCATTGTCGGCTTCTGAAATTCTTCGACCTTCAGAACCTGCAACCCCGGGCACGCCGCCGTCAGGGCCGCGGAATGGACGCCCAGTTCCTCATCGGTGATGACAACCTTCGCCCCGGAATCCTGCAAGATATAATTGACCTCATCAGGCTTGAGGAAATTATTGATGGGCACGACCACCGCGCCGGTGTTCAAGACGCCAAACAGGGCGGGCACGAATTCCGGCCGGTTCTTGAGCCACAACGCCACCCGTTCACCGTCCTTGACTTGAAACTGCGTTGCGAGTTGTTGCGCGACCCCCAGCGACTGTTGCTGCAAAGTGGCATAGGTAAACTCGGTTTCGCCCCAAAACATGGCGGCTTTGTCCGGGCGCTTGCAGGCCGAAGTGTCAAATGCGAGTGCTAGGTTCATTGCGGAGTCTAGGCGGGACGACGATTTGTTGGCAAGTTGGCAATGCGCCGTCCGCAAATTTTCCCGGCCAACCTTGCGCCTGACCCTCCCGCCTCGCTCTATCAACCCGCACGCGAAACGTGACAGCCAGCAGTCGGCACTCCTATACTCGCAGCGTGATTGATACGAACGATTTGCTTGCCGCCTTCCTTCCCGTTGTGTGCGCCGCTGACTGGATTGCCGTGGACACCGAGGCGGACAGCTTGCACGCCTACCCGGAAAAGGTGTGTCTTATTCAGATCAGCACTACAGCGGGCGACCGTTTGATAGATCCACTCGCGCGCATTGACATTGATCCGTTGCTGGATGCGCTTACGGCCCATCGGCTCATCATGCATGGGGCGGATTACGACCTGCGCCTGCTGCGCAAGCATCACGAGTTTGTGCCGGGCGCCATTTTCGACACCATGCTCGCGGCGCGGCTGCTGGGCGACCGGCAATTCGGCCTCAGCTCGCTGGTCGAGAAACATCTCGGCGTGACACTGGAGAAAGGTCCGCAAAAAGCCAACTGGGCGCGCCGTCCGCTCACCGAACGCATGGAGAAATATGCCCGCAACGACACGCACCATCTCAAACCGCTCTCGGACAAATTGAAACTTGAACTCGAACAAGCCGGCCGCCTCGCCTGGCACGAGGAAGCCTGCGCCCGGCTGATTGATGAATCCACCCGGGTCACTCCTTCGGACCTGGATTCCGTGTGGCGCGTCAAAGGCAGCCACGCTTTGAGCCGCTCCGCGCTTGCAATTCTGCGCGAGGTCTGGCGATGGCGCGAAGCCGAAGCAGTGGCCGCCAATCGCCCGCCCTTCTTCATTCTGAGCCACGAAGTCATGGTGGATCTCGCCGATGCTGTCGCCAACTCAAAGCCCGTTGATCCGCTCATTCCGCGTCACCTCACGCCGCGCCGCCGCGACGGCCTGGCCGACGCCATTCAAAAGGGACTGCAACTTTCGGCGGAACAGCATCCGGAATTCATCCGGCACAGCAGCCGTCGCCCCAATGAAGCCGAGCGTCGCCGGTACGCCGAACTCGAAAAACGCCGCAACGCCCGCGCGCATCAACTAAACATTGATCCCACACTCATCGCCAGCCGCGCCACGCTGGGCGATCTCGCGCGGAGTTGGGATAGACACGCGCCTGAGTTGATGAAGTGGCAGCGGGAGTTGCTGGCGTAGGACGAGCATCGAGCCTGTCTCCGTTTTAAGCTTGGCCCTTATTTACGGTTGAATTCATCAACGGCTGATGCTACAAATCATCCAGGTTCAAAAGGGCATGTATGAAATCACCTCTCGTGATTCTATTGGGGTCGTCTTGGTCGTTAATTCCCCCGCAGCCACACGCTATGTGAATGTCAATAGCACCAATCCGACACCTCCTTACAACAACTGGGCCACGGCCGCGACTGTCATTCAGGATGCCGTAGATGTTGCGGTGGCTGGCGATGAAGTTTTGGTTGCGAATGGAGTTTACGCCACCGGGGGGCGTGCTGTTTTTGGCACGATGACCAACCGAGTCGCTGTGGACAAACCGATAACTGTCCGGAGCGTGAACGGGCCGGTCGCGACGTTGATTAAGGGTTACCAGGTGCCAGGCACAGTCCTCGGCGATAACGCGATTCGATGTGTGTATTTGACGAACGGGGCAAGTATATCAGGATTCACTCTGACCAATGGGGCCACACAGACCGTGCAAATTCTACTTTCCAACCCGGCGGTCATGGGTGGCGGAATCTGGTGCGAGGCGGGCGCGGTGGTTTCGAACTGTGTCGTCACTGGCAACGTCGCGTTCCTCGGGGGGGAGGCGCGTATGGAGGGACGTTCCACGACTGCACGCTCTCAGGCAATCGAGTCGCGCAAGCTTTTGGCGGAGGGGGCGGTGGAGTACTCAGTGGCACCTTGTATCGTTGCACGCTGTCAGGCAACTCCTCCGTCATGGACGGAGGTGGTGCAAGTCAGAGTACTCTGACTGACTGCCTCCTCACAGGCAACTCGGCTGAGGAAGAGGGCGGCGGCGCTGCTTATTCCACGCTGAGCAACTGCACCCTAAGCGGGAACTCGGCTTACTACTTTGGAGGCGGAGCCAGCGGCTGCACGCTCAACGGTTGTACCCTGCAAGGCAACTCGGTTACGGGAGAGGGCGGCGGGGCCGCATTCTCACTCCTGAACAACTGCACGTTGATTTCCAACTCGGCCACATACGATGGTGGCGGTGCACGATTTTCTACGCTGAACAACTGCACACTAACTGGCAACTCGGCTGGCCGCGAAGGTGGTGGGGCTGGATTTAGCACCCTGAACAACTGCACTTTGAATGGCAACTCGGCTAATCAAGGCGGCGGCGCGTATGCCGGCACTCTCAACAACTGCATCGTAACCAGCAACTCGGCGCCGTTCACTGGTTTGGTTGGACAGGGCGGCGGCGTGTTTAACGCTTCGCTGAACAACTGCATTCTGGCAGGCAACTCGGCCTATTTCGGTGGCGGGGCGCGCTACGGTACTCTGAACAACTGCACACTGACCGACAACCGGGCTAAACTTGGGGGCGGTGCGGAATCGAGCACGCTGAACAACTGTATAGTCTATTTCAACACTGCCTCAAGTGGATCAAACTACTCAGCCGGAGTGTTGAGTTACAGTTGCACGGCGCCGCTTCCGGGTGGCATCGGCAACTTCACCAACACGCCGCAATTCGCGAGCGGAACATTTCGTCTGCTTGGGAACTCGCCATGCATCAATGCAGGCCGAAATGGCCATGCGCCTGAGGTCCCCGATCTCGACGGCAAACCTCGCATTGTGGGAGGAACTGTGGATGTTGGCGCGTATGAGTTCCAAACCCCTGCGTCAGTGATTTCCTATGCCTGGCTCCAGCAATATGGGTTACCCATGGATGGTTCGGCAGATTTCGCCGACTCGGATGGTGAGGGCATGAACAACTGGCAGGAGTGGCGTGCGGATACGGTTCCTACCAATGCTTTGTCCGCTCTGAAGATGTCATCGCCTGCTGCAAGTACCTCCGGAGTCGAGTTGAGTTGGGCAAGCGTCAACACTCGAAGCTACTGGCTCGAACGCGCAACCGATCTTGGTGCGCAGCCGGTTTTCTCAATCATAGCATCCAACCTTCCGGGCCAACCCAGCACGACGAGTTACCTGGATGCCACCGCAATCAGCAGCGGCCCATTCTTCTACCGCGTCGGCGTGCAACCGTGATTCGCAGAAGCCGTTTTGCGGACTGGCCCTGAGTCCTTTGCGTAAACCTCTGCGGACTCTGCGTTAAAATCAAAACGCAAAGAACGCAAAGGTGACCGCAGAGATCGCAATGAAACGCGCAGAAACGATTCGCTCTTGGAACCGCTGAGCCGGCGCTCCGCTTTATGATCATTCCACGTGAGCAACTCCGCCCAGCCCGGTCAGATCAATTGAAGCCCGGCTGCCTTCGTCTGTCGCCGGCAGTCGCCGGAGAGTGGGGGCAGGGACGGGCCGGGCAATCGAACCGGAGTTGCTTATGAGCAGTTACGCTTACGAAGCCGTGGACGCCTCGGGCCTGAGAATTCAAGGCTCACTGGACGTGGCCAGCCAGAGCGAGGCGTTGCAACGCATCAAGGAAATGGGCCTGTATCCCACGCGCGTTTCCGAGCGCCAACGTCCGTTGTTCAAGCCCGGCAGCCGCGCGGGATCGTCGGGAAGACTCGGAGACTTCTCATTTGTATTGCCTCTGATCGGCGGGCGCGTGAAACCGTCCGTGGTGGCTGTGTTTACGCGCCAGCTTGCGACGCTGGTGGAAGCGGGCCTGCCACTGCTGCGCGGCTTGCGGATATTGCAGCAACAGGAATCGAACCGCACCCTCAAGCGCATCCTTGGCGAGCTGGGTGAAACCATCGAAGGCGGCAGTTCGCTGTCGGAGAGCCTGGCGGCGCATCCGAGAGTGTTCAACCGGCTCTACGTGAACATGGTCAAAGCCGGCGAAATTGGCGGCGCATTGGAAATCACGCTGCGACGACTGGCGGAGTTCATGGAGAAAGCGCAGAGGATAAAGGCCAAGGTGCAGTCCGCAATGTTTTATCCGGTGGCAGTTATGACCGTGGCCACGGCGATATTGGGAATGATGCTGGTGTTTGTGATCCCGCGCTTTCAACAAGTCTTCGACGGCCTGCTTAACGGCGCGGCGATGCCGGTGTTCACGACGTTCATTTTACGGATCAGCGAGCTTGTGAGACATCAAGCGCCGCTGGTCGCGCTGGCTGCGGGCGCGCTGGTGGTCGCGTTGAGCTTGGGGATGCGAACGAAACCAGGTCGCTGGCTGTTCGATCAATTCAAATTGACCATGCCCATCCTTGGCGCGGTCTTCCGCAAAGCGGCCATCTCGCGTTTCGCGCGCACGCTGGGAACCCTGCTGGCCAACGGCGTGCCGGTGCTCCAGGCGTTGACCATCGTGAAGGAAACCACCGGCAACGTGGTGGTCGGCGACGTAGTGGCGCGCGTGCATGAAAGCGTGAAGGAAGGCGAAACGCTCACCGCGCCGCTGCGAACTTCGCGCGTGTTTCCACCGATGGTCGTCGGCATGGTGGACGTGGGCGAACAAACCGGCGCTTTACCGGACATGCTGCTCAAAATTGCCGACAACTTCGATGACGACGTGGACAACGCGGTGAACTCGATGACCTCTTTGCTTGAACCGATTCTAATCGTCTTCCTGGCGGTCGTGGTTGGCAGCATCGTCATCGCGATGTTCCTGCCGCTCCTGACAATCATCACTGGTCCAGGTTTTGGCGGACCGGAGGAGGCAGACTGATCGGTTCGCTACCGGACTACTTCGAGGGCAAATCCCTTCAAGTATTCCGTCTCGGGAATCATCGGGATGATCGGGTGATCAGGTGATTGCGAATAGGTCGCGACACGGCGCAGAACTTTTCGGGTGTCGAACGCGGCGGAAAGGACAGTGTCCTGGAACAACTGTGCGTTCACGTGATGCGAACAACAAAATGTCGCAAGCGTGCCTCCGGGCTTGAGCAATTTCAGCGCGCGCACGTGGATTTCCTTGTAGCCCCGCAGCGCGTCCGGCACGGAAGCACGATTGCGGGTGAACGACGGCGGATCAAGCACGATGAGATCAAACTTCGGCACGAGCTTATCGTGCGGCGCGGTTTTGGTTTGCGCCTTGAGCCAGTCAAATACGTTCACCGGTACGGCAGAGCATCGTTCCTTCAGCCCGTTGATCTCGGCGTTGCGGAGAGAGGCCGCCACAGCTTCCGCACTTTGATCCAGCATGTGGACGCGTGCGGCGCCGGCCCGCGCGGCGTGCAATCCGAATCCGCCCAGAAAACTGAAGCAATCGAGCACCTGCGCGCCTTTGGCGAACTGCGCCACCGCCTGGTAATTCACTTGTTGATCGAGATACAATCCCGTCTTGTGACCGCCCAGAATGTCGGTCTCAAACTTGAGGCCGTTCAAGTTCACCGGCAGCGAACCGCTGAATTCTCCGGTGATCACGCCATTCGCCACTTCCATGCCCTCGAATTTCCGCGAGGCCACGTCACTGCGTTCGAGAATCGCGCGGGGCGAAAACAGTTTTTGCAGCGCGGCGATGATGGTTGTCTTGCGTTTCTCCATGCCGAGTGCCGTGATTTGTACGACCAGCACGTCCTCATATTTGTCCACGATAAGGCCGGTAAGAAAATCGCTCTCGGCGTTGACGACACGAAACGATGTGGCGTGGGGCAAATAATGCTGCCGCACGACGAGCGCGGCCCGGATGCGCTGCTCGAAAAACTTTTGATCCACCTCCACGCGTTCCGGATCAAGAACGCGGACGTTGATCTTGGATTTCGAGTTGAAGAAACCCGTGCCCAGCAACCGCTGGCGATGATCTTTGACCTGCACGAGTTCGCCGTCGCCAGCCTGGGCGGTTAGCCGGAGGATGGAGCCGTGATAAACCCAGGGATGTCCGGCTACAATGCGGTCCGCCTCGCCGGGTTTCAGAATGACAGTCGGTAACGATTCCATAGTTTGTAAACAGTTGAGCGGGGAGTGTTGAACTCAGGCAGTCTTTGGATTTCGTTTGCGCAATCCATCACGGCAGAACACCCGGCGCGGAGCGGATGAAACCCGATCCGGGCTCGGAAAGAAAGGAAATGTTTCCGCGCGTGACAACGCCCGCCACCGCCGCTACAAATCCTCCGCCCGCTCCAGTCAACGGGCTTTGAACATGAAACCGCTCATAAAACTCACCATCCTGCTGTCCGCCATGCTGAATTCTGCTCCGGCTCAAACGCCTTCGCTCGCACCCGACCTGCTGATTCTCAACGCCATTGTCCGCACCATGGACCGCGCACAACCCACTGCTTCGGCAGTGGCCATTTCTGGGAATCGCATCTCGGCGGTGGGGGGGGCGGCGGACTTGCGCCCGCTGGCCGGGCCCAAGACCCGCGTGATTGATGCGGGCGGCAAACTGGTTTTGCCGGGCTTCAACGATGCTCACGTTCACTGGCTCTCCGGCGGTTTCTCCATCACCAACGTGGATTTGCGCGTCGCGAAATCGCCCGACGAATTCGCCCGGCGCATCGGCGACTTTGCGAAATCACTTCCCAAGGGCCGCTGGATTCTGGAAGGCAGTTGGGATCACGAGAACTGGCCCGGTGCTCCGTTACCGACGAAGCAGATGATTGATGCCGTGACGCCCGAACATCCTGTGTTTGTCAGCCGACTTGATGGCCACATGGCGCTGGCCAACAGTCTGGCACTCAAACTGGCGGGTGTGACGAAGGATACCAAGGATGTGGCTGGGGGACTGATCGTGCGCGATGCCCAGGGTGCGCCTACCGGTTTACTGAAAGATGCCGCGATGAGTCTGGTGGAACGCGTGGTCCCGCCGCCATCCTGGGATGAAAAGCTCGCCGCGGCGCGGGCGGCTACGGAACACGCCGCCTCACTTGGCGTTACGAGTGTGCAGGACATGTCCGCCGGCGATGACGTGGGCTTGTATCAATTCCTGCACGAACGCGGCGAATTAAAAACGCGCATTTACGCCATGCGCTCGATTACGTCGTGGGAAGTGCTGGGACGAACCGGTGTGCGCGCGGCCTTCGGCAATGACTGGGTACGCTTGGGCGGCCTCAAAGGTTTTGCCGATGGCAGTCTGGGATCTTCCACTGCGTTGTTTTTCGAGCCGTACAGCGACACGCCGAACACGCGCGGGCTGTTGTTCGATCAGATGTTACCCGAGGGCATCATGCTCAAACGTGTCGGCGCGGCGGACAAAGCCGGTTTGCAGGTGATGATTCACGCAATTGGCGATGAGGCGAACAAAAGCATTCTCGATCTGTTCCAGACCGTGGCGCAGCAAAACGGTGCGCGCGACCGGCGGTTTCGCATTGAGCACGCCCAGCATATCCGCGCGAGTGAGATTCCGCGTTTCGGCGCGCAAAAAATCGTGGCTTCGATGCAACCCTATCATTGCGCCGATGACGGGCGTTGGTGCGACAAACGCATTGGCCCGGAGCGGTCCAAAGGCACGTATGCGTTTCGGACATTGCTCGATACCGGTGCGGTGCTGGCGTTTGGCTCCGACTGGACGGTTGCTCCGTTGAATCCCATGGAAGGCATCAAAGCCGCCGTCACCCGTCGGACCCTGGATGGCAAGCATCCCAACGGCTGGGTGCCGGAACAGAAGATTTCCGTGGAAGAAGCGGTGCGCGCCTACACGGCCGGGTCGGCTTACGCGGAGTTTGAGGAATCCGTGAAAGGCACGCTCTCCGCCGGCAAACTTGCTGACCTTGTGATCTTGGACCGGGACATTTTCAAAATTGATCCCGCCGAGATTGACCAAGCCAAAGTCACCCTGACCATGGTGGACGGACGCGTGGTTTGGGAGTCTCCATAGACCGCGCTGGCAGCTCGCGGGAAGCTTCGACCTCCAACGTTGGACGCGCATCGGGACCATGAACCGTGGCTGCGCCGCCCTGTCGCAGACGGTGGTCGCAGCGCCCTCGCTGCGGGAGAAAGGCGACGGGGG
This sequence comes from Verrucomicrobiota bacterium, assembly GCA_014860005.1. The sequence continues at coordinate 30,631 of JACZKP010000139.1, read as the reverse complement.
CGTCGCAGCCACGAGAGGTTCATGGAAAGCTCCCTGTTCCATTCGGAGCTGCTCACGGCCCAAGAACCGGTTTTGGTCGCTCCGTTCATTTTGGCCGATTGGAAACCGGGCAATTGTCACGGGATTGTCGCGCAAGATTCACGCCGCTGTCGTTGCCTAAAAGTTGCGCCCCGGGCAATAACCCTGTTGCATGAAAACACGAATTCTACTGGTGGATGACGAATTGGACTTTACCGGACTGTTGCAGTTCCGGCTGGCGGAATGGGGGCATGAAATCATTGTGGCGGCGACGGGTATGGAGGGTCTTAATCAGGCACGCGAACACCAGCCTGACGTCATACTCACCGATTTGGTTTTGCCGGACCTGGACGGGTTGACCCTGTGTGAAATCCTGCGGCGGCAGCCTTGGACCCAAGCCACACCGGTGATCATGATCACCGCCACAGCGAATGTTGCGACCCGCTATTCAGCCCGGGCTGCCGGGGTGCGTGACTTCCTCCCCAAACCGCTTGATTTCGAGCGCTTGAAACACAGCCTCGAAACAGTGCTGGCGATGCCTGCGCCGCAGGCCACCGAGCTCTACTGGCGCAGGCAGCGCCAGGATCAACTGGCCGGATGGCTGGATCGCGCAGTCGTGCTTCGAGGGGCTTATGCCGGTGGCCGGCCTGTCCAATTGGATGATTTTGGCCGGAGCACGGAACCGATCGCCCCTCGAGTTCGCCCGCGGTTGCCGTCTGAATGCAACCAGTTCATGGATCCAGGGCGATGCATTGCCGGGAATGATGAAGCTCTCATTGGTGCTGCCCCAACCTCTTAACGGTGCGGAATTTCACCGGCGGCTTCGGTGAGCGGCTTGGGCAAATGCACGGGTTGGCGGAGAGTGCTTGCGAACGCGCCCTTCTTGGTGCAAAAAGATTCTGGTCGTCCCGGAGTAGGGAAGATCGAGCCCTTGGCGCTTAACCGTGTGTGTGCCAAGGGCAATTTTTTCATCCATCCCAAGGGCCGTCAGACGGAGGGGATCGGAGGGGAATAAATGTAACAATTCCCGGCTTGTCACCGGGACGGTTGCCCGCAAAATTGAAGCCGTTGCAGACATTGGAACGGCCGTTCAACCCACATTAAGCATGAAGACCAAACCCTCGAAGAAGGAAGAATCGGTGGACACCAAGGTATCGCGACTCAGTACCAGCGCACGTCAGGCCACCCGCAAAGCGGACCTGGCGCACAAGGGTGTCCAATTGGCCAAGGCCAGCCTGAAGGCGGCCCGTCGCGCCTATAAACTGGCCAAGCGCGCCGCAAAGAAGGCGGCAAAGAAGGCGGCTCGAGGCGAGGAAGAGCTCCAGGACTTTCTGAAATCCATCAAGCTGAAGCAGCCCAAAGTGGAGAAAACCACGCCCGCCCGGCGCCCGGCGAAAAGAAAAGCAACTCGCCGTACATCGGTCGCACCCCCTGTCGCTAAGCCGTTGCCAGCCGCCGGGAATTCCGAAAGCCCCACCGAGCCTCAGGCCTGAGCCGTATCCATTCACTGGCAGCAGCCTTTGCGGAGCGTCGCCGGGTCGCCATGAGTTGAAAGCAACGCTTCCGTCACTTGACGCCGTCGGCTGTCAGCCTTGTGGCAGGGTGAAGTAGAAGGTGGTGCCCTTGCCCAAATCGCTTTTTGCCCAGACCCGGCCACCGTGGCCCTGCACGATGTGTTTGACAATCGAGAGACCCAGACCTGTCCCGCCTTGCTCACGGGAGCGAGCCTTGTCCACCCGGTAGAAGCGCTCGAACACGCGCTCCAGCGCTTCGCCCGGCAGGCCGGGACCATCGTCCCGCACGAACAATTCCACCTTGCCTTCACTCGCGCCGTTCGCGCCGACGGTTACGCGCCCGCCGGTGCGACCATATTTGATAGCATTGTCCACGAGGTTTGAAAGCACTTGCTCCAAACGGATGGCATCGGCGCGCACCGTCAGGTCGGGCACGTCGTTGAGAATCGCAACCTGTTTGCCCGCGGCGCGTGATTTGAAATCATCGCAAACCTTACCGGCGAGTTGACGCAACGAGAGCGATTGCAGATTCAACGTCACACGACCGGATTCGAGTTCGGAGATGGTGAGCAAATCCTCGATCAGCAACGTCAGTCGTTCGGCGTTGCGCGCAATGGTTTGCAGAAAGCGCGTTGCCACTTGGGGGTCGTCCTTGGCGCCATCCAACAACGTTTCGACGTAGCCTTTGATGTGGGAAAGCGGGGTGCGCAACTCGTGGCTGACATTGGCGACAAACTCCTCGCGGGTCCGCTCAAGCTGTTTGAGCCGGGTCTGATTGTGAAACACCAGAATCGTTCCATGCCGCCGCCCGTCGGGATTCAGAATCGCCGCCGCGCTGACCCGCAACCAGAGTTCCGGCGGGCCGGGATACTTCAACTCCCGGCTCACCCAGGGCGTGCCCGTGTTGATGCGCTCCAGCATCGCCGGCAATTCATGCAGCCGAAGGATTTCGAGCAGCGCCTTGCCAATGATCTCACCGCGCGTTTCAAACAGGTTCGCAAACGCCTGGTTGGCCAGTTGCACGCGACCACCATCATCCACCAGAAGCAACCCCTCAACCATGCTGTTGAACACCGCCTCCTGACGCACCTGATGATGAAACGCCGATTGCTCCTGCTGCTGCTCCAACCGTTCGCGCTCGCGCGCCGCCGCCGCCTGCGCGCGACGAAACCGCCGCCGCCACCAGAGATGCAGCAGCACCAGTGCGACCAGCGCAACGATTGCAAGCTCACGCCACATGAAAAAATGGAGATAACCGAAAGCTGACCGGCGTGTCAGACCGCGGTCCCCGGCACTCCTAGGTTGTCATTTGCACGAGCGTCAACCGGTCGCGTCGGCAGGTGAGAAATCATGGTCTGTGCTGCGTCAGTTTTCCACGAAACGGTAGCCGACGCCGCGCACGGTATCGAGATATTTTCCGGCCGGTCCAAGTTTCAGGCGCAGCCGCCGCATGTGGGTATCCACCGTGCGCGTGTCCACGAGCGTGTTGTATTCCCACACATCGCGCAGGAGGTGGTCGCGAGACTGCACTCGTCCGCGGCGTTGGGCTAGTACCGTGAGAAGCTTGAATTCCGTCGCCGTCAACTCCAGCCGTTTCCCCTTCCAACTCACGAGATGCCGCGGGAGGTCAATCAACAGGTCGCCAAATTTGAGCGTTTCCGAGGGTTCGGCCTCGCCGCGCCCGCGCGCCAGGATTTTTCGGATGCGCAATATCAGTTCGCGCGGACTGAAGGGTTTGGTCAGGTAATCGTCCGCGCCCAGTTCCAGTCCCAGTATGCGGTCAATTTCCGCCGCTTTGGCCGTGAGCATGATGATGGGGATCGAGGCCGTGGCCGGATCGCGACGCAACATTTTGCACACCTCCAGGCCGTCCATTTCTGGCAGCATCAAGTCCAGCACAACGAGGCTGGGCAGCAACGCGCGGGTTTTCTTGAGCGCCCCGGCGCCATCCGCGGCCGTGGCTACTTCGAATCCGGCCTGGCGCAGGTTGAATTCGACCAGTTCCACCGCCTCCGGCTCGTCGTCCACGACCAGAATTTTCTGCTTCACGCCGCACTAAATAACACGCGGTAAAGCGCGGCTCAATCCAAACCCCGCAACAGAATGGTGACGGGCAGGTGACGGTTGTGTGACGAGATCGGTTGAAGATCAACTGACATTGCCCCGCCGATGAAGCTGCCAGTGACCGACACGTGAGCGAGAGTTCGCTGGTGAGATTCGTTCGGCAAGAGCTTTTGCGTTGGCCATTCGCACGGTCAGTGAATTAGCATCTCGCGACCCCTTGGAGAAGATCAGGGGTCACTGTAGCAATGTTATGATGCAACACGTCCCGTTTTATGCCGGCGTAGCGGCCTTGGCTGCTGTGCTCTGTTGCTTGCTGACGAGGTCGGATGCATCCGGCGCGGAGTTGCGCGGTCTGTGGGAGTTCCAGGATTCTGGCAACCTCGGCAAAGCGACGGTCGGGCATGAGCTGATCATTTCCGGCACTCCGCCAGCTTGGGTAGCGAGCCTGGGCGATGACGCTTCCCGTTCCTTTAGCGGTGTCATTAGCACGGTGCGTGGCGCGGCTAATCGCATTCTCGCGCCGCACGACATCCCCGCCAACGGCGGCGGTGCGTTCGTCAATCAGGCTTCGTGGGTCATGGACATCTACTCGCCCGTCGGCAGCCGCAGCCAGTGGCGCACGATTTTCCAGACTGATGTCAGCAACTCGAGCGATGGTGACTATTTCATTCGCAACACCGATGACGCTCTTGGGGTGGGCGCGATCGGTTATTCATCCAGTCCCATCAACGAAACCGTCTGGACCAGATTGATCATCACCATGGATCTCACGCTCGCGGGGAACGATTTCAAAACCTATCTCAACGGCAGTCTTATCTACACCCACGCGCCCAATCAAACGGTGGACGGACGTTTCGCGCTTTATCCCGGCACGAACGGGGTGTTGATGTTCACGGACGAGGATGGCGAGGATTACCCGCTGCACGTCGCGGGTCTGGCGATTTACGAGGGCGCACTGACGCCGCAGGAAGTCGCTTTGCTCGGTGGGCCGGGCGATTCCATGATATTGCCGGACGCAGGCGGGCCGCCAGTCGTCACCATTCAAAGCGCTGGTCCGTCCAACGTCGTCGCGCTGGTTCAGAATTCTTTCACTTTCGTTGCCACCGACCCGGAAGGAGCGAACGTGCAAATCCAGGTGGACTGGGGCGATGGCCGGCTCTCGGATTGGACATCGCTTCAACCATCGGGTCAATCGCATCAAGTTCAACACGTCTTCGCGCACTCCGGAGGGTTCGTCCTTCAAGCCCGCGCACGCGATGCGCTGGGCATGACCTCGGCCTGGGTGGGGATTCAAACCATTGCCGTGTCACCCGCACCCGGATTGCCGGACGGGCTGGTGGGGCTTTGGGAATTCGATGATCCGCTCCAACTTGGCAAGGCGACTTACGGCGCGGACCTCACTACCGCAGGAAGCAGTCCGTCTTACGTTGCTTCGCAGGCGGATGGCGCATCGAGTCCGCAAATCTTGCACGGGGTCATCTTCACGGCGGCGGGTGTGGGTAATCATCTGGTGGCCACGCACAACATCGGCGCGAACGGCTACGGCAACAACGCCAATCGTTACACGCTACTCTTCGACGTGCTCGTGCCCACCAACGGGCAATGGCGCTGCTTCTACCAGACCGCCTTGGCCAACAACAACGACGGCGAGTATTTCGTGCGCAACAGCGACAACCAGCTCGGTCGCGGCACCATCGGTTATTCCGGAACGGCCATGCACGCCAACCGCTGGCAGCGTCTCGCGATAGCAGTGGATTTGTCTCCGACGGGCGGCTTTCGCGCCTACGTTGACGGTGAGTTGTTTAACATCCATTCGCTTCCAGCGTTTGACGGCGAATTCGCGTTGCATCCTGCGCAGGTTCTTTTGTTCGCCGATGACAATAACGAAAATGCACCACTCGCTATCGGCATGGTGGCCATTTTCTCCAAGACCTTGAGCGCGGATGAAATTGCCGCGCTCGGTGGCCCAGGAATCGCAGTGCTGCCTGATCCCAACAATCAACCGCCTACACTCGCCGCGCAGAGTGCCGGGCCGACGAACGCCGCAACCGGCGTCGCGGAAAGCTTCACGTTTTATCCCGAGGATTCCGATGGCGATCTCGTTCAAGTTCAAGCCGAGTGGGGCGACGGCAAAGTCTCGTCGTGGACCGGCTTTGGCGCATCCGGGTCGCCCCAATCCGTGTCGCACACCTGGCTGGCACCCGGCCAGTTCGACATTCGCGCGCGCGCTCGCGACAACAACGGCGCGGTTTCGGAATGGGTTGCCATTCAGAGCATCACTGTCACGGGCGCGGTGCAGGTGACGTTTTCGACGCCGCCTTATCTGCAAAACATGAGCACCACGACCATGGTCGTGATGACGGAATTGGCGGAAGACATTCCGCTCGTTTTGCGGTACGGCACGAGCACCAATTACGGAAGCAGTGTCGTCATGGAATCGGTGGCCAGCGGCGGCAATACTTTTTTTCTCCGCGCCGTGGTTACGAATCTGCAACCCGACACGACGTATCATTACGTTCTTGCTTCAACCTCCGGTGATCCGGTGACGAATGATGCCACGTTCCGCACGGCGCCGTCCGACTGGATTGATTTCTCGTTCGGCGCCCTGGGAGACACCCAGACGGACAATCGTATTCGCACTTCGGGCAATTGGGCTTGGGAGGCTGACCCGTGGGAGCCGGCCAAGACCATGCTCGGCCACATGGTGGATCGTGGCGTGCATTTCGGACTCGGCATCGGCGACCACGCGCAGGACGGCAACAGTTATTCCAGCACCAAAAATTCGCATCTCGACCGTTGGGCGGCCATCGTTGGGCCGCGTGTTCCATTCTACATCTCCTGGGGCAATCACGATGGCAGCAGTCCAAATCATCCTTTGCGGCTCTCCGCGGACATGCCCAGCCGCTGGCGCACCGATGCTTCGCCCTCGATTCGCACTCCGGGCTACGGCAATTTCAGTTTCAGCTATTCCGGCGTCTTCTTCGTCTGCCTGGACTATTTCGAGGTGAACAATCGAGCCGCCAACGACCCGGCCAATGACCTCACCAACGGCTGGCTCGATGAACAACTCTCCTCCTCCGCGGCCCGCGAGGCGCGTTTCCGCATCGTCGCTGTTCACGTCCCGCCATATTGCGAGCGTTGGATCAATGGCAATGCGGCCCTGCGCGCCCAGCTTGTGCCGCGCCTCGAACAATACAATGTCAACCTCTGCTTCAGCGGCCACATGCATGGTTACGAGCGCGGATTCCTCAACGGGGTGAATTACATCATCGCCGGTGGCGGCAGCTACCTCGACATCGGTGAACCGCTCGTTCAAGACTGGCCGCATACAACGCTGGGCGGCTACGATAACGTTCCGGGAATGTATGCGATGCAAAGTTCCATTAGCGTTCTCGGTGCGCCGCAGCCGATCGAGGGCGGATTGTTTCACGGTTACGCCGAAATCGTCGTGCGCGACCGCTATCTGCGTCTCGACATGCACGGGTTCAACGCCGATGGCACCTATATCGGCGTTCTCGACACTCTGGAAATCGGCACTGACCCCGGGCCGGACACGGACGGCGACGGCATGCGCGACAATTGGGAGGACGACAATGATCTGGATGCCAATGATCCCAACGATGCCCAGTTGGACGCGGATGAAGACGGCATGACAAACCTTCAGGAGTATTATGCCGGCACCGACCCGCAAGCCCCGGCCTCGCGCTTCGAGATTCTCGACCTGGAATTTGCGGGCAACCTGCTGCTCCGGTGGTCCAGTGTGCCGGGCAAGTCTTATCGCATCGGCTGGTCCGGGAATCTCCTCACGTGGCACTACGTTGAATCCTTCCCCGGTCAGCCCTTGACCGTGGCAGCTAGTCCGGGCGAAGCGACTGAGTCGCCGATCAACCTGCCGCAAATCAGTGCCGGCTTGTTCCTGCGCGTGGAAGTGCTTAGATAGATCACTGACATGAAAAGTGTTTTCATCACAACAGTCCTGGCGGCGTGCAGTCTGATTCTCACGGGCTGTCGTTCCATCCTTCCCGTGGCCTCGACGGAGCCGATGCCTGTGCTGGCGTGGATCGGGCCGCCGGCGGAACAAACCACGCCGGAACGTTACCGGGAATTGGCGGATGCGGGTTTCAACATCAGCTTCTCCAGCTTCCCCAACGCGGAGAAATTCGCGCAGGCTCTGGAGGTGGCCCGCGAGGCGGGCGTGAAGTTGATGGTCAGTTGTCCGGAGTTGAAGAGCGATCCGGAAGGCACGGTGCGACGGTTCATGGACCATCCCGCCGTGGCCGGGTATTACCTGCGCGACGAACCGAATGCGCGCGACTTCAAGGAACTCGGCGAATGGGTACGCCGCATCCGCGCAGTGGACGATGCTCACCCATGTTACATCAATCTGTTTCCGACTTATGCGAATGCCGAACAACTGGGCATCCCAACCTACCGCGAGCATGTCGCCCGCTTCCTCGCCGAAGTTCCGGTTCAGGTGCTCTCTTTTGATCATTACCCGATCGTGGGTGAACAGTTGCGGGCCGATTGGTATGAGAATCTGGAGATTATTGCCGCGGCGGCCAAGGAAGCGCGCCTGCCGTTCTGGGCGTTCGCCCTGTCCGTGGCGCACAATCCATATCCCGTGGCGACCGTGGACGGCTTGCGACTTCAGGTTTTCAGCAACCTGGCCTACGGCGCCGCGGCCATTCAATACTTCACCTACTGGACACCGGTTTCGACGCAATGGAATTTCCACCGCGCCCCGCTCGAAGCGGATGGCACGCGGACGGAAGTTTATGAGCGGGTGCGGACGGTTAACGCCGAGTTACAGTCGCTCGCGCCGGTGTTCCGGCGATCGGAAGTCGTCCATGTGGCGCACACCGGCGAACCATTGTCGCGCGGGACACAACGCTTTGAGCCATCGAGTCCTGTCTTGGCACTGGATACCGGAGGCCAGGGCGCGGTGATCTCGCGGTTGCGCAACGACACACACGAGTTTCTGGTCGTGGTGAGCCGGGAGTTGCAGCGGACGATGGAGCTTTCCATCCGGTTCGAGCCGGGTGCAAAGGTTCACGAGTTCACCAAGCAAGGCCAGTTGCGACGACTGAAGGCAGGTAAATTCGAGGATCAGATCACACCTGGTAATATCCGCGTGTTTGCGTGGTCGCGATAAACGTGGTAATCCCGCTTGCTTTCCCATTCCTTGCGGGCGTATAAGCGGGGCATGAAATCCTCAAGGGATTCGCGTTTGGGGCGGCCGTTCCTGCTGGTTGCCATATTTCTCCTTGCTGCTTGTCTGCCCGCCGCGCTGGCCGCGCCGCCGGTGGTGTCCAACGTGCGCGCCGCGCAACGGCCCGGCACGCATCTGGTGGACATCTACTACAACCTCGCCGCCATTGGACCCTGCACGGTGTATGTGGCGATGTCCGACAACGCCGGAGCGAGTTGGAATGTGCCGGTGTTCACCCTGACTGGTGCGGTGGGCAGCGGAGTGACGCCGGGCAACGACCGCTTGGTAGTCTGGAACGCCGGAACAGATTGGCCGGGGCGCTTCAACAACCAATGCCGCGTGCGCATCACCGCGGACGACGGCACCGCGCCGCCCGCGCCCACCGGCATGGTCTATATTCCGGCGGGCACGTTCCAAATGGGCGATAGCTTCCTGACGGACGGCAGTAACAACGAACTTCCGGTTCACAACGTGTATCTCAGCGCGTTCTTCATGGACAAATTTGAGGTCAGCCGCGAGTTATGGCTGGACGTTCATACTTGGGCCATCGGCCACGGTTACGATTTCAACAACGGCGGCTCCTTCAAGGCGGTGACGCATCCCGTTCACAAGATTTCCTGGTACGACGCGGTGAAGTGGTGCAACGCCCGTTCGGAAAAGGAGGGGCTGACACCGTGCTATTACACGGACGCCACCCAGACCACGATCCATCGCTCCGGCCAGAACAATCTTTTGAACACCTCCGTGAAGTGGAACGCCAACGGCTACCGGTTGCCAACCGAGGCGGAATGGGAAAAAGGCGCACGCGGCGGGCTGAATGGGCGACGGTTTCCGTGGGGCGACACGATCACCCATAGTCAGGCCAATTATCACTCACTGCCCACCAGTTATGCCTACGATGTCAGCACGACCACAGGACTCCATCCTATATACAACACAGGGGACAACCCAAAAACCAGTCCTGTGGGTTCCTTCGCTGCCAACGGTTACGGTTTGCACGACATGGCTGGGAATCTGTGGGAATGGATGTGGGATGGGTATGACTCGACCTACTACGGTCAACCCGCAGCCACTCAGGATAATCCCCGAGGGCCTGCAGTAGCTTCGGGGGTTCGCGTGCTGCGCGGAACCGCGTGGAACACTGGCGCCGGCGACGCGCGGTGCGCCAGCCGCAACTCCGTCCCTCCGAACTCCTTCGACCACGCTTTCGGCTTCCGTTGTGTGAGGGGGCTTTAATTATTCGTCTTTCAATGACTTTGCTCCGCTGCTTCTGAATGAAAACGAAATCGCGACGACAGCTGCGGAGCGCAGGCTTGCAGCCGGCTTTGAACGCTCAGAGCAGTTGAACGGTGAGATGAAACCAGAATCCAACAGTCGGAGTGGTTCGGAAGGCCGAAGCCGGTCACAGACCGGCGCTCCCGCGCGCACGGTGTCCCACCGCAGAATTCAGTTTCTTCTATTGCTGGTCGCATCGGCCGGTTTGTGTCTTACGACTCACGCCGAACAAGGCCAGGGCACGTCTGCTCTGTTCACGGTGGACACACGCTGGGGTTTCAGCGAGGGCGCGGCGGTTTCAGGTTTCTTCGCCGTAGATACGCGGCTGTCCGGCAGTGCTGGCGCGGGCGTGTCCGGCCTGTTCACCACGGACACTACCGGCGCGAGCGTGGGCAGCGCCATGTTTGCCGGCTATGTGACGGACAGCGTGGGTGCGGGGCTGGCGGGCGCAATGGTAACCGCGTTGCAAAGCAGCGTCGTGCGCGGACAGGTCGGGACGGATTCGAGCGGGTATTATCAATTGAGTGCGCTGTCGGCGGGGACGTTTCAGTTGCGGGCGGAGAAAGCGAACTATCTCACCGGTCTGCGGAATGGTTTGAATCTCGCGGCCAATCAAACATGGGTCGAGCACTTCGCGCTGGCGGGCAAACCGGCCGGACTGCTGGTGGAAACGGTGGATCGTGAGGCAGAATCGTCAGAATTGCCGACGGTTTCGGGGCCACAGCTCAAGGTGTTTGTGGACGGGCAGTTTGTGGTGGGTGGCCCGTTCGATCCCGCCAAACCCACGGTGATCATGACGCACGGGTGGAACAGCAATCCACAAGTGTGGGCACAGGACATGGCGGCCAAGATGCTGGTGGGCGGTGCCAACGCAAACATTCTGTCGTGGGATTGGAAGGAGGAAGCGGACACCGGGGCGCGACTCTCCAAAGCGTTGTCCGCCACGCCGCGCGAAGGTGCGAAACTGGGCCAGACATTGGCGGCAACTTTTACCGGCGCTTACAATCAGGGCGTCCACTTCATCGGCCACAGCCTTGGCACGCTGGTCAATGCGGAGGCGGCGAACTATTTGCACGAACGGACGGGTGGGACGTTCAACTGGCTGCGAAGCAAAACGCACATGACGCTGCTGGACAATGCGGCCATTGCCAACGTGGAAGGAACGGTGGTGCAACTTGGCTATACATTGTTGGGGGTGGAAGTGACTTACGATGTCGGCGGCATTTTTACCATCGGCTGGATTTCTCCCGTGCCCCGGCAGCGGGCTTGGATTGATAATTACATCAGCCTGGTCGGCATCCCCCATCCGCAGGCCGTTAATGTCTGGCTGGCGAAGGCGCCGGATTACGGGGATCGGAGCAATCCCAAGGTGTTCATCGAGAGTGTTCACGGTTACGCCGCGCGCTGGTATGCCAACAGCGCCGCCGCGCCCTTGGTGCCCACATTGGGCAACCGATTCTCCTACGAGCAGATGGGCAGCGGGGCAATTTTCCCCAGCCCAAGTCCGTTTGCGTTGGGGTCGTTGTTCAGCCAGGACATTCTTTCGATGGACGAAATGGTGTTGGTGCCACTGGATAGCGTGGTCCAAATCAATGCGATATTTGCTCGGCAGGCGGCGAGTTTCCGCCAGGTGGGGTTGCAAAGCTTGGGCAACTTCACGGCCGGCACGATGCTGAAAGCGGGCCAGGTGTCCGTGGACATTGCGGAGTCATTCATCCCCCACACGCCGCCGGGGTCGGCGGTCTTTACTGGCACGGCGGGCAGTACTCCGGCTTATTACACGGACAGCGGCGTGGAGCAAACCCCGGTGTGGTCCTTTCAAGTAAACTTGACGACCTCGCCCCTGCTGCCCCGGCCCGACACGATCGAAGGTGGCCCGGACGTGCAGGCGGCGGGCGACTCCGACCCGGAGGCCCCACGCGTCTGGATTCCAGTGGCCGTGCCGTCCAACGCAGTCCTGTTTGCTTTTGACTTCGAGTTCAATGGCGAAGCCGCCGAGGATTTATTCTCCATGAGCATCGCCGGGACGAATATGTTCGCGCTGGAGGCGAAATTCATGCCCACGAACACCACACTCAACAGCGGGCCGATTGACGTATCAGCCTGGTCGGGGCAGACCGTGGAATTCTTTTTCGGCCTGCTGGGCGACACAACGAATGCAAATGTAGAGGTGAGTGGGATGCGGTTTTACTACATAGAGGCACCGCGACTCACGGCTGAAGTGGTCGGGAACGAGTTGCTGGTTTCGTGGCCAGCGACAACCGAGGGCTATACGCTGGAGTCTGCAACCAGTGTCACCGAGACAAACCAATGGAGCGCCGTTCAGACACCGCCCGCGCTGGTCGGCTTGCGGAACGTGGTGACAAACTCCCTCACCGGCGACGCGCGATTCTTTCGGTTGAAGCGATAGTGCTGCGGGTTTCCTGCCGGTATTATTCCGGGTGGATTGCAACCATTACCGCACTGTCAAATCTGGTATTTTCAAAAGATGCTGCTCCCTGACCAGCATTCCGAAATAAGACCATTGTCGTTTTGCCATCGCGCAGCACCCGCGCACCAACAGCCGTTTCGCTTTCCAGTCGTTCAGCACGCCAGATTGCTGACTTGCCAGCGCGTTCCGGAACGATGACGGTGAGCATGCGCAGTTCAGCGAGTTTCTCGCGTGTGCCGGCTTCGAGGTGCCACTGATTTGGGAATTCCCGGTCGGGCGGCGGATTGTATCCGTCCCATTGACGGAAGTTGAGCGGGGCAGGAGAGAGATACTGCGCCGTGACGCTGGCCTTGGGTTGTTTCGCGGTAAGGCGTGCGGCGGCTTCATCCACGGTGAACGGACTGAACGCGTGTAACATGAACTGAAACGAAACCGGCTTTGGTGCGGCGAGGTCGTCACAAATCACAATCAGGTCCGGTTTGACGAAGGCGATCTTGCGTCGCGCACGCGTGAGTTTGCCGCCGTACGCCGCAAGGGCATCGCCTTCCACATAATCCCATTCCGGCGTGAGTTTGGAATGCACAATGCGGCCCGTCGAGGTGGCCGAGTGCGGGATTTGCCCTTCGCCGTCCACAAGCACCGCGTTGTGGGCCACGGTGCTCCAGGCCCAGCGCGTGTGGAATTTGCTGCCGTGCAAGTCGCGATAGACGCAGGTCGTGAGCAGCGATTCACCGTAGGCGTTCAATTGAAAACTGTTCTGCGGATTGTGTCCGTGGCTTTGCGAACCGAACGGACTGGACTTAAACAGCAGATGCACGTCGTCCGCGCTGTCGAGCAAAGTGGTGTGCAGACTGGCGACGCCGATGCCGTGGAAGATTTTTGACGGCGGCAGATCCGTCGGCGTTTTGGCTGGCGGCAAGGGGGGCAAGCTTGCGTTGTAGAGGAAGCCCATCAAGCCGCCTTCGCCGCGCATCTGCCATTGCTGAGTCCACCAGCGCCAGTAACCGGCGTGGCTCTCGTCTGCACCGGCTTTGCCGCTGCCTGCCCGGAGGAAGTATTCAATGAACCCGCCCCAGCTTTGCGGCGGCGGGCGGAAGGAGAGATCGCTGAAACCCATGTTCGGCGAGCCGGGCGGCGCGACGTACAGTGGATAATCCCCCACCTGCGCGAAGAAGGGCTTCTTGAAACCGTCAATGCCCAGTGCGGAATTCGCGAACTGCAACCACGTCACCGCCTTGTTCATGTAACCGCCCCAATAACTGATGCCTTCGTGCCAGCCGCCGTCGTCGTCCGACCACACGGGATACGCCGCGTAGAATTTGTTCACGGCGTAATCGAGCCAGGTTTCCGCTTCGGGAATTTCGCCAAGAAAGGCGATCGCGCACTCAGCCAGCTTGTGCCAGGTGCGATTCCCGTGGCTGCTGAACGGACGATTCAAGTGGCCGACACCGCGTCCGATCTCACCACTGATCCATGCGTCTTGTGCGCGACGCAACATCACGGTCTGGACCTTTTCGCGATCCGCTTCGGTGAGCGTGTCCCAGGCCCAATCGTAGGCGCGCGGCAAACGATAGAGCATCGGTTTGCCAGCTTCGCAGTTGAGTCGGAAATTGGTGGGGCCATCCGGATTCCAGGAGGCCAGATGCAGAATCCATTTGCGCGCAGCCTCGCCATACTTTTTCTCGCCACTCAACAGGGAAACGAAAGCGATTGTTTCCGCCTCGCGGCAGGCTTTCTCGGTCTGGGTTCGATTCGGCCACCAATACTTGATCAGTTCCTTGTTCTCCTTGTCCGTGGCCGAGCCGAGATGCTCGGGTTCGGGCGTCGGGCCGTCGGCGATGTAACGGTCCGCCTCTGCTCGCAACCTGGCGAACGCAGCGTCGTCGCGACCCTTCGCCAGTTCGCGCAGGCGCGGCAAGTCCTCGGGGCGCATGAACAATCGCGGGTGAGCTTGCGGCACGCGCTCGCGTTGCTGGGCGCGGGTCGGCATGGGAAATTCGATTGCATCCGCGGGAACAGTGAAGCTGCGGCTGACACTCCAGCCTGAAGTCTTGCCTTCTTTCCCGGTGAACCGGTAGCGCCAGAAATACTGGCCTTGTGCCAGCGCCGCGGAATGGGTGTGAACGTTGAACGGGAGATTCGTTGTCGTCGTCGCGTCGGAAAAATCCGCGCGCCGGCTCCATTGAACGGTGTAAGTCTGGGTGGCCGTCTCATGCAGCCAGGTGAGTGACGGCGGATTCATTCGCACCGTCGTGCCGTCGGCGGGCCGATAGCCGATTTCGTCAGGACGCGGCGCGCGGTTGTTGATCGGCGTCTGGGCGAGCAGAGTTGGGCCAACGAGCGCACAGCAGAGGGTAAGCAGGATGCGTTGTTTCATAAGCGGATCAATTTGATAAGTCTGGCGGGGTCGCCGTCGTTCCCAAGCGAAGCGGCGGCAGGAATTGCGTCGCGAGTTTCTCGTTGAGTTGAAAGATCACGAAGCCGTCTCCGCCGAGTTCGCGGCTCAATTGAATCTGCCGGGCGAGTTGTTCCGGGCCGGACAATTTGTGCGCGCCAATGCCGATGTAGAGTGGGGTCTTGCGATTCGTGGCGGCGACTTGTTTCCGGGTCCAACCGATGAAATCTTCGTCCTTACTTTCGTAATTCATTGGGCAGAGGAAATCGAGATAACCGGCGTCAATCCAGGCTTGGGCGTCCTGGCCAATGGACTGGCGCGCATTGGCCCAGCCGCCCCAGACTGCGGCGGACACTTTGAGCTTTGGCTTCAACGCGCGCGCCTCCTGACTCACCGTGCGCACCAGTCGGGTGATTTGTTCGCGTCGCCAGTCGGCGAAGCTCGCGGCATGTTCGCCGGTCAGCACGTCGTCCGGCCAGTTGGCGATCTTTACGTCGGCGTTCTGCTCGAATCGTTCGCGGCAGCCAGCGCAAAAGCACGCCTCGCGATCCGGATAGCGGATGTAATCAAAATGAATCCCGTCCACCTCGTAATTGCGTGCGACCTCGAGCATGGAATCACGTTCGAGCGCGAGATTCCCAGGGTGCGACGGACAAAGCCAGTTCACGTCCTCACCTTTTCGATTCTTCTGCGTGCGGCCGGCGGCGCGAAGTTCCGCCATAAATTCCCGCGGCGCGTGGAGCAGATAGTAATTCACCTTCCACACGTGGAGTTCGATGCCGTACTTGCGGCAGGCCGCAAGGCAGGCGGCAATTTGATCACCCTGATCCTTCACCTTGGGGCTGACCGGCAGAAGCTTGCTGGGATAATGCGCCACGCCCGCCCAGATCAGGTTCGGGAAGATGGCATTGAACCCGTTGCTCTTGAGCACACCAACCGTCTGATCCCAATCCCAGCCTTGAATACCGTAACCGGAATGAATCCACGCACCTCGGAACTCACCAGCCTTGGACGGTTGCGCGCGGAAGAAGTCGGCGCGAACAGTTGGAGCGGGCGCATTCGTACTATTTCTTTCGGCAAACGCGGGAACTGCTGCGCCCAGCAGGAAGATTGAGAGCAAGCTCTTGGAATACATAACCGGCGTCAGGGTTGGCTGGGTTTAGGGTGGGGCGATTCAAAACGAAGGCCAGCGGCTTCGCTCCAATTCACCTGATATGCTCCGTCAGTCCTACGCAAGGGCAGCGAAGCGTTACTCAACACGTTGCCGTCTTCACTCAGCCATGTGGTTTTCCACGCGCTGTCGGGCAGGTGCAGGAACGTTGGGTCAACGGCATTACCTTCTTTTTGGATTTCAATTAGGTCGCGCGTTGCGCGGATGCGGAGCGTTAGCCCTTGAAAACGAATTTGGTCCACCTTCAGTTCCGGCCAGTCTGTCGGCAGACGTGGATTTAGCGCAAAGCCATCAGCCCGCGGCGCAAAACCGAGAAAGCCGTAGAGCATTACCTGCGGCACAAGGGCGCTTTCAAAGAATTCGTGATCGAGGCCCAACCCGCCCGCCGTGCCGCCGCCCTGCAACGTGCCTTCGCGTTTTCCGTCGTAATATTTTCGATAGCCGCCCACGGCCTGGACTTCGTCGAACCATTTCAACGTTCCCCGCAAGCGCGTCCAGGCATTGTCCGGGCCGAGCACCTTCAGGCGGGCCATCAAATCGTGATACGAAAAACCCAGCACTGCGCCGCCGTCCTGCACCTGCCCGCCCCAAGGGATGGACTCCGGGTCGTTCCACGCCCAGAAATACCAATCCAGGTTCCGCTTGGTGGTCGCGCGCGGACCGAAGCGCCAGTGATAAATGTCCGCGCCCTGCGACGTGTCGCCGGCCACGATGCGATCGCCATTTACCCAGCTCATGATTGACTTGGCGTGCGCCGGAGTCGCGAAGTCGTAGTAAATCGCCTCCAGATTCAGGAAGGTGTAGCCGTATTCGTGCGGGTTGCCATCGGCATCAATGGAGGCGTTGAAGCGCTGCGTTTTGTTGTTCCAGAACAGCCGGTTGCCCGTGGTCTTCACATCGGCGGCATGGCGCTCCAGCATTTGCGGATCAAAACTCAACACACCACGCGGAATGTTCCATTCGGGGTGGGCGAGGATTTCGCGCTCAATCCGCGCCAGCGTGAGCACGGCGTCGTAGTATTGCATGGTAGCGTAGCAATCGAGCCAGCCGAACGGCATCAGGTCCCAGTAATTGTTACCGATGCCTTGGCCGGTGATGATTTCCTTCTTTCCGGGTGCAGGGCGTTTGATGCCGGTGCGTCCGTCGTGTCCGACCCAATCGGTGAACACCACCTTCCGTTCAAGTGCCTGATGCTCGGTCATCAGGTAGCGGATGGCGGTGCGCATGCGGTTGATGTTTGCTCGCAGAAATCCCAGGTCGCGCGTCCACCAGAAATACTTCGCGCTGCCGCGAACGAAGTTTTGTCCGTTGATATTGTGCCGCGTGTCGTATTGCGAAAAGAACGCCTGGATCGTCACGCTGCCGGGTGCCGTGTTCCCAAGCCCGATGCGTAGTTGTGCAACCTCGCCGGTCCATTGCGGATGGCGATACATCGGGATCATTGAGTAGTGCATCGGGCCGTCACCCACAGCGTCGAAATACATGCGGCGCTCTGGGCTGAAATTCGTTGCCGACGGGGTGGTCCATTCGATGAAGGGTTGGGCCGCGCCGAGGCCGGTGGTGTTCCAACGTAGTTGCAGGAACGGAACTTCAAACGTGTGACAGAGCCAGGGTTTGGCCGTAATGATGGCAGCGGCGTTAGTGACCTCGATGCGCCAACCGTCGTCCTGGATGCCCGCGTCGCTCGCGCCATCGAGCATCCAGCCATCAGTCTTCGAGAGATCGTGCGGGCGCCAGTTTCGGTCCACGGTGTTCTTGAACGAGAAATGCCAGCCGCAACCGCGCCGCCCCTGATTCCAAAAGGGAAACGGCCAGCCGAGTTGGTGCGAGATGGAAGCGTGCTGATGCGTGGCGACATAACCTTCCGGATCAACGATGCGCGCCGTGAGCGTGTTCTTCCAGGCACGCCGCATTGTGTCGGAATGATCTCCGGTCTGCACCGCCGGCCAGAGTGCGGCGTCGGGCAGCCATTCATCCCACAACGTGGCTTTCGGACCAGAGCCGGGATAATGCAGCCAGAACAGTTCCCGCACCGTGGCCATTTCCTTATCGTGGCCGGGAACGTGAAATGTCGGGAAATCCTCTGGCGGAGCGGTGTTTGCGTTCAACGCCACCAGCCAGAACCCAAAAACGATAATCGCGCGATGTAAGTTCATGTTGCCGAGCCTTCGATTGGCAGACCGACTAATTCTGAATAACCGAGAAATGGACGCTAACGCACGACAATTCCTTCAGGGTGAGGAGATCCATGATGAAGCGGGCACGAATAGCCATCGTTTCTACCGCTTGGTGGACGTTGCCGATCCTTGAACGAGGCCTGGCTCGTCAAGAAACGTCACCGCGTCACCAAACGGAGTGGGACGTTATGGAGGTACCCTGCCGGGACATGGGGT
Source organism: Verrucomicrobiota bacterium (assembly GCA_014860005.1). The sequence continues at coordinate 12,161 of JACZKP010000139.1, read as the reverse complement.
AAACACCCTATTTAAGCTTTCGCGAACCGACGACCGTCGAAGGCCGCGGAGGTAAGCCGTCTATTATTGACCGGATTTGGCGGGCAGTTGCGGCGGGATGGAATCCGGCTTGAACGGCATCTGGTCGTCGCGGTGGATTGGATTGCCTGCCGGGTGAACCAAACGTGCAGTGACGAACACGAGCAGAGTGTTCGTCTGTGTTCCTACCGTTTCTTTGCGGAAAAGGCGTCCAACCAGCGGCAGATCACCCAATACCGGGACCTGGTCTTTCAAGCGCATGTCGTTTGTAGCGGATAGCCCACCAATGACGAGCGTCTGGCCATCCCACAGAACAGCCGACTTTGTGGCCTGCCGCACGCGGAAACGGGGTAATGGCAGGACTGAGACTGGCGCGGGTGAAGACCCGGTTGCCGAAGGCGCGACAGGGACCTTGGGCACAAACGGGCCGGGATCGTCGTAGCCGAGAAACTCCGTCACGCTTGGAATCGCTGTGATCTGGATCGTATAACCATCTGGTCCCAGGGTCGGGAGAACATCCAAAACCGAACCGCACGGTACTGTGTTGGTCTGCATTACTCCGTTGGTGGATGACACCACAGTTCTCATATCCGCCACTTGAATCTGAGCCTGACGTCCGCTCAAGGTCGTCACTTCCGGCGAACTGATCAGGTTCACACCTTCGCGCTGTTCGAGGGCGTGTCGCACGGTTCGGAATTGCGGGTTGGTGAGCACCCTGCACCAAGGCAAGGTCTCCTGGCTGGATGCATTTGTAGCAGTGATGCCACGTAAAAGGATGTTTCCCGGATACCAGTCAAAGCCCAACAAACGCGAGGCGTCGTCTGGCTCAAGCTCCACGAAGTGAGCCTTGATGTGGATGTGCGGCGGCGCGTAATTCAACTCCTGCACGACCTCCTCGATACGGTCCAAGGCGTCTGGAGTTGCACGCACCACGACCATTCCATGTTTGAGGTCGAAAAACCAACGCTTGGGAAGCTGAAGCTCCACACCTGCGTCCGACAGGAGCTTGCGGAGCGTTGAGGAAATCAGCTCGGCGTTATTCGTCACGGTCACGCCGGCTGTTCGCCGTAAGTTGGACAGGAACGTGTTGGTGTCTACTTTGAAGAATCTGGTGTGGAGCGGTTCTCTCGCTTGAAGCGGGTCCACGAACGCGGTACGCCCCAGTTCTGCAGCGAGGTAACGAGCTTCTTTCTCCAAGCTCAAATAATAAAACGCGGCTATGTGGTTTGGATCAATGCTCAGCGCCTTTTTGAGGTCGGCCTCCGCCTCGTCCAACTTGCCTGCTTCGAGAAAAGCCTTGCCGGTTTGGACAAGCGCGGCGGCTTCACTGCTACAGCCGAGCGATTGAGGTCGCATGGACTCCGACATATCGTGTGCCCCAAACAAGGTTGTCAGCGCCTCACCTATCGCGTGACGGTTTTGCTTCGTTGCCCTGATGTACAGTGCTCCAGCACGGTTGGTCCAGACTTCCGGATTCAAATCGAATCCTAACGAGCCCAAGTAACTCTGAAATGCAGTTCCGACTTTCTGGATGAAATTGCTTCCCGAGAAATCGGCCAGTGGCCCCTGTTGCTGTTCGGGTGGGAGCGTTTCCAGAAAGCCTAGCCTTACCAGGTTTGTATGGAAGCGGTTTGCATCTACTGTGAAAGTGAAGACGGGAAGCCGCTCAGGTTCCGGCACTGTGCTTGAAGAGAATACAACGCCGTAATCCTCAATGGAGTATTTGATGGATTTGTCAGTCGCTTTCACAACCGCATCCAGTGCGTCCCCCAAGCGGACATTGGTGAGCGGTGGATTGATGGTGATGGGCATGGAAACGATGTCAATCACCGTGCTGATGGGCGGTGGGACATTCGGGTTGACGATGAAGTTGACGCCGCGTCCAGCCGGGTCGTGCGTTCGGGCTTGCGCAATCAGTTCACGTACGACGTTGGTGAAGGAAACCCTGTCGTAAGCCACTCTGGGCAACCGGATGCGATCCAGTTTCTCCAGAATGTTCCGACTCCCCTTGGTGATGTAACCACGTTCAGTGTTGGTATAAACAATTGCCGCGTCATACCACGACCTTGGCCTTGCCTCATTGGCGGGAACGCTGGGTGAAGGAGCGCCGTCAATATGTGGGGAGTTGGTGTCGTGGCTTGCAGTCGCCGTTTGAGAATTGGAGGATTCCATGTGCGGTGAACCTGAATCGCTTACAGACGGTGAACTTGTCATCGGCGGCGGTTCTCCCATCGGCACGGCCAGCGCGGCGAAGGCGAGGACACAGAGCGCAGAGGCCATCGTCAGGCCGGCGTTCCGCGGTGGACGGAAATCCATGAGCCGTTCGATGCGTTGGCGCAACGCGCTGCGGGATTCGAGAATGCCCACCAGCCCAAGGCTCGTGAGCGGTCGGTTGAACGCGAGCTTCGCCACTTCGAGCAAGGTCGGCGCGTAGGTTTCCGCATCATCGGCAAGCGCCAGCATCACGGCGTCGTCCACGGCTTCTTCGCGCACGCGGCGGATGCGGGCGTTCGCCAGCCAGAGCAGGGGATGCCACCAATAAAAAATCTGGAGCAACGTTTGGGCGCAATTCACCCAAACGTCGCCGCGCTTGAGGTGAATCAATTCGTGCAACAGCACCGCGCGCATCTGGCTTTGATTCAGACTGGCGGTGAGTTGGCGCGGCAGCAAGATGACAGGGCGAAACAAGCCGCACACCGCCGGGCTGGTGTTGTCCTCGCTGACGCGCAGGCGAACCGGGCAACGCAGGCGCAGTTGGCGGCGACATTTCTCCAGCAGGACGGACAGATCATCGGCAGGCGCTTCGGCGCGGGTGAGGCGCTGTCGCACCCGTTGCGTTCGCCGGCAAAGGATGACGGCGAGCCACAAGCCGGCGACGGTCCAACTGATGAGCAGCCAGGCCCGGAGCGTCGGTGTGGGACGAAACACTTCAGGCTTCGCGACCGGAAGCACGGAATGAACGGGAAAGGGGAGTTCCGCAATCGTGGGGTTGCCGTAAGTGACAATGTAAGTCGGAGTTGGATTCGGGGCGGGCGGCAGTTGTTGTGCGGGAATGACCCAGTAAGCCAGGCTGGCGGGGGAGGAAAACGACGGCGGCAGCACCAATTTCACCAGCACAATCAACCACAGGGCGTAACGCACGGCGGCGCGCACCCGGCGGCGCAAGGTGAGGTCGAGCGCAAACACCACGGCGATCAGCAGGCTGGATTGCCAGAGCATCGGCCAGACGAACCCGGGCAGGTGTTCGGCCCAGGAGTTCCAGGTTTCAATGATTGAGTTCATGCGGTGCTTTTGTTGTGGCGGTACGACGCGGGCAGTTTACTTCTTAGCGCTTTTCTTCTTCGCCTTGATCAGGGTTTCCAGTTTCGCCAATTCATCGGCGCTCAGGTCGTTGGTGTCCAAAAGGCATTGGACCATGGGCGTGAGGGCGCCGTTGAAGGCGTGCTTCAGCGCATAGCGCAGTTCGCCGCGCTGGGCCTGTTCGCGCGTGACGGCGGATTGGTACAGCGTGCTGTTGCGGAGCTTCCTGGCGGTGAGCAGGCCCTTGGCAACCATCCGGTCCATCAGCGTGCGCACGGTGGAGTAGGTCCATTCGGTTTGCTTGAAGAGTTTCTCCTGGATGGCGGGCGCAGCGCAGGGTTCGTTTTCCCAGACAGCCTTGATGACCGTCCACTCAGCTTCGGTAAGTTCAATCAGTTTCTGTGGCATAAACGGTTTTGCTTTGAACGCGCGTATCATCTCTACAACTGTCAAGGACGTCAAGCGGAATCTTTACAGATGTAGAGAAGCACGAGATTGGGCGGGAGTGGAGATTTGGGAGTCGGCTGCGGAAGCCACACCCGCGGCGGAGATGGATCAAAATGATGGGGGCAGAATGATGTTCGACGGATCCTGATGCAGGAATGAGGCGCGCAAGGATTCCGGTGTGTGTCCGCGTTCACGGAGCGCGCGAAGACTCAGGGCATCGTGGCGTTTGGCGAGGCGCGTACCGGCTTCGTCGGTCATTAGCGGACAGTGGAAGAACAGCGGAGGTCGCAGCCCCAAGGCGCGGTAGAGCAACAGTTGCCGCACAGTGGACTTTAGCAAATCCGCCCCGCGCACAACTTCGGTGATCTGCATGGCGGCATCGTCCACCGCACAGGCGAGTTGGTAGGCGGGCACATCGTCGTGCCGCCAGACGACAAAATCTCCGAAGTCCTGTCCGGCGACGAATTGCTGCGGGCCAAGGTTGCCGTCCGAAAAGTTTATGTGTTCGTCGTCGGGCACGCGGAAGCGCCACGAGAATCTCGGATCTCGGATTTCGGATTTCGGATTCGCCGCTCGCGGGCGGCAGGTCCCGGGATACAGCGGTTCATCGTCGTCCGCCGCGTGGGGCGCACGGGTGGCCGCTTGGATGTCCTTGCGTGAGCAGGTGCAGGGATAGACCCAACCGCCCGCGATCAGTTGGTTCAGGGCCTGACGATAGAGCGCCATCCGCTCAATTTGTGAATACGGCGCGTATGGTCCGCCACAATCCGGCCCTTCCAGCCACTTGAACCCGAACCAGCGCAGGTCCTCGAACATGGCGGTGACGAACTCGGGTTTGCAGCGTGCCCGGTCCAGATCTTCGTTGCGCAACACCAGCACGCCGCCGTTTGCCTGGGCGCGTTCTTGGGCGATCCAAAAAGTCCGCGCGTGGCCCAGATGTAGATAACCGGTGGGGGAGGGCGCGAGGCGGCCGCGGTATTTTGGGATTTCGATTTTCGATTTTGGATTCAACCCGATGTGTTGTAGGAAACGACGTGAGGAGGCTCAAATCATTTCTTGAGTTTCGAGTCTTGTGGCTCCAACTCCGACGGGGTCAAAACGGTTCGTCTGGATGGGCCGCCAGCCAGGCGGTCAAACCGGGCAGGGGAAACGAGAGCAACGATTGCACCTTGCCGCAGTTGAGGGAGGTGTCAGCCGGCCGGGGTGCCCCTTGATATTCCTTGCGCGAGGTCGCCTGAAGCTCTGGGTTCAATTGGGGCCAACGTTCCGCGATTAGTTGCGCGATTTGCCAGCGCGACAAACGCGCCGCGCCTGCGAGATGGAAAAGGCCGGTGGCGGATTGACTCACCAATTCCCATATTGCTTGCGCCGTCGCGACCGCCGGAATGGGGCAGCGAAACTCATCGGTGAACAGTCTCAAGGTTTGTCCCGCTTGCCACGCGAGGCGAATCTGCTCGTTGAATCCACGGTCGCCGGTGGGGGACATGCCGCCGTTTAGGGACGTACGGACAACTGTGTGACGTGGATTGGCTAGAACGATTTGCTCGGCGGCGACTTTGGTTTCGGCATAAATGCTCAAGGGGCCGACGGAATCGGTTTCGAGGTAGTTGCCCTTGCGGCCATCGAATACGAGGTCGCTGGAGAGGAAGAGGAACGGGATGTCCTTGGCCAGTTCAGCCAGCACCGCAGTCGCTTCCACGTTGATGCGCCGGGCCAGGGGTGGGTTCGCCTGGCAATCTGGACTGCGGCTCAGGGCGGCGCAGTGGATGATCAACATGGGAGGCTGGTCTGAAAAGGCACGTCGAACCGAGGCGAAATCCAGCAGGTCAAGCTGCTCGCGCGTCAGGCCCTTAACCGACCACGCCGGCGCGAACTGCGGTGCGGTTTGGACGAGGTTGTTGCCGATCAGTCCGCCCGCACCGGTGATCCAAGCCAGTGGTTTAGACGACATCGAGATTCAATCCTGACCGAAGAGGTCGGAGACTTTTGCGCGGAAACCTTTGAGGAGGCGCGATTCGGCAGTTTCGCCGGCGTGCCAACGACCCACCAGTTGAAATTCACCCCGGGTCAGGTGGAGCACTTCCACCGTGGCAGCTTCCGGGTCAATGAGCCAATACTCTTTCACGCCGTGCTGTTCGTAAAGGTCACGCTTGTCAATGCGGTCGCGGCGGCGCGAGGTCGGGGAGATCACTTCAGCGACCAAATCCGCCGCGCCTACAAGTCGCTCTTTAATGATGTCGAGTCGCTCGTTGGAGATGAAGACAACATCGGGCTGCGTCGCGCGCGTATTTGTCAGCACCATGTCAAGCGGGGCGATTCCGGTCTTGCCAAGTTTGCGACGCCGAACCCAAGCGTTGAGCTGTTCGTAAAACCGGGCAACAATCTCTTGATGGAAGAATGAAGGTGCGGGCGACATGATAAGTTCTCCGTCCCAGAGTTCGGTGGGAATGTTACTCTCCTCCAGTTCAGCGACCATTTCGTCGAACGTCCAACGACGGCCTGGTTGCTTGCGAGCGACAGTTCTGGATTTCGTGGCAATCACGATCAAAGTAAAATGCCGAATGAACGGTGGGTCAAGTCCGCGTCGGACGCGTGTCAGTCAATCAATCTCTTGGTCAGCCCGCCGTAAGCATCAATCCGCCGGTCGCGCAGGAACGGCCAGTGGGTGCGCGTGGTGTCCACCTGCGCGAGATCAACCGGCGCGAGGAGAATCTCTTCCTTCTTCACGTCCGCCCGGGCGAGAATTTCGCCCGAAGTGCCGGCGATAAAGCTCTGACCCCAGAATTCGATGCCCTCACCGCCCACGCCGGGGAGTTTTTCGTGACCGATGCGATTGGCCACGGCGACGTAACAGCCATTGGCAACCGCGTGACTGCGTTGGATCAGTTCCCAGGCGCCATGCTGTTTTGCGCCGTTAAGTTGTTTCTCGGCGGGATGCCAGCCGATGGCGGTGGGATAGAAAAGTATTTGCGCCCCCTGCAACGCCGTGAGCCGCGCGCCTTCGGGATACCATTGATCCCAACAGATCAGGACGCCGATTTTTCCATGGCGAGTCTGCCACGCGCGAAAGCCGAGATCGCCCGGGGTGAAATAAAATTTCTCGTAGTATAGCGGGTCGTCGGGAATGTGCATCTTCCGATACGTCCCAAGCAGCGAACCATCCGCATCAATGATTGCCGCCGTGTTGTGATAAACACCGGCGGCGCGTTTCTCAAAAAGCGACGCGATGATGACGACCTTGTGTTTGCGGGCCAGTTTCTGGAACGCCGCCGTGCTGGGGCCGGGGATGGGTTCGGCCAGTTTGAAGTTTTCGTAGTCCTCGCTCTGGCAAAAATACTGGGAGCGAAACAATTCCTGCGTGCAGATGATTTGCGCGCCCTGCCGCGCGGCGCGTTCGGCCAGGGCCAGCGTTTGCTTGAGGTTTGCTTTCGGATTAGGGGAGCAGGCGGACTGAAGCAGGCCGAGGGTAACCACCTGACCAGGGGAGGAGCGCTTCATGGCCGTTCAAAGCTTGGCGTGGATGCGGGCAGCTTCCTCCAGTGCCTCGGTGTTGCCACGGGCGCCATCCAGGGTGGCTGGAGTGAACTGCCCGAATAATTCACGGATGAACTTGCCGAGGGTTTCGTTCGTCGGTCCGTAACCGCTATGATAGATGTAGTATTCGAGATCGTACATCAATTCATCGGCGGTGGTGTAGCGCTGGCTGAGATCGCGGTTAAGACAGCGATGGAGAATCTCGTTGAGGCGGTCGTCCACCCGTGCGTCCAAGGTGCGAAAATCGGGCAGGGGTAGATTCATGATGCGCTGGCGCGATTCCTCGGCGCTGGTGCCCTTGAAGAGGTTCTTGCCCAACAGCAGATGGGCCAGCACGACGCCGGCGGAGAACAGGTCGGAACGTTTGTCCGTAATCTGGAAATTCGCCTGTTCGGGACTCATGTAGTCGGCCTTGCCGGCGACGATTTCACCCTCCTGGTCGGTCAGGAATCCGCGCGCCTTGGCGATGCCGAAATCAGTCAGCTTCACGTCGCCCTCGAAGGCAATCATGATGTTTTTGAAACTCACGTCGCGATGGACAATGCCCAGGGGCCGGCCATCCTTGTCCGTTTTGGCGTGTGCGTAGGCCAGTCCGCGCGCGACGCGGCTGGTGATAAACACGGCCAGTTCCTTGGGCAGCACCCGGCGCTTGTCACCGAGTTGCTGGCCAAATTGCTCGAGGTTGACGCCGCGGATGAGTTCCATGGCGATAAAGAACACCCCGTTGGCTTCGCCTAGTTGGTAGGTTTGGACGATGTTGGTGTGAATGAGGTCCGCGACGAGCTTGGCTTCGCCGACAAAGTTTTCGATGAAGGTCTTCTGGCTGGCGTAGTTGGAGCGGACCACCTTGATGGCGACGCGCTTTATGAAGTCGCGTGCGCCGAGTTGTTCCGCCTCGTACACCACGCCCATGCCGCCTTCAAAGATTTTCCGCACGATGTCGTAGCGGAATTCGTTCTGGATGGTGAACAGGGCCACGCGACGATGTTGGAAGAACGCAAAAACAAGTCAAGCCCCGCGTACGGGAAGGCCCGGCAGCACGGAGATTTGCCGCTATTTTTTTTACAGATTGTGCTTGCACCTTTCCGGTGAAAACCCTTAATTCGAGCCAAGTCGAATGACTTTTTGAATCGAACCAACAACAACTGACAACACACTACACACACCAACATTATGGCAAAAGCACTGTCCAAATCCCAAATCGCAGCGGAGATCGCTGACAAGGCTGGCATCAAGAAGAAGCAGGCGACCGAGATCCTGGAACATATCGCCGCGCTGGCTTACAAGAACGCAAAGAACACCTTCACGCTGCCGGGTCTCGGCAAGCTGGTGCTCGTGAATCGCAAGGCTCGCATCGGCCGCAACCCCGCCACCGGCGAGCAAATCCAGATCGCCGCCAAACGCGTCGTGAAGTTCCGCGTGGCGAAGGCCTGTAAAGACGCCATCCTCGGCGCCAAGTAATTCTTGGTAGATTTCCAAGGCACTCCGGTAACCCCGGCGTGCCTTTTTTGTTTTCCACTGTGGAACGAGGCGGCGCAAACAGCCAGTTACCCAACCACCCGGATACCCAGAACTCCCCAAGTGCATTCCTGGATGCTTGGGTAATCGGGTGATGGGTGGTGCCGGGGCATCCTTCAACTCACCATGAAGCTCGCCATCGTCGGCTGCGGGGCGGTTGGCAGTTATTACGGCGCGCGATTGTGCCGTGACGGGCACGAGGTCCATTTTCTCCTGCGCTCGGATTATGAGGTTGTGCGGCGTCGCGGGGTGGTTGTGCGCAGTCCCGGCGGCGATTTCAACGTGCGCCCGCATTGTGCGCGGTTGCCGTCCGAGATCGGCGCGTGCGATGCGGTTTTTATTGCACTCAAGACGACCGCCAACAATCAATTCACGGCGTTATTGCCACCGCTGGTCGGGTCACACACGGCCATGGTCACGCTGCAAAATGGATTGGGCAACGAGAAGCAGCTTGCGCGATTGATCCCGGCGACTCAAATTCTGGGCGGACTTTGCTTCGTTTGTTTGAACCGCGTTGCGCCAGGCGAAATCCACCATTTGGATCATGGCTTGATCGTGCTCGGTGAATTCCAGCGCCCACCCGAACCGCGCACCAGTGAACTTGCCTCAATCCTTGGCCATGCCGGCGTGCCATGCCAGATCACAGACAACCTCGCGCGGGCGCATTGGGAGAAACTCGTCTGGAACATTCCGTTCAATGGACTGGGGGTGGCCGGCGCAGCGGGTTACGAGGCGGCCGCCTGCGCTGCGGTCGAAGTATCAGCAGTCGGCGACTGTCTGACCACAGACAAACTGTTGGCCGAGCCCAAGTGGGAAGTGTTGGTGCGCGAACTGATGGGCGAGGTGATCACCGCTGCCCGTGCGCTGGGCCATGACATTGCCCCGGGCCTCGCCGAAAAGATGATCGAACGCACCCGCTCGATGGGACCGTACAAGGCTTCGACGCTCTTGGATTTTGAGATGGGCCGCCCGCTTGAACTTGACAGTCTTTTTGCCGAACCGTTGCGGCGGGCGCAAAGGGCAGGGGTGGTCACACCCCGGCTTGAAACTTTGACGAATGTGCTGCGTCGGCTGGAGGCACGGCGGCTCCACGGGTTGACGAACGCCGTCGGGCTCAGCCAATAAACCCGCTTTCTTTCGTCACCGACTCCGCTTACACTTTTGGCGCTCGCAGGTTTCCGACGGCCCCTCTGCCGGATGCGGCAGCGACCCCCCGAGGGGCGGCTGCCGGTTTTCCCGCAGTTTCATTCCCGGGCGAGAAACTGACCGGACGATTCAATATGTTGCAACCAATCATCATTCAAGGCGGGATGGGGGCCGGGGTATCCAACTGGCGGCTGGCGCGTGCGGTTTCGCAGGCTGGGCAGTTGGGGGTGGTTTCCGGCACGGCCCTGGCCAGCGTGCTCGCGCGGCGACTGCAATTGGGCGATCCCGACGGGGCCATGCGCCGGGCCTTGGAGCAGTTTCCCATTCCGGCCCTGGCCCTGCGAATCATGGACGATTATTTCGTGCCCGGGGGCAAGCCGGCGAACGAGCCGTTCAGGCTTACCCCGATGCCAGGGCTGCGACCCGCCCCGGCGATCGAGGAACTAACGGTGGTGGCCAATTTTGTGGAAGTTTTCCTGGCGAAGGAGGGGCATGACGGATTGGTTGGCGTCAATTACCTGGAGAAAATCCAGTTTCCCACTCTTCCGTCCTTGTTCGGAGCGATGCTGGCGGGTGTGGATTACGTGCTTATGGGGGCGGGCATTCCGCGCACAATTCCCGGTACACTGGATCGGCTCGCCAAGGGTCTGGCGGTCGAGTTAAACATTGATGTCGAGGGCGCGGCGCCGGACGAAAAATTTGTCGGCACATTTGACCCGGTGGCATTTTGCGGCGGGCTGGTTCCCCCATTGAGGCGACCACAGTTTCTGGCAATTGTCGCCTCGGCCACTCTGGCAATCACCCTGGCCCGCAAATCCAACGGTCGCGTGGATGGATTCGTGGTGGAAGGCGAAACCGCCGGCGGCCACAATGCCCCGCCCCGCGGCCCCATACAACTCAGCGCAGCGGGGGAACCGGTTTACGGTCCGCGTGATGTGCCCGACCTCGAAAAAATCCGCGCGCTGGGATTGCCGTTCTGGCTCGCGGGTTCGTATGGGCAACCCGAGCGATTGGCCGACGCGCTGCGGCTTGGCGCCGTGGGCGTTCAGGTGGGCACCGCCTTTGCCTTTTGTGAAGAATCCGGCATTTGCGATGAGTTGAAGCAGCAAGTGCTCGCGCAATGCCGCGCCGGGAGCGCGCGTGTCTTCACCGATCCGGTAGCTTCGCCCACTGGTTTTCCATTCAAACTGTTGCAAGTAAACGGCACGCTCTCCGATCCCGAGGTTTATGAATCGCGGCCCCGCCTGTGTGACCTTGGTTACTTGCGGCGCGCCTATCGCAAGGAAGACGGCACGGTGGGCTACCGCTGTCCCGCGGAACCGGTCGAGGATTATGTCAGGAAGGGCGGCAACGCGGAAGATACCAAGGGACGCAAATGCGTTTGCAACGGCCTGCTGGCCACCATTGACCTGGCGCAGATTTGTTCCGGCGGAGAATCCGAACCAGCGTTAATCACCGTCGGCAACGACGTTGCTCAAGTCGGACGATTTCTCAAACCGGGGGAAACTACTTACACCGCAAAGCAGGTGATTCTGCGCCTGCTGGACGATGCAGCGTTGACGCCGACGCTGTCGCCACTGAAGTGAACCCATTCGCGATCATAAGCCGCAACCTGCAAGTCTCGTGAAGTCTGACGCCAAAGAAACCGGCGGCGGCCACGGCGCGTGGGTGCTGGCGCTTGGCTCGCTGGTCGTGGCCGGGACCCTGTTCGCGCCTTTACCAATAGCCGACGCGCCGCAAACCCTGGCGAAATGGCTCGAACCACGGCAGCTTGGCGCAATCCTCGCCCTCGGTTTCATTGCGGCTGGTTTTTGGGCTTTCCGGCAACGCTTCTGGCCCCGCGATCCCCGCGAGCACCGCAGTCTGCAGAACAGCATGTTCCTCGTGGTGATCCAAGCCGTGCTGTTGCGGGCAGCCGTGGAAGTGGGGCAGGCGGCGGAGTCGTGGACGTGGACATGGTTGCCGCAGGAGGCCTGGCTCTGGATGCCTTGGTTTTTCACTTCCGGTCTTGCGGTGATCCTGCTGGGGGGCCGATTCGGCCTGTTGCTCAGTTTGAGCGGGGCATTACTGTTATATTTGCGGGCTGATCCCGGACCCTTGCCGTTGATCGGCTGTCTCGTGTCGTCGCTGGGCGGAATACTTTTGCTGCGGCGTTCGCCCACACGCTATCGGGTGCTTCGGGCCGGGGTGGGGGCGGG
>JACZKP010000138.1 GCA_014860005.1 Verrucomicrobiota bacterium | reverse complement strand
GCAAAAAGCCAACCGGAGCGGCCGGGAATGCCAGCAGCGGCCCGGCGAGCGGGCCGCAGACCCTCGGTATTAGCAGCGACCGGGGACCGCAATAGTTTCCACTCCTTCAATCGGTTTTCTAAGTCCGACAAATTCCTAGCCCTCCTTTGCCGTCGCCGGTTCAGTGGCTTAGAGAGCAAGACGCATCAGAAGATTCTCACCGTGACGCACCTTCATCCGCCTCATTCCTTGTCAACGGGGCGCTGCTCCATTATCGTGCCGGCATGTTCAAGCTGCGTCTCTTTGGGGCGATGATGGTTTTTTGCGGGATATCCGCTGCGCTGGGCGACACGTTGTTCCTGAAGGAACAGGCTGCCATCACCGGTCGGATTCTTTCAGAGAAGCGCGACTCCGTGGCCGTGGACGTCGGTTATACCGTGCTGGTCGTGCCGCGCGACAAGATTGCCAAAATCTCCCGCAGCGAAGAGGAAGCGTTGCTGGCCAGGACCGGCGCCGGCGCGAAAGCCGTTCCGCCTGCTACCGCACCGTTCACGGAAATCCCGGCGGCGGTGGAGTCGAAGTCCGGCCTGTATCACGCCAGCCCCCGCCGCCTGCCGGAACGCACGGTGCGCGACCTGGTGAATCAACTGGGTGAAGCCGTGGTGCAGGTGCGCACGCCGAGCGGATTAGGCTCGGGATTTCTGATCAACGAGGAGGGTTTCCTGATCACCAACTTCCACGTGATTGAAGGTGAATCGCAGATTTCCGTCGAGGTCTATCACCAGAAGTACGACCAGCTTGAGCGGAAGACCTACAAGCAGGTGCGGATCGTGGCGATGAACAAATTCAACGACCTGGCGCTGCTGAAGATTGACGAAAAGGACGCGCCCGGTTTCAAGTTTGTGCCGTTTGGCAGCGCGGACGGCCTGGCGGTGGGCGAGCGGGTATTCGCCATCGGCAGCCCGCTGGGATTGGAACGTACGGTTACCGAAGGCATTCTCAGCACGCGGACGCGGCAGTTGGCCGGCGCGCTGTATCTGCAAACCACCACGCAGATCAACCCCGGCAACAGCGGCGGACCGCTCTTCAATCTGAGCGGCGAAGTCGTGGGCGTGACCAACATGAAGATTACCGAGGGCGAGGGCTTGGGCTTTGCCATTCCGGTGGAATCGGTGAGGTACTTCCTTGATCATCGCGACGCCTACGCCTATTCCAACGAGAACCCCAGCAATCCCTATCGTTACTTGGAACCGCCCAGCCGCACCCGGCACCGGGCGGTGGCGGAGTGAATCTCCGCACCGGCAAAACCGGCGGGATTCGTGGAATTGTTCGTGCTCTGAATTCGCCACCATGACTGTGAAATCGCATCGCCTTCGGGGTCCTCGTTTTGCCTTGTTATTCGCGGCGGCGCTGCTCGCGCTCGTGGCGTTGGCGCCGCGCGGTCGGGCCGCCATTCCGCCCGCCGAGCGGTTGCTGCCCGCCGACACGCTGCTGGTGATTTCGACGCCGGACTGCGCCCGGCTGCAGGTCGTTTACGGGAAAATGCCCCAGGTCCAAATGTGGAATGATCCCGCGATGAAACCGTTCCGCGACAAATTCATGCTCAAGTGGAAGGAGGAATTCGTTGTGCCACTGGAGCGGGACCTGGGCGTGAAGTTCGACGAATTCACCGGGCTGCTGCAAGGGCAGTTGACCCTGGCCATGACGGCGGAAGGCTGGCCGGGCCAGCAAGGCGCTGAACCCGCCTTCTTGCTCCTGTTGGACGCCCGGGACAAGCGCGAGCAGCTCAAGCAACACCTCGCCGCCCTGCGGAAGAAATGGGTGGAAGACGGCAAACCGATCAAGACCGAGAAAATTCGTGAGGTGGAATTTGCCGTTGTCCCGTTGAGCACGAACGAGGTGCCGAAAACCCTCACGCAGTTTTTCCCGCAGCATCAGCAGATTCAGGAGCTTGGCCGGGAGCCGGCAACGGAATCACCCAGGAAAACGGAACTCGTCATCGGGCAGTTCGAGTCGCTGCTCATCGTAGGCAGTTCGCTCAAGGCCGTGGAAAAAGTGGTGGCCCGGCTCACCGGTGGCGCCGTGCCCGCGCTGGCGGAGGAAGCGGCGTTTGAAGCCAGCCGCCTGGCGATGTTTCGCGACGCGCCTTTGTACGGCTGGTTCAACGGCAGGTTGCTGTTCGATGCGCTTGCGCGCCTGCCCGCCGAGGAGTCCAATCCACAGGCGCCCAGTCCGCTGCCGGTTCTGACCCTTCGCCGGCTGCTGACCGCCAGCGGACTTGCTGGAGTGAAGTCCGCCGCCTTCGCCGCGCGCGACTTGCCGGAAGGCATTGTCTTCGAGACGTTCCTCGGCGCACCTGAATCCTCCCGGCAGGGCGTGCTCAAAATCTTTGCCACGGAAGCCAAGGACGCCCGTCCGCCGGTATTCGTTCCTGCCGACGCAGTGAAGTTTCAGCGGTATCGCATTGATGGTCAGAAAGCGGTTGCCGTCCTGGAGAACATGTTGAGCGAGCTGTCGCTGTTCAACACGTGGGATTTTTTGCTCACCAGCGGCAACGAAGCCGCCCAGTTGGGCGACCCCAATTACGACTTGCGCAAGGACCTCATCGCCAACCTGGGCGATGACCTCATTGCCTACGAAAAAGTGCCGTCCGGCAGTTCGCCCGCGGAAATGAATTCCCCGCCATCCCTCGTGCTGATTGGTTCGCCCAATGCCGAGCGCCTGCTGGCCGGGCTGAAAGGGGTGCTGGTGATTTTCTCCCCGGACGCCACGTCGCCGAAGGAGCGCGAGTTCCTGGGCCGTAAGATTCTCAGCATCAGCCTGCCCCCGATGCCGTGGGGGAACACCACGTCGCGAACCCGCACCCTGCATTACGCGGCCAGCGGCGGTTATGTGGCGTTCACCACGCAGGCGGCCATGCTGGAGGAATTTCTGCGCAGCAACGAAGGCCAGCCCAGGGCGCTTCGCGAAATGCCGGGCTTGCTGGAAGCCGCGCAACATGCCGGCGGCTTGAGCACCGGCTGGTTCGGCTTCGAGAATCTACGCGAACGCATGCGGCTTGATTTTGCGGCCTATCAGAAAGGCGCGGCCACCCCGCGCGCCTCATCCTCCGGTCTCAACCCGCTGACCAGTGCCATCCCCATTGCCGGGCCGGAGCGGAGCCTGAAGGAGTGGATGGATTTTTCGCTCCTGCCGGCTTTCGACAACGTCGGCAAATACTTTCACTTCGCCGTCCACGCCGGCAGTGCGAACGTGGATGGCCTCACGCTGCGCTGGTTTTATCCCGCGCCGCCGCCGTCGGGGAAGTAAACGTTGCTGCCCCGCAAGCCGCCTCAGATTTGCCCTGCGTTACCAATCGCCGGGAATTGTGAACTTAGCTTGAAACCTCGTCCACCTTTCCCACGGAGCGGGCGGATGGAAAGGACGCTCGGCGCGATTACCCCACAGGTCAAAGCGGACGACTCACACGCGCCTCGGTCCTTGCCAATCCTTTGGCGATTAGCCCGCTCAATCATCAATGCCTCCGGAACTTGCGTAAGCTCGGGCGTGATAGGCGGTGATGTGCTCATAACCGCCAGCGACATCAAGGACGTTTCCCGACAAGCCAGTGACGAGACCAACAAGCTCGCCGTGCAAATACAATCTGCTCCCATCGCACCACAGCGGACGGCTCAAAGCATATCCCAACTTGCCAAGATAATGGAACTGGCCGTCGAAAAACATGATGTAGTTCTGGCCGCGGGGTGCAAGCATGCCCGCAATCACAGCGCGCCGGTCTGCGACATAGATAAGCTCTCCACTCGAAGATACGAGATGACCGACGTGCGAAAAATGCGTAAGCACCAAATTGTGACTGTCCGGAAAATCAGGGTCGCTCCTTTTGGCAGACGCCAGCAATGCCGACCGAACGTCTGACAACTGATCTGACGGCCTGCTCGCGCAGCCGCAGACGAGAACCGCAATCGTCACAAGTAACGTAAGATGACGAAACATGGCGTCTAGCGGGCTAACGATCACCGATGAGCGCCGGAAGCAAGTCCGAGATCCTCAAGACACTCTCGACAAATCCCGAACGTCTTGACTGGCTAAGCGGGGCGCTCATTCGGTGCATCTGCTGGTTCGGTGTTCGTGTGCAATCTCGCATAGCTCACTACCCACGTCCGAAATGTGTAAAAGAGGACGGCGATGATCGAGAGTGCAAGGAGGAGCGGCTGCCACAGCTGTGACTCGCTCAGTTCGTCGGCATAAAGTCGTTCGAAGATGCTAACCGGCACTTGATACGTCAACCCGAAGACCGCCATGGCCAGAAGAGTCGTGATGAATCGACGCATCCGCCACATCCAGGCTATCAGGCCAAACCAGACGATGCTGATCAACCCGAAGGTCAGCAGGTAGGGCCAGGGACTCGGGTGCATCAGCCAGAGCACCAAAGTCGCTAGAAAGGAGACGACCGCGATGATGTGGCAGAAAGGAAACGCCTTCGCGATCCCAGCCAGTTCTCCTCGTGTGGTCGTAGCCATCATATCACCGAACAGTATCGATTGGCCGGTACCCGTTGGCCATTAGTCAACTGACAGGTTCGACTCATGGGACGGGTTTACGCCTGACCGGCTTGGCTGACAAGCCTTGTTTTGAGGATTTGTTCGGCGGGGTTCTTGCAGGCGCAGGATGCGTTGGCCGAAATTTGAGGCTTGCGGTGCGGAGGGCCAAGAACAAGTTGGGTTTGTCTTTGGCTAGAGGCGCGGCAGCACGTTGGGAGAAAGAAGCATGCTCTGCCGGCGAGAGGCACGGCAACACGTTGCAGCTTGCGCGTGACCAAGCCGAAGACCGGGTGCGCAAATCGTTGAACGGGGTTGGCGGGTGATTAGCTCGCCAGTTCCTGCCACAGCAATGCGCTCATCCGCTGGCCGGCGGCGAAGAGGTCGAGGTCAAACTTTTCGTTCGGTGAATGGGCGTTGTCGTCGGGCAACGCCAGGCCCAGCAGCAACGTGTCCGCGCCCAGGATTTTCTTGAACTGATTGACGATGGGAATCGAGCCGCCTTCGCGCAGGAGCACAGGTTCAGATTTGAAGGCGCCGCGCAACGCCCGCAAGGCGGCCTGGGCGTCCGCGCTCTTGGGCGAAACCAGGTAGGCTTCCGCGCCGTGGCCGGATCTGATTTCGAGCGTCACGGTGGGTGGGCAATGCTTTTTCAGGAACGCGTGGACGGCCTTGATGACCCGGTCCGGTTTCTGATGGGCCACGAGGCGGGCGGTCACTTTCGCGCGCGCCCAGGCGGGCACAATGGTTTTGCTGCCTTCACCCTGGTAACCGCTGGTGAGACCGTTTAGCTCGAACGTGGGCCGCGCGCTGCGTTGTTCGTCCGGTGTGAAGCCGTGTTCGCCGAACAACTGCGGCACGCCGAGGAACTTCTGGAACTTGGCGCGCTGGAAGGGCAGGCGGGCGAGTTGCTGGCGTTCAAACTTGGTCAGCGGCGCGATGTCGTCGTAAAAGCCGGGCACGGCAATGCGGCCTTTGGCGTCATGAATCTTCGCCAGCAAACGGCAGAGGGCGGTGGCGGGATTTTCGACCGCACCGCCGAAGATGCCGGAGTGCAGGTCGCGCGAGGGTCCGCGAAGGATGATTTCAAACGCCGCGATGCCGCGCAGGGCGTAGGTGAGGGCGGGAAGATTCTTCGCGGGAAGGCCGGTGTCCGAAACCACCACGGCGTCGCAGCGCAGTTCGGCGCGATGTTGCTTCAGAAAGCCTGCGAGGCTTTTGCTGCCGACTTCCTCCTCGCCTTCGATGACGAAAGTGAGATCGCACGGGAGTTCGTTGCCGGTGCGCAAGTAGGCTTCCACGGCCTTGAGGTGCGCGAGGTTCTGGCCCTTGTTGTCGCTGGCGCCGCGGCCAAAGAGCGAACGGCCGCGAAGGGTCGGTTCAAAGGGCGGCGTTTTCCACAGCTCGAAAGGCTCGGGCGGCTGCACGTCGTAATGGCCATAGACCATGAAGTGCCGGCGGTCCGCGGCTTTCTGGCGCGGCGTCTTCGCGAGCACGATGGGATGGCCGGCCGTGGGACAGAGCTTCGCTTCGAGACCGATGTTTTTGCAGTGAGCGACCAGCCATTCCGCGCAGGCCTGCATGTCCGGGCGGTGCGGCGGTTGCGCGGACACGCTGGGGAAGCGCACGTAATCGCAAAGTTCGTTTACAAAGCGCTTTTGGTTGGCGCGAAGATAGGCAAGCACATCATTCATCGCGGCAGATGCTTGGCGAAAGACCGCGCGAGGTCAAACGGAGTTTTTCCGAGGCATTTTCCAAGGCAACAGCGAAGCGGAAGGATACCCCTCTTCGGCTGGCGACCACAGGGTGACGGATTCGTTTCTCTAAACGATGGCGCGCGGCTTACCGGCTACGGTTTCGCCGGTTGATTGGTGCCTTTGCTGGTTGATTTATCACCGCCCAGCAATCCGCCGAGACCGCGAAGCAAACCGCCCACCGGATCAGCCGCCGCCGGTTGATTCGTGGCGGCGGGTTGATTGGTCGAGGTGGCGGAAGGAGCGTTGGTGTCAGCCGGGCGTTGTCCGCCGCCGAGAACGCCGCCAATCAGATTCAGCGCGCCGCCAATCTTCTCACCGGTCGCGCCACCAATCCCTTTCACGAGGCCCGCACCAGTCTTGGCTGCCAAGGCGCCCAGCGCGACGTAGTTGATGTCTTCCTTGGGTTTGCCCAGCGTGCCTTTCATGGTGAGAAATTGAGGCATCGCCACATAAACCGCATTGGTTGGCGTGTCCGCGCCCACGAGTCCAATCTTGTCGCCCAACGCGCGACTCAACGACACCGTGACCGGGATTTGAATCGTCGAGTTGGTGAGAATGGGCGCGAGCGTAATGGGGCCGTTGGCGGCAACGTGAAACGCGCTGCTGCGAACCTCGCTTTGGTCCAGGTTTACGCGGCCGTTGCCGGCGGTGCCCCGCACGAGCAAGGTGTCAATGGGCGCGGCAGTCAATTCATCGGCCCAACCGCCCTTACTGCTGGCGCCCGTGAGGCTGCCAAGCCAGTTGCCCACCGTGGCCATGGGATTCTTAATCAATTCTGGAATACCGATGACAATGTTGATCACCGAGTTGATAAGCGGGTTGCGCACGTTGGAGATCGAGAGGTTCATATTAGTGGACATGAAATTGAACTGGCCGGCCAAGTTCTTCTGCAAGCTCGCTCCCGTTATGCCCGCGCCCTTGATTTCGGCGCCGGCGGTGGTCGTCCCGCCAATCTGGCCCTTGCGGTCGGAGACGAACGTATTGACCAGCGGCGCGAGTGGCACGGCCTGCGCGGCGAAGGTCACATCGTACTTGTAGCCCGGCACGCCGAGATCCACATCCACGGTGGCGTTTACGGGCGCGCCGTTCAGCGTGAGTTGGCACGGTTTCAACACCACGCGGCTGCCATCCAGTTTGGCGGTGGTCTGCAAATTGGCGATGTCCACTTCACGGAGATAGAATCGGCCAATGTTCGCGGCGAAAGTGAAGTTGCGGAACGGCAGATTCATGGCCTCTGGCTCTTGATTCGGATCAGCAGCAGTCTCCGCGGGTTTGCTCGGCGCCGGCGTGGTCGGACTGGCGGTCGAAGCGGTCGAACCGCCAGTGAACAAATCGTAATAGCGCGTCACATCCAGGGATTCAGCGGCAAGTTTCAAATCACCGGTGATGGCATTGGAAACGGCATAATCCACCGTGCCGGTCAGATTCAACTGGTTCTTCGCGCGATCAGTTGGAGTCAGCGTCAACTGGCCCTGGCGAATTGTTGCGACATTCTTGACGACGGAAGTGTCCACCTGTACGGCAGCTTCCAACGGCGTGGCGGGCACGGTGCCGCTGGGATCATTGACAACGAGATTGGTCACCTTCAAATCGGCCTTGATGTCAGCATCGCCGTTCGCGCCCAACGTCGCCGAAGCGGTGGTATTCAAGGCCACGGAAACGAGTTTTTTATTGCCCAAGGCGGATTCGAGGAACGGGCGGAGACCATGCTGGTTGAAATCGGCGAGCGTCAATGTGAGCGAACCGGCGTTGCGTTCGAGGTCATACTTGCCACCTGCTTCGAAGCGCCCGCCGGCTTCACGGTTCTCGCGCACGACGCCGGACGCTTTGCGGATGTCCGCCACGTTGTCCTTGAGCGCCACGTCAAAATCCACCCAGGTGCCAAAATTGGCGAAACGGTAAGTGTCATAGACCCCGGTAAACTCCGTGAGCGCCAGTTGCCCGACGGCGGTCTGCGTCTGGCCCTGATTCGTGACACGGCCCTTGAAGTCCAGCGCACCGGCGGTAACGCTGACATCGGGTTGAGGGAGCAAAGCCAGCAACTGCACCAGCGACGCTTGCACCGCCATCTGCAAATCCGCCGCCTCGGTGGTCGTGTTGACGGTGCCCGAACCGGTGACAGTCAGGGCGGTTTGATTCTGCTGCGCGAGTTCCAGGCGATATTCATCCAGTTTGAACTGCTCCAGATCAGTGGCGACGCCGCGCGCCGAAAGCAAAACATCCGCGCGATGAATTTGATTGCTGCCGAACTGCGCGGAGAAGTCCTTCACCTGGCTTGCCACCTCAAATGTGAGTTGTTTGCCGCCTTGCTGTGAAAGCAGCTTCACGCGGGCCCCAACCACGCCGGCGGGCGACAGGTCGGCGGCGAAGGCTTTCCAATCAGCCAGATTCAGATTCGTAACGGTAACATTCAAAGCCGCATCGCCGACCGCCTCGGTTGCTTTGCCCCAGGCGATGGGCATGGGGCTGGTCAATTCAGTTTGCAGCAGCGGTTGTCCATTCTGGGTGCCGAGCACATTCAGCGTTCGCAACAGCGCGGATTCGCCCGCAAGGTCCACCGTGACGTTGTAATCCCCGCGCAAATCCACCGTGGGCGTGGCCTGCCCCTGCTGAATCACCTGGAACCGCGCAACGTTGAATTGGCCAATGACCACAATGCGATCCCCGCCATTGGCCAGTTCCACGTCATTGGCCGAATTGATGGTCGTGGTGCCGAAATCCATGCCCATTGTCGCGCCAACCAGATTCAATACCTGCCGGTCGAGCGACAGCACTTCCACCTTGAGTTTGCCCTCCGTCTTTTCCATGTCGAACGGACCGTTCGCCCGGACTTCGCCCAGCGCCGTGCCCGCCTTGCTGAATTGCACGGCGGCTTGTTTGATTTCCGTGGGCGTGGTTTCGCAATAAAGCGTGGCCACGAGATTGCCGAAATCGCCAAATACACCGGCAACCTTCTCGATCGTCGCCGTCGCGTCGCCCTTGAGCGAGGCGGGTGTCAAATCGTCCGTGAGGTTGAAGGTGAACGCGCCGAGGAGCTTTGCGCCTAATGAGCCGCCCTCGAAGTCCGGTTGCGCGGCCATTTCCATGCTCAACCCTCCGTTCAAATCCAGTTTGCCCGCCTGGCCGTTCTTGATGTCGCGAATGGTAACGTTGAGGTTCGACAGTTCGGTCACGTCGCGGCCGCCGCTCTTGAGATGCGTCACGAGCCGCACGGTGGCGTTGTTGAGACTCACAATTTTGACGTCCACCGAGGTCGGCTCGGACGATGACGGAGTGGTTTCAGGTTTCTCCTTTTCTTCAGACTCCAGGGCTTTGAGCAGGGGATCCAGATTGCTGGTGCCGTCCGCGTTTTCCACCAGCGTCACCACCGGCGAATTCACCACCACTTCCTCGACGGCAATCGTGCCGCCGATGATGGACCACAAACTGTAACGCACTCGCATTTCCGGAACCGCGAGTATTTGTTCGGCCCCGTTGGGTGTGACCTTTACGTCGCGCAAGACGACCTGCGAGAAGGGGCTGACTTTCGCGTCCGCCACGGAAATTTCCGCGTTCAAGGCCGCGCCGACCTTGGGCACAATAAAGCCCTTCACGAAGGCACCGCTGGTCAGGATGAAATATCCCGCGACCAGCAACACGACGAATATAGCGGCAACAATCACCAACCACCGCAACCAGCGTTTGCCTTTGGGCGCGGTCGCCTGCATTTTCAATTCGGCCATAAAAAGTCTCCGGTAAAAGGTTTAAGAGGGTGAATCCTAGGGATGCTGCACCCGCGGGCGTAAGTTAACCCTCATCAAAGCCAGTTCAAATGATATTCCGCGTCCGACCACCGCCGGGCGTGACTAAAAGTGGGTGAGGTGAAACCTTGTGGATCGGAGCGCCGACCTGAGGTCGGCTTAAACCAGCCGAATTCTCTGAGCTGCGACACCGGCAAAGAGATCGGCATGGGTTTGCGCCAGTCCTAAGCCGGGCACAGCCCGGCGCTCCACCCCAGCGCCGGCCATTCATCCACTTTTAATCACATCCTCCACCGCCTTCCGTTTGAATTGAGGATTGAACCCGACACAAACTCCCGCCCACACTCACGGAACTGAAGATCTCGATTATCATTCCCGCCTTCAACGAAGAGCGGCTGCTGGGTGAAACGCTCACTCGCGTGCAGTCGGCGCGCGTCGCTTTCAGCCAGCTCGACTGGGAATCGGAACTGATCGTCTGCGACAACAATTCCACCGATCGCACCGCCGAAATTGCCCGCGCTGGCGGAGCTACCGTCGTCTGCGAGCCGGTCAATCAAATCGCCCGTGCCCGCAATCGCGGCGCAGAGATCGCCACCGGCGACTGGCTCTTGTTCATTGATGCGGATTCGCATCCCTGCGCGGCGTTGTTCGAGGAAGTCGCGGAGCAGATTCAATCCGGGCACTGCCTGGCGGGCGGTTGCACGGTTCGACTCGAAGACGGCTATCCGTTGGCGAACTTCTTCACGGGCTTTTGGAACTTTCTCAGCCGATCTCAGCGCCTGCTTGCCGGGTCGTTCATCTTTTGCGAAACGGCGGCGTTCCGAAAGCTTGGCGGATTCAACAACGAGCTGTTTGCTGCTGAGGAACTCGACTTGAGCAAGCGTCTGCACAAACTGGCGCAGCAGACGGATCGCAAAGTGGTCATCCTGCATCGGCATCCGTTGGTTACTTCCGCGCGCAAGGTGCGGCTGTATTCGCTGCGCGAACTGGCGTGGTTCTTTGTGCGGGCGGCGTTCAATCAGAAGGGCACGCTGACCAACCGGGCGTCGTGCCATCCGTGGTACGACGGGCGGCGGTGACGGCTTGCGGAGGTTGGAAAAGTTTTCCCGCACGGCCGGACACCCGATTGTTCAAATCCGAAACCCTGGGTTGGGCAACTTCGAGTTTAACGCGCAGACACTTCGCCGGCATAGCCACACTCTCCGCCATGCGCCACCGCTACGCGAAAAGGGATGCATGATCCGGCAGCGGGCCGCCTTCCACACTGAAACTGCCACAAGCACCGCAAGAATGGTGGAATTGACGGAATTCAATGAGTGTGAGATAAGCGGAATGTCGGATCAGGCCAACATACAGGTGAACGAAGGGTTTGGGCTTTGTGAAAACGACATTGGGGACTCTGCTGCGGCTCAGTTTCGTTCTCACCACCGTCGCTCAAGTTGGCCAGCGCGCGGCGAACAGAGCGATTCCAAGCCGTCGGTATCCCGTTTGTGAAGAGATAATCCATCCTATGAAACATAAAAAAAGACTCATCATTACGTTGGCAGCCGGTTTGCTTACGGTAGAGGTCAACACTGCAAATTCGCAAGGGACTTTTCAAAACCTCAATTTTGAATCTGCCATGGTCCCTGATACGCCACCGGGTAGAACTGGTGGAGTTGTGTCTGGAAGCTCTGCGCTGCCGGGATGGATCGCTTTGCCGGGTCAGGACGGGGAAGTTTGGCACAACACCATCACCATCGGCAGCCCGTCCATCACACTTTTCGGCCCCACTTGGAACTCGGACGACATCTTCGAAGGACGCTACACCGTTCGCCTCGCCACGGCATTTGCTGATAGCGGCAGTGCCATTTCGCAAACCGGCCAGATTCCCGGTGGTGCGCAGTCCATGTTCTTTTACGCTCAGGTTTTCAACATGGACGTTTCGTTTTCCGGAAACTCGCTGCCGTTTTAAAAGGTGGACACCGGTCCCAACTACGACATTTTCGGGGTGGATGTCGGCGGACTGGCGGGATTAACCGGCGAGTTGCGATTCACGGCAGTGCCTTTTGCTGGCGGTGGCTTTGGCGGGGTGCGGCTGGACAACATTTTCTTTTCGGAACAACCCATTCCCGAACCAAGCGTTGCTGCTTTGTTCGCCTTTGGCGCTTTGGTCCTTGGCTGGCGTCTGGTAAGGCAGAGACAAGCGGATGGGCTGCACACTTGGCAGCCTTAAACGCAACCAAGATTATGCGCTTTTTCTGTATTTTCCTGTGCTGGTTCACCTTCAGTTGTTCGACTGTTTCTGCCGACGCTCAAACGCCCAAAAAAGACGGCCCTATTTACAAACGAAACTCTTATTGGGAAGTCCGCCGCTGCGATCCAACAAACGGTCTGCGACCGTCGGTTCACTTCGGGCGTTCTGACACGGGCTGGGAAGTCTTCGTAAGCTACGTTGCCCAAATTGATTTTCCCGCGCGAGCCTGGATCAAAACCACAAACCGTGTCGGTTCAAAACTGGAACTTTGGCAAACCAATGGGGTCCGAATCGTCTCAACCAACTCCGACGTTCTTGCAGCGTTTCATCTTCCGAAGAAGACAACCGTGGCGGAAATCCGCTCCCACAGCGTCTATCCCTGGCATAAGCGGGGCTATCAATGGTGGGGGAAGGACGGCGTTACATCTGGTTCTGGAAGTGCCGCAGCACTTTTCACACTCGAATCGGTGTTTCCAATTTCGATGACAAATGATTACGTGCTAAAAATATCTCCTCTGCTCTACAAGGTGGACACCAACATGGTGAATTCGCAGTTAGTCGAATTTCCGGCCATTACGGTGAAACTAATGTCTAGCGGACAGATCATCAACGCGGAGTAGCCGGGCGTTTTCGGGGATTGGGGCACACAAATCACGCGGGCTCCGGCGAATAGCCTCCTTGAAGCGGCGTTGGTTTAGGATATCATCCCCGAACATGAAAGTTCACTTTCTCCTTTCCATCGTACTGCTGGCCTCCGGCATGGCGCGGGCGCAGGAATGGGAACTGGACACCAACGCGCTGCGGGAATGGATCGTGGCGGCGGATGAGTGGGCGCAGGAGAATCTGGACGAGGATGTCCTGCAAGCGTTGCCGTCGGTGGATCGGGAGCGCGTGGAGCAGTTCCTCCGCAATCTCCAGCAACAATTGCAAGGCGAGTACGTGCTCGACGTGGCGTCGCTGAAAGACGCCGCGAACGCCTTGTTGCCGCTGCTGCAATTGCACGAGGAAACGCAGCCTTACGCCGCGTGGCTGAAATCGCGGCTGGATTATTTCGAGGTAGCGGAGGAATTACGCCGCGCCGCGACGCCGCCGAAACTTGTTCCAGATCAACCGCCCAAACCGCTGCCGAATCCTTCGCCAGAAGCCGGACGGAAAGTCTGGCAGAAGACGGTGGCGCCACGGCCCTTGCCCAAAGGCGCGGATGCTCTGGTGAAGCAACTCAAGCCGGTGTTCATCAGTGAGAAGGTGCCGCCTGAACTGGTATGGCTGGCCGAAGTGGAATCATCGTTTGATCCGCGGGCGCGCAGTCCGGTCGGGGCGGCGGGTTTGTTTCAAATCATGCCCGCGACGGCCAAGCGGTTCGGGCTTCGCCGCTGGCCGTGGGATCAGCGTTATCAAGCGCAGCCCAGCGCGCAGGCGGCGGCGAAATATCTGCGAATTCTGCACCGGCAATTTGGCGATTGGCGGCTCGCGGTGGCGGCTTACAACGCAGGCGAAGGCCGAGTGCAGAGGTTGTTGGACAAGCACCAGACCCGCAGCTTTGATCGCATCGCGCCGCATCTGCCCGCCGAGACGCAGATGTATGTGCCCAAGGTGGAAGCCACGCTGTTGCGCCGCGAGGGCGTGGAGTTGGCGAAACTGAGAGCGCCAGCGAGGTAGGGAAGCAGCAAACAGCGAAATACCCAAGCACCCAGGTACCCAAGACGTGAGGGTCACCAGCTTTGGGTCCTTGGGTGTTTGGGTATTTTGGTTACTTGCTGGCCTACCGCTGTCGCCGCTTGCCAAGTCGCCGCCACATTTGGTCTAATCCGCTCCGTGCTCAATCAGCAGACCCTTAATCGCCCCGGCAGTTTCTCCGGCACCGGCTTGCACAGCGGCAACCGCGTGAACATGACCATGCTGCCCGCGCCGCCCAACTCCGGCGTCCGCTTCCGCCGCGTGGACCTCGAAGGCAAACCGGAGATCGAGGCCCGCATCGAGAACGTTTCTGAAACCAACCGTTCCACCTCGCTGGCCAAGGGGAACATCAAAATCCACACCGTCGAACATGTCCTCGCCGCGCTGGCGGGATACGGGATTGATAACGCGATCATCGAACTGGACTCCAACGAACCGCCCATTGCCGACGGCAGCGCGCGGGAGTTCTGCAAATTGATCCAGGCGGCAGGCATCGTGCCACAACCGGAGAAACGCGAGCCGTACACCGTCACCGAACCCATCGAACTGGAAATGGGTGAAACCCTGATGACGCTGTTTCCCGATGCGGGGTTCAAGATCACCTGCACCAGTTCGGACAAGGGCGGACGCTTCACGCAGTTTTACAGTACCGAAGTGACGCCGAAGACCTGGGAAACCGATCTCGCCCACGCGCGCACGTTTTGTTTCTTTGAGGAAATTGAATTCCTCATCCGCAACGGTCTGATCAAAGGCGGCAGTCTGGAGAACGCCGTGGTCATTCGGGATGACGCAGTGCTGACAACCGAACCCTTGCGCTATTCCGACGAATTTGTGCGGCACAAGATGCTCGACATCGTGGGCGATCTGTCGCTGCTGGGTCGCCCGATTTGCGGCCATCTCATCGCCGTGAAACCCAGCCACGCGGGCAATTGCGAGTTCGTGCGGCAGATTGTCGCGCAGATTCAAAAGCCGCTGCGCGCCGCGCAGACTTTCGCGCCGCCGCCAGCGCAGGCGGCTCCCCTGCCAGAGGCCGATCTTGTGGCGCAGACCGGGGCGATGAGCACCGAGGAAGTGATGAAGATGCTGCCGCATCGCTATCCGATGTTGATGGTTGACCGGATTCTGAAGATCGAGGGCAACCACATCGTTGGCCTCAAGAACGTGACGGTCAATGAAGGTTTTTTCCAGGGACATTTCCCCGGACATCCCATCATGCCGGGCGTGCTGCAACTGGAAGCCATTGCCCAGGTCGCCGGCATTCTGTTGCTCAAAGTCATCCAGGCCGCCAATCAGGTGGCGTATTTCATGTCCGCCGAAGACGTGAAATGGCGCAAGCCGGTGCTGCCCGGCGATACGCTGATCATCGAAGTGGAACTCACGAAAGTGCGCGGCAAAATTGGCAAGGCCAAGGGCGTGTGCAAGGTCGGCGGCGAAACCGTGAGCGAAGCGGCCGTGACCTTCATGCTCCGCGAAGGATGATGCAATCTGGACTTGGCATGATTCACCCCACCGCCATTGTGCATCCGGGAGCGCGCCTCAGCGCGAACTGCGACATCGGTCCTTACTGCGTTATTGGCGAACACGTCACTTTGGGGGAGGGTTGCAAACTCCATTCGCACGTTGTCATGGACGGGCATACCACGGTGGGGAAGGCGAACGAGTTCTTTCCCTTCGCCAGCATTGGCCTGAAAACGCAGGACTTGAAGTGGCAGGGCGGCATTACGCACACCGTCATCGGCGACCACAACACGTTCCGCGAATACGTCACCCTCCATAGCGCCACCAAGGATGGCGACGCCACGGTGGTGGGCTCGCACAACAATTTCCTCGCGTATTCGCACGTCGCCCATGACGCGCGCCTCGGCGATCACATCATCATGTCCAACTTGGCCACGCTGGCGGGACACGTGACCGTGGAGGATCACGCGGTGATTGGCGGATTGGCTGCGGTGCATCAGTTTTGCCGCATTGGCCGGCTGGCGATGGTGGCGGGACTGGCGCGCGTGGTTCAGGACATCCCCCCTTTCATGCTGGCGGAAGGCAGTCCCGCGGCGCCGCGCACGATCAACAAGGTCGGCTGTGAACGCAATGGCGTTTCCGCCGAAGCCCTGGCCGCACTGCGTTCGGCCTACAAGATTCTTTTCCGCGAAGGCCTGATTACTTCCAACGCCTTGAGCAAAATCGAGGCGGATCTGCCCCCGCTGCCGGAGATTCAACACCTGGTGCAGTTTATCCGCAGCAGTGAACGGGGCATCAGCCGTTAATGCGTCCGGCCTCGATTCAAAGGATTGCCGCCTCGTAGCGTAAGCGTAGCGGAGAGGGGCAGGGCTACTTCACCTCATGTGATACACCAGGACAGTCCGCCACGCGGACCAGAAGAATGGGCGACTGACTGGCCGTCCACGGGGAACAGATTTCGCGCGAAGCTTCCTCGCGCTGCGCGGAGGTCAAAGCAAACGTTGGAGGTGTATTGCTTCAACGCCCGGAGCGCGGCCCGCCGAGTCTGCGCGTTCCTGCGCCCGGCTGATTCGCGAAGGAACCTCAGTTTTGGTTCGCGCGGACATGGCTGTCCGGGCTCCTTTTCGGTTCTGGTACCACGCCATCGGGAACTGCTCACGCGCACAGGCTTCGCGGGTCGGACGGTGTTTTCAATCCATTTGCCCTGTTTGCAGTCAATTCTGAGATCAGACATTTATCTCTCCGATACCCTTCCACCTGATTCGCTCAAGGGTTTCCAGCGCTTTCATTAACTCCTCGGCGTTCTCTACCGATCTTAAGTCAACTCCGCACTCATTCAAGACACGGTCAAGCACGACATCCCTGTGGACGTGAAACTTCCAAGAAACATGGAGAGTGCAAGACCTCGCATGTGATGCCCTGTGGGCAAGCGGCAGATCCGGATCTAGGGCGTCCCTTCGATGAGCACTATAGGACATACTCCTGATGTCCAACCCTTGAATGAACTGAAAAATGCAATCTGACAAAGTTCACAAATTTGACTTTCCGTTCGGAGAAGTTCCTTGTCGAACACAATGTCTGCCTGAATTGAAGCCGAATCATGGACAATAAAAAGCTGCAATAACACCCCGGCGTCATTTCGATTCCGCGGACTTTTTTGGATTGCGCTCGGCCTTGCTCTGCCGCCGCCATTGGTCAAGCCGTTCCTTGATTTTCTTTTCCACGCCCTGCTCAGTCGGTTCGTAGTAACGCTTGTCCGCACCCAAATAATCCTGGGGCACAAAATGGCCTTCGTATTCGTGCGCGTATTTGTAGCCCTCGCCGTGGCCCAAGCGTTTCGCGCCTTTGTAACTGGCGTCGCGCAAATGCTCCGGCACGGCCAGCGTGCGGCCGGATTTCACGTCTTCGAGCGCGGCATCAATGGCCACGACGGTGCTGTTACTCTTGTTGGCGGTGGCGATATAGATCGTCGCCTCCGCAATCGGGATGCGCGCTTCCGGCCAGCCGATGAACTCGGCGGCCTGAAACGCCGCGTTCGCCAGCACCAGCGCCATCGGGTCAGCCAGACCCACGTCTTCCGCCGCGTGAATCACGATGCGCCGGGCGATGAAACGCGGGTCTTCGCCGGCGTGAATCATCTTGGCCAGCCAGTAGAGCGCCGCGTCGGGATCGCTGCCGCGCATGGATTTGATGAACGCGGAAATCGTGTCGTAATGCGCGTCGCCATCGCCGTCATAGACGATGGCCTTTTTCTGGATGCTCTGCTCCGCGGCTGTGAGATCAACGTGAACGACACCGTCCTTACCCGGTTCGGTAGTAAGCGCCGCAATCTCCAGCGCGTTCAGCGCCTTGCGCGCGTCGCCGTCCGCAATCCTTGCCAGATGACGCAGGGCCACTTCGTCCGCCTGGAGTTTCAGGTAGCCAAGGCCGCGTTCCGAATCAGCCAAAGCCCGCTGGAGCAAAGCGAAAAGTTCTACCTCGCTTAACGGACGCAGCTCGAAAATCTGTGAACGCGAAACCAGCGGCGAATTGACAAAGAAGAAGGGATTGTGCGTCGTCGCCCCAATCAACCGCACCACGCCGCTTTCGACGTCCGGCAGCAGTACGTCCTGTTGTGATTTGTTGAAGCGATGGATTTCGTCAATGAACAGGATCGTGGACTGGCCGGTGTTTTCCAACCGGTTCGCCGCGCCCGACAAGACGCGCCGCATCTCGGCCACATTGGATTCCACGCCGCTGAGCCGTTCAAATTTGCTCTTGGTCTGCCGGGCGATGATTTGCGCGAGTGAGGTCTTTCCCGTGCCGGGCGGCCCGTAAAAAATCAGCGACTGGATGCGGTCGGCTTCGATGGCGCGGCGTAATAACTGTCCCGGGCCGAGGATGTGGGTCTGGCCTACATACTCATCCAGGTTGCGGGGGCGAAGGCGCGCGGCGAGCGGTTGATGCTGCGCGGGCAACTCCGCGGGGGCGTCCGACGCGGCGGGGCGGGGAGCCGGGGCGGAAGTGAAGAGGTCATCGCGCGACATGCCGGCAAGTTACCAATGGCGGGGCGGAATGCCTAAAATAAAAAGGCCCGCCAACAGGCGGGCCTTCTTGGTGCTGAAAGGCACCCCACCCTTGCCGTGTGTAACTTTTCCTTTGAACATGTTTTGCAACATGTGGGACGGGCCGGATTGCTTTCGACTTCCAGTAAAGGCCTGTCGGCCACAACCACAGCTTGGTGTCCCAGGATCGTATAACTACGGTTCAAGGACTTTGTTGAGCATCACGAACAGGGCAGGGTAAAATCCAAATCTGTTTCGCTCTTCCAAAGATCAACGTGCCGAAACTTACAATCGCACGACCTATGCCATACATCGCCATGATGTCGCCGCGACTCAAGAAAAATATTGTGAAATATTTTTGCCCGTGAGCACACGCAGCATTCGGTGATTTCGGAATGCTGCTTGGGGGAGCGGCGATTTGTCCGCAAGTGCGGACGATAAAGTCTCTCCCGCCCTGGTTGTCCTGCGCTTGTCCAAATTGCGGACTTTAGCGGGACAAAAACTGGCAGCCGGGAGTTGAGTTGGATTCCAAGGCTGCGGTGCTTCACGGTTTAGTTCGGTTTCGTGTGCGGGGGATCGCGCTAAAGATTGATTGAACGTCGTCGGCGGTTACACTGCCGCCGTGATTCGCAACATCATCTTCGACTGGTCCGGCACTTTGGTGGATGATCTGCCCGCCGTGTGGGAGGCGACCAATCATGTTCTGGCGCAGGCGCAGCGCGCGGAGATGACGTTGGAGCAGTTTCGCGCCGAGTTCTGCCTGCCGTTTACCATTTTCTACGACAAGCATGTTCCGCACGTGCCGCTGCCGCAATTGGAGGCGTGGTTTCATGGGCGCTTCCGCCAGGCGCAGGATTCCGTGGTGGCGCTGCCGCATGCGCGCGAGTTCCTGGAATTCTGCCGCGCGCGACAAATGCGCACGTTTCTTCTGAGCACGGTGGCGCATGAACATTTCGAAGCACAGTCGCGCGCGAGTGGATTTGGCGAATTTCTGGACCGGCCCTACCTTGGCGTGTGGGACAAGCGGCAGAAGATTCACGAAATACTGGCGGACAACAAACTGCGCCCGGAGGAAACGCTCTTCATCGGCGACATGCAGCACGACATTGAAACAGCGCGGCATGGCGGCGTTCATTCCTGCGCGGTGCTTACGGGCTATAACACGCTGGAACAATTGCGCGCGGCGCAGCCGGACCTGATCTGTGAACACCTGGGAGAGTTGCGTGAGATTCTGGAACAAAACGAACTTCATCTCAAAGCGCCGATCAGGCAATTCGAGCAGGCGCATCCGCCGGTGGTCACGGTGGGCGGGTTGATTTTCAACGCGGCGGACGAGGTGTTGCTGGTGCGCACCCACAAATGGTCAAATCTCTGGGGTATTCCGGGCGGCAAAGTGAAATGGGGGGAAACGTCCGAGGACGCCCTGCGCCGGGAGTTGAAAGAGGAAACCAACCTCGAGGTTGCCGACAT
Source organism: Verrucomicrobiota bacterium (assembly GCA_014860005.1). The sequence goes on along the minus strand of JACZKP010000138.1, from coordinate 9,658 downwards.
CGAGTTCATCCTGGTGCAGGACTGCATTCACTCGAAGGAGTTCTATCGTGACGCGCATTTTGTGCTGTTGAACTACACCTGCCGCGGTGGCGGGGCGATGGAGGTAAGGTTGAACGAGGAGGCGCGTGAGTTCCGGTGGCTAAGTCTGGAGCAGGCCATGCAAATGCCGATCAACACGCCGACGCGAAGACTGTTGCACGCGGTGGCGGAGCGGCGGAACTCCGTTGGAACTTAGTCTCAAGCGCCAACCGTTCCTGGCGCAAAGTGTCCACATGTCTAACATCAAGATCACTGACCTGGAAGTTCATTACTGCGTCGGCGTTCCCGACGCGGAGCGCGCGAAGCCACAGCGGCTTTTGTTAAGCCTGGACATGGAGTTCAGCTTTTCATCCGCCGCCGTCAGCGACGACATTGCCGCGACCATTGATTATTACACGGTGGCTCAGCGGTTACTGAAATTTGGCGAAGGCCGAAGTTGGAAACTGATCGAGAAACTTGCCGTGGATATCGCCGATGTGGTCCTACGGGAATTCCGGCCGCAGTCCGTGATGGTGGAGGTGACCAAATTTCCGATCCCGCAGGCACGCAGCGTTTCCGTCAGGTTCACGAAACCCCTGAGCCAGATGGAATGATCAGGAGGGCGTGGGGTAGCCGGTGATGTAGGTTTGCAACTGGTGGATCGCGGAATTCTGCGCGCTGATGATCCAATTGACGAGGTCGCCGATGGAAACCACGCCCGCGATTCTGGCACCGTCGAGCACCGGCAAGTGTCGGATGCGGTGCTCCGTCATTAACCGCATACATTCCTCGATGGTGTGTTCCGGGGTTACAAAAATAATCTTTCCCGAGAGGATGTCGCGCACCAGGGTTTCTTTCGAGGCCCGGCCCTTGAGAATGACTTTACGCGTATAGTCGCGTTCGGAAATGATGCCGGTCAGTTTCTCACCTTCAATGACCAGCAGGGCTCCGATGTTCTTGTCGGCCATCATCTGAATGGCCTCGAAGACCGTGGCATCCGGAGCGATGGTCCAGACGTTGTTCCCTTTGTGGTTCAGGATTTCCCGGATTTGGCCAGCATGGGTCATGGTTGAGTTCCTTGGTTGGTCGCCGCGTGACCACCGCCAACTCGACCTACCAGACTCAACGCTTTCCGGTGAGTCCACGAGTGGGTGCTCCGCATGGCGATCATTTGTTTCATGGCATTACCGATGGTGCAACTGCGGCCACTGTATCACGATGGCCGCCGGGCGGGAACAGGATTTTTTTGGCCGGGCCGGGTCGTGACAACCTGGAGCAATAGCTTGCCGGTGGGTTGAACTCCACGGTGAGCCTTTTCAACCTTGCGCGGGTTTCATCCCCGCCTATATTAATCCTTCGATTGCTCAGTAGAAACAGAAAATGCTATGCAAAGAATCTTAACTGTCGTTGCTTTGGTTGTCCGCCACCGGCGTTTTCGCCTCCTTCTGGCGGTGTTGCTCTCGCCCGCCGTTGCCGAACCGGTATTGGCGCAGCCTATCACCGTACCCAACTACTCGTTTGAATTGCAGACCGCGCCGAACACTTCGCCGTATGTCAACACGTTCGTGGATGCGTGGGAGAAGAATCCCGAGCCAGCCTATTACGACGCGGTCATCGGAACTCCGTTTGGGATTCCCTGGGCTGGGACCGCAGGGGTGTTTTTTGACATCAACCCTTATCTGAATCGCGAAGGTGCGCAGGTGGGTTATTTGCTGGCGTTTCCGGAGGTCGCCTTGTTTCAGGACTACAACTCCACGCCCACGCATGATTTCAACGCCACCTTTGAAATCGGCCAGGCTTACAATCTGACCATCGGCATGTTCGGCAAACCCACGCTTGCGCCCGGGAACACGCTCGAATTGAGCCTGTATTACCGGGACGATGCAAATAACAAGGTCACCGTCGGGGCCACCACCGTGAGCTATAGCGCCGCCACATTCTCCACCGAGGGACCTTTGAACCTGATTGACTTCGAGGTCAACGTGCCACACGTGGGGGCCAATGATCCTTGGGCGGGAAGAAACATCGGTATCCAGTTGTTGTCCACGGTTGCACTGGAATCCGCCTCGGGCGGAAACTGGGACTTCGACAACGTCCGCCTCACCGCCGTTCCGGAACCGGCCATGTTGAGTCTGCTGGCGCTTGGGGCGGGCGGATTGGTGCTCGCCCGGAGACGGATGCGCCAACGGAATTGAGATTCCTTGGGGCGGTGGATGCACCTGCATGTTTGCCTTAACCACAAGACTGATTCTGCGACGTTCTCCCGCTGGCCGCCTGCTTGCAGGCGCAGTCGCCGGACTGCTTCCGCTGGGTTGGGGGGCTGGTCCGTTGCCGGCTCAGGTCATACCTGTTCCCAACGGTTCGTTTGAATCGCCGGCCACGACGTTTGTCAGCATCAACATCAACTCCTGGGAGAAGTCGCCCAAGCCAGACTGGTACGTTGAGAGCGGGGGATTTCTGTGGTCTCAACTTACAGGATTGTTCAAGAACACACCACCCACGGCGGCGGACCACATTGACAACCTGCACGGCAACCAGGCGCTCTGGTTGTTTGCCGTGCCCGAGGTGGCAATGTTTCAGGATTTTTATTCCATGGACTGGAACGATTCAGTCCCGACTCACGAGTTCGACGTCCGGTTCCAAGTTGGCAGGTCCTATCACCTCACGGTCGGCGTCATCGGCGGCAATGGTGGAATGGTGGAAGGGGCGACCTTGGATCTGCGGATGTTTTACCGCGACCCCGGTGGCCATCGGGTGACTGTGGCCAGAACCACCATCACCAACTCGCCGGTCATCTTCAGCAACACCACGCACTTGTTGGACTTCGAGGTGCATGTGCCAAGGGTAAGGGCCGACGATGCGTGGGCCGGGCAGAATCTAGGCATCGAGTTTTGCTCCACCGTCAGCACGAACCTTCAAGGCGGTTACTGGGACCTGGACAATGTCCGCTTGTTTGCCGGCCCCGCCTTGCTCGACCCTGCCTGGGCGGACGGCCAGTTTCAGTTCACGCTCCGCAGTGAACCGGGTCTCCGTTTTGGCATTCTCACCACGACGAACGCCGCCCTGCCGGATTCCAGTTGGAATCAGATTGGGACATTTACCAATGTCACCGGGACGGGCCGTTTCACCGATCCGGCGTCGGGTGTCAATCAACGGTTCTATCGCGCGCAAGAACTGCCGTAGGAGGTGTTGATGAGCACTTTTTCCCTGGCGCGCCGGGCGTTCACCCTCATCGAATTGCTGGTGGTCATCGCCATTATTGCGCTCCTGGCGGCCATGTTGCTGCCCGCGTTGTCTTCCGCGCGCGAGAAAGGGCGGCGCGCGGTTTGTTTGTCCAACCTGCGTCAAGTGGGCATTGCGATCCATGGTTACGCACCGGATCACGACGGCAAAATCCCTTACGGACCGAAAGCGCCACCCTTCACCAGTCCGGCGAATTTCTATCCTTCCACCGGCGCGCCCACCAGCCTGCTCTCGCTTCAGAACGGCGCACCCGTCGGGTTGGGCCTGCTCCTGGAGCAATACCTGACCACCCAACCCAAGGTCCTGTTCTGCCCCGCCGGGGATCAACCAATTGATGCCGAGGCCGAACTCGAAAAAGTCGGCACCTTTCAAGCGCAAGGCAGTTACTACTACCGGCACGCTGGCAACACCCAGTTGTTTGATAGCCCCGCCGGTGCCGGTGCCCCCCAGCATATCAAGCTGCAGGCCTTGGGTGAGAACCGCAATGGCGTGCCGATTCGCGCCCTGGCCATGGACTCGAACTTCCTCTGCCCGGAGGACCTGGCGGCGTTCAATGTGAAGCCCCGCACGCACCATCGCCAGAAGTCGGCGGACATCCTTTTCGCCGATGGACATGCCGTTGCGCGACCGAACACCGGCGGTCGGTTCACGGTGGACGTGCGCGACTATTCGGAAGTTCGCGAAGCCTTCAACAAAATCCTCGGCGTGCTGGAGCAGGCTGATTTGGTGCCTTGAGCCTGGTTTCAGTAAACGCTCGTTGCAGGATTGAGATGCCTCCCGCCGCCCCGTACGATGCTGCGAAATGAAAGCCGTCCGCCTCATCCGTCCCGGTTGTCCGCTTGAACTTCACGACGTGCCGGTGCCGGCGCCCGGTGCTCACGATGTTTTGGTGCGCGTCAAAGCCGCGGGCATCTGTCATTCCGACGCGCACTATCGCGCTGGCAAATCGCGCGTGCAGCCGTTGCCGCTGACACTTGGGCACGAAGTTGCGGGTGTCGTGGAACAAGCCGGCAGGGAAATCAACCACCTCAAGCCCGGGGACCGCGTGTGCCTTCACTATTTGGCCACCTGCGGCGAGTGTGGCTACTGCCGCCGGGACAATGAACAATTCTGCGCCAGCGGCCAGATGATCGGCAAGTACCGCGACGGCGGTTTCGCGGAGTTCATCCTCATGCCCGCGCGGAGCTTGTTCAAACTGCCCGAGGAGATCCCGTATGCCCAGGGCGCGATCATGATGTGCTCGTCCGCCACATCGCTGCACGCCCTGCACAAGGCGCGACTGCAAGCAGGTGAAACCGTGGCGGTTTTCGGCGTGGGCGGGCTGGGGGTGTCAGCTATTCAACTGGCAGAAGCCTTGGGCGCGGGCACCGTGTTCGCCGTGGATATCAATCCGCGCAAATTGGAGATTGCGGCTGACTTCGGTGCGATTCCCGTGAATGCAAACCAGGGCGATCCGGTGGTGATGATTCAGGAATTGACGCAGGGCAGGGGAGTGGACGTGGCGTTGGAGTTGATTGGCCTGCCTCTCACGATGCAACAAGCCGTGCGTTCGCTCGCCATTCAAGGCCGTGCCGCACTGGTGGGCATCACTGAGAAGGACTTTCCCGTTTCACCGTACCATGAAATCATCAACAAAGAGGCGGAGATCATCGGGGTGTCCGATCATCTCGCACGCGAGATTCCGCTCCTGATCGAGTTCGTGCGTACGGGTAAACTGAACCTGGCCGGCGTTATTACGCGAACCGTTCCGCTCGAAGCGCAAGCCATCAATGACACCCTGGACCAATTGGAAACGTTCGGCAATGACGTGCGGGTGGTGGTGGAGGCTTGATGCGGCTGTCCTGATCAATCAGGGCGTTTGCTTGAACTGGAACCCCTGGCCGCCAGTCATTGTCTCCATTTTCCATCCCTTCGGACGAAGCGTGATCGTCACCGCGCCATCCGTTCGTGTGTAGATTATTGGGATTCCGTGCGCGTTAATCCGTTCTCGCAAAGCCGGCTTGGCCCGCTCGGTTGCCGGAAATTCCGTGTCGGCGACAATGACCACGCGTGGCTGTATCAGTTCCAACAGCGGGTTGCAGACGGGTTCGCTCTGCGCGGGCAAACCCGTCACCACAATGTCCGCGCGCAAATCTTCGTAACGATTTATCAGTGCCTCCTGTCCGCTACGGCCCAGGTCCGAAAGCAAAAGAACACGCACTCCGTGGAAAGTTCCCAGCAACACCAGCGCGGCGTCATCCGCCTGCGCGAACGTGTCGTCCTCAGCGGGGTGCAGCACCGACCACGGCCCGAGCTCATCGCCGCGATTCAGGGTTCGATGCCTGCGCGAACTGTCCGCCAGCGCGGCGATGATCCGGCGGTACGCGGGCGAACGAAAGCGCGCCGGACTGGTGATCACCTCGCCAACTTGAAACAACTCGTTGAATACTTCCGCACCGCCGACGTGCCGCAGGTCGCCATGCGTCAGCGCCAGTCGTGGCAACCGGTTTACGCCCTGCGCCCGGAGGAATGGTTTCATCACGAACTCCACTGAATTGGTGTTGCCGCTGTCAATCACCCAGTCAGCTTTCCGGCCCGGCGTGTTGACAAAAACGCTGTGGCCGCCGTTCAACGGCAGGACGGTGAATTGAACTTCCGAGCGCGCATCGTGCCAGCGCCAGCCGAAGAACACGCAGAGAAACACGAGTCCCGAAATCGCCCAACCACGTCGCTCGCGCGCCAACAACCAACCGCTCAGCACGCCGACCAACAGGGCATAGTAAACACCAATGGTCACGAGTGATGGCGGCGACACGTAATAGAATGCGCCCGGCAGTTTCGTCGCCGTGTGACTGACATTGATCATGGCAGACATCCAGAACCAGCCGCTGTGATTGAAAAGTTCCGTCGCCCACGGCCACCACGCGCCGCAGATCAGGCTGCCGAGGCTGGACATCAGCGCCAGCGCGCTCAACGGGACAATGATCACGTTCGCCAGCAACGTGACCGGACTGAAGAGATGAAAATAATGCGCCGTGAGCGGCAGCGAACCGAGCCACGCAGCGAGCGAAGTAACGAACGAGGTGAGCACCAGGCGAAGCCCCCAACGCAATCCCTGCTGCCAGCGCGGCAGCAATTCCGCCGGCAACAGCGGATCAGTTTCCAGCAAGCGATCCCGCAGCTTTTCCAGCGGCGGCAGAAACAGCGCAATGCTCAACACGACGAAGAATGAAAGCTGGAAGCTGGCTTGAAAGAGTTGCTGCGGTTCCCACAGCAGGATGACGAACGCCGCGGCGGCCAGGGAATTGAGCAAATCACTGGGCCTTCGCAACGCCCAACCACCGATGATCACCGTCATCATGATCGTCGAGCGGATGGCGGAGGATTGCCAGCCCGTGGCCGCCGTGTAAAACCACAACAGCGGAATCAGGATGATGCCGCACCATGTTCGCGACACCTGCATCACGCGCAACAAACTCACCAGAATCCCCGCAATCAGCGCGATGTGCAGTCCACTGATCGCAAAAATATGCATCGTGCCGGATCTCATGAATGGCTCGCTGACTTCGTTGGTCAGTGCGGTCTTCCAACCGAGCGTCATGGCCCAGCGCAATTCCAACGCCTCGTCCTGAACCGGCAGGCCGCGCGCGAGGGTTTGCTTCGCCCAGCGCAGAAAGCGGTCGGTGAAGGGCGGGTCAGTCAAGGCCGGCGCGACCACTGCCCACGTGTTCGTTGAATCGGCGCGGAGTTGATAATGAATTCCCTGTCGCGAGAGATGCGTGCGGTAATCGAACAATCCCCGGGCCAGCGGCAGGGGCGGACGGGCCAGCACCCCCGTGATCTCCACGTGCTGACCGGCGAAAAAGTGCTCGGGCAATTCGCCGATCGTCGTGACGACAATGCGCCCCGCGGCGGGCTGCCAGTTGGTGCCGTGATTCAGGGCGGTGACGTGCAGTTGCGCGATGGTGCGCAAGGATTCCTGTTCATCCCGTACAAAGACCCGAAGGTTGGGGGTTTCCTGCAATGTGCCGCGGACGGTTACGTACGCGGCCGAGTCGCCGAGAATCTCCCGCAAGTCATGTGGTGAGACCACCGCCGTCCGGGTGACGAGATTCGTCCAGCCCGCGACGACGAGCACCGCGCCGAGCATCCACGGACGCGCCTGCGAGACGCCAACGGCCGCGCCCAGCAGCGCAAACGCGACGGCAAACAGCACAACCAACGGCGGCTGGAAGGCCGCGGCGAGGAGTAATCCGGCTGCGTAACACAACGCCACAGGCACAAGCGGGCGCTTCATGAGGATGCCGTGTTCTACCAAAGTTGCTCGGCCAGAGTCACGCGTGGAATTCGGTCGGTGCGGCTTGATTCCTTTGCTCAATGCCGGGTGGTTCGCGAGTGGCGAGTGCAGTTACCACTTTTTGCGCCAGCGACCGAATGCCCACAGCGCGAGCAAGGCGCAGGCGCCGCCCACGGTGTCTATCAGCACGTCCCACGGCGAACCTTGACGGCTCGGGGTGAATGCCTGGTGCGTTTCATCCGTAATGGCGTAGATCACCACGCCGATCATCGCATTCCGGGCCTCGATCCACGACCAAGGCCGGGGATCGCGCTTTACCGGTTTGCGAAACGCGCGCCAGAACAGCAGGGCGAGGACGCCGAAGACCGTCAGATGTGCGCACTTGCGGACGAACAGGATAACGAGCCCCAACGTTTCTTCCGGCATGTCGGGAAACAACCAGCGCATGATCGGACCGATGATGCGCGAGGAGCGCTGGGAAGATTGCTGGTCGCTGGAGGCAAGGAAGATGAGGGCGAACCACAGGACGATGGGCAACCAGTATTTTACGAACACGCGCAATTTGGACACGGCGCATAGCAAGCCGACTTCGCGGGCGTGACGCAAGCAAAACGGTGCCAAACGCTTTTCGATGGGCGCATATCAATTTCTGCTGGGGTTGCCGTGAAGGATGTGGGGGAAGAGCAGATGCCAACGCTGGTTGCGCCAGAAGGTTTCCAGACACATCAAGCCTTCATCCCCAACGCAACTCCAGAACTGACCGGGGCGTTTGAAGCGGCATTGGTATTGGCGGCAGGTCGATTCCATCGCGCCGCTCCCCTGCGGTTCGCCCGCGCGCCGTGCCGCCGCGTAGTCCATCCGCTCCCGATGGCTTTCCAAATAGTTCAGTTCGCGCGCCACCGCTTGCCGTTTCTTTTTGCGCAGTCCTTTGGCCAGGGTGTGCAGGTCGTTTAAGAGCGAGGCGGCGCGCCCGGCTTTGAGTTTTTTGAGCAGGGGCTGGATCCAGGTGCGCGCCGCCCTTTCGTCTTCCGGGTGCAGCGCGTGCGCCACGGCCCACAGGTGCTGACTGGCGTGGTAGTAGTCCAAACGCTGGTGGGCTTGGCCAAAGCGGTCGCCCGTCAGATTCCAAATCCACAGCGCCCCGTCGGCGATCACCAACACCTTGTCGGCCTGCGCTAGGCCATGTCGCTGGGCTTCAGCAAAGAGTGGGTCGCGTAAAGCCTCCACCCCGCCACGGGTCATCACGGTACCACGACTTAATATGCGCGCCCGCCCACCGTCGCTTTCTACGCGTTGATCCAGTCGAAAGCAGGTGCCGCCGTAGGCCCAATGCCAGCGTTGGGGTTCCTGGCCGGCGGCGCGTTTTGAGGCGCTTTGGCCCCAGTCGTCCCGCTCGCGGATGTTCCACGCGTCCAGTTCAATGACCAGGGTGAAGGGGGCTGTGGGCAGCGGCAGCATTTGTTCTACTCCCTGGCCGGTGCGCATTTGTTCGTCCCGTTGGGTGCGCTGTTGGTCGGCACGCTGGCCTTGGCGACGGGCTTCTCGATCCAAGGTGGCCGGCGGCAGTTTCACGCCGGTCAGTCGTTCGATCACGGCGCTGGCTTCTTGGACCGGCATTTTGCTGACCGTCAGGGCGGCCATTTCCTGCACCGAGGGCGAGGCGCCGCCGGTGTCGCTCAAGCCCATCGCCGGGTCGGCCGGATAGCGCCACGCGTTGCAGCGCCGACACCAGCCGCGCAGCCGTTTGACCGTCACGGGCCCGAAGCGGGTGTGGAAGGTACGCGCATGAGCGTGCGTGCGGCGGCTTAATTGATGGCCGCAGACAGGGCAGACGGGCGGAGTTTGGTCCGCTTTCTTCTGGGCGGCTTCCTCCAGAAGCCGGCGCTCCAGACCCTGCGTTTGCCGCAGAATTTGCTCCTCCAAATGGCCGAGCGTTTGGTCCGCGGCTTGGACGCTTTGGTTCAAGCCCGCCGTCAGACGTGCCTGCCAGTCGGCCACCGGTCGGGCGAACGTCTCGTAACTGCTGTCGGATTGAGGAACCGATTTCACGCAGCAGTGGTTCATGCCGTTCTTCTACCACTCCCCAGCCAAAATTACCCCCCTATTTTTTGATGTGCGCCC
>JACZKP010000137.1 GCA_014860005.1 Verrucomicrobiota bacterium | reverse complement strand
GTACGCGATGTTGCCGCTGTCAAGGTCGGGGAAGACGAGCACGTTCGCATTCCCCGCCACGATCGAGCCCGGTGCCTTGCGCGCCGCCACCCCCGGCCTGATCGTGCTGTTGCTCTGGAACGCCGGCGCCTGGATGGCACTGCTGCTGGTCGCGCCGAAACTTAAACCGGACTGAACGATGACCGCGCATTGGCTTAAACTCGAATTGCGACTGCTGACGCGTGACCGCGGCGCCTGGGTGGTGCTCGCGCTTTTTGCCGCCGCCTTGATGTACGGTCTGTGGAACGGTTTGCGGGTCGCGAAGCAACACCGGGAAACCGCCGTGGCCATCAGTCGGGATGCCACTGAATTTCGCAACCAAGTGCGGCAGGCGCTGCAACAGCAACGCGCAATTGACCCGCGCGCCGTCGCCGGACGCGGCGCGACTGCCGTGTTGCCGCCGGCTCCGCTGCCGCTGCTCGCCATAGGCCAGTCCGACCTTTCGCCGAATTACGAAAACGTGGTGCTCTGGCGGCTCGCCACGCCGGGCGATGACCGCGCGGAACTGGAGAATCCCTCGCACCTGCTGGCGGGCCGCTTCGATCTTGCCTTCGTGTTGGTGTGGCTTTTCCCGCTCTGTCTGCTCGCGTTGTTGTATGACCTGCTGGCCGGTGACCGGGAAGCCGGCACGCTCCGGTTGGGGCTGGCGCAAGGAGTATCCGCGGGCCGCTGGTTGATGCACCGCGCACTGGCCCGCGCGTTGCCCGTGCTGGCGCTGGCGGTTCTGGTTACGTCGGCAACTGGATTGGCCGCCGGCTGGGGCTGGTTTTCGCGGTTGTGGATCGCTCTGGCGATGGTGCTGGCGTACGGATTCTTCTGGGTAGTTCTGGCCGCAGCGGTCAATGCCGTCGCACGCAGTGCGGCGGGAGCGGCGGCAGCGCTTGGTACCGCCTGGGTCTTGCTGGTGCTGATCGCTCCCACATTGCTGAACGTCGTCGTGGAATCGCTTTATCCCACGCCGTCGCGACCGGAACTCGTTGCCGCCGCGCGCCGCGCCTCGGGTGACGCGGAGCAACGTGGCGGCGATTTGCTCAACTCATTTTATCGCGATCATCCGGAGTTGGCCCCGACGGGACAGCAGGCGGACCTGGCGGCGCAGCAACTCACCGTGCAAGAGGAAGTCGGCCGCGCCATCGAACCGGTGCGCCAGAAGTTCGATGAACAACTCGCGCGCCAGCAGGCCGCGGTGAGCCGCTGGCGATTCCTGTCGCCCGCCATGACCCTGCAGGAGGCGTTGACCGATCTGGCCGGCACCGGTTACTGGCGCTATCGGACTTTTCGCGAACAGGTTCAGGAATTCAAACAGACCGTGTCCGACTTTTACGCGCCGAAAATTCACCGCCGTGAAGCCTTCACGCTTTCCGATTACGACCGATTGCCCCGCTTCGCCATCCGAGAAGAGCGCGCCACCGCCTGGCTCGGACGGGCCAGCGCGGGATTGATCGGAATGCTCGCCTTGACGGGCCTGCTGTGGACATGGACGCAGCGACGATTGCGCCCCGCGCAACTCGCCGCTTGACGAACCGAAGGCCGCGGTAATACAGGGATACAGATAGAATAATGAATCCACCAACCTGACGGAACTGTTGCCGCCGGAAGAAGCGAAAACCGCTGTAGAGGAAGCAGTCTCAGAGAAGGCGGTGCGGGCAAAGGCGATGAACCCAGAAACGTCAGCGTCCAATCCTCCGTCCGATATCGGCGAAGCAGAGGCCGGTGCGTCCACCACACGGCTCGAAGAAGGTTGCACGATTGATCGCCGCGTTCGCGGAGCGGGCCGTGCGCCTGCGCAACGTGATGGAAGTGATGCCCAGCCGGGGTTACACGGTGCTGCTCATCCTGCTGGTGTTTCCGTCTTGCACGCCGATTCCGTTGCCGGGCTTTTCGACGGGGTTCGGCGCGGTGGTTCCCATAAAGGAGACTTTGAGCAGGGCGCTGACGCATTTGTCAGCGCCCTGCGATTAGCTAACGCGTGGTTGCGGTCAGTTCTTCTTCCTACCGTAATACCAAAAGACGGCCACACCACCGATGATGATGACCGCCCAGAGAATCAAGCGGATATACTTGTCTTCCATAATGGACGCAAAGATTGATTTTCATAAGCATACTGAACTCTCGCCACACAACGGACGGTGAGACCGCCTGCGAGTCACGGCCCGAGTGGAACGAAACCGGAAATTGAGAAGCGAAAAACTAGACCTGACAGGGTGCTCGCGGATGAAGCGCCGTACGGCAAGCGAATTGCCAAGTCTTGAGCAGGTCGTTCGACGCAGGGGGAAGAGGCCGGATCGCTGAAGCCTCAGAATTCTGTCGCCAACAGCAGCACCCTGCGCCAATGAAATCAGTGCCGGACTGCTTCGCGAATCCGTTGTGAAACCCCGCTAGACGAAATTGGTGCAACTGCGCCTGCTGAATCGGGGACGGAACGACGAAGGCTGCTTGAACGGAGATTCGTTCGCAAATCTGGTTGCCCGACGAAAGCCCGCTCGCTCCTCGAAGTCCAAGGAAACTCGATGGCAGCCACACCAAGGCCACCAAAGCCAGCCCGAGGATTCTTACGAGGCGCTTCGCCATACGGGCATGTTACGCATCAGAACGGCGGGTGGATAGGCTAATTCTGTTCACCACATTGGAAATCACCTGCATTTCCTCGGCAACAACGAGTCCGCTGCTTGGCGTTCAGCGAACCTCCGAGCGTCCACTGAATTTCCACCGCCAAGACTTCGCTGCACGTTACGCGTGTGATACACCGCCGTTTCTTCGCTTCGTAGTAAATCTCTTTTCGTGATTGGCGGCGTGTTGCCGCCGTCCAGCGACAACATAATGAGAGGCATACGCCACGCTTCGCTCGATTGCAAATGGGCACTTTCAGACTGCAAACGCCCACGACCTGTTCACCGGCATCAGCACGCGCGCAATGGATCATTTACGACCCGGCAAACACCGTTCAGTCAGTCATCAACACCGCGCAGAAAATCGCCAAGTTCATCGAGATGATCAACTATCAGGTGCAGCAGATCCGGACGCTCACCGATCAGCTCGACGAGTCCAAACATTCCTAGCGCCTGTTCGGCGATCCCAAGGCGGTCGTGCTTACGACGGTCCAGTCGCTCGTCAACGACCTACGCCAGACCGAGGTCGGCCAGACGTTGACCGCGCTCCGCTCGCGGACGACCGGGCGACGACATGACCGGCGACAAAGCCGTGCGCGAACTCGTCGCCCGGACCAGAGGCCATTACTACTAAGTGCTGCGGTGCGTAAGCCGCCAACCAAGCTGGGTGCATTCAATGCTGACTTCCCCTTGACACGCTATGGCATTTACAAGCTCGTGCGTCGGCATACGCGTCAACTCGGCAAACCCAGCGCGCCGCTTCGCGTTTAACGCCGACCACGAATTAGCACTGACCTTGCAATGCCATTACCTTGTTTGCTAACTTGCCAAATCTGGAAGCCAGTGTGGCGAAATGGCAGACGCACGAGACTTAAAATCTCGGGACTTTAAAAAGTCGTGCGGGTTCGAGTCCCGCCACTGGCACCAATCATTCCCAGGCCGTAGCTCCCAACTTCTTGGCCTCGTTGGCTGAATGCCCCGGCCGCAAATGGCCATAAACCTTTCCGATCAGCGGCCCGCCATCTTTGTGACCGACCCACACTGAGATCGTCATAAAGTCGATCCCCGCCATGACGCAGTGACTAATGAAGAAGTGCCGAAAGTGATGGAACCCAATGTCCTTTTCTGTCTTCAATAACTTCGCCTTTTCGCGGACTTTCTTCCATATCTGCTTAAATGTCACCGCATGTTGTTTTGGATCATCGTCCGCTGGAAATAAAAACGGAGACGATAAGTCTCGGCGCTTGAACATCGCCTTCAGGTGCGCTTCCAATTTTGGAAAGAAATCAATAAAACGAGGTTCTTGTTAGCGCCGGTTTGAAAATGGGGTGAAAGCGCCGGTTTGAAAATGCGGTCGGTGGCGATGTTCTTGGGGCGTGAAAAAGGCGGCTGACTTTCGCCAGCCGCCAGTGCGGAGAACCCGAGCTTACGGGGTTTCGATCTGATCTTTCATGCGGTAGCTCTTGCCTTCGAGGATGACGGTTTCCGCGTGGTGCAGGAGCCGGTCCAGCACGGCACTGGTCAGGGTGCTGTCGTTGTTGAAGATTTTGGGCCAGTGTTTATACGGCTGGTTGGTGGTCAGCAGGAGGGAGCCTTGCTCGTAACGCTGGCTGATGACCTGGAAGAGGAGGTCCGCACCCGCTTTGTCGATCGGCAAGCAGCCAATTCGTCGATCGCCAGGATGGTAGGCTTGAGGTAACGCTTGAGTTCGTTTTTGAGCCGGCCCACGGTTTGTGCCGCCATGAGCGTGTTGATGATGTCCACCGCAGTGGTGAACAGAACCGAGTGCCCCCGCAGGCAGGCTTCATGGGCCAGGGCGCTGACCAGGTGCGTTTTTCCCAAACCAACTCCGCCCATGCGTGCTCAAGAGGAAAGCGAGTCGGCGTCCCGTTGAAATTCAATTGGGCGTAATAAATGCCATTCCGCAGCCAAAGACCACGGACTCGGCGTTTCCGTTCGTCAAATATTTTTCGCCAAGAGTTGCGCTTTGCGCGAACGTTTTTCACTTCCACCGATTTCAATGCGGAACGACGCGTTTCATAGCGTTTCACATTGGAAAAGTAGGACACAAAGTAGGACACGAAACAAGTGTGAACTATTTCGGCCTATTTATCGGACGATTTGTGATGATGCCCTAGGACTTAAAATCCTGGGACCTTAAAAAGTCGTGTCGGTTCGAGTCCGACCACCGGTACCAGTTTAGCGTTCACTCACGTCTGCACCATTCGTCATTGCCAAACGTGGTTAACGCTGCGTGGCTGGTGTCAGGTAACTGCACAACGCACGCAAATCACAGGTTACGGCGATAAGGGACGGATTTCCACGTTGCGGAAATCAACCGGGTGGCTCTCCGCCTGAAGGGCGATGTAGCCGCCGTGCAGCATCAGATTGCCATCATGGATGAGCTTCTTCGCATCGCCGTCGCCGGGGTCGAGTTGCGGGCGCTCATATTCCAAGACCGCTTCTCCATTGATGCGATGAATGATGCGGTCGTTGCCATGAACTTCAATTTCGGCTTTGACCCAATGTTCGCCGTGAAACGTCGGCGAACGCGAGTTGACGCAATGTGGCGTGAACAACTTGCCCTTCATGACTACGTGCGTGCCAGGCGTGCAAAGATTGCCCGTGGGACGCGGATTCTGACCGTCGCCACCCAGAAGTTGAACTTCGATGGAAACGGGAAAATCCTGGTCCTTACCCATGGTGGCGGGAAGTTGGGAATGGATCATCACCCCACTATTGCGGAGCGCCCAACCCGGTCCACCCGGCGTTTGCCGTCCAACGAAGCGGTATTCGAGGCGCAACACGTAGTTCGAGTACGGTGTCTGGTAAAAGAGATGGCCGAACTTGCCGTCAAAGTTCGTGTAACCATCGTAGGCCACGCGCAACATGCCGTCCTCGACCCGGAACGTGTTGGCGTAATTCTCTCCCAGTTCGAAACCCTTGAACTTGGGTGTCCAGCCAGTGAGATCCTTCCCGGTGAAAAGCGGCGTCCATTTTTCTGTGGCGGGAGCATCAGCACCGACGGCGGCATAGGTAAATCCTGTCAGCAGTAGAACCAGCGTGTGACTCGAATGAAGCAATCGTATTTTCATATCCGAGAGTGTGGCGCGAACGCCTTCGCCGTGCAATGGCGCAGTCTTGCGGTTCAGCCGCGGTCTGCTCGATGTCACAATGTGAGTAATTCTTTCCAGACAGTCGTGGGCGGTTGCCGGCTGGGCGTTTGATCTTGCCGTGGTGCAGCAAATGAATTTTGCGTTCAACCTTCTCACGCCCATTGCGAACCGTTACAGTCCCCCGCCTGTGGCCGCGACACTTTACGATCTGATCCCACGCGACGAGAACGCGGGCAATGATGCCTTGCTCGGACGGTTCCTCGAATACGCCGAAAACAAACGGCTCACGCTCTATCCGGCGCAGGAAGAAGCGATCCTCGAACTCTACGAAGGCAGGAACGTCATCCTGAATACGCCCACCGGCTCGGGGAAATCGCTGGTGGCGATGGCGCTGCACTTTCAGTCCATCTCGCAAGGCCGCCGGTCGGTGTACACCTGTCCGATCAAGGCGCTGGTGAATGAGAAGTGGCGGGCGCTTTGCCAGGACTTTGGGCCGGACAACGTGGGCCTGGCCACCGGCGACGCCACGGTGAATCGCGACGCGCCCATCCTCTGCTGCACCGCCGAAATCCTAGCCAATCTTGCCTTGCGCGAAGGCAAGCAAGCCGCCGTGGCGGACGTGGTGATGGACGAGTTTCACTGGTATGCCGACCGCGATCGTGGCGTGGCGTGGCAGGTGCCGTTGCTCACGCTGGCACAAGGGCGCTTTCTGCTGATGTCCGCCACACTGGGCGAAACGGAGTTCTTTGAGCAGGAACTGACGAGGCGCACCGGACGGGCGACGGTGACGGTGAAATCAGCGGTACGGCCCGTGCCGCTGGCGTTTGCTTATTCGGAAATTCCCCTGGCGCAGACGCTCGAAAAGCTTGCCGCCGAGCGCAAGGTGCCGGTGTATGTAGTTCACTTCACCCAACTGGACGCAGCTCAGAGCGCGCAAGATTTCACCAGCCTCAACGTCTGCACGCGCGAGGAGAAAAACGCGATCGCGAACGAGCTCGCGGGCTTCAAGTTCACCAGCCCTTACGGGCCGGAAATCCGCAAGTGGCTCAAGCATGGCATCGGCATTCA
This sequence comes from Verrucomicrobiota bacterium, assembly GCA_014860005.1. The sequence goes on along the minus strand of JACZKP010000137.1, from coordinate 39,900 downwards.
CCACGCGGGGTTGCTGCCGAAGTATCGCGTGCTGGTCGAGCAACTCGCGCAACAGGGTTTCCTCAAGATCATTTGCGGCACCGACACGCTCGGCGTGGGCATCAACGTGCCGATCCGCACGGTGCTATTCACGCGCTTGTGCAAGTTCGACGGCCAGAAGACCGGCATTCTGAGCGCACGGGATTTTCATCAAATCAGCGGACGCGCGGGCCGCAAGGGGTTTGATGACCAGGGTTGGGTGGCGGCGCAGGCGCCGGAGCACATTGTCGAGAATCTTAAGCTTGAAGAAAAAGCCGCCCGGGGCGGAAAGAGGGGCGTGAAGCGCAAAGCGCCGGAGCACAACTTTGTGAACTGGGACGTGAAGACGTTTCAGCGCTTGATCGCCGCGCAACCGGAACGGCTTACCTCGCGCTTTCAGGTGTCGCACGCGATGCTGCTCAACGTCCTGAGCCGCGAGGGCGATGGTTGCCGGGCAATGCAGCAATTGATTCGAGATTGCCACGAAACGCCCAAACAGAAGAAGGAGCACACCAAGCGGGCGTGGCAGTTGTTCCGGTCGCTGGTGGAGCGCAGGATCATTGAGATCGTTCCCCTTGCCGCCCGAGCTGATCTCGCGCCTGATGAGGGACAAGAATCTACGCTGCCATCCCAACGCCACAAACTCCGCGTCAACGTCGAGTTGCAGGACGATTTCTCGATGGACCAGACGCTCTCGCTCTACCTGCTGGAAAACATTCCGATGGTGGACCCGCAGCAGCTCGATTACGCGCTGGTCGTGCTCTCACTCGTGGAGTCCATCCTCGAAAACCCGGAAATCATCCTGCGCAAGCAACTGGACAAAGTGAAGGGACAAGCCGTTGCCGCGATGAAGGCCGAGGGGATTGAATACGAGGAGCGCATGGCCAGGTTGGAGGAACTCGATTACCCGAAGCCGAACCGCGAGTTCATTTACTCCACCTTCAACGCGTTCGCGGACAAACATCCGTGGGTGGGCCAGGAAAACATCCGCCCAAAAAGCATTGCCCGCGAGATGTTCGAGTCCTTTCGCTCGTTCGCCGATTACATCCGCGACTATGAGCTTCAGCGCAGCGAGGGCCTGCTGTTGCGGCACCTGAACAGCGTTTTCAAGGTGCTGGCCCAAACCGTCCCCGAGGCTGCCAAGGACGATCCGCTACGCGAAATGGAACTCTACCTCCGCACGATGATCCGCCAGGTGGATTCCAGTCTGCTCGATGAGTGGGAGAAAATGCGCGACCCGAACTTCCAGCCCGGCGCCCGCCTGGAAACTCGTCCGCCCGGCGCAGACGAAGCGGCGCCGGATATTACGCGCGACGCCAAGGCGTTTACCGCCGCCATCCGCACCGACATCTTCAACTTTCTTCGCGGCCTGGTCATAGCCGATTTCGAGGCCGCACTCACGCATCTCAGCTCCGTGGCCGACCCCGACGGCGAGCCTTGGACCCCGGACCGGCTGCGCGCCTCCATGGAGGCGTATCTCGCAGAACACGAGCATCTCTGTCTCGATCCAAATGCCCGCAACACGCGCCACACGTATGTAATTCCAATGGAGGACCAACGCACCTGGCGCGTCCAGCAAATGCTCATTGACCCTGAGGCCCACAACGATTGGGTCGCAGAGTTCACAGTGGATTTGCCGGCGTCGCGCCAGGCCGGCGAACCGGTGATCAAACTCAACCGGATTGGGAGTTTGTAGCCGGCGTCAGAACGTTTTGAGGAATTCAATCAAGGCGCGCTTGTCCTCATCGGACAGACCGGCGGCGAAGTAGTGGCCCCGGTCTTCCACCCAATCGGGACTCTTGCTGAGCTTCAACAAATCCGGCGCAGCCTCGGTCTCAAACAATTTCCTGGCTTCGGCATCCGAGAGATTCTCCCTGGCGATTCGCTTGAGGACGCGGTTCATTTTCAACAGCGCAGCGAGCGTCTGAGTCGGCGGCGCATGGGGATCCAAATTCCCGAGCAGACTGACCGGCGTGCCGCCGGGAATCGGGCCAACCTTTACGTCGCCGAGTTTCCCGGCGGCAAAGTAGTTTAACGGCAGCAGCAGCAGGGCAAACACGATGGCCGCGCCACCGCAGAGTCGGAACATAATGCGGGTGGCATGGCCGTGGCGCGCACGGGCCAGGCGATAAATGATCGCGCCGACCAGGAGCATCAGCAAAGGGAGCAGCCAGGGCATCTTGAGGAACAGGCGGGCGCCCGGCACGACGCCTTCGATCAACACCGGGACATAAGCCGCCGGGAACATGAGCCAGGTCGGCTGGGTCGTGCGAGCGATGGTGGCCGGCCCAAGCCGTTGCTCCGGCCAGCACATCTTGGTGATGGCGTCGTTGAAGGCTTTCATGCGGCCGTCCACGGAAGGGTCGCCGTTGTAATCGCCCAGGCCGTTGTTGTGCAGGAAAGGCGCACCGGCCCAGATGGCCACCAGCGTGGGCACACGATAAAAGCCGGGACCGCCGGCGGGCATTTTGAACTTCCAGGTTTTGTCGGCAAAAGGATCATACGCCTCGAACTCACCCACGGACGGAGTCTCCTTGTATTTGAACGATGAGAATTCCTCCCAAATCTGACCGGGAATGGCATTGTTCTGGAGGGCGCGGGCCGGATTGGTGCCGAGGAGCGTAACCGGATAGCGGGCATCGGTGGAAAGGTAGTTATCCTCGAGGAAGTCGGGTTTCATGACTTCTTCGCGCGCCCATGCAAGAAACGATTCACTGCGCGCCCATTCCTCAAAACGTTCCGGGGGACGGTCCACGCCGTCAGTGGGGCGTTTGCTGGAATGACAAGCCATGCAGTTCTCGGCGAAAACGATTTTTCCTCGATTTAGGATGTTGGCGTCCTCGGTGAGATGCTTGGCGCCGCCCGGCGCATCCTTTAATGGCATGCGGCCACTGGCGCGGACGAGGTACTTGGCGAGGTCAATGGACCGGCGTTCGGTGACCTGCCAATAGACGGAGTTCTTCTGGGCCACCTCGATGCGGAACGGTTTCTGTTTTCGCAATCCGATGATGGGATTGTGGCAGCGCATCCATTCCTCGCTGAAGGTGCCGATATTCACAAAGACCCGGTTGAGCGCACCCTGAACCCCAATGGAATCGGCGCCGTCCACCAGGACATGCGGAACTTTTCTGAGTTCGCCACCATCGGCCGGAATGAGCAATGCGCCGGGGCCAACGCGCTGTTCCGTGGCCACGGTCAGACGGGCGGCAACCTGATAGATGGAGTTGATGATGTTGGGATTGTTGTTGTTGTCGGTGGCGACAATGGAGGTGTCCACCGTGCCGGGCTTGGCGGACTTGAGGAGGTGATAAAGCAGGTTGTCCGGTTTGAGGTCAGCGCCGAACACACCGTGGTTGCGGAAGTATTGGTTGCCGATGGTGCCGGAAAGATTGGTCCACGCGGGCTGGTTCAGGTCGGCCGGCGGATAAAGCGGGTGAGGGGCAACGTGGCAGATGGCGCAGCTCATGCCCACACGGTAGGGCCGCACCAGATCGGGGTCCTGGTAGTATGACGGCTCGTTGTAGTAGCGCTCGGCGTTCCAGCGTTTGCGCGCTGTCTCGTCGAAGTCGGGATTGGGAAAGAGTCGCAGTCCGATCACCCCGCTGGAGCGACCATAGACTTCCGGATCCACGCCGGCAGGCTCGGCGTCAACCGGCACGTCGAGGTAGAGACCGAATTCGTCAGGCCCATCCGCGGCTTTGAATCCCGGTTCGTTCATCAGCCCCATATTCTCGAAGCGCCGGTCGCGATTGCGGGAATCCACATTCTTGAGCAGGTCAATCAAGCCGTAGCCGCGCCCCGCCATGACGTCCCAGAATCGCTCGTTGCCGCCGGTCCACAGCATCCAAGTGTTGCGGCCCTTGATTTCCTCAGGGGTTAATTCAATGCCGCCGTCCATGCCTTTGAAGACGTCAGCCGTGGCGGTGGGAAAATCATCGGCGGTCTTGCCGGCTGCCATGGCTTCGTCCACGACCTGACGGTTGCCGCATCCGCTCAGGACCAGGGAAGCGCAGGTGAGAAAAGGGAGGAAGAGAGATCTGAGTTTCATGGGATTATGCTTGGGAATTGTTTTCGATTCGGGTGCTGAAAGTGCGGGCAATTTCGTGACTGGATTCGCTCAACGCCAGGGCCGCTTCCCGCTGGACGTGGAGCAACTCAACCCGGGTGCGGGCGCGCACCGTGGCGGTGCGGCGAATCCCACGGAACACGGCGACTTCGCCGAAGTGATCGCCCGCTTTCAGCGTGGCAACCACCTCGGGACCCGAACCATCCGGGCGCTGCTTGAGCACTTCCACTTCACCGGAGCGGATGATGAAGAGGCTTTGGCCCACGTCGCCTTCGCGGATGATTTCCTGGCGCGGCTCGTGCATAACGGGCGTCACCAGCACCGGCCGATGCACGTTCATGTTGATGAGGTCGCGACCGAAGACCGGCAACAGAAGCCAGTCGAGCACGAGCCGGCATTTTTTCTCCACGGCCGGCAGGTAACGGATCATGAAAAAACGCCACGCGAGGTAACCCAGCAGACCGCGAATCGGAACGCCTTTGAGTTGCGCGGCGGCCCGATGATGACCGAGAGTGCAGGCATCGCCCAAACCGGTAAAGCGGTAGGCTTGTAGCGACCGGCCGGAGAGGGTGGCTTTCAGGTTCTTTGCCAATTGGCGACCGGCCGTCATCGCCCAAATGGCCAGAGGTGGACAGGTACCGCCTTGGGGATGGGGCACGGCCGCGCAGTCACCAGCCGCCCAAACATTCGGCACGCCCTTCATGCGAAGGAATTCATCCGTGACCACGCGTCCCAGGCGGTCGCGCTCAGCCGGAAAGAACTCAAGCACGGGCGCCGGCGCCGTGCCGGTGCAACTGATGATGGTGCGGGTGGGAATGCGTTCGCCGTTGTCGAGCACGGCTTCCTCGGGCGTGGCGGACGCGAGTCGAATGCCCGTTTTGAGCCGGAGGTGCGGACTATCGGTGATGACCCGTTCGGCGTAGGCCTGCAACTTCGGAAAGTGACTGCCCAGTTCGGGCAGGATGCGTTCACCGGAATGAATCACCGTGATGCGGATCTGATCGGCAGGAATGTTGGAAAAACGACTGCGAGCCAGGTTGGGAAGAAATTCCGCCAACTCACCCGCGACCTCGACCCCGGCGTAATTGGCGCCGACGACGACAAAGTTTAGCAGTCGCTCCAACTCGCCGGCATCAGTCTCAATCTCTGCCAGCTCCAGCATGGTGATGAGGTGATGCCTGACCTGAAGGATGTCCGGAAACGCCTTAAGCCGCAGCGTGTGCTCGGCGATGCCCGGAAACCGCTTCAGGTCCTCACTGGAACCAACGCCGACGATCAAGTGATCGTAGTTCACGCTGAACTCCTTGCCGTCCAGCTTGCGGCTGAACGTCACGGTTCGGCGCTCCAGGTCAATGTCCTTGATCTCGCCGTTGCAAAACTGGGCGTGCTTGAACAGGCGGCGGGAAGAACTGAGAATGGTGCCGGGCTGCAATTTGCCGGCCAGCATTTCCGGAACCAGACCGTGAAAACAGTGGTAGTTGTTCCGGTCAATAACCGTCATGCGAACGCGTTTCCGACGAATCCATCCGGCCAGTTCGCGGTAGGCATAGAAGGTCGCGTAACCACTGCCCAGCGCCACGACGTGGGGAATGGCCGAAGACCCGGCAGACTCGCGTTTCAAGTGATTCGGCGAAGACATCTTAACTTGAAACAGGCGCAGCCCCGGTCACAACCCTGGGTGAATTGGTGGTAACGGAAAGCACAGGCGTGGAGCGGGCATCGCCTGCGTCCGGCAGCGACGGGAGTCTCTCTCGCAAAACTGGCAGCGATTCCATAGCGGCGTTGTAGCCCCGTTCCACCAGCTTCTCGATCGCGTGCCAGTCGAACATTTTGAATCCCTGTACGGCGGGGCGCACGCAACAATCGGCCAGGGCGCGCACGTGGTTCTTCTTGCTGACGCTGGTCATTTCGGTGGTGCGCAGCATGACGTCGAACATGCTGGGGAATCGGGCGGCGGTCTTGCGATGGCGCAGCCAATTGGCCGCCACCTGCCAACCGCTGGGCCGGCCTTGGAAACCGCCGCTGAGTTTCAGGTCAACCTCGGGGCTGACATCCACCGCAATGACAAATCCCGCGCCAGCTTCTCGAGCAACATCCACCGGCAGATTGTTGAGAAACCCGCCGTCCACGTACAGTTCGCCCTCGTCAACCAATGGCGGCGCCATGCCGGGGATGGAGACGCTGGCGCCGAGCCACTTCGACAGTGGTCCGTGACGATGGACGACGGATGCGGCATGCGTGAGGTTGCAGCTCATGCAAAAAAAGCTTAACGGCAGGTCTTCAATTTGAATGTCGCCAAAGAGGTTTTCCAACAACCGTTCGTAACGCGCCGCGCGGATGATGGATTGCAGCGGCAGGGTGTAGTCGTGGAGTCTTCCTCCTTCAACAAAGCTGCGGCGCATGTCCTCCACGGCCCGGCGCCAGTCCCGATGCAGCGCGAAGTGACTGCCTATGACCGCGCCCATGCTGGTGCCGCCCACGCGGTCCACCGGGATGCGCAATTCCTCAATCGCCTTGAGCACGCCGATTTCGGCAAAACCGCGCGCGCCGCCACCGCCCAAAATGAGCGTCACGTCCTGGCCCAGAAGTATCCGTGCGACGCGACCGATATCGGGAATGGTATTGAGGCGGATATGGTGGTGACCGGCCACCGGCAGGGCCTCGATCCAGCGTTGGGTGCCGGAACAGGGAAATTGCTCGTGAACCAACACGAGTTCGAGCCGGGGCCGCGCCGCAGGCTCGCTCAGACTGGTCAGTTCGCGTTTCAGCGTGGTCAGATCAGATTCCTGCCGGGCAGTGCCCAGCACAATGATAATATCTGCTTGTCGCAGGCAACGCCGGCTCCAATCCGTCAGCGCAGTTTCCCCTTGCAGAATCAGGAAGTCGTAAAGCTGCTCCTGCTCATCCAGCCAGCGAGCCAGGCGGCGGTCATAATCAGCAGGCGATGACCCGGCAACTGTCAGTTCCGCAGGCAGCGTCTGGCGTTGCAGGAGAGATGCCGGTCGGTCGGCCGGCAGACAATTCCGCAGCATGTGACAGAACCACGAAAGGGGAGCGGACTCGCTGGCGGGAATCACTGCCAGGGTCAAACGCCGTGGGGCGCTTGAGGCCGGACGGTTGCTATTATCCAGTCGCCGGGTGATAACGCGCATGATGTCCAGCATCGGTTGCGGATGTTGCCGGATCAGCACATCAAAGTCCTTCTGTGAAACTTGAATCAACTCGCTGTCGCGGATGGCGACGACGGTCGCGCTACGGTTGCTGCCCCCCAGCAAAGCCATCTCGCCGACACATTCTCCGTGCCCAGCCTCACCCAGGATGCGCTGGCGTGGCGTACCGTAATGCTGGATGACGCGCAGGCGACCGCTTCGAACCACGTACAGGCAATCGCCCGGATCATTCTCCCGGAAAACCACTTGCCCGTGGGGAACCTGGAGTCGGGCGAAACCACCGGCATCACGCCCTGGAAACGTGACGGTTTCAACCAATTGGAGAAGAGTGGACATCAGTTCTTGGGGGCGGCTGATCAGAGCGGTTGGGTTGGCGGGATGTACCGCGCGAGACGTTTAATGTTCAGGAGGTGATTATAGCTGACGTTGTCAGTGGTGGAATTGCCGCCGAAGGTGCCGCAACCCAGCGTGAATGAAGGCACCAGTCCGGTGGTAAACCCGATGACCCCCTGCGTCGCAGGCGAGTTGACCAGAATGCGGCTGGCCGGCATCAGCCTCGCAAAGCGGTCTATCCAGGATGAGTTTTGACTATGGATAATGGCCGTGTGGCCTTTGCCTTCAATATCCAGCAGTCGAAGCGCTGCCTCCATGCCGGCCGCTTCGTCCGCCACGCGAAACAGTCCGAGGACCGGGGCCATTTTCTCGCGTGCCATCCCGTTGTCCGAGGCGATCGTTGCAGTGGGAACAACAATCACACGGATGGGATGAGGACGATTGATGCCGGCCGTCTCAGCCAATGTTTGAGCATCCACGCCGATTGTCTTGCGGCTCAGGCTGGTTTGGGATTCATCGCAAGCGTATCGGAGAAACCGAGCCGTTTCAGCGTCGTCCAGCACAGCGGCTCCGGCGTGTTCCAAGGCATTGACTAGAGGTTGATAAACGGCTTCGACGGCAACGAGGTTGTGTTCCGAACCGCAGATCAGGCCGTTGTCGAAGGACTTGCTCAACACAATGCTGTTCGCCGCCGTGGCCACGTCGGCATCCGAGCAGACCAAAGCCGGCGCGTTACCGGGGCCGACCCCAATGGCGGGCCGGCCAGAGCTGTAGGCTGCTCTGACCATGCCGCTGCCACCCGTGGCCAGAATCAGCGATACTCCGGGATGACGGAAGAACGTCTCCGTCTTCTTGCGTGAATTCCGATCGCGCACCCATTGCACCAAATCCGGCGGAGCGCCGTGTTTCTGAAGGATCGGCTGCAACAGGCTGCCGAAGGTGTCGCCCAGCGCCCGCGTGGAACGATGAAAACTCAGGATGACGGCGTTGCGGCTCTTCAGGCAGATCAAGGTCTTGAAGATCGCCGTGGCCACCGGATTGGTGACTGGAATCAAACCGAAGACCACGCCGACCGGAGCAGCCCATTCACTGACCTCGCGCTCGTTGCAACTCAACAGTCCGGCGCCTTTGCGGCCCGCAAGGTGACGGAACACCCCCAGGCTGGCCATGCGGTTCTTCAACGTCTTGTCAGGGACATTTCCCATCCGAGTGATCTGAACGGTCTGTTCCGCCAGCGGCCCAGCTTGCGCGGCAAACGTGCTGGCAATCTCTTCCAGCAAACCGTCCATCCGCTCCTCCGGCCAGTCGGCCAGTAAGGGATACGCCGCTTGCGCCTGCGAAACCATGCGATCAACGTCCGGATCGGTTTCATGTCCCAACGCATCCGCCAGCCGGACATTGGCCTGACGCAGTTTGAGGGCGGCTTGTTTACCCAAACAGGACAGCAGGGCGATCAACTCCTGGGGTCGCTGCCGCGCCATTGCTTCCTGGTGAGCAAAACTAAACCGCCGGGCCTGCACGGCCGTGTGGGCGTACGCCGAGGCGGAACGCGGCTTCTGATCCAGCAAGGCCAGTTCACCCAACACTTCTGACCGGCCGACAAACCCCAGCACGGCGTCGGAATCAAGCTCCTCGCGTTCAAGTTGGATGGCGACCACTCCGTCATCAATCACATAGAAGCAGTCAGCCACATCGCCCTCGCGAAAGATCAGCGCGCCTTTGGTGAATGAGACTGGCTCGAAGTACTCCGCCAGGAATTTGTCACTCCCTGGGAATGTTGCGGTGGGGTTGCTCATGGGCCGGGAATCACATAGCCATCTCCGACCGCCACGCGGGATGTGCTTTCTCGCTCGAAGATTTGGCGAGTTGCCGATGTCAGGCCGCAGTGCTCGATGCGGCGCGCGTTGTGCGAGCCGGAAGGGAGCACGATTCCGTGCCGCCTTGGCGGCAAGCCCCGATCTCGGGGGCAACACGTATGACAAAGCGTGGCCAGTGCGCTGCAGCAAGAGTTGATAGAGAAGGAGTCTATGGCGATTCCGTTGGTTGGCAAGAGGGAATTAGCAATTCCGATTTCTGCAAAAAGACCATTTACTTGAGCACTGGTTTCGCTAGAGTCCCGCGCAAGCACACTCTTGAAGACACGGTTTCTTAACCGCCCAGTGAACTGGATTGCATCGCATCCGGTACTTACTCTTGCCGGCTGTCTGGTCATCACGGCGCTCCTCGCGGTGGGTTTGCCCCGGCTGCGCTTCTCCAATGACATCGAGGTTTTCTTTGACCAGAGCAATCCCCAACTCAAGGCCTATCGTGCCCTGGAAAACACCTACAACAAATGGGACAGCGTGTTGTTCGTGGTTTCTCCCGGCAACAGCAACGTCTTCACCCGGGAGAATCTGGCGGCAGTGGAATACCTGACCCAGCAGGCGTGGCAGCTTCCCTACTCGCGCCGGGTGGATTCGATCAACAACTTCCAGAACAGCTTCGCGCAGGAAGGCGATTTGATCGTGGAGGACCTCGTACCGGACGCGGCGGCATTATCCGACGAAGACCTTGAACGGGTGCGGCGGATTGCGTTGAACGAGCCGTTGTTGGTGAACCGGCTGGTCTCGCCTTCCGGCCACGTCACCGGGGTGAACGTGCCGGTGCGGTTGCCGGGCAAGGACCCGTTGAAAGAGCAGCCGGAAGTGGCCCTGGCGGCACGGCGGCTGGCGGCAGACGTGGAGGAGAAATTCCCGGGAACGCAGGTGCGATTGACGGGGATCATCATGATCAACCAGGCGCTCGCCGAAGCCGGCGTCAACGACATGGTCACTTTGATGCCCATGATGTTTGGGCTGATGCTCATTGGCTTCGCCGTCCTGCTGCGCACCTGGGCCTCAGCCCTGGCGGCTTTGATGGTAATCCTGTTGGCCAATCTGGCCGCCTACGGTTTGGCGGGCTGGGTGGGGATCATCATTTCACCTCCGGTCATTTCCGCCGCCAATATGATCATGACGCTGGCGGTGGCGGACTCAGTTCACATCCTGACGACCTTCATGGAGAATTACCGGTCGGGCATGACCAAATCAGCCGCGATGGCCGGGAGTCTGAAATCGAATTTCGGCCCGGTCTTTTTCACCAGCTTCACGACCTTCCTTGGTTTTCTGAGTTTGAACACCAGTGATTCACCACCGTTTCGCGACTTGGGCAACGTGGTGGCAACCGGCGTATTGTTTGCGTGGATATTAAGCTACACCCTGTTGCCGGCCGTGATGCTCCTGCTGCCCGTGCGAACGCCGCGAAGAACAGCCAGCGGCGAACAAGCCTGGGGCGAGGCGTTAGGCGACTGGATCTGCCGAAATCGCAAGACGGTTCTCGTGGCCAGCACGGTACTCACGCTCGTGCCTGCCGCTTTCCTGATCCGGAACAAAACGGATGACGAATTCCTCACCTATTTCCACAAGGACGTCCCATTCCGGCAACATGCTGATTACGCCATCCAGAATCTGACTGGTTTTGAGTACATCCAATACTCGCTCGATTCAGGCGAGCCGGGGGGAATCTCCGACCCGGATTATCTGGCCAAAGTGGAGGCGTTCGCGAAGTGGTATGCACAGCAACCGAAAGTGCGCCACGTCTTTGCCTACACCGACATCATCAAGCGGCTCAACCGCAACATGCACGAAGACAAACCGGAAGAGTATCGCATCCCGGAGGACCGCGAACTGGCGGCGCAATGTCTGTTGCTGTACGAGTTGTCGCTGCCTTTCGGCAAGGACCTGACGGACCAAATCAACCTGGATAAATCGGGCACGTTGTTCCAGGTGAGTCTGGCCAACATCAGCAGCAACGAGATGCTGGACCTGGACCGGCGCGCACGGGACTGGTTGCGCGAGAATGACCTTTCGCCGCAAAGCGAAGGCACTGGCCAGTCGTTGGTGTTCGCGCATATTGGCCTGCGCAACATTCGCAGTCTGCTGGGCGGCACGGTGGGCGCACTCGTGTTGATTTCTCTGTGCATGATCTGGGTCACGCGCTCGTGGAAATTCGGCCTCTTGAGTCTGCTCCCCAATTTGGCACCCGCCGCCATCGCATTTGGCATTTGGGGAATCTTCGTCGGCGAAGTCGGGCTGGCCTTGTCGGTGGTGATTGGCATGACGCTTGGGATTGTGGTGGATGACAGCATCCATCTACTCAGTCATTACCTTGAAGCGCGGCGGGCCAAGGGATTGTCGCCGGAAGCCGCGGTGCGGCAGACGCTGAAGGAGTTGGTGAAGCCGATGGTTTCGAGCACCGTGATTCTGGTGGTGGGCTTCGGAGTGCTGGCCTTCTCGAACTTTGAACTGAATCGCGGCATGGGCCTGCTCAGCGCCGTGACCATCGCGGTCGCCCTGATCTTCGACTTGTTTGCCCTGCCGGCGCTGCTGACGGTCATTGATCGTGGTGCCGGTGCGCCCAGCTTGAAAGCCAGCCCGCCAGTCGCCCCCGTGCCGGCCAGCAACGCCGGGCCGGGATAATCCATTTACACTTTATGAAATACTCAAACATTATTCGTTCACGCGGCCTGCGCGCCGTGTTTCTGCTGACGCTGGTCCCCGTCCTTCCAGGTTGGGCGCAGAAGGACCCGGTCGCGACGGGACTGGAAATTGCCCAGGAAGCCAAGCGGCGCGACACCGGCTATCAGGATTTCGTCACGGAAGTGACCATGATCCTGCGCAACAAGGCGGGCCAGGAAAGCAGCCGCAAACTCCTCATCAAAACTTTCGAGAACGAATCCCAGGGCGAGAAGAGCCTGCTCGTGTTTCAATCCCCGGCAGACATTGGCGGGACGGCGTTGCTGACCTTTTCCTCGCGAACCGAGGCGGACGATCAATGGCTTTATCTGCCGGCCACCAAGCGGGTGCGGCGCATCGCCACGGGCAGCAAAACCGGTTCGTTTGTGGGCAGCGAATTCACCTACGAGGACATCAGCCCGCAACAGGTGGAGAAATACACCTATCGCTACATCCGCGATGAAGCCTTTGAGGGCCAGACCTGTTTTGTGGTGGAACGTTATCCCACCGATCCCAAGTCGGGCTACAAACGGCAGGTGACATGGCTGGACCAGGCTGAGTACCGCCCATTGAAAGTTGATTTTTACGACAGCAAAGATGCCCATGTAAAAACGCTCCACTTCCGCGGCTATCAGAAGTATCTCGACCGGTTTTGGCGGCCGGACGAGCTGCTGATGGAGAACAAGCTCTCCGGCAAAAGCACCAAGCTGGTTTTCCAGAACTACAAATTCCGCACTGGACTGAAGGAGGCCGATTTTGACCAGAACCTCCTCGACCGCCTGCGATAAACCCGGCTGGCGCGACCGCATGAGGGCGTGGAGGTGCATCGCAATTGGTTTGTGCCTGCTGCTGGGTGGCGTGGTCGCGTGGCCGGCTGATCCGCGGATGAGCGGTTACGCGGCCTTGGAATTTCGGGGATTTCCAGCGGAGCCGCTTGACCGCCGTCAGAGCTACGCGGAACCTTCATTCCAACTGCAACCGGAGTTCCGGATGGATTGGGATCAACCGCTGCTCGGCGTCACTTTCACTCCATTCTTTCGTTATGACTACCGCGACTCGGAGCGGACTCACGCGGACATCCGGGAACTTAGTTTGTCCTGGCGACAGGGTAACTGGGACACCCGGTTCGGGGTCAGCAAAGTGTTCTGGGGTTCACTCGAAGCGGTGCATTTGGTGGATGTGATCAACCAGAGCGACCTGGTCGAACATCCGGACGGCGAGGAGAAGTTGGGACAGCCGATGCTCAATGTCAGTTACCAGTCGGAAATCGGCCGATGGAGCCTCTTCTACCTGCCCTACTTTCGCGAGCGAACTTTTCCCGGGGAGGATGGACGGTTACGGCTGCACCCGCGAGCTGTCAACGATGGCCCGGTATTCGAGTCGTCCCTTGAGGAATGGCATCCGGACTTCAGCCTGCGCTGGAGCCACTCGATTCAAAGCGTGGACCTGGGAGTCTATTATTTCCGCGGAACAACCCGTGAGCCTTCGTATCAATTGGCTTTCAGCGGCACGGAGCCAGTCCTGCGACCGGTTTATGACATCGTCCATCAAGCGGGCTTGGATCTTCAATGGGCGGTGTCGGACTGGTTGTGGAAAGGCGAAGTGATGTTCCGCAGTGGGCAGGATCAGGATTTTTCGCGGGTTGGCATTGGATTCGAGTACACCTTCCACGGGATTTTTGGCACCGCCGCCGACTTGGGGTATATCAACGAGTTTTACTACGATTCGATGGGCAACAACCTGCTGAATCCATACGAGCGGGATCTGGCGACTGGCGTACGGCTGGCCTTCAACGATCTCAAGAGCACCACGCTGCTCACCGCGATCCTGACTGATGTGGTGGATGGGTCGAGCGTCCTCACATTCGAAGCCACGCGAAGGCTCAAGCAGAACTGGGTGCTGCGGCTCGAAGCTGCGGCTTTTATTTCCATCCCCAGGGATGACTATCCCTTGAACAGTTTTCGCCGCGATCACTACATCCAGTTGGGACTGGAATATCATTTCTAACCGGACGAATCGGTCGGGCAATTCAGGGCGGCGGGCATCAGCCAGGAGTGGCCGCCGCAAAGGCGGGGTTTGCTCGCGTTCAGCTATGCGCTTTACATCATCCGCCTGTCGCCTGAAAACTCTGCCATGCCGAAGCGCGGTTTAATTGCCATCATTGCAGGGGTGTTGCTGGGCGGTGGCTTCAGTGCCTCCGCTGCTGACGGCGGCGCCGGCTTTGGGGCGGGCGCGTCGTTCGTGGTGGACCACTGGGGCACAGATGAAGGCCTGCCTGGCGGGGCCGTCATTTCGATGACGCAAACCCAGGATGGTTATTTGTGGATGGCCACCCAGTACGGTTTGGTGCGGTTTGATGGCATCCGTTTTGATGTGTTCGACGAGAGTGCGCTGCCCGGTCTGGACAGCAGTGCGATCGCCTTCTTGTTCGAAGACAGCCGCGGCAATCTTTGCGTCGGGACGGAGAACGCCGGAGTGGCGTTGATCAAACCCGGCGGCCAGGTGCATTCGCTAAAAATCTGGTCGGACGCTCCCCGGGGAAAACTGGTTTCCGCCACGGAAACCCCCGATGGCGCCGTCTGGCTCTATACCAGCGACGGCCAACTGAGCCGTTACCGGGACGAGCGGGGCGACGTTTGGGCGGTGGGCGCCACCGTCTGGAGCAGCACCCGCGTCGTGATGGCCGACGAAACCGGCACCCTGCGAATCGGCACCGACACGGAACTGCGGGTGATTCCTTCGGTGACTTCCATGCAACCGCCAAACCTGCCGCCGCCGGAGGTCCTTTCGATCAAAGTGGATTATCTGCTGAACAGCCAGCACGGCGGCTATTGGCGACTCGCCGGCGGGCGGGTGGAAAAATGGCGGAGCAATGTGCAGGAACGCGATCTAGGTCCTTATCCTTGGGGTGGCGTTCCGGTGGCCACGGCATGTGAGGATAGCCAGGGCAACTTGATCGTCGGCACCCGGGGCAGTGGCGTGTTTTGGTACGACAACGATGGCCAGGCACACCGGGTTTCCGGTTTGTCGCACAACACCGTGTTGTCCCTGTGTGTGGATCGTGAAGGCAGCTTGTGGGTCGGCACGGACGGCCGCGGGTTGAACCGGGTGAAGCGGACCGCCTTCGAGTTGCTCGAAGAAACCCGGGGCGTCACGGTAAAAACGTTGTGCGACGATGGCGAAGGCGGGGTGTTCCTTGGCACGTTCGGCGGCGGGGTCAGGCACTGGAAGGATGGGGTTCAGCGGCAATTGGGAGTGGAGCAGGGGTTGACGAGTCTGTTTCTGGGCAGTGTGCTTCGGGATCGCGATGAGATGTTGTGGGCCGGCGTGTTTGGGATTGGCTTGTTGCAGTTGCAGGAGGGGCGATTTCAACAGCCCTTGGGAATGGGCGGACGCGGTTGGGCGGTTTCCGCGATCTATCAGGACCGCGCCGGGCAGTTGTGGGTCGGCACCCAAACCGGCTTGTGGCGTTGGGACGGGCAGAGTTGGAAGGGTTACACCACGCGCCATGGATTGTCCTCCGACGTCGTTCGAGCGCTGGCCGATGATGCGGAAGGAAACTTGTGGATTGGCACTGAGGGCGGCGGGTTGAATCGTTTGCGCGATGAGCAGATCGTCGTGTTCGGCAAACAGGAAAGCGGTCTGCCGAGCCAAAATGTTTCTTCCTTGCTCGTGGACATTGATGGCGTTTTGTGGATTGGCACCAGCGGCGGGCTGGCGCGGTTTCACACCAACTCGTGGACGCGCTACACGCGGAGCGAAGGACTTGTCAGTCACAGTATCGGTTACTTGATCGAGGACGAGCAGGGTTATTTGTGGATGGGTTCGAACGCCGGCCTCATGCGCGCCTCCAAGAAGTCCCTTAATGATTTCGCGTGCGGGGTGACCAACACAATCTCGGTACGGACGTACAAGAAAGCGGATGGGTTGCCGGACAGTGAATGTACCCATGGCGCGCAGCCGGCCGCCGGCCGCACCCAGGATGGCCGGCTCTGGTTTCCCACGATCAACGGCGTGGTGTCGGTGGATCCGGCCCGGTTGGAGCCGAATCCGTATCTGCCACCCGTGCTGCTGGAATCGGTGCTGGTTGATGGTCAGGAACGGAACACCAACGGTTTCCGGGGCAAGCCACTGGAGACGGTTACGATTCCCGCCGGCAAGGAAGTCATCGAGATTCATTACACCAGTCTGAACCTCGCTGCGGCGGATCGGGCGCGGTTCAAGTATCGGTTGGAGGGCCACGAAGCCGCTTGGACGGATGCGGGGAATGTCCGCTTCGCGCGTTACAGCAAATTGCCGCCCAAGGAATACCTTTTCCGCGTGGCGGCCTGCAACGAGGACGGCGTGTGGAACGAGGAGGGCACGCAGCTGACCTTAGTGGTTCTGCCCTTGTTCTGGCAGACGTGGTGGTTTCGCAGTGCCGCGATTCTGGGTTTACTGGCGGTGATTGCGAGCGTGGTTTATTACGTGGCCACGCAGAAGCTCCAACGGCAGTTGGAGCGCATGCGCCAACAGGAAGTTCTCGAACAGGAACGCTCCCGCATCGCGCGCGATTTGCACGATCAATTGGGCGCGAATCTGACCCAGGTGGCCCTGCTCGGCGAATTGGCGGAAAGCGACAAGGAACTGCCCGAAGAAGTCGAAACCCACGCCCGGCAAATCTCGTTGACCGCCCGCGACACCACCCGCGCGTTGGACGAAATCGTCTGGGCGGCCAATCCGGCCAACGACACGCTGGACAGCTTGATCACTTACTCCTGCAAATATGCGCAGGACTATCTCGCGCTCGCGGGATTGCGTCATCGGCTGGAAGTCCCGGCGCAGTTGCCGGATATGACCATCCCGCCGGAGGTGCGCCACAATGTGTTTCTCGCGTTCAAGGAAGCCGTGAACAACGTCGTCAAACATGCGCAAGCCACTGAAGCCCGCATCCGGCTGCAACTGACCCAGAACCGGTTCACGCTGGAAATCGCCGACAACGGTCGGGGCGCGGCGGATTTGAATTCGGAGCGAGCCAGGTCCAGAAATGGGTTGCGGAATATGCGCAAACGGATGGAAGATGTTCGCGGCGAATTTTCCATTGGCCCGGCGCCGGAAGGCGGCACCCTCGTACGCTTGACCGCTCCCATTGGGAATCGCTGAATTGCTTATGGCCATCACCGTTTCGATTGTGGAAGACCAGGACCCGTTGCGGACCACGCTGGCCCGTGTGCTGGGCCGGGCCGAAGGTTTTGAGTGTGTCAGCCACTACGCCAATGCTGAGGACGCCTTGAAGGACCTGCCGAACGTGCGCCCGAACGTGGTCCTCATGGATATCAATCTACCCGGCATGAACGGCGTGGAATGTGTCCGCCAGTTGAAGCAATTGCTGCCCCAAACCCAGGTGATGATGCTGACCGTGTACGAGGACACCGAAAACATTTTTAACGCCCTGGCTGCGGGTGCCAGCGGCTACATGCTCAAGCGCACTCCGCGGGCAGAATTGCTGGAGGCCATCCGCGAAGTGCATCGGGGCGGCTCGCCCATGACCACGCATATCGCCCGCAAGGTTGTCCAATCGTTCCAAAAGGCTCCTCCATCCAACGAAGCCACGGAAAATCTGTCACCCCGTGAACAGGAAGTGCTCGACTTGTTGAGCCAGGGACTAATCTACAAGGAAATCTCCGACAAACTGGGGATCAGCTACGAAACCGTGCATACTTACATCCGCCGAATCTACGAGAAGCTGCAAGTCCGCACCCGCACGGAGGCGGTCGCCAAATTCCTTCGTCGCCCGTAACCACAAAGCCACCTTTGATTCCTGAGGATATTTGCCTGCAATGAGTTATGAAGATGCTGGTGGCCTACAGGCTTGTCACCAGAACTGGTGACTGGCGGGAGATTCCATCCATGTTAATCTATGCACGTCGTTGGGACGCAAAAGTGCAGTGTTCCGTGTGTGTAGTGAAAGCGTGAGTCTGCGGCGCAGCGTCCAATGGAAGATTTAAGTGTGTTGTTCTCATTGCGGAAGAGCCGGACGAAAGTCCGGCTTTTCTGTTTTTTCCCTCGATTCCAAGGACAGTCATTTCTACAAGTGCCGCCATCCCCAATTGTCCCCAGAACTGGTGACTGGCAGGTCCCGGCCAAAACGGTATTCTCATCACGTCATTGCGATGCAGAAATGCAGTGTTCCGTGTGTGTAGTAAGCGCGTATGTCTGCGGCGCGGCATCCAATGGAGAATTTAAGTGTTTGTTCTCACACAAAGGGCCGGGCGAAAGCCCGGCCCTTTGTGTTTCCAGCGACCTTGCTCATCGAGAAGCCGCCCGTTTCCATTACTTCCTCCCGCCAACGTAAAAGTCGCGACTTTCGACAGGTTTGGTAGCTTTGACCTCACACATGAACGTCCAACCTTTCGCCGGGAGGCTTCGCGCTATCGTCGCGTTGCTGTTCGCCTGCTTGGTTCCGGCGGGCGCAGTCGGGAATGAATCGTCCCGGAGCGATTGGCCGCAATTCCTTGGCCCCCGCGCAAACGGCACCGCCGACGAAACCGGATTGCTCGATCGCTGGCCAACGAACGGCCCCCCATTGGTGTGGGAAAAGAGAATTGGCACCGGCTACAGCGCGCCGTCCGTGCGCGGAAATCAACTTGTCTTGCATCACCGGATTGGCGATGAGGAAATCGTGGAATCCTTCGAAGCTGACACCGGCAAATCACTTTGGCGTTACGCATATCCGAGCAAATTCATTGACCCCTACGGTTACAATAACGGACCTCGTTGTACGCCGTTGTTGACTACAAATCGCTGCTACACGTTCGGCGCTGAAGGAAAACTCCTTTGCCTCGAACTGGCCACGGGCAGGAGAATCTGGGAGCGCGATACCGCGAGGGACTGGGACGTGCCGGAGGCGTTTTTCGGTGTCGGCAGCACGCCGATCCTTGAAGGAGATCTGCTGATTGTGATGATTGGCGGGCAACCAAATTCCGGCGTGGTGGCGTTCAACGCGCAATCCGGCCAAACCATCTGGGAAAACGTGGGGCAGAAAAACTGGCAGGGCCAACCAATGATCGGCTGGCCGGGCGAACGCAAAGTAAACTGGATGACTCACTGGAAGCAGGCCAGTTATTCCAGCCCCGTCGCGGCTACGATCCACGGGCAGCGTCACCTCCTGTGCCTGATGCGCCAGGGATTGCTGTCGCTCGACCCACTATCGGGAGCTGTGAATTTCAGTCGTTGGTTCTGCTCCACGGCCAACGAATCCGTCAATGCCGCCAATCCCTTGGTCGTGGACGATCTGGTCTTCATTTCCGCTGCCTACTACCGCGTCGGTTCGGCGCTGCTGCGGGTGAACAAGGACGGCAAGAGCTTCACCGAAGTCTGGCGCAGCCCGCGTGAATTGCGGGAGATGGACTTGGCCACCGGTCGCCCGGTCTCGCCGGTGCTGGAAATGCACTGGAGCACTCCCATCTACCATGACGGCTATCTCTACGCACTCAGCGGACGCAATGAACCGGATGCGCGCTTCCGCTGCGTGGAGCTCAAAACCGGCAAACTGAGGTGGGACCGCGATGAGAGTTGGAGGACACGCGGCGGAACGCAACCACCCGTCTATGGGCGCGGTTCGATGATCATGGCAGATGGAAAACTCATCGTACTCGGTGAAGGCGGCTTGCTGGGATTGTTTCGGGTGAATCCCGACCAATCCGACGAACTGGCCCGCTTCCAGATGCCGCAACTGAAATATCCCTGCTGGACCGCGCCCATTCTCGCGCACAAAAGGCTCTACCTCCGCAGCGAGGAACGGCTGATCTGTCTGGATTTAGCGAAGTGAGTTTAACCGCCGGATTTCGCGATGCCGGAAGCAATCCACCGTGTGATCGTTCACCATGCCCACGGCCTGCATGAAGGCGTAACAAATCGTGGAGCCGACGAACTTGAATCCGCGCTTGAGCAAGTCCTTGCTCATCGCATCGGACTCGGGCGTGCGCGCCGGGATTTCCTTGAGGGATTTGCGCCGGTTCTGGATGGGCTGGCCGCCGACGAACTGCCAAAGGTAAGCATCGAAGCTGCCGATCTCCTTTTGCACCGCGAGAAGTGATTTCGCGTTCTGGATCGTGGCGGCGATTTTCAGCCGGTTGCGCACAATGCCCGCATCGGCCAGCAAACTACTGACCTTGCGCGCATCATAGCGGGCAATCTTCCGCGCGTCGAAATTGTCAAACGCCCGCCGGTAGTTCTCGCGCTTCTTGAGAATCGTTGACCAGCTCAAGCCGGCCTGGGCGCCCTCCAGGATCAGCATCTCGAACAGCAAACGGTCATCATGCACGGGCACGCCCCATTCGGTGTCGTGGTAGGCGATGTCGAGTTCGGTCGTGGGCCAGGCGCAACGAGTCACGGTTTTCATTGGCGCATCTATTATCTGATGTTTGATGCACAGGCAACTTGACACTTGCAGGTCCTTCCGGACAATGCGCGCGTGAGTGCGCCTTTACCCACCAGTTCGGCCCCGGCAACGGGGACTCCTGAGAAAATCACGGTCTATCATTGGCTCGTTGTCATCATCGCGTCCGCCGGCTGGCTGTTCGATTGCATGGACCAGCGGTTATTTGTGCTGGCGCGGGAATCGGCGCTGAAAGAGTTGTTGGGCAGCGACGCGGCGGCGCAGGCGGCGCTGAAGACCTACATCGGCTATGCGACAACGTCCATGATTCTGGGCTGGGCGACGGGTGGCATCTTCTTCGGGATGATGAGCGACAAGTGGGGCCGGGTAAAAACCATGGTGGCCACGCTGCTGGTATATTCCGGCTTCACCGGCTTGTGCGGGTTTGCGCAGAACTGGGTGGACTTCACGATTTACCGCTTCCTTGTTGGGTTGGGCGTGGGCGGCATGTTCGGCGCGGCAACCACGCTGGTGGCGGAAAGCGTGCCGAGCCGGATGCGGCCGGTGGCCCTCGGTTCATTGCAGGCACTGTCGGCGATTGGCAACATCCTTGGCTCGCTGATCAGCCTGAAAATCCAGCCCGGAGCGGAGAACTTTTGGGGCGAACTTTCGGGCTGGCGCGTACTGTTCTTTGTCGGAATTCTGCCCTCACTGTTGGTGGTACCCATCATCTTCGTTCTGCGCGAGCCGGAACCCTGGAAGCAGGCCAAGGCCGCTGCCCGCGGTGGGGCCGCCAACAAACAGGTCGGTTCGGTCAAGGAATTATTCACCAACCCGCGCTGGCGGCGGAACAGCATCGTCGGTCTGTTGCTCGGTGTGTCCGGCATGATCGGCTTGTGGGGCATTGGCTTTTTCTCACCGGAGTTGATTTCCACCGCGCTGAAGGACGCGCCCCAAGCCACGGTGGACACGGTGCGGGCGTGGGGCACGGCATTTCAGGACATGGGGGCGTTTGCCGGGATGGTCGTGTTCACTTTTGTCGCCTCCTGGTTGAGCCGCCGACTGGCTTTCCTGGGCGCCTTCATTCTGTGCCTGTTCACCACGGCGTACGTGTTTTACAATCTGCGCTCGGCCACGGACGCCTACTGGATGCTGCCGATGATGGGCTTCGCGCAACTTGCGGTTTTCGCCGGTTATTCAATCTACTTCCCGGAGATCTTTCCCACGCGACTGCGCGGCACGGGCGTGGGTTTCTGTTACAACACCGTTCGCTATCTCGCGGCGCCCGCCCCGATTGTGCTGGGGCAACTGAGCATCGCCCTGACGCAATACGGCGTGGTCGAACCGTTCCGGGTGGCGGCGGTGATCATGTGCTCGGTTTACATCATCGGCATCATCGCCTTGATCTGGGCGCCGGAAACCAAAGGCAAACCGCTCCCGGAGGACTGAATTGGCGCGATCAATGAAAAAGCCCGTTCGCAAGAACGGGCTTTTTGTGTAAAGACGGCGAATCGCTTACTTCGACTCTTCCTTGGTTTCGGCCGGCTTGGCTTCCTCGGCCGTAGTTTCGGCGGGTGTGGCAGCCGGCGCAACGCTCACCGAGTCCACCCATTCGAGGATGGCGCGTTGCGCGGCATCTCCCTGACGCTGATTCAACCGGACAATGCGGGTGTAGCCGCCGTTGCGTTCCTTGAAGGCTGGCGCGATTTCGTCGAACAGAATGCGAACCACGTCCTCTTCGGAGCGCCATTTCTTGCGCTTTTCCTTGGAGAGTTGGACGGCAGGTCCGCGGGTGTGCAATCGCGCGGAAACCAATCGCCGGGCGTGGATGGTGCCCTCCTTGCCCAAGGTGACGATCTTCTCCGCCACGGGCCGCGCCGCCTTGGCTTTGGCCAGCGTGGTGGTAATCCGCTTGTGCTTGATGAGGCTGCAAACCAAGTTGGCCAGCATCGCGTTGCGATGCTCGAAGGTGCGGCCCAGCTTGGCGGTTCGTTTAAGGTGTCGCATAAATCACTGCAGCTTGGCCGCCTCTTCCTTGGCCGCTTCGAGCAACCCCGGCTCGAAGGTCATGCCCAATGCCAGGCCCAGAGCGGTCAGTTTATCTTTGATCTCGTTGAGCGATTTCTTGCCGAAGTTGCGGTACTTGAGCATTTCCTGTTCGGACTTCATGGCCAACTGGCCAACCGTGGTGATGTTGGCGTTGTTGAGGCAGTTGGCGGCGCGCACGCTCAATTCAATTTCGTTCACGCTCATGTTGAGAAGCTTCTTGAGCTTCGTCTTCTCCTCGTCCTGTTTGTCCACCACTTCCTCGAACTCCACGGCGTTCTTGTCGTAGCCGACAAACACATCAAGGTGGTGCTGCAAAATGGCCGAGGCCTGCGTGAGCGCGTCGTCCGGCGAAATGCGGCCATCCGTCCAAATGTCCAGCAACAGCCGGTCGTAATCCGTGCGCTGACCGACCCGGGCGTTCTCAACGGAATAACGCACGCGAATCACCGGTGAGAAGAGGGAGTCAATCGCCACCACGCCAATGGCCTGGCCGGGCTTTTTGTTTTCGTCGCCGGGGCAGAAACCGCGGCCAATCTTGACCTCCAGTTCCATCTCAAATTTCCGCTTTTTGTCGAGGGTGCAGATGAGTTGCTCCGGGTTGACCAGTTCGACGTTTTGATTGAGTTGAATGTCGGCGGCGGTCACCGGGCCTTCCTTGTTGGCGGAGAGCAACAGGGTCTGCGGTTCGCGGGTGTGCGCCTTGAGCTTGATCTTCTTGAGATTCAAAACAATGTCGGTAACGTCCTCCACGACACCGTCAATGGCGGCGAACTCGTGCATCGCGCCGTCCACCTTGATCGAGGTGATGGCCGCGCCCTCCAGTGAGGAGAGCAGCACCCGGCGCAGGGAATTGCCGACAGTGTGGCCATACCCGGTTTCAAAAGGCTCGGCGACAAAGCGCGCGAAGGTTTCCGTGGCGGTGGACTCTTCCTTGGTCAACCGCTTGGGCATTTCGAATCGTCCTAGACGTACTGGCATAGTTTTCTTTCCTGCAATTTTAATCTGGCCGCACCGGTCAACTTCCCGCTCCGGCAACGGCCCGTGTAATTGCGTTTGGTCCCGCACCAGCGGGACCGGGTTAAGTTAGCGGGAATAAAATTCGACGACGGCCTGTTCGTTGGCGATGGGATTGATTTCATCGCGGGTCGGTACGCGCATCACCACGCCCTTGAACTCTTCCTTGTTCAAGGAAAGCCAGTCCGGCACGGATCGGCTGGTGGATATCTCCAGATTCTTGGTCGCCAACTGACGCGACACGGTGGTGTCTTTCACGTCCACCACATCATTCACGCGCAGGGCATACGAAGGCACATTGACCTTGCGGCCGTTCACCCGAATGTGGCCGTGCGCCACCATCTGGCGCGCGGCGGCGCGCGTGGTCCCCAACCCCAAGTGATACACCACGTTGTCCAGCCGCGTCTCCAGAATCTGCAACATCTGTTCGCCGGTGACGCCGCGGCGTTTCGAGGCCTTCTCGTAAACCCCGCGGAACTGGCGCTCCATCAGGCCGTAGTAATAGCGGAGCTTTTGCTTCTCGATCAATCCCAGCCCGTAATCCGTTGTCTTGCGGCGCGACTTGGGACCGTGCATGCCGGGGCCGTAATTACGGCGCTCGAGATACTTTGTCGGGCCGAACATCGGAATGCCGAACCGGCGGCTGAGGCGAACGCGAGGACCTGTGTAACGAGCCATAATTCGTGATGCGTAATGCGTGAAAGGGGAACTACACCCGGCGCTTTTTGCGCGGACGACAACCATTGTGCGGGACGGGTGTCACGTCCTTGATGCTGGAAATGTCCATGCCGATGGCCTGCAAGGCGCGGATGGCGGACTCACGACCGGAACCCGGCCCCTTCACGCGCACTTCCACTTCCTTCATGCCGTGTGACATCGCCTGACGGGCGGCATCCTGGGCCACCTGCTGGGCGGCGTAGGCCGTGCTCTTGCGCGAACCTTTGAACCCCACGCGTCCGGCGCTGGACCAACCGATCAAATTGCCGTGCATGTCGGTGATGGTGACTTGCGTGTTGTTGAAAGTGGCCAGAATGTTGGCGATGCCAGAAGTGATGTTCTTGGCGTGCTTGGCCTTGATGATTTTCTTGGCCGCGGCGTCTTCACCAAGCAACTCAGCAGCCGTGGGCGCTACGCCAGGCACCGGGACGTCACCAGCTTTTGCCGCATCGGCAGCGGCCGCTTCTGCCGCCGGAGCCGCTTTCTTTACTTTTTCACCCGTCGGTTTGGCCTCGGCCTTGGTCGGCTCGGCGGCTTCGGTTTTCGCTTCCTTTTGCGGAGCAGATTTTTTCTTTTCTTCAGCCATACAAATTCAAGTTAATGGATGCCAGTCTTGGCGTTGGGATTCCGCTGCACGCCGACGGTCTTGCGCGGGCCCTTGCGCGTGCGGGCGTTGGTCTGGGTCCGCTGGCCGCGCACCGGCAAGCCGCGCAGGTGCCGGACACCACGATAGCACTTGATGGCCTGCAAACGCTTGAGGTCCATGCCGATTTCCCGGCGCAGATCGCCTTCGATCACATACTTGCCGTCCTGAATGGCGTGAACGATCTGCGCAAGCTGCTGCTCCGTGAGATCCTTGGCGCGAATGGCCGGATCAATATTCGCGCGCACGAGAATTTCCTTCGAGTTGACGGGGCCGATGCCGTAGATGGAGCGCAAGGCGATATCAATGCGCTTGTTCGGCGGAACTTCCACTCCAATGATGCGGGCCATAAATCGTTAGTTTGTTAAGCTCGGTTGAAAGGTTTCAGCAGGCCTCAACCCTGCCGTTGCTTGTGGCGTTTGTTCGAGCAGATGACCCGAATCACACCCCGGCGACGCACTATCCGGCAGTGCTCACACAGCTTTTTGACTGACGCACGAACTTTCATGTTAAATTTATTCCTGTCCCGACCAAAATGCGCCCGCTCGACAAATCGTAGGGCGACAACTGCAATTTCACTTTTTCACCCGCGACCAGACCGGCAAACGTCTGCTTCGCGCGACCGGCCACAAAGGCCAGCAACCGGTGACCATTGGCCAACTCCACCCGATACGTCCGGTTTGGCAAAGCCTCGATCACGAGGCCTTCAACGATGAAGGAACCCGTTCCGGCCATGTCAGAATCTCCGGCTCACCCTCGGTGATGAGCACTGTATGCTCAAAATGGGCCGATAGTGAACCATCTTGCGTTACCACTGTCCAGCCGTCATTCAATATTTTTACGCCCGCCTGACCCGAGTTTACCATCGGCTCGATGGCGATCGTCATGCCCGGCCGCAACCTTTGGTTGCTCTTCGGGTCCACGAAGTTCGGCACTTGCGGGTCTTCATGCACTGAACGGCCCACCCCGTGGCCAACAAACTCCCGGACGACGCTGAACCCATTGCCCTCGACGTAGTCCTGAATGGCGCGAGAAATATCCGTCACCCGGTTGCCCGGTATGGCAGCGGCAATCCCTTCATAGAGCGCCCGCTCGGTCACATCCATCAACCGCTGGGCCTCCACGCCACAACCGCCCACAGCGACCGTGCGGGCATTGTCACCCACATAACCACCGTAAAAGACCCCAACATCCAGGCTCACAATGTCCCCAAACCGCAACTGCCGCTCATTCGCCAGGCCATGCACCACCTGGTCGTTGGCCGAGATGCAGATCTGGCACGGATACTTGCGATAGCCCAGAAACGCACTGCGCGCCCCGTAATGCTTGATCCGCGAGGCGGCAAATTCGTCCACCTGCCGCGTCGTGACTCCGGGCTGGATGAACGATGCCACTTCGGTCAATACCGTGCTGGCCACCGCACAGGCCGGCCGCATGGCTTCCAAGTCACGCTCGTTCTTCAGAATGATCATCCGTGTGTCACTTCGTAAGCTTGACCGGCCACTTTATCTCCGTCCGCCAGTTTTTTGGCCGGACGCAAGATGAGACGCCATCGTGATCAAATCCGCCCCCGCAACCGCCCCTTCTTCAGGAAACCATCATAGTGACGCATCAACAGGTGCGACTCCACCTGGCGCATGGTGTCCAGCATCACGCCCACCATGATCAAAATGCTCGTGCCGCCAAAGAACGTCGAAACCTGATAGGGAATGCCCATCTCCGCCGAGAGTATGATCGGAATGACGGCAATCACCGTTAAGAAAACCGCGCCCGCCAGCGTGAGGCGGCTCATGGCATTGTGCAGGTAATCACTGGTCGCCACACCGGGTCGCACACCAGGAATGTAACCGCCGTTCTTCTTGAGGTCGTCTGCAATCTGCAATTCGTTAAACTGCGTCGCGACCCAGAAATACGAGAAGAACAGAATCATAAACGCATAGAGCAGCAGATACGCAATCGCACCCTCATTCAAAGCCGCCGCCACGGCCAGACAGGTCTTGCTGATGAACTTGACTCCCGGACTCGCACTATCGGTCAACCCCTGCCCCACCAACAGGAAGAACTTCTGCGGAAACATCAGGATGGCCTGCGCGAAAATAATCGGCATCACGCCGGCATAGTTGACCCGCAGCGGCATGAACGACGTCCCGCCGCCATACATTTTGCGGCCCACCGCCCGCTGGGCGTACTGCACGGGTATCTTTCGCTGCGCCTGAATCACGGAGATCACCCCGGCGACCACACCGAGCAGCAGAAGGATCAGCGCCACCGCGTGGCCGAGGTTGAAGTTCGCCTCCAAGCCGCCGCCGGGGAAGAACATGTCTTTGAGCGCCACCACCGCCCCCGGCATTTCCGCCACGATACCAATGGTGATCACCATTGAAACACCATTGCCGACACCACGCTCGGTAATCTGCTCGCCCAGCCACATGAGCAACATCGTGCCCGTGGTCAGAATCAGCACGGTCTGGATGCGATACCACCAGATCATGCTGTCGCTGTAGAGCACCAACCGCCCGATGCCCTCACCGAAAATCTTCTCGGGATTCTCCCAGCCAATCGCCATGGCTGCGCCCTGCCCGAGACAAAGCAGCACAGTGAGATAGCGTCCGTATTGAATGATCTTGGCCCGCCCGCCTTCCTCGCGCGCCAGCTTGCTCAACCGCGGAACCACCGCCGTGAGCAACTGGATGATGATTGTGGCGCTGATGTAGGGCATGATGCCCAGCGAGCCGACGGCGCAACGGAACAGCGCGCCACCGGTGAACAGCCCATACAAACCCAACGCGCCACCGCCGCTTTGGGCCTGCTGTTCAAAGAAATTGCTCAACTCCACGCCATCCAGACCGGGGATCCGTATAAACGCGATCAGCCGGCAGATGGCCAGCAACGCCACGGTGAACAAAATCCGGGATTTCAACTCCGGGATTTTGAAGCAGTTGGTAAAGGTGTTGGCGATGGAGCCCAGCATGAGTTGAAGCAATTACGGCTATTCCCCGGCAGTCGCGGCCTTGCGCGCACTGACGATCTCACACACCCCGCCTTTTCCCTCAATCTTGGCGCGGGCCGAAACACTGAAAGCATGCACGCACACCGTGAGCTTTTTGTTCAGCTCACCGTGGCCGAGGATTTTGACGCCATCCCCGCGGCCATTGACCAGCCCGGTAGAGCGCAGCACCGTCTCGTCTACGCGAGCGCCGTCATCAAAAGCATTCAACGCTTCCACATTGACGGGCAGGTAGCGGGTGGTAAAGCGGGCGTTGTTAAAACCGCGTTTGGGAATGCGGCGGATGAGCGGCATCTGGCCGCCCTCGAAACCAATGCGGATTGAACTGCCGGAACGCGCCGTCTGGCCCTTGCCACCGCGACCGCTGGTCTTGCCACGGCCGCTGGATTCGCCCTGACCCAGCCGTTTGGTCCGGTGTTTGGCGCCGGGACGAGGTTTTAGATTGTGTAGTCGCATAGAAAGAAATCAGGCACTTACCGGCTCGGCTTGCGGGGCTGCGGGGGTTGCCACTTTTTTGAGTTCCATGCCGCGCCCCCGGTAGATGTCCTCGCGCAGCCGCAGTCGCAACAGGGCATTCAGGGTGGCTTTGACGACGTTGGCCGCGTTCCTCGAACCGAGCGATTTGCTCAATACGTTCTTTACCCCGGCGGACTCCAGCACCGCGCGCACCGTCTTGCCGGCAATGACCCCCGTGCCGGGCGATGCCGGGCGCAACAACACGCGGGCCCCGCCAAACTCCGAAAGCACCTCGTGCGGAATGGTTGTATCTCTGAGCGAAACGGCCACCATCTGCCGGCGCGCAAGTTCGCCGCCGCGGCGGATGGCGTCTGCCACCTCGTTGGCTTTGCCCAACGCCACGCCCACGCGCCCCCGCCTGTCGCCCACCACGACGAGCGCGCTAAAATTGAAGCGGCGGCCACCCTTCACCACTTTTGAGGAGCGGTTGATGAAGACGACTTTTTCGGTCAATTCCTCCGACGGCTGGCCGTCGAGTCCGCGTTCCGAGGAGTCGCCACCGGGACGTCCCCGCCGCCCCCGGCCGGGGCGATTCGGGCGTTGGTCCCCGCCCATTGGTTTGTTGAATTCTGCCACAGTATCGTTCTCCGTTCTGGTTAAAAATGCAGTCCCGCTTCGCGCGCCGCGTCGGCCAGAGCCTTGACCTTCCCGTGATATCGCGCACCACCGCGGTCGAACACCACCTGTTTGATCCCTTTGTCCAGCGCCGTTTGCGCGGCCAGGGTGCCAATGGTCTTGGCGCTGACGGCGTTGGCCGCCAGTTGATCGCGGTCAGGGGTGGCTTTGCTCCGCGTCGAGGCGGAGGCCAGCGTCGCGCCCGCCGTGTCATCAATAAACTGCACGTAAATATGCTCGTTGCTGAAGCACACACTCATGCGCGGGCGGTCCTTTGTGCCACTGATCTTGTGCCGGACGCGCCAATGCCGCAACTGGGCCAGGCGATGTTTCTTTTCGGTTCTCATTTTCGCGTGTCACGGATTTGGCCGTGACCTTAAATTCCACATTACTGAACGGTCTTGCCTTCCTTGCGCTGGACATGTTCGCCCACATAGCGCACGCCCTTGCCCTTGTACGGCTCCGGCGGATAGAAGCCCCGAATTTCGGAGGCTACCTTCCCAACCATGGCCTTGTCCGGGCCTTCAATCGTCAGCTTGGTGTTATCTTCCACCGTGACCTTGACCTGATCGGGAATGTTGTAGTTGATCGGATGCGAATAACCAAGGTTCAGGTTAACCACCTTGCCCTGCACCGCGGCCTTGAAGCCGACGCCTTGGATTTCCAGCTTTTTGACAAAGCCGTCCGACACGCCCTTGACCATGTTATTCACCAGCGCGCGGCTCAACCCATGCAATGCCTTGGCCTGAGCATCGTCACCTTCGCGGCTAACTAAAATCTGATCCTTCTCCACCTTGAGGCCGGTGCGCCGTGGCAAATCCCAGCCGAGCTTGCCCTTCGGGCCTTCGACTTGAACTCTCTGCCCTTTGATCTCCACCTTCACTTTTGGAGGAATGGCAATCGGTTGTTTTCCAATTCGCGACATAAACTCTGGTCCTTACCAAACGTAGCAGATCACTTCGCCGCCCATGTTCTTCTGGCGGGCCTGATTGCCACTCATCACCCCTTCGGAGGTGGAAATTACCGCCACGCCCAAGCCACCCAGCACCCGCGGAATCTCCGTGGCGCCGACGTAATTGCGCAGCCCAGGCCGGCTCACGCGGCGCAATCCCTCAATCACCGATTTTTTACCCTGGTACTTGAGCCGCAGCTTGATCGTCTTGCGCGGATTACTCTCCACGCTCACTTCCGCAATATAGCCTTCCTGCTTGAGAATTTTGGCGATGCTTTCTTTCACCCGGGAATGGGGAATTTGCACTGTCGGCAGCAACGCGCGGCCGGCGTTGCGGATGCGGGTCAACATGTCAGAAATCGGGTCAGTCATAATATCACCAGCTCGCCTTCACCACACCGGGAATCAGGCCATTGAGCGCTGCCTCACGGAACGTCAACCGCGACGCGCCAAACTTGCGCAAATAGCCGTGGCGCCGACCGCTCATCGAGCAGCGGTTTACCAGGCGTGTTGGGCTGGCATCGCGCGGCAGCTTGGCCAGGCCGGCGTAGTCGCGCTTGGCCTTCAACTCCGCGCGTTTGGCGGCGTACTTCTTCACCGTCTCCTGCTTGCGCTTGTTGCGCTCGATCCATGCTGTCTTGGCCATAACGAGTTATTACTTAGCTTCGGCAAACGGAAACCCCATGAACTTCAACATATCCAGCGCCTCGGCGTCCTTGCAGGCCGTCGTCACAATCGTGATATCCATGCCCTGCTGGCGCTTGATCTTGTCCATTTCGATCTCCGGAAAAATAGTCTGCTCGGCCACGCCAAACGTGTAGTTCCCGCGACCGTCGAACTTGCGCGGCGACAATCCGCGAAAATCCCGGATGCGCGGCAGCGTCACAGAAACGAGCCGGTCAAAAAACTCATACATCGCGTCCTGGCGCAACGTCACGCGGCAGCCGATGGGCTGGCCCAGGCGCAACTTGAAATTGGCGATGTTGTGGCGCGACTTGCTGATCGCCGGCTTGCGTCCGGTGATCTGCATCAGGTCGCGGGCGGCGTCATCCAGCGCGCTCTTCTCGAGCGACGCGCTGACGCCCATGTTCACCACAATCTTCACCATGCGCGGCACCTGGTGCGGATTGCGGTACTGGTGCTTTTCCTTCAGCGCCGGCACCACATCGTTAACGTACTTTTCGTAAAGTCTGGCTTTCATTTTTCGGTGTCACGGATTTTGCCGTAACCATCTTGAGCTTGCTTCGATTCCAAATTAACTCCCCGCCGGCGCGCTGCCGCCCCGCTTGGCCGCCCGTGCGTCGAACACATCCGCCTTCATCACGTTGGAAACATGCACCGAGCCTTCACGCTCGACGAT
The DNA here is from genome assembly GCA_014860005.1 of Verrucomicrobiota bacterium. The sequence continues at coordinate 8,549 of JACZKP010000137.1, read as the reverse complement.
GGCGCCTTGCGGATGCTGCTGGCTTTTGCGCATGTGGCGTTTCATCATCCGCGCCCCTTCCACAATGACGCGGCTTTTCTTTGTGTTGACGGCGATGATCCGCCCGCGCTTGCCCTTGTCCGCGCCGGCAATCAGCACCACTTCCTCACCCTTTTTCACATGCAAATTGGCCATAACTTCAGATGACTTCCGGCGCCAGCGAAACGATTTTCATGAACCGCTTTTCGCGCAACTCGCGCGCAACCGGCCCAAAAATCCGCGTGCCCTTCGGGTTTAATTCCTTGTCAATGATCACGCAGGCGTTGCTGTCGAAGCGCAGATACGAACCATCGTTGCGCCGGATCGCCTTGCGGGTGCGGACGACCACCGCGTCATGCACTTCGCCTTTCTTCACCTGGCTTTCCGGCGCCGCGACCTTGATATGCACCTTGATGACGTCGCCGACGCGCGCATAGCGCTGGTTGCGACCCAGGACGCCGATGGCCCAAGCCACCTTCGCCCCGGTGTTGTCGGCCACGTCGAGATGAGAACGAATTTGTAACATAATCCCTCGGTTAGGCGGCGACGCGCTCCACCCCGCTGCTGCGATCCACGATTTCCACCAGCCGCCAGCGTTTCAGCCGGGAAAGCGGGCGCGTTTCTTTAATGCGCACGTGGTCCCCCACCTTCGCCTCGCTTTTTTCGTCGTGCGCGTAGAGCTTCTTGTAGGCGGTCACCACTTTCTTGAAGCGGGGATGCGGAAAGCGGCGTTGCACCCGCACGACGATGGTCTTGGCCATCTTGCTGGCGATGACTTCGCCGACGCGTATCTTGCGATGCCCGCGCGTTGCTACCGGTTGATTGACAGTTTCAGCCATACCAGATTCCTAAGCCGCTTTGTTGCGCAATTGGGAAATGCGCGTTTCCAGCCGCGCGACACCGCGGCGCAACACCCGCAAGCGCGCCGGCTTCTCCAGTTGCGCGCTGGCCTGCTGCAATCGCAGGTTGAACATTTCCTGACGCAGGTCGCGGCTCTTGGCCGCCAGTTCCACCAGCGTCATGTCTTTGATTTCCGAAAACTTCATAGCTGACTTCTTCCTAACTCGCCATCCGATGCCGCGAGATGAATTTCGTCTTGATCGGCAGCTTAGTCGCCGCCAACCGCAACGATTCCCGCGCGATGGCTTCCGTGACCCCATCCACTTCAAACAGCACGTTGGCCGGGCGGATCACCGCCACCCACGATTCCAGCGGCCCTTTGCCCTTGCCCATCCGCGTTTCCAGCGGCTTCTTCGTAAACGATTTCTGCGGGAACACGCGAATCCACATCTTCCCGTGGCGCTTCATGTTGCGGGCGATGGCCACCCGCGCGGCCTCGATCTGTTTGGTATCGAGCCAGCAGCGCTCCAGCGCCATCAATCCATACTCACCAAACGCCACCGTGCTGCCGCGATAGGCCAACCCGGCGCGGTTGCCGCGGTGCATCTTGCGGTACTTCACTCTCTCCGGCATCAACGCCATAACAAAATTCCTTTGCTAAAATTAGCTGACCGCCACTTCGGTGGTCGCCGCAGCCTTCTGCGGCTTGTTTTCACCCTTGCAAATCCAGCACTTCACACCAAGCTTGCCATACATGGTCCGGGCTTCGGCGAAACCGTAATCAATGTTGGCCCGCAAGGTGTGCAGCGGAACGCGCCCCCAATGATACGACTCCACGCGCGCCAACTCCGCTCCGCCCAAGCGTCCGCCGCAACGAATCTTGATTCCGTCGGCCCCAAAATCCTTGGCGGTCTGCACCGCCTTCTTCATCGCCCGCCGGAAGGACACCCGGCGTTCGAGCTGCAGCGCCACGTTCTCGGCGACGAGCTGCGCGTCAATCTCCGGGGACTTGATCTCCATGATGTCCACGTAGATTTCCTTGCCGGTCATGCGGCTCAATTCCTCCTTGAGCTTGTCAATCTCGGCGCCCTTGCGGCCAATCACCACGCCCGGCCGCGCAGTCAGGATGGTGATGCGGCAGCGGCTTGCGGCACGCTCGATCAGAATCCTGGGCACGGAGGCCGATTCGAGCTTCTTCTTGAGCAATTCGCGAATCTTGCGATCCTCGGCGAGCAAGGTGCCGAATTCCTTCTTGCCGGCGAACCACTTCGAACGCCAGTCCTTGTTGACGGCGACACGCAGACCGATTGGGTTGGTTTTTTGTCCCATACTGATTACTCGTCTGACAAAACGATTTTAATGTGGCAGCGGCGCTTCAGGATTGGTCCGGCAGAGCCGCGGGCCTTGGGGGTGAACCGTTTGATGGTCAAAGCGGTGCCGGCGTGGGCTTCCTTCACGCGGAGCGATTCCAGAGCGAGCCGCTGTGCAGAACCCAGGAAACTCTCGAAACGCGCCAGCTTGCGGGTCAACGCGCTTTTGCGTTTGCGGTTGCGCGTGTTGCCCACTTGGGTCTGCAGATCGCTGATCGCCTGCTGCACCTTGGCGGCGGTCCATTCGCTGCGCCAATGCTCCGCGTTGGCCATGGCGCTGGCCAGGGTCTTGGCCACAAAACGCGCGGATTTGCGGGGCACTACCTGCAACACGGCCTGCGCCTCCAACGCGGGCAAGCCCTGAATCTGGCGCACCATTTCGCGCATTTTCTGCGCGGACATCGGCACGTTCTTCATGATTGCTTGGACTTCCATGCTACTTGGCCTCCGCCTTGGCTGTGTGGGCACCGTGCCGTTTGAATGTCCGGGTGGGCGAGAACTCGCCGAGCCGGTGGCCCACCATGTTTTCCGTCACAAACACCGGATTAAAGATTTTGCCGTTATGCACGGTAAACGTGAGACCCACAAAATCGGGCGTGATGGTCGAACGCCGCGACCACGTCTTGATCGGCGTCTTGGACTTGGTATCCTTGGCCTTCTGGATTTTCTCCAGCAGGTGAGAATCAATGAACGGACCTTTTTTTATCGAGCGTCCCATAGCTTATTTGTTCTTCATCGGCCGACCGTCACGGCGGACAACGATAAAGCGGTTTGAAGCCTTCTGCTTGCTGCGCGTGCGATAGCCCTTGGCCAGGAGACCCCACGGCGAGGTCAACTGCTGCCAGCCGCCACCGGACTTGGACTTGCCGGCGCCGCCGCCGTTCGGATGGTCCACCGGGTTGCGCGCCACACCCCGGGTAATCCCGCGAAAGCCCCGATGCCGCGAGCGGCCCGCTTTGCCAAGAACCACGTTTTCGTGCTCTGTATTACCCACCTGACCGATGGTGGCATAACAATTCTCGTTGATCTTGCGAATTTCCCCTGAAGGCAGCCGAATCTGGGCATAGCCCTCGTCGCGCGACATCAAAGTGGCCGCGCCTCCCGCTGACCGCACCATCTGAGCGCCCCGGCCGGGCGTCAACTCAATGCTGTGAATTGCCAGACCGACAGGGATGGATCGCAACGGCAGTGCGTTGCCAATCTCCGCCGGGGCCGCCGGCCCGCTCATGACTTTAACGCCGACCTGAATGCCTGCGGGAGCGATGATGTAACGCTTCTCGCCATCCTTGTACTCCAGCAACGCCAGACGCGCGGAACGAATAGGATCGTATTCGATCGCGGCCACCGTGGCTTCCATCCCATGCTTGTTCCGTTTGAAATCCACGAGGCGGATCTTCTGCTTGTGACCGCCACCGATGCCGCGCGCCGTGACGCGACCGTAGCAATTGCGTCCGCCGGTCTTCTTGCGAGTCTGCACCAGGCGCTTCTCCGGCCGGGTCTTCGTAATCTCGCTGAAATCTGCGAACGAGGCGTAGCGCAGAGACGGCGTCAGCGGTCTAAAGGTTTTAACTGGCATAAAATCAGTAATTCCAAGGCAGCAACTCTTGGAGCAAGCGAACCATCATTCCTGTCCCCGCCGGGGATCAGTTATCGGCCCGCGAATCTGCTGGCCCTTGCGCCTTTGGGGCGAAAGGGACGCAGAGACTAGCAAAGAGCGGAAGGTGCGCAACAAGTTTCTTGAAAATAATCGCTGTCCAGATTTTTTGATCGAATACACACATTATTCGATTGCAACGACGAGTCGGCGGACTTTGAGGCCTTTGTCGCAATTCGCCAAAAGCTGCACGATTCAAAATCGGATCTGGCTAAATCCAAAAAGAGCGACGGGGACGATGACTGCGTGGCGTTCCACGGCCTGCAAGGCCCGGTTCAGGTTGCCTCGTTCGCGCATCGTCTCGATGAGGTCTGGCTTTCTGGGAGCGGTTTGTTCCTCGCTTCCCGGAGAGTTTGCGCCGCGGGCCCGCCTCGCTCGCAGCTTCCGGCTGGAACTGTGCAGGTCAACTTCGGATATCGCCATCGTCTTTTCTGGCGCTGCCGCTCTCATCGAGCATCGTGGATTTCCGTTCCGGTCTTTCTGTTCGGCCCTTCGGCGCACAAGGCGCGCCTACCATGACCTCTGCTGACTTCTTCGGCGGCTTCGTCCCAGCCTTGCCACCGGGCTAGCTCGATCGCACCGCCAGAGATCTCCCCGGGTAATGCGCCCTGACTTCCACGCTTAGGTCCGTCACATCTACTTCCGCAGCTTCCGTGCAAGCACTGGACTTTGAGTCTTTTGGCCCGCTCATCCGCTGCGGCGGCCCTGTAGGTGCTTCCGGGCCGTCGGACCAGCGCTTTGCTGACAGCTTCCTTCAGATTCCGCCGCGCGGCGGACACCCTGCCTGTTCGGCTAGCAGTTCCCCTTGCCGGGCCGGCATTGGACTTGAACCAACCAACCACTGCGCCCTTGCCGGGCGCACCAACAATCGAGATAGGGGGGAGGCTTGCGCCTCCTCCCCTCTCACACCACCCGGCGTGCCTGCTCGGCACCGGGCGGTTCCAATCAACAAGCATCTCGCGCAGCAAGATAGAATGCCTCGGGATCGAGGAGTCCCTCGTCCTTGAACCACGCAAGGCTCATCGCCCGATGGGCTTGCGGTGTGTCCGCTAAGCGCCACCACCCCTTGCCCGATAAGGCCAGCATCCAAGCCGAGTCCTCACGCACTCCCAACCCCATCAGGAATCGGGCGATAGCGTGAGTTCGTTTGCATTGCTTTAGCCGCAGGCAGCGCAGACGCCGCCTCAGCCACTGTCCAATGTCCTGCATCCGGCCTTTCATCTGGGCCATGCGGAAATACTGAATCCACCCGCCAAACCGTTGGTTCACCTCTCGGATCACCTCGGGCAGGCTCTTGCCGTTGTTGCGGCCCGTCAGCTCTTTCAAGCTGCTTTTCAGTCTTTCCTCGCTCTGGGGTGCTACTCCAAGTTTGCCGCCTTCCAGCAGTCGATGGCCGAGGAACTTGCGTTCGCTTACGTGTCCCACCGCGCTCTTTTGACGGTTCACTTTGAGCTTGAGCCTCTTTTCCAGGAACTCGGTCACGCTCGCCATCACCCGCTGTCCAGCCGCTTCCGACTTCACATAAATGTTACAGTCATCCGCATACCGGCAAAATCGGTGACCGCGCTTCTCCAATTCCTTGTCCAAGTCGTCCAACAGTATGTTCGCCAGCAGCGGACTGAGCGGCCCGCCCTGCGGCGTACCTTCCTCCCGCCGGACACAGACCCCGTTCTGCATCATCCCCGCTCGGAGAAACCGTCCGATCAGCGCCAGCACTCGCTTGTCTTTAACTCTTCGCGACACTCGCACCATCAGCACGTCATGTTGAACCCGGTCGAAGAACTTCTCCAAATCCAGATCCACCACGATGTTCCCTCCTTGGGCTACATACTGACTTGCCTGCCGCAACGCATCATGCGCCCCGCGTCCGGGACGAAACCCATAACTGCCCTCCGAAAACGTCGGGTCAAATATGGGTTCGAGCACTTGCAGCAGGGCTTGTTGCACCAGCCGATCTACCACCGTCGGAATACCCCAAGCAAACTACACTTCGCTCCCACACCCTTTTGGGATGGGCGACCGTCACGCACCCGTTTCATCCATTGCGGGGAAGACGATTTCCCGTCCTAAAGGTGCGCCGGGCGGGAGGTCGCGAAGTCCTCTCCCTCTTCGATGAGCAAGAAGGCACGATCTCTCTGCCACGAGAGTGGACCGACCAAGCTCCGCCATCGGTCGGCCTGTTGCCGCAGGCCCCCATCTTGCATCCCGCCTGCTTGATTCAGCTGCGCGAGTTGACGCAACTCCGGAAAAAAAGGATTGACGATGCTCAGTGATTCCATAGGGTCAGACCAGTTATATGACTGGTCGGAAAATGAGCGACTCCACGCCGGTTCTGCTCCGTCGGCGCAAGGCCCTGGTCCAACAAGTGGCCAAGCTCGAGCCGCTCGTCCTCCGGGGCTCCCTGATCGAGCGCTACAAACGCTGCGGTCATCCCGGCTGCAGCTGCCAACAGGGCCAGGGACACGGCCCCAAGTATTATCTTTCGGTCAGCCAAGCCGGCGGCCGTCCCGAGATGGACTACGTCCCCGAAGCGTATTCGCAGCAGGTCTCCGATTACTTGCAGAACTTCCAGAAGGTGCGCCAGATGCTGGAACAGATCTGCAATATCAACCGCGAGTTGTTAAGGCGCCGAGTGAAGTTCTGACCCCCAACGCTTATGGAGCGTTCTCCCTCATCTCAGCTGGACCTGGACGCCGCTGGGATCCTCGTCGCCAATTTTCTGCAAAGCTGGTGGCAAGCCCGCTTTGCAGCAGCCCCCGCAACTCCAACCGAAGAGACCGGCCATGAACTCCAAAATCCAACTCCAGCATCGCCAGAAGATGGCCTACGTGTACCTGCGCCAATCGACGATGGCTCAAGTATATCATCACCAGGAGAGCACCAGCCGCCAGTATGCCTTGAAGGACCGAGCCCTGGAACTGGGCTGGCCCCCGGACCAGATTCGGATCTTGGATGCCGACCTGGGCCAGTCGGGCAGCCAGATCAACAACCGCCAGGATTTCAAAACGCTGGTGGCCGATGTGTCCCTGGAGAAAGTCGGAGCGGTCTTCGCCTTGGAAGCTTCGCGACTGTCCCGCTCGTGCAGCGATTGGCATCGTCTGCTGGAGATCTGCTCATTGACCGGAACCCTTATCCTCGATGCCGATGGGTGTTACGATCCAGCCGATTTCAACGATCAGCTCTTGCTCGGGCTCAAAGGCACCATGTCCCAAGCCGAACTGCATTTCATCCGCGCGCGCCTCCAGGGCGGCAAACGCCACAAAGCCCAACGCGGAGAGCTCCGGTTCCCGCTCCCGGTGGGCTATGTCTACGGCGATGAGCCTGGCGGTGTTTTGTTGGATCCCGATGCCGAAGTTCAAAACGCGGTGCGATGGGTTTTCACGCTGTTTCGGCAGACCGGCAGCGCCTATGGGGTGGTTCGGCACTTCTTGCAGCACAACTTGAACTTCCCACGGCGCGCCTACGGAGGCGCCTGGAACGGAAAGCTCATCTGGGGCAAGCTTGGTCATGGACGAGTCCTGAGTTTGTTGGGCAATCCCTCGTATGCTGGAGCCTACGTGTTCGGTCGGTATCGCGCCGTGAAATCCATCTCCACCGAGGGACAGATCCAAACCTGCGTGCAGCCTCAGCCGATGGACTCCTGGTCGGTCTTGATCCAGGAGCATCATCCCGGTTACATCGGCTGGGACGATTACCTGGAGAACCAGCAGATGCTCGAGCGCAACCAGACCAACCAGCCGGAGCAGTGTACCAGCGGCGCCACCCGCGAGGGTCACGCGCTGCTACAAGGCCTGTTGCTCTGCGGGCATTGCGGGCGTCGGCTCTCTCCGCGCTACACCGGCAATGGGGGCATTCATCCCGTCTACGAATGTACCCGTCGCCAGACCGACACTCACTACTCCGCGCAATGCGTGCGAATCAAAGCGGGCTTGATTGATCAGGCGGTGAGTGAGCGCGTTCTGGAAATCCTCCGGCCCGATCAAATCGAGATCGCCCTGCGCGCCGTGAAGGAACTGGAAAGCCGCCGCCAAGCCGTCGATCAACAATGGCGCATGCGCCTAGAGCGCCTGGAATATCAGAGCCAATTGGCTCAGCGCCGCTACGAAGAAGTGGATCCGTCCAACCGACTGGTGGCGGGCACGCTGGAGCGGCGCTGGAACGAAGCGCTCGAACAACTCCAGACGGCCCGCGCCGAGTTGGCGCAGTCTCGTAAAGAACAAGGGTTGGCGCTGACCGAAGAACAAACCGCCCCGCTGCGGGCGCTGGCCGAGGATTTGCCCCGGCTCTGGAAAAGCCCGACGACTTCCGCCCAGGATCGCAAACGCATGCTGCGTTTACTCATTAAGGACATCACGGTGGAAAAACAGCCCGCGCCACGGAAGGCGGTGCTGCATATCCGCTGGCAAGGTGGTGCCGTGGAAGATCAATCGGTCGATCTGCCGCTCTCGGCTCCCGACCGAATCCGTTATCCGGCGGCGCTGGTGAACCGGGTGCGTTCGTTGGCCGTCCGCCTGACCGATGCCCAAATTAGCCCGACTTCCGCTATTCAGGGTGGAATGATGACGCAAGTGGTTGGCATCCAATCCAGCGATCAAAAAGGTCTGCACTACAGAGGCTCATTCGACCAGTTTGCCTGATGTGGTAATCCTCGGCGGTGGCTGTTCCGG
>JACZKP010000136.1 GCA_014860005.1 Verrucomicrobiota bacterium | reverse complement strand
CCCGGCCCATGCCTCCCCGACCGCGGCCAAACCCGGCTTGGGATTCATCGTGACCGGATGCAACCGCCGCAATCGCTTTCGGATCGTCGGCCAGACTGCAGTCGAGTTGCTCCGGACGGAGATCCTTCGGCCAGCCGGCAGAGGTGTGCAACACCGCCCCGTTCCCATCTTTGACCAAAAGGATGATTTCGCTCTCTTGCGCATCACCGAAGATGAATTTGAGCGCTTCATCGAGGCGTTGATAATTACCCCGCGTGCCAATCCAGCCCGGATGCCGCGCCCCGAGCGAGCGGATTTCCGTGTCCAGACTCTGAAGCTTCTGATGGCTGACCAGCACCCACGCCGCCGCACCGAACGCAACCAACACTAAACCGGAGATGCTCACGGAGAGCAGCGCGATTTTTAGACGGAAAGGCAGCGGTTTCATTTGCCGGGCTTGATGCGGTAACCCACGCCGCGAATCGTTTCGATAAGCTTCACTGGAAAATCACCGTCCAACTTCTTGCGGATGCGTTGAACGTAAACGTCCACCAGATTCGTGCCCGGATCGAAATTGTATTCCCAGACGCGTTCGCAAATCTCGATGCGGGTGAGCACGCGACCGGGCGAGCGCATGAGGTGTTCGAGCAACGAAAACTCCCGGGTGGTGAGTTCAATACGTTGATCGCCGCGACGGATTTCACGGGTGAGCAGATTCAGCGTGAGATCGGCCACCGTGAGAACACTTTGACTGGTGCCCGCCGCCCGGCGCGTCACGGCGTGGAGTCGGGCGATGAGTTCCTCGATGTGAAATGGCTTGGTGAGGTAATCGTCCGCGCCCAGGTTCAAACCTTCGAGGCGTTCGTTGAGTTCGCTGCGGGCGGTGAGGAGAATGACGGGCAGTGAGATCTTTCGCCCGCGCAGGTTGCGCAGGATGCTCAAGCCGTCTTTGCCCGGCAGCATGATGTCGAGGATCACTGCGTCATACGGGCGGGTGGTGGCGAGCGTGAATCCTTCGTCGCCATGGTGCGAAACGTCCACCACAAAACCCTGGGCCTCGAGTCCTTTGCGTACAAACGACGCAATCTTCTTCTCGTCTTCAATGACCAGGATCTTCACGGGGGCCTCGTTCTCAGTAACTCATCTTGTCCAATTTCACCTTGCCACGGAAAATCCAGTAGATGCTCACCGTGTAGGCCAGCACGATGGGCACGCCGATCAAGGCAATGGTCAGCATGATGCCGAGGGTTTTCTGCGACGAGGCGGCGTTGTGAATGGTCAGGCTGTTGGCGGGGTTGGGATTGCTGAGAACCATGTTGGGATACATCTCCAAGCCGAACAAGGTCATCATGGCGATCATCGCCACGCACGATGAAATAAACGCGCGGCCATCCCGGCGCCGGGAAATTTCGCGCGGGATGTTGGCGATGGCGAGCATGTTCACCAGCGCGAGGCTGAACAGCCAGGGATTGGCCCGGATGCGCTCGGCCATGTGCGGCACATAGAGCAACGTGGCCATGGTCGTGATGGCATAACAGACAATGAAAAGGATGATGGTGTTGTTGATCCACCCGCGCAGCTTGTCGTGCAGCTCGCCTTCGGTCTTCATCACGGCGTAAATAGCGCCGTGCATCATGAATAGCGAAACCGTCGTGATGCCGAGCAGAACGGGATACGGCCGCAGCAATGTCCAGAACGTACCGGCGTACTCGCCCCGGTCATCAATCGGCACGCCCCACGCGATGTTCCCCATCGCCACCCCGATGAGAAAGCTCGACAGGATGCTGCCGCCAGCGAAGCCCACGTCCCACATTTGGCGCCACCAGCGCATGGGTTGCTTACTGCGAAACTCAATCGCGACCGCCCGAAAAATCAGCGCGACCAACAGCAGGATGAAGGCGAAGTAAAAGCCGGAGAACACCGTCGCGTACACATTCGGGAATGCCGCGAACAACGCACCGCCGCCGGTAACCAGCCAGACTTCGTTGCCGTCCCAGACCGGGCCGATGGCGTTGAGCATGATGCGGCGTTCCTCGTCCTTCTTCGTGAACAAATGCAGCGCCCCGACACCGAGGTCAAAGCCGTCCAGCATCGCGTAGCCGGTGAACAGCACGCCCACCAGAATGAACCAGGTGGTGTTCAAGTCGAGAGAGCCGTAGTTCATAAAGCGTCAGGACTGAAATCGCGAATGGAAACCAATGGCCACGAACCGAGAGGACCATTGCGAATCGGGGATCGTCGTGGACTGCGCCGGCAAAGTGCAGCGGCGACGGCGCTTTCGCAGGGATGAGAATCCTTCGAGTTAGCTGGGCTGCGCGTGCGGTGGAAAAGCGGCGTGGCGCTTGGCTTCCCGCCGCAGTCCAAAAGGCTTGTCCACCGTTGAGATGGCAGACGGTTCATGCCCGTTTCCCTTCGATGGCATCGGCGAGTTTGCCCGTCGGCGTCAAATCCGCCTCGTCGGGCCCGTGCTGAATCTTGTCGTTGAGCAAATAGACGAACACCGCGAACAGCAGGACGTATATGAACATGAAGAGCACCAGCGAACCCAGCACGGCGTTCGCTGTCACCACCGCGGAGAGTCCTTCCGAGGTGCGCATCAGACCATAAACGATCCACGGCTGGCGCCCCATCTCGGCGGCAAACCAACCGGCTTGATTGGCGATTTGCGGTCCGAGCACCGACAGCACCAGCAACCACAACATCCAGCGTTTCTCAAACAACACTTTGCGCCAGCAAAAATACGCACCGAACACCGCCAGCCCAATTATCGCAAAGCCGATGCCTACCATCAGGTGATACAACTGAAACACGCGCTGCACCGGCGGGCGATCTTCCGGTTTGAATTCATTCAAGCCGGTCACCGGCTTGCTCGCATCACCGTGTGTGAGATAACTCAACATTCCGGGAATCGCCGGCCCAATCACGCGCTCGTTCTGTTCATCCACCCAACCGAACAGGACGAGCGGCGCGTTGGTGGTGGTTTCATAAAGTCCCTCGAACGCGGCGAGCTTGGCTGGTTGATTCTTCGCCACGCCGATTGCGCTGTCGTGGCCGCTGACTAACGACAGCAGCGAAGCGACCAGGCCGACGGCCAGACCGACGCGCATGGATGCCTTGGCGAACGCCTCGTGCTTTTGCTTCAGCAAGTACCACGCGCTCACGCTCACCACGAGGAATGCGCCCGCCTGCCAGCAGCCGCACAGCGTATGCAACAGCCGGTCCATGGACGAGGGATTGAAAACCATCGCCCAGAAATCCGTGATCTCGGCACGCTGACCGTGGGCGGTCTTCACGAGGTGATAACCCGCGGGGGTTTGCATCCATGAATTCGCCACGACGATCCAGATGGCACTGAAGTGTGCGCCCAGACAAACCATGCATGTGGCGAAGAAATGGACGCCGCGACTCACCTTATCCCAGCCAAACAGCAGCACTGCGAGGAACCCGGATTCGAGAAAGAACGCAAAAATGCCTTCCGCCGCCAGCGCGCTGCCGAACACATCACCGACAAAGCGGGAATACGTCGCCCAGTTCGTCCCGAACTCGAATTCCATCACGATGCCCGTCGCGACGCCGATGGCGAACGTGAGCGCAAAGACCTTGGTCCAGAATCGCGCCATCTGGTGATAAAGCGGGTTCTTCGTCTTGAGCCACATCGCCTCGATGATGACCAGCACCACACCCAACCCGATGCTCAACGGCGGGTAGATATAATGAAATGAAATCGTTGCGGCGAACTGGATACGCGATAACGTCAAAACATCCATAACGGCCCCCGGTTACGCGATAATGCCTTTCTGGTCAATGATGAGTGTGAACCTCGGTCTTGGATTCCGGATGGGTGTGCTCGTGATCCGCATGAGCGAAGTAGTTAATCGCCACTGCCACGCCCAACCCCAACAGCAGGGCCAGCGACAGCTTGACCCGGTCATGCGAATGAAATTGCAGCTCCGGCAACAGATCCGCGCAGGCGATGCACAGGAACGTGCCGGCACAAAACGCCAGCGCCGCGCCCAACCACGCGGGATGGGCCGCGGCCAGGTGCGCGCCCCCCGTGAAAAACAACAGCGCGCCCACCGGCGTCACCAAGGCGAATCCCAGATTGATGACATAGACCCATTTGCGTGGGGCATGGCTGGCGGCCATGAGTGTGGTGATGGCCAGCGCGGAGAAGGGTTTGTGCAGAATCACCGCCAGCGCCGTGCCCAGACCCAATGCGCCGCTGTGGCCGCCCGCCACCGCCATCACCGCCGCCGCCAGCGCCAACCCGTCGAAAATCGAGTGCAATGACAAACCCACCGTCACGCCGACCCAGCCCAGCGGATTCGCAGCAGGCTCACCGTGCGCTTCGCCAGGGTGGTGGTGATGGCCGCAGGCCGACTCGGGCTGGCCCACTTCGACGTCGTGATGGTGAAACGGGAGAAAGCGTTGCAACAGGAACATGACGAGGAAGCCGGCCATCATCCACGCCGCTGACTTCTCCACGGAATGTAATTCCAAAGTGGCGTGCGGCAGCAACCCGAGCAACGCCAGACCGAGCATCAAGCCGGCCACAAAGCTGACCGCCAGTTGCAACCGCGTATGCGTCAGGCGCACCAACAGCGGCAACCAGCCTCCAGCCAGTGCCGCCAGCAACGCCGCCAGACAGTACAGCCCGAGCATGAACTTGGGAGATTGAAGGAGGTCGCTCATAAACTAATTGGTGAGCCTGATGGCTCGGTTGGCCGTTTCAATTCCCGGACGTCCGCTTCGTGCGCCTTGCGACCGAAAACCCGCTCGTAGGCCCGGCAGAACGGGCAGACATGACCTTCAACGTTTCGCACCAGCCAGAACGCCGCGCCGCGTTGACGCCGCCGCGCCCGCCGGCATACGGGGCATTTCAGGCAAACCCCGGCCAGGACGCGGTCGCTCGATGTAGGTTGCTGCGCCGTCATCTCAGCCTCTTCCCTTCACCCTGCCCGACGGCGGATGAACCCGGTAAAAAAACAGTGAACACAATCTTCATTCGGTGCAAAACACGACAATCCCGTTGGATGTCTGCCGAGGTCCAGCGTGTTTTAATAGCGTCTCAGCGGCAAGGCGAATGTTGCCACCAATGATGCCTGCGCGTTGGTCACACGCTCACCATCCAATCAATGGAGGATGCGTTCGTGGTGCTCATGTGAACGGTTTACAAACAGGTCACTTCAACGCCTCTTCCACCGCCGCCAAAGCATGAACTCGCGTCGTGTCGAACAACGGCACGGGGCTGTCCTCGGCGCTCAACAACAGGCCCAGTTCGGTGCAACCCAGGATGATTCCCTGCGCTCCCATCCCGACCAATCGGTGGATGATCGCGGCGAGGTGCGCTTTCGATTCAGGCCGGAGCTTGCCGACGCAGAGTTCTTCGTAAATGACGCGATGGACCGCATTCCGGTCTTCGGCCTCTGGAATTACAACGTCCAGATGAAATTGATCCATCAACCGCTTGCGATAGAAATCGTCCTCCATCGTGAAGCGCGTGCCCAACAATCCCACGCGGTGAAGGCCGGCCTGCTTCACCGCGTCGGCCGTGGCGTCGGCGATGTGCAACAGGGGAATCCCGATGCGGGCTTGGATCGCGCCGGCCACCTTGTGCATCGTGTTAGTGCATAAGACAACCAGGTCGGCACCGCCCTGCTCTACATTCAGGGCCGCGCCCGTCAGGAGTTCAGCCGCCTCAGACCACTGTCCCGAGCGCTGCAACTCCTCCACCTCCGCAAAGTCCACCGAGTAAAGAACGCACTTGGCCGAATGCAGTCCGCCCAGCCTCTGTTTCACGGATTCGTTGATCAGGCGGTAGTATTCCACCGTGGATTCCCAACTCATTCCGCCAATCAGTCCAATGATTTTCATAGGTATTTCTCAACGCGCGTAATTTGCTCAATGCACCCGCTTGGGGCGGGATTCGTGTTTGCGTTCTTCAACCAGCACCGCCGGCAACTCCAGCGGACAATGCGCGCACTTTTCCGCCACGGGATGTTTGTAGTCGCAGATCAACACGCCGTTGAGATGATCCAGTTCGTGTTGAATGACGCGCGCCCAGAGTCCGACCGCACCGAAGCTCCGCCGCTGGCCGTGTACGTCGTAACCCGCTACCCGGATGCGTTCCGGCCGCCGCACGTTGACCTGGACGCCAGGCAGGCTGAGGCAACCCTCGATGAAATCGAGCGGCTCGGTGGCATCCTTGACCTCAAAGTTTGTCAGGGTGAACAACTGCTCCTCGAGGCCGCACACGATCAAGCGGTGACGCAGGCCGACTTGCGGCGCCGCCAGGCCGATGCCCCGATAGTGACGCATCAAGGCGAGCATTTCGTCGGCAACATCGCGCAGAGTGCTGTCGAAATTGTCAACCGGGTCGCAGGCCGCACGCAACACCTCATCGGGGAAAAGCCGCAGGCTCAGTCGAGACCCCTCGTGCCCCGCCGATGCGTCAAAGCTGTGAATGTGCAGGAGGCCCGCCATGGATCATCTCTCGCTCGTCGTGGCTTGGCTTCCACTGGAACGATCGTGATGGTGATGGTTGTGGTCGGGATGCTGCCCGTGGTGTTCGCAACCGTTCGGAGTCTGTGTCAGCGCGCCGCTCAGATAGGCGGCCACCAGAGCCTCGATGCGGGCCTCCGGGATTCCGGCCCGCACTGTGATGCCGTGATGGGCGAAGTTGGCCAGGGCACGGTGGCCAATCCCGCCAGCAATCACCACCTGGACACCCTGCTCGCGCAACCAACGCGGGAACGCGCCGGGTTTGTGTTCGGGCGCCGGCAAAACGTCCGTGTTCAGCGTGACCCGCTTTTCAGCATCCACCTGGACGACAGCAAACTCGCGGCAGCCGCCGAAGTGGCCGTGCAAGCGGCCGTTTTCATGGGGAATGGCAATCTTCATGGCTATTTCAGTTCTTTCTCACAGATGGTTTGCGTTTCACGGATTGGCAGTGGTCCGGCCCTTGACGTTGCGTTCCCTCGCAGAGGATTCCAGTTCGAACAGCAGGAAAATCCGGTCGCGCGCCGGTGCCGCTGGAGTCTGGCGCAAGCGGAAGCCAGCCTCGCGCATATCCTCGATGACAAGTGCCGAAGAGAGTCGCCGGTGGTGCCCCGCCAAGTGTCGTGCTTCCGCGTCCGGACCTTTACGCTCCACCACGGCAATCAGTCCCGAGGCCGACATCTGTTTTCTCAGTTGCTCAAGCAGTGGCGACGGCTTCCACAAGCGGTGGTATGCGTCCGCGAAAAGCACCAGCCCCACGCGAGCGTTCTCCGGCAGGGTCAGGCTGCCCTTTTCGGTTCGGAGAATTTCCCCTCCGGAGACTTGTGCATCAGATGGCAGTTCATCCCGCGACAATGCCCATTCATCAATGACGACATCGAACAAACGAGTCGAAGCCGGCAATTGTTCTCTCAACTCCGGCAACACCGCCCGCCCTCGGTCCAGACCAAAGAAGACCACGGAAGAGTTTTCTTCGCGCTTATTGAGGGGCAGCCGGCGGATGAGGTCCTTCACATTCAAGGGACGAGGCAGATCGGGATCTCCATCCGGCTTGGCAATTTTCAGCGGCTTTTGAAAGCCCAGCACGAAGGGTTGCTCCTCATGCCAACAATCATCCAGCACGTCGTGAAAGAGGAATCCAGCTTCGCGCGCCAGACGCACGACGGTGGTTTCACCGGTCCAATTATGTTTCTTTTCCCGGCCATCCGTCGGCACCCAATCGGTTAATGGCCCCTTTTTCTGATCAACGATAACCAGGAAACCGCCGGGTTTGAGGTCGAACCACATTCGTTCGAGCATTGCCTGCGGGCGCGAGAAATGGTGGAACACGCGGTTCATGTAGATCAGATTTGCCGCACCATCCGGCAGGCGTGGATCTTCACTCTCACCCAGCACGGGCACAACCTGGTTGAATCCCCGCTTGCTCGTCACCTCCAACACCTTGTTGAGCTTCGCGGTATCAATCTCCTGCGCCAGAACCGTGCCTCGTTCCCCGACGATGGTGGCAAAGACCAGAGTGTCCGGCCCGTCACCACAACCCACGTCAGCGATGACCGCACCCGTGCCAATGTTGAGTCGTTGGCAAAGGGCTTTGAGTGAAGTCGTGCGGTTCGTGGGCCGCTGGCTTTCCGCGGCATTCAGCAGGGAAGCTCCCAGCAGCACTGGGAGGATGAACAAGATAGGTCGTGTTCTTTTCATGATGCGAGTTGTGGCCTCGTGGTTTGGCAAATATCGTTTTGGGCACAGATCAGCCACGGAACGAGGATTGTCAGGATTTGGAGAACCACGCAATACCGCTCCGCTGGAAAGCCACTGACCGTTGGTCCGAGTCGTCTTCATATTCACGCAACCTTCGTAGTCGCTTTCACGCCAGACTTGCGACGATTTCTGCAATCGCCATGCAAATCCCGTCCCCAGCAACCCGGCATCCGGAATTCTTCACAAGCCAGGCGGTGGCAGCAGAACGCGCGAAGGACCGCTTCGATCTCGCCGCAAACGTGTGGTCGGACGCGCACCCCGCGTTTTCGCAATGCGCGCAATAACGGCTCGGACACTGCCGCACAAAGCATCACATCCACGTGAAGCCCGGCAACATCGCGAGCGAGAGCTTCCGTCGGAAGCGGACCGAGCAGGAATTCCCTGCGTTGCGCTTCCACGCCGCGCCGCCGGGTTACGACGAGCAGGCGCGTGGCCGCATCGAGTAACGGCGAAATGCGATCCTTCCAGATGGGAAAAGCCACTGTCACAACCCAGACCAAGGCACACGACGTGCCAGCGCCGCAGACCGGCGTGGCAGCCGACGTGAGGAGGCTCAAATCAAACCCAGAAGTTTGGAAAGCGGAGGGCGGAAACAGTCAAAGCCAGGTTTCATCGGCTGCGACACAATCGTGGCGTTCCACCACGATGACAACTGGGCACCATGGCGTTCTGCCACGATGGTTTATGCTTCTGATAGAAAAGGGCCGAAAGCCCGAAAGATAATAGCCCAAGGCAAAGCGAGCCTGCGAGCGCCGCCCTGGGTTTGTTGTTCAGAAATCCAAGCCCTGAAAGGGCGGCAGAAATCTCGCCAAAGACACGGACACTCGATAAATTCCAACCATGCCGAACGCCGCAAGCACGGGCACGCCGGAGAATGTATTCAAAGGAGACGCCACCCAACTGGCGGGCATCGACATTAATTCGCCACTCTCCAAAGCGAAGGGGTTGACCTGTGAATACTACCTCGAGCCATACGGCCAAGTCGCAAAGGAAGCCGAAGAAAAAGGCGAAACACACAAGGCATCGGTTTATCGCTTCTTGCAGGTTATCGTTGGATTTCATCCAAGTTTCGACACGCCCTCCCAACCGTTCGTTCCCATGTGGCAGATGGAAGGTAAGCGTTCGCTCGTCCCGTCCGACTTGACCACAGCCGACATTGAAGTAGTTCGCGTTCTGGCAAAGCAAACGACGGACGCGGCGCTTCGCGCGCGGTTGAATGACGTGTTGTGGGAGCGGACAAAAGATCACGTTGTCGGCGCAGAGGCCGCCGCCTGCTATGCAATGGCAGCCGAGAAGCTTGACGTCGCCGGTGACTGGACGTTTGGGGTGACAAGTTTCAAGCGAGCCCTTTACCTCGCCAGCAGATTCGGTCGCAACAAGCCTCTATTTGAGGATGCGGCGAAAACTCTTGTGGCAGCAACAAAACGCGCTTCGATGAGTGCCAAGGATTTCCACTGCTGCCAACTCATGCGCTTAATGCTGCCGGCAGGCATCGGAGAGCCGAGCGAGTTCGCCGCTATCGCATCTTCAATCGCTACTGCGGCGAAGGCAAGTGGCCACATGCACAAAGCCAAAGCCTACTGGGAAGTCGAAGCGGATTGGCAGAAACGCACGAATAATGCGGCAGGGGAACAAAAGGCGCGGCTTGCGGCTGCGGAAGCAGCCGTCTCGGAAGCCGAGAACCGAGCGCAGGGCAAAGGTGCTAGTTTCATGGCAGCGGCCTCGCTATTGGGTAAAGCGATTGAGGAGTTGCGACAAGCTGGAGCAACGAAAGAGAGAATTACCGAACTTCGCCGTCGGATGAACGAATGGCAGGAGCGTTCGCTCGCGGAGTTCCAGACGTTCTCCACCGGAGTGGATATTTCCAAGTCGGTCATCGGAGCGCGTGACCATGTGAAGGGCAGCGATTTCCCGACGGCTGTGCTCAAGCTGGCGTTTGGCCAAGACTTGTCTGACCCGAAGGAAATCAAAGACGAAGTCGTTGCGAACGCGAAGCAAGCGCCGCTGACATACTTGATGGGCGCGGCCATCGTGGACCAGCAGGGACGGACGACGGCCCGAAAAGAGAGCCTATTCAACCTCAAGGGCGAAGCTCTGGAAGAGGCGCTTGAAGTGGAATCGCTTTCCCAAGCGTCGCACTTCCACTGGCCGCTAAGAGTTGACGGGTTCATTGAACCTGCGCGAGTGCAAATTCTGAACGATCACAAGCCGACGTATCAAGACTTGTTATTCATTGTCCGCAACAACCCGTTCATTCCGCCGGGTCACGAAGGCATTTTCCTTCGTGGGCTTCACGCCGGTTTCCACGGCGACTTCGTCGTGGCGACGCATCTACTCACGCCGCAGATTGAAAACTCTCTGCGCTACCTTCTCGAATCCCATGGAGTCGATGTCTCCAACCTAATGTCGGACGGCACACAGCCCGTGAAAGTTCTCGGTGCAATCTTCGGTATGCCGGAAACCAAACAAATCTTTGGTGAGCCCCTGTGCTTCGAGCTTCGCGGCTGCCTCATTGAAAAGACTGGCTACGATTTCCGAAACCGCATCGCACACGGGTTCGTTCAAGAAAGCGAATGCTACTCGAATGCGGGTGTTACGGTGTGGTGGCTCGTGCTGCGCATCTGCTTGACGCCAGTTTTTCAAACAATTGCCGAGCGGAAAGCCTCGACCGAGTAGTCCGCGTGATTTTCTTTCGGACTTTCAACCCTTTAACTTCAACGCCTTGAGTTTCCGAAACAACGTACTCGCATCAATGCCCAGTTCACGGGCGGCGGCGGCACGGTTGCCCTTGTTCCGGCGCAGGGCGTCGCGGATGAGCAGTTTCTCCATGGCCGCCAGGGTCACGCCGGGTGGCAAGCCGCTACGCAACGTGGCTTCGTCACCGCGCAGCTTCGGCGGCAGATGACTTAACTCAATCACTCCGCTGCGACACAGGGCAAACGCGTGTTCGATCACGTTCTCCAACTCACGCACGTTGCCCGGAAAATCGTATTCCATCAGCCGCGCCAGCACGGCATCCGACACACCCGCGATGTCCCGCGCCTTGAGCCGGTTGAACCGCGCCACCAAATGATCTATCAGCAGTGGCAAATCCTCACGCCGATCCCGCAACGCTGGCAACTCCAGGCGCACCACGTTGACGCGGTAAAACAGGTCCTCCCGGAACTTCCCTTCGCGCACGAGCGCATCGAGTGCCTTGTTGGTGGCGGCGATTACGCGCACGTTGGCACGAACCGGTTCGACGCCGCCCAGCGGTTCGTAAGTCCGCTCCTGCAACACGCGCAACAGCCGCGTTTGCATGGCCGGCGAAATGTCGCCGATTTCATCGAGGAAGATGGTGCCGCCTTCCGCGAGCGCAAAGCGGCCGGGCTTGTCTTTGCGCGCATCGGTGAACGCACCGGCCTTGTAGCCGAACAACTCGCTTTCCAGCAGCGTGTCCGGTAGCGCACCGCAATTCAGGGCGACGAACTTCTTCGCGTGCCGGCGGGAAAGCTGGTGAATGGCTTTGGCGAACAATTCCTTGCCCGTGCCGCTCGCGCCTTCGAGCAACACCGTGCTGTCGCTTTCGGCCACGGCGGGCAGCAAATCGAACAACTGCCGCATCGCCGCGCTACGGCCAATGATGTCCGAGAACGAATCCTGTTGTTCTACTTCCCGGCGCAGTTCGTTCACCAGCCGGAGATCGCGGAAGCTTTCGACTCCGCCAATGATCTTGCCGCGCGTGTCCTTGAGCGCGGCGGTCGAGATGCTGATGGGGATGCGTTCGCCCTGCGCGTTCACGATGTAAACAACCTTGTTGGCGATGGGCCGGCGGGTGGTGAGGGTTTGCTTCAAGGCGCACGCGCTCTCGCAGATGCTGGCGCGGAGGACCTCGCAGCAGGGGCGGCCGATGGCTTCCTGCCGTCGCACGCCGGTAATCTGTTCCGCGGCGCGATTGAATGATGTGATGCGCCAGTCCGCGTCCACGGTGAAAACACCGTCAGGCACTGAGTCGAGCAATTGGCTGTTAAAACCGTCGTTCATGGTGGCGCAAAGGAAAAGCTCACCATTGCATCTTCCGTGTTCCAACGCAGGTGTGCAACGGCATTTTGCCACGGTGGACAATAGTGGCATGGGCGTCTCGCCCGTGCGGTTCAAGCTGACTCACGAAATATCAGGTGTGGAACACGGCCCGGCGCGCAGCACCAGCCGCTGCGGGCGAAACTGGCGTCATTCCTGGTCGAGCGACTTTGTTTGCTGGAGACTTTGCTGCGGCTGGGCTTCGCCACAGCCGCGCTCCGATGGCCGCCTCGACGTGCTGGCACTGGCAGTGCTTGGAAATTTGCCAATGACAACGTCAGTTGATTTCACGGATGCCGAAATCGCTCGCCGCAACACCCGGGCGGAAGCGCACCCTTTCTGTTTCGCCTGCAGCGCCTCCAATCCAATGGGATTGGCCCTGCGCTATACCACGGCTCCGGACGGGAGTGTCAATGCACCGTTCATCGGGAACTGCGCGCTCGAGGGCTATCCAGGCGTGCTGCACGGCGGCATCGTCGCCACGCTGCTGGATGGGGCGATGACGAACTGCCTTTTCGCGCGCGGCATCCGCGCCCTGACGGCTGACCTGCGCATACGCTACCGTTTCCCGGTGCTCGCGGCCGAGGAACTGACCGTGCGCGCGTGGTTGGAGTCGTCCTGCCACGGTCTGCTTGAGTTGCGGGCGGAAATAACGCAGGGTGGCAATGTCAAAGCCCGGGCGCACGGCAAGTTCATCCAATCCGATGAGTAAAAAAGTTTGCATCACCGTCCTCGTGGAAAACTCGGTCCACACGCGCGGCCTGAAAGCCGAGCACGGTCTGGCGGTCCTGATCGATACTGGCGGGCGCCGCGTGCTGTTTGACACGGGCCAGACGGAATTGCTGCTCGACAACGCCTGGTCGCTGGGGTGTTCCCTGCAAGACCTCGAGGCCGTCGTTCTGAGTCATGGCCACTATGATCACACCGGAGGACTCGCGGCGGTGTGCCGCCAGTCACCCGCGGCCCGACTCTTCCTGAACGCAGCAGCGATGGGCCCGAAGTTCGGCGCCAACCCGGACGGCTCGGCCCGTGACATCGGAATGCCGGAGGAAAGCAAGAAGGCCCTGGCCAACGCTGGGAAGAAACTGATTCTGACACCGGCTTGCCAGGAAGTGGTGGAAGGATTGTTTGTGACCGGCGAAATCCCGCGGCAAACGGATTTCGAGGACGTGGGCGGAAAGTTCTTCCTCGATGAACGCTGCCAGCAGCCCGACCCGCTGGTGGACGATCAGGCTTTGTTCGTCGAAACGCCAGAGGGCATCGTGGTACTGCTGGGCTGCGCTCATGCGGGCGTGGTGAACACCTTGCTCCACATTGAGCACCTTACAAATGGGAAACGCTTCCATGCCGTGATCGGCGGCATGCACTTGCTCAATGCTTCAGCAGAGCGGCTGAACCGGACCATTGCGGCTTCGAGTCAACGTGACATCCGCCTGCTCTTGCCCATGCACTGCACAGGGAGAGTGGCAACGTGCGCTCTCGGGCAGCATTTTGGCAGCGGCTGTGTTCCCGGCGGTGTGGGCAACCGATTCATTTTCCCCCGATGATTTCACGCTTCGCGGTCAACGCTTCTCCGCCCGGCCAACCACCTGCCTTGCGCGTCCCAGCGAGCCGAGATTAAACGCGTTGGCGTAACCCAGCCCTTTGGCCTGTTGCTTCGCGATGGCACTGCGGCCGCCGCTGAGGCAGTGCAGCAGCAACGGCTGGTTCTTGTCTTTCACAAGCTGCGGCAGGTTCTGCCGGAATTGATCCAACGGAATGTTGATCGCGCCGGCAACATTCCCACCCTGGAACTCCTCCGCGGACCGCACGTCAATCACCAATGCGCCGGCGGTGAGCTGCTTTCGCGCGACCTCTGCCGAAACAAAAGCCAGGCGTTTCAAGACGAAAAGCCCCGCGATGATCACCGCCGCGATGATTACGATATTCCAATTCATTTTCGGGTCCATGATTCTTATGGCGATGCCCGTTTGCCTGCTGTGAGGCAAATGTTTCGCACGCTCTCTGCGTGGGACTGAGCCACGCACGCGCAAAAAGTTACACCCGTCTTCGTCCATCAGGATTCATGGCCGCCAGAGCGGGCGGCACTGCTCGGTGGCGGTGGGTCTTCCCGTTCCCGACCAAAGCGGGGTAGAAATTATGGCGAGGAGAACTGGCCGGCGGGTTTCAGCGCCGCATCACTTGATCCCGCCCATCAAACGCTTGAGCCAGGGAACGCACGCGAGCAACACGAGCGTGGCAACTCCCACCCACAAGGCCTGGTGAAAAAAGAATCTCGCGAGCGCGGTGCCGTCGGTGGAAGTGAATTCGCCCGCCATCACACCGGCCAGTTTGTTCCCCAGCGCGGCCGCCAGAAACCAGATGCCCATCACCAGTCCCAAAAGTTTTTGCGGCGCGAGCTTGGTCATGGTGCTCAACCCCACCGGACTCAAGCACAGTTCGCCCACGGTTTGGAGAAAGAAAAGGCCGACGATCCAGAGCGGACTGACCTTGCCTTCCACCGTGAGCTTCGCCGCCGGCACCATCAGCAGGAAGGAAAATCCCAGAAATGCCAGGCCAGCGACGAATTTGGCCGGCGCCGACGGCTGACGATCACCGAGCTTCAGCCACAACAACGCGAACAGCGGCGCCAGCGCCATCACGAACAGCGAGTTGACGGATTGAAACCAGGCGGAGGGGAATTTGTAACCGAAGATTTCCGTGCGCGTGAGTTGATCGCCGAACAGCGCAATCGTTGAACCTGCCTGCTCGAACACGGCCCAGAACACCAGCGCGGCCAGCGAGAACACCAATACGGCCGCGATGCGTTTCGATTCGAGGCTCGCGCGAAAACCAAACCAGAGAATTGCCAACACCGGCACGATCACGTAGCCATAGCGGATCCACGCGAATTTCTCATTCGTGTCGGAAAGCCGCACGAGTGCGAACAATGCCGCGGCCCCGGCCAGGACGAGCGTGAGTTTTCCCCACGGACGCGGACCGCTGTTCGCCGGTGGTTGCCCGACATGCGCCAGACGTTTCCCGGTCACGAGGTAAACAATCAGGCCAATGGTCATGCCCACGCCCGCTGCGGCGAATCCCCAATGCCAGGAGTGCAACGGATCGTAGCCCCAGCCTTCGAGCAACTGCTTGAAATGGTCGCTCTGGGCCAGCCAACCGGTGATAAGCGGAGCGCTGAAGGCGCCGATGTTGATCCCGGTGTAGAAGATCGAGAAGCCCGCATCGCGCCGCGCGTCGCCCGGTTCGTAGAGACTGCCGACCATGGTGCTGATGTTCGGCTTCAACAAACCGGTGCCGAGGGCAATGAGGACCAGCCCGAGGAAAAACGCCGTTTCGGATTTCAGCGCGAGCGTGAAGTGACCGCAGGCGATGATGATTCCGCCCACCAGCACGGCGCGGCGCGCACCGAGGAAATTGTCCGCCAGAAATCCGCCGGGAATCGAGAGCATGTAAACGCTCATCGCGTACGTGCCGTAGATCATTCCGGCGCGCGCCGTGTCATAACCCAGCCCCCCGGCGGCCACCGGCGCCACCATGAAAAGCGTCAGCAGCGCCCGCATCCCATAGTAGGAAAAGCGTTCCCACAATTCGGTGAAGAACAGCGGATACAGGCCGCGCGGATGATTGGAATGCATCACGGTTGCGCGACCTTGGGCAGCAGTTGCTCCCGCACGAGTTCCGGCAGGAATTTCAGCGGGATCGAACCGTTGCCCAGCACCGCTTCGTGGTAGCGACCCAACACAAACCGGTCTCCCAGTTCGCGGGAGATTTGCTGCCGCAAGCGATAGTGCGCCATGCGCCCGGTGAAATAAGTCGAAAGCTGCACGGACGATTGCTTGGCACGGATCACCTTCAACCGCGCCTCGCCTTCAGATTGAAACGCTTGATTTACGAGCAGGTCCATGGCCTCGTCGTCGGTCAGATTTTCACAATGCATCCGGCGGTCGAGGATCGTGTTGCAGACCGCGCGCAGATAAAACTTGAGCTGTTCGAGACGCAACGCGAGATCGCCCTTGCCGTAACCTTGATCGAGCATCATCTGTTCGGTGTACACCGCCCAGCCTTCAACGAAGGCGCCGGACGCCAGCACCCGGCGGATCAGCGAAGGATTCCGGTTCGCATATTCCATCTGGACATAATGCCCGGGGTACGCTTCGTGAATTGTCAGCACCTGGATCAAGTTGCGGTTGTATTCCTCAAAAAAACTTTTCACGCGCGCGGCATCCCAGTCGGCCGGCGGCGGACTGACCGCGTAAAACCCGAGCGCGTTCGTATCCAGGGGCGGCGGCGAACTCATGTAGGCGGTGGAGTTGCCACGCGCGAACTCCGGCATTTCGATGATGCGACACTGATCGGGCTCGGGCAGCGCGAGGATGTCGTGTTGTGCGATGAATTGCTTTACCTCGGCCACGCCCCGGCGCACATCGCGAACGATGGTCCGGCTGTTGCTGTGATCTTGCGCGCCGTGCTGCAACACCCGGCGAATCGTCGTGGCGCGGCCCGCCGCATCGTCCGGCGGCAACGGCTCGCCCGGAAAACACTTCCACCACAACTGGCGCGCGACGACATACATCTCGTTGCGCACCCGCAGGAATTCAGTCTGCGCATCGGCATAGACCTCGTCCGCGGTCAACCCCGCGTCGAGTTCCAGTTCCAGCTTGCGCGCGAATTTCTCCGAACCGATCCGCCATTCACCGTGGGCGCGCGGCAACAAATCCGCTTCCAAATACTTCTGATGATCCCGGAGCGCGGGCAGAATCTCGCTGGCCGCCGCCTTCAATTCCGCGAGTTGTCTGGTCTTGCCGGCGACCTCGAAGATTCCTTTCTCGTAGAACCCGATTGAACCCTGGTTCTGCTTGATGGCCGTCTCCACGAATACACGCGGCGGGTTCTGTAGATTCTCCCGGGCGGCGGCGAGCACGCGGGGCACCTGCCGGATGCGGGCGATGGCATTGGACACGTTGACCTCACGCGGCAATGAAGATTGGGCGAGCAGATCAAAGATGTTGCCACTGATGAACTGGCTGTATGCGCGGGGATCGGTGGCAAACGGATCGAAATGCTCGGCGAGCCAGAGTGACTTGCGGAGTTCATGCTCAAATATGTCGAAATCAATCTGGCCCGCGCGCGACAACCGGGCGCGCTCCACCTGCTGCGGCAACGCGGCAAAGGTCTGTCGCGTGTGCTCCACCCAACGCGCCCGCGCTGCCAGCGTCAGATCATCGAGCCGATGGTCAAACCGATGATCACCCAACTCGGTGGCGCTCAAGGGCCGCATCTCGAACCAGGCATCCAGATGCTGGCGAAAGAAAGCTTCCAGGTGGACATCGGCAGTTTGCGCACCCAACGCCACTCCACTACAGAGCAGACCAATACCAATCCAGAGTGATTTCATAGTAATCGCGCTGTGTGTAACAGCGGGTAGTCCCCAATCCAAGTACAACCTCCGCGCTGTTCCTCAGCTTCCTGCTGGTTGCCACCCGAGTTTGCACCTCAGTTGTGGCGAGTTACAGTTCAGATCAGACCGGGTCGGAAGCAAGGGGGTGACGGCGATTTGCCGAGCCAACGACAAATGACAGTGAGGATCACGCGCCCGGCAGGGCTTGAGCGAAATCTGCCAGCAAATCTTCCACGTCCTCAATTCCGACGGAAACACGCACCAGCCCGTCACTGATGCCAGCCCGCTGACGTTCGGCGGGTGTCATCAGGCGATGCGACGTGCGGCTGGGGACGCAGACAAGACTCTCCACACCGCCCAGACTCAACGCGGGCATGACCACGCGCAAGCAGCTCAAGAAGCGGTCCACCTGACCTGCGTCCCGAAGTTCGAAGGACAACATTCCGCCGAAACCGCGCATCTGTCGCGCAGCGATGGCGTGGTCGGGATGCTCAGGCAGGCCCGGATAATTTACGCGGGCCACCGCGGGATGCGCTTGCAGGAAGCGCGCGAGGCGGTCGGCGTTTTCATTGTGCTGCCGCACCCGCAACGCGAGCGTCTTCAAACCGCGTTCGAGTTGGTAGCACGAGTGCGCGTCCAACATGCCTCCGTAGTTCGTGGCACTTTCAGTGAGCCGCCGAATGACGCTGGCGGAAGCAACGACCACTCCGGCGTTCACGTCGCTGTGGCCGTTGAGGTATTTCGTGGCGCTGTGGATGACGGCATCGAGGCCGAGCGCAATCGGGTTCTGGTTGATCGGCGTGGCAAAGGTGTTGTCAATAACGGTCAGCACGCCCCGCTCGCGACCCAGTTTCGCGAGGACGGCAAGGTCCACGCATTGCAGCAGTGGATTGGACGGCGACTCGACGTACATCAGGCGGGTGTCTGGCCGGAGGGCCGAAGCGAATTCGGTCGCCGTGCGGCTGAAGGAAACCTCAACCCCAAAGCGGAGCAGTTCCTTCGTTACCAACTGATGGGTGCCGCCGTAAAGGTCGGTTTGAAACACCGCGTGATCGCCCGGCTTGAGCGACGCGAACAGGAGCGCGGAAATCGCCGCCATGCCCGAGCTGAACACCAGCGCATCCTCGCCCTGCTCCAGCGCGGCGAGCTTGCGGTTGATCACGCGCTGGTTGGGCGTGTTGAAGTAACGCGGATAGATGTTCGCGTTGGCTGCGTTTGGATAAGCAAAGGCCGTGGAGGTGTAAATGGGGCTGCACGCGCCGCCGGTGGTTTCATCCAGATGCGTGCCGGCATGGAGGCAGAGCGTGGAGGGTCGCAGCGAACGGTCGGGCGTTGTCATGGTCGCCGAGTATGAAGGCCGGTGAGTTCGCCAGTCAACGGTTGGAGTGGTTGGCGGAATCAGATTCGGCGAATTCCGTCTCTTTCGTTGCCGGCCTGCTGACGGGGAGTTCCGGATCATCCAAGATGTGCAGAAGCACCCGCGCGGCTTCGTGGGGATCAAAGTCCTCGTGCTTCCGCTTTTTGACTTGGAGTTTGCTGAGGTCGTAATGTTTGTCCGCCTGGAGTCCGTGGCGCTTGAGGATCTGCGCCGCGCAATGAAGCGGACATCCATCCAATGCGATGATTGGCCGTCCGGATGTGGCTGTCCTGACCAACGGTTTCACATCGCCGCCGACACCTGCAATGCAGGACATCTCGGCCACTTTCATGCGATCCAGTTTGACGGCGAGATGATTGGCCATTTGCGCCGCGCTCGACGCGCCGGAACAGGCATAAACCAATGGCAATTTCGGATTTTGGCTCACGAAGCACAAGGGTGGCCGGGCAAAGAACCTGTGTCCAGTGCATCCTCTGGCGCTCACCGCTCGTGCCTTCCAAAGTACAGGAAATCATCGGCGCGAGACGGGATGTCCTGTCAATTGGACTTGAGTTGATGAATCGGAATCTCCACGCGCCATGCGCCGCGCAAGTCGCCCAATTGAAAACCCGTGGCTTGATCCCGCGGATATAACTGCCGGATGATTGCGAGATGCTCCGGCGTGATGTCTTTTCCCGATTCGCCGTGGCACTTCAGGCAAAGCTCGTTATTCAGAATAATCGGTGCAAGGAAGGCGACGGTGGCAGTGGTGAAATTGGTCACCACCGGCGCGGGAGCATTGGTGCCCTCGCGGTTCGCGCGAAAGTGTTCCAGCATTGCCGATTCCACTATGTCAGCGCGGTTGGCGGGGTTGCGAGGTTTATGTGTCACGCGCCGAATAGTGACCCCGTGCTTGCCAGCCAGACTTGTCGTGAGCGGCACGGCAGCAACGGAGCAGAACGGTAATGCATTGCTCACGCCACCGGATTGAATCGCGGATTGGAGGTTCGAACTCAACAGGCTGAAGGTCTCGGCAACGATGGCTTTCCCCTGCTGCAACGCAGCGGCGTGAAGCTCCGGTGACAAAGGCTTGGGCAAGGGAGTGACGGTTTTGTCAATTCCCGGGCCGCAACTGGTGACCGCCACAGCCAGG
Organism: Verrucomicrobiota bacterium; assembly: GCA_014860005.1. The sequence continues at coordinate 1,588 of JACZKP010000136.1, read as the reverse complement.
AAAACCAAAGCGGAAAGTGACGAGAATCGCTTCATGCGACGGGGTGCTGCTCCTTCCACTTCCGGCGCAAGCCGGCATGCAGGCGATTGCGAAACTCCAGCGGCATTTCGCACGGCTGGCCGTTCCGGTAGAGGGTGATGGTTTTACGAATATTGTCCACGACCACCTGGCACGGGTTGCAGCCCGCCATGTGTTTCTCGAATTCTGCGCAGAGACCGGGATCCACCGTCCCATCCACGTATTCGTTAAGCAGTCTTAACAGTTCTTCGCACTTCATAGTGTTACTCACATAAATTGAGCCGCGACCCGTTCGCAAGTTACAAGAGATCTCGTTTGGCAGAATCCCACTGTTTGGCAAGGCATTATCCCGCGAAGTGCCCGCGCAGCTCTGCTGTCTGTGGTAAAGACGTCGGTAAAGACCTTTTGACATATCTGGTTAAAGCAACTAAGCGATACGGCCGCAGACACGGTTCAACCCGCCTTTAAATTTTTGCGGCGACCCAACTGTCTGACGGTGACCAGTTGCACCATGAAATTTGTAAACCCCATCTTCATCTTGCTGGCGGTCAGCGCTATTTCGACCTGGGCGGAGGACTTTGGATTGAATCCAAACTCCGAAGTTGAAGTGGGTAGCACAGGCGACCCGTGCGACGGAACGGGAGGGACGTTCCCTTTGGAAACTGACGCACAAAAGCAATCGCGCCGCCTGCTCGTTCTGAGCAGCGAGTCGCCGCTCGGCACAGACTGGTGGCCGGTTCTACCCGCTGCCGCGTCCAACGCTACTTCGGAATTCGGGCTGAGTTCATCCGGTGCATGATTTGGCTTCTCCCACCATCAGGGCAGCGACCGTTTTCTCAGTTCGGAAGGTTACGCCATCTGGAATCTCCCTTGGAGCCGCACTTCAGGCGCGAACTGGACGTGGCAGTGCCAGTTGGAAATGTCGGCGGGCTGGCTCGGCGGACGCGGGGAGGACGGGGTTGTGGGCAGGCTTGGCCCCATGCTCAGCCTTGGGCATGCACGAGTCCCTGTGGAGTTGCTGAGCGGCGTCAGCCCCACGATTTTGAGCCGCCAGAAGTTCGGTAACAGGGATTTTGGCGCACCACTGCAGTTCGCCAGTCATGCCGGCCTGCTCGCCAAGTTGGGACGGCGTGTGACGGTGGGTTATCGCTTTCAGCACACCTCCAATGCGAGCCTGCACCGGCATAACCCGGGGCTGAATCTGCACGTGTTCACCATTGATTATCATTTCTAGCGCAGCGAATGGCATATCCAGAACGACCACGCTTCGAAGTGTTCCTTCGCTCCCGTTCTCAACCCTGCCATTGAGATTCACAGACGATTCGAACGATGGTCTGGCGAGGAACAAGCAACATAATCCGTCGAAACCGCACGAACTTTCTTGTTCAGCGGTGGCAATATCTGGTGACGGCGCAGCGGCTTGAGGCGGGACAGCAGTTCTCATTTTGATTAAGTGCGGGATGGTTACAAGCGGGGGTGAAGGTGGATTGAGGCAAAGCAATGTGGGAATATAGCGGCGCTGAAGACTGTGGGATGAAACGCGAGCAAGGCGTAGCCTCACGCTGGCTGG